>CAZPMS010000001.1:0-254138 GCA_964588165.1 uncultured Gammaproteobacteria bacterium
AACCCCGATTGCCTGGACCAAAACCAGGTGTCCTACCATTAGACGATCCCCGAACAATAAAATATTTAAATATTCTAAAAGCAGGCATAATATAGCCTACTTTTTATTATAAGTCAATTTATTTATTTTTTAAACCGGCTTTTATAAACTCTAAAAACATTGGATGAGGATTTAAAGGTTTGGATTTGTACTCCGGATGGCCTTGGGTGGCAATAAAGAAAGGGTGCATTTTTTTAGGCAGTTCTATCATTTCCACAAAAAAGTCATCTGGTGAGGTACCGGAAATAATTAAGCCGGCTTTTTCTAACTTTTCTCTATACTCATTATTGAATTCAAATCTGTGCCTATGCCTTTCGGAAATTTTTAAATTACCCTCAGCTTTAATTTTACCGGATTTCTTTTTGGCATTTGATACTAATTCACCTTGGTTATGTTTTTGATAAATATGGGAAGCTAGAGTTTCTTCTTTTAAATAGCAGTCATAGGCACCCAGCCTCATAGAAGTGCCTTTGCCTTTTATTACTTGGTATTTTTCTGTCATTGGAATATCGTGGATAATTGGATATTGGGTGTCTGGATCAATCTCTTTTGTATTGGCCTTTTTTAAACCAGCCACATTACGGGCAAATTCTACACAGGCAAGTTGCATGCCGTAACATAAGCCCAGGTAAGGAATTTTTTTCTCTCGGGCGTATTTAATTGCCATAATTTTACCTTCTGCTCCCCTATTGCCCCAGCCAATTGGAACTATGATAGCGTTTGCTTTGCCAATTAATTTTGCGCCTTCTTTTTCAATTTCTTCTGTATTAACAAATTTTAAATTTAAATCTGTATTTAAGTTCCAGCAGGCATGTTTAATGGCTTCAATTAAAGCCGCGTAAGAATCCAGAAGTTCATAATCACCCGTGGCAATGTATTTACCTGCAATAACCACATTTATTTTTTTCTTTTTGGCTGACTTTATTTTCCTGACAAGTTTTTTCCACTCTCCTAATGATTGTTTTCTTAAATTTAAGCCGAAATATTTCAGGATTTTTTTATCAAATTCCTGCTTGGCAAATAGTATTGGTAGTTCATAAATAGATTCCAGATCGGGAGCCATAATAACGTTATCGCCCGGCACACTGGTTTTTAAGCCCAGTAAATATCTTCTTCTTTTATCTAAAGTGGATTCCGATCTTAATACTAAAAATTCAGGCATCAGGCCCATGCTCATAACGGTTCTCATAGAAAGTTGGGTAGGCATAGTTTTAGGTTCGCCAATATGCCCTGGCAGAGGTACGTAAGAAACATGGATATTTACAACCATTCCCGGCATTTCTGCCTTCATTAGCCTGCAAGCTTCATAATAAAGCATATTTTGGTATTCACCGGCAGTTCCGCCCAGTTCTATGATAATTATATCTTTACCTGTGCCGGCCTGCTTTATCCTTCTTATAATTTCGTCAGAAACATGTGGAATTGCTTCTACATCCTCGCCATCATATCCAAAAGAACGTTCTCTATCTATAACGGTTTTATAAATTTGTCCCATGGTGGTAAAATTTCTTTGGCCCATTTCTAGATTAAAGAATCTTTCATAGGTTCCCAAATCCATATCAGCTTCTAGGCCGTCTTCACACAAAAAAGCATCGCCATGTTCTATGGGATTTATGGTGCCGGAATCAACATTTAAATAGTTTTCACATTTAATAACGCCGACATCATAACCCCTGTTCTGCAACAGGTAGCCAACGGATGCGGCGCAGACCCCTTTGCCTAATCCGGAGAGCACTCCCCCGGAGACAAAAATATATTTAGTTTGTTTTTTTACCATCAAGCAGTTCAATAATTTTTATTAATAACTCAGCTGTATTTTTCTGTTTTTTAATAATGGCTTTAAATGCGCCTACAATTTTTAACGGTTGATCAAGGCGTATATCTTTTTCATCAATATTATACCCTAGTTGGCGTTTAATTTCCAGAGCAACATCTTTTTCGGTAATTGCTTTAAATAAAGTGCCTTTGGTTGAAGTTTTAGCTTTAATTATAATTTCTTTATTATTTATTTTGTTTAATAAAGCTGAATCTTCATCCATTTTTTTGGCATCCCCAGAAACTTTGTTTTTAGATTTTTTTTGAAGTTCCTGTATTGCCATTTCTGTTGCAATTATGGCCAACTTTTGGGGAAACAAAAAATTTCTGACGTAGCCTTCGCTGACATTTTTAATATCTCCTTTAGTGCCTAAATTTGGCACGTTTTTGGTTAAAATTATTTTCATCCTAATATCTTATCATAAAATCTTCATGCTCCATATCTGATTCTTCCCAATTAGCCTGCACTTGGTTAATGCCTGGAATTGATTTATTCCCCTTAAGCCAATCAATAAACTTATTTAATTTTTCCTCCCCGCATTCTAAACAACAAATAACAGTGCCATCAGGTTCGTTTCTTACCCAGCCTTTATAATCATTTTCTTTGGCATATTGAGTTATGGTATATCTTAAGCCGACTCCCTGTACTGCACCGGAAATTTTTAATTTAGCCGTCTTTGACATATATATTTTTGTTAGAATTCCAAATTGTTGTTTAGAATTTCCAAGGCTTTATCCAATTGGGGATCTTCACCATTATCGTAGTTTTCTTGGGTTAGTTCAATTTCAATATCAGGGATAATGCCGTTTTTATCAATTGTTCTGCCAAAAGGCGTTACCCACCTGGAAATTGTAATTTTAATGGAAGAGCCATCGGATAATTTTTCCAGCTCTTGTACAGAACCTTTGCCAAAGGTAGTTTCTCCTACAATAGTGGCAAGTTCATGATCTTGCAGTGCCCCGGAAACAATTTCTGAAGCAGAAGCGGAACCTTGGTTTACTAAAATTACCGTATTAAATTCTTTAAGCTGGGCATTGCCAGAAGAAAAGAAATTTTGGTTTAAATCTGGATCGTTAAATTCCTCTTTAACCACAATCTCTTCTTTAGGCACCCAATAGCCGGAAAGGTCTATTGCGGTATCCAAGAAACCGCCCGGGTTATTTCTTAAATCCAAGATTATACCCTTTGGAGATTGTTGGATAACTTGGTTAACTATGTCAAAAAAGGCAGAAGAAGTATCAGAATTAAAGTTGGTTACCTTTATATATGAGTAGCCTTCTTTATCTTGCAGGGTTACACTTTTAATTTTTATAGTGTCGCGGATTACAGTTATTTTTTTAAATTCATTTACCCCATCTCTGGCAATAGTTAAGATAACTTCTGTTCCTTTGTCTCCCCTAATTAAGTTAACTGCTTGGTCTAAGCTCATGCCTATAGTATTAATGCCATCAATTTCCATTATCTTATCTAATGATTTTAAGCCGGCTTTTTCTGCCGGTGAATCCTGTAGTGGAGAAATTATGGTGAGTATATCGTTTCTCATGCCTATCTCTGCACCTATGCCTTCAAACTTGCCGTTTAATTCATCATTAAATTCTTTTGAACCTTCCGGGTTTAAAAATATAGAATAAGGGTCATTTAACGAAGCAACTGCACCTCTTAGGGCGCCATAGAAAAGTTGGGCATCTGTTATTTGGTCCCTGTCTACATATTTATTTTTTATAATATCCCAAACTTTCCAAAATATTTTAAAGTTAACATCTTTGGTTAAATAATCGGGCAAGCTATCTGTATTTAAAACCCTGCCGGTTGAGGAAACATCTCCTAAGCCGTTTATATCGCTGATTTGCTTATTTAAGCCTACAACAATACCAATAAAAAAAGTAATTATAATAATAATTATAACAATAATATAAATAATCAGATTAGCTTTTGATTTGGTTTGATATGCTTGTGGTGATTCTTGCTCTAAATTTGTATTCATTTTTTTTTAGTTAATTTTCAAATTTTTGTATTTTTGCACCAAGCTTAATTAGCCGTTTATCAAGCTCTTCGTACCCCCTATCAATTGAATAAGTATTCCTTAGTATTGACTCTCCCTTGGCAGCCAACATAGCAATTAAAATAATAACTGAAGGCCTTAGAGCTGGAGGGCAAACAATTTCATTGCCTTTTAATGAAGTTGGTCCGTCTATATAAACTCTGTGTGGATCTGCTAAAGTTATTTTAGCACCTAGCCGAGCCAGCTCGGAGTAATAAATGGCCCTGTTTTCATAAACCCAATCGTGGATTAATGTCCTGCCTTGGGCCTTTGTGGCAATAGGAACAAAGAAAGGCAGATTATCTATATTTAAACCGGGATAAGGCCTGCCATAGATTTTTTCTTCTAAAGCTATTAGCTTAGATGGTCTTGTTTTAATATCAATTAAATTAGTCCGCTTATTTTTTGAAAGATATTTTTTAGTTACTTTATATTTAAAGCCCATTTTAGCCAGTTTAGAAAGTTCCAGCTGTAAAAAGTTTATAGGACATCCTTTAATTACTAATCGCGAGTTAGTGGTGGCAGCTAAAGAAATAAACATCATGGCTTCTATTGGATCTTCGGCCAGAGTATATTCGGCACTGGTTTTGACAGATTTTTTTCCATAGATAGTTAGGATAGTTGTGCCGATGCCTTCTATTTTAATTCCCAGTTGTTCTAAATAAAAACAAAGTTCTTGAACCTGGTAGTTAGCCGAAGCATATCTAATTACTGTTTTTTTAGGAGTAAGAGCAGCGGCCATTATGGCATTTTCGGTTACGGTATCGCCGGATTCATAAAGAATAATATCCTCGGAGTTAATTTTTTGCCCGCGGCTTATGTTGTAATATTTTGAAGTTGATTTTATATTTACGCCAAAACTTTCTAAAGCGTAAAGATGTGGCCTTACAGTTCTGGAACCAAGTTTGCATCCGCTTTGTTTAGGTAGCCTGAATCTTTTAAATTTATGGATTAATGGCCCCAGTAGCAAAAGTACGCTTCTGGTTTTGGAGGCAGATTTATAATTAATAGAAGCAAGCCTTATTTTTTTAGGTGGTGATATTAAAAGTGTCCTTTTATTTTCCCAGGTGAATTTAACGCCTATGCTTTCCAAAACTTCCATAACTCTTTTTGTTTCTTCAAGGCTTGGAAAATTGTATAGCTTGGTTATCCCCTTATTTAATAAAGAAGCGCAAAGCAGCCCAACAGCAGCATTTTTGGAGGAATTTACCCTAACCTTGCCGGAAAGCTTTTGTTTACCTTGAATTATATAGTAAGACATTGTATTATTGTTATACAATAAATAAATATTACTGATATTGTAATATTTTTTGCTTAATAAATCAACTTATATGGAACAGAGTTCAAGAAGGATATTAATGTTATTTTTTTTGGCGCTTTTTTTAATTGTTTCGCCAATTTTAATTTTATTTTCTTTAGGTTATAAATATAATTGGCAAAAAAACACTTTGGAAAAAACCGGCGTATTTTTTATAAAATCATTTCCTAAAGATGCCGAAATTTTTATTAATGATGAAAAATATAAAAAAGAAACACCAACACAAATAACAAGGCTTCTGCCAAAAAACTACAACGTTAGGATACAAAAAGAGGGCTACCGAAGCTGGCAAAAAAACTTGGAAATTTATCCTCAAATGACAACTTTTATAGAGGATGTTTCACTTTTTAAAACAGAGATTAAAGCCAATCTTCTTTTACAAGGGAATTTTAATATATTTAAGCCTTCTTATAACAAACAATTAATCGCATTATTGGAAGATGATGGGGCTAATAACACAATCTGGATTTATAATATGCTAAGCGATGATTTTATTGAATTATATAAGGCCAGAGCAAATAAAGATATTGAAATAATCTCCTGGTCTTATACAAATAGGAAGCTTTTAATTAAAGAAAACGGAAAATTTTTAATATTAAATATCGGGCAGCCGGATTATTATATAGCCCTTTCAGAAATTACTTCTTTATCAATGGACCAGATTAAATGGCATCATTTAAACGATAATTTATTAATTGGTGAAAATAACAGCCAGCTTTACCGGATTGATATTATTTCACAGGAAACTGAGAAGATTTTAGATGAGTATGTTTTAAATTACGAGCAATACAAAAACGATCTATTCTATATCGCTCAAGATTTGGGCACTTACTATTTAAAAGTACTAACGGGCAACCAACAAGAAACAGTTTTTAGCATCCCCTACTCAACTGATTATCAATTTTATAAAACAAAAAATAATTTGGTTCTTTTTGATGCCAGCCAAAAGCTTGTTTATTTATTGGATCTTGCCAACAGCCAACAGCCTGTTTCTTCGGTAATTAAAGATGTGGAAGATTTTAAATGGCACAATAACCAATTGGTTTATTGGAATAATTCAGAATTATGGGCTTATTACCCTGAATCAGAAGAAGAAGTTTTACTGGAAAGGACAAGCCAAAAAATTAAAAACGGTTTTTGGCATCCAAACTCAACACATATTTTTGGAGTGATCGGGTCAAAACTAAAAATTTATGAATTGGATAGCAGAGACCAAAGAAACGTTTATGATTTTTTTGATTTAGAAGAAGGACAGGAAAATTTTATATCTACAAACAAAAAAAGAGATTATTTATATCTAATCACCTCTTTTAATAACCAGGCTGGTTTTTATAAAGTAGAAATTCAATAGTTAATTTGACCGTTTTATTCTATTTTAATATACTTAAAATAACTTTAAATTGCACTTTAAAAGGAGAAAAGAAAGATGGGCTCTCTACTTAATGTTGCCAGTGTTTTTCTTGTAAAACGCTGTCGAGACGAAAATTTTGTTTACCTCACACCGAAAATTTTACATGGATCCCAAGCTCTTGATATTCTAAGAGCTCTAAAACCAGGAAGAAGAAAGGGATATTTTGTATGTAGTTCTTTAGTCACAAGATATGAGTTAACGTTTTATGACTCTTCTGATAATGAACTTGGGATCATGACGATTATTAACGATGCAATATTTATTGAGGAGAGTGGTAGTAATGAAAATGATAACGAATGGAAGTACTTGAGTGATAAAAATGCTATACGAATACTAGACTCTGTATTAGAAACTGAAAAATGTCAAAAAAAACCCTGGACAACTAACCCTCTTGATGTTTTAAGAGCAACATTCGTTGATGTAGACCTCGATTTAGATCCAGAATAAAGCCAAAACATACCTTGCTTTTTTCCAAACTAAAGATCCTTACTAATGAGGATCTTTTTATAATATCAAAAATTTTAGATCACCAATTTATCCTGAAGTTTTTCCTTAGCTAAATTTTGGGCGTAAAGCAAACTATCAAAAGTGCCGGCATCTATCCATTCTCCTTTTACCATGGCCACATCGAGTTCGCCTTTTTTTAAATAGTAATTATTTATATCAGTGATTTCAATCTCACCTCTATTTGATGGCTTAAGTTCTTTAGCTACCTTTACTACTCTGGAATCATAAATATATAAGCCGGTTACACAGTAATTGCTTTTTGGTTTAGCTGGCTTTTCTTCTATGGAAACAGCCTTCTTATTTTCATCAAATTCCACAATACCGAACCTTTCCGGATCTGGAACCTCTTTAGCAAATATTTTACCGCCGGATTTAAAGCTTTTAATATCTTCTGTAAAATCATCCTCAAAAATATTATCGCCCAAAATCATAGTTACATCGTCGTCATCTATAAAATTTTCACCAATTATAAAAGCTTCGGCAAGGCCCTTTGGTTCATCCTGGATCTCGTAAGTAAATTTTACTCCAAATTTATTGCCGCTTCCTAATAAATTAAGATAATCTCCTGCCCTTTCCGGAGATACAATTATTAAAATTTCTTTTATCCCCGCTTTAATTAATGTATTCAGCGGGTAATAAATCATTGGCCTATTATAAACCGGCAGTAATTGCTTACTGGTTACCTTGGTGCACGGTTTTAGCCTGGTGGCAGATCCGCCTGATAATATTATTCCTCTCATATAATTGAATTAGAATGTTAGTATGTCAGGATGCTAGTAATACTTACCTTCTAGCATCCTAAAATTTTATTTTAAAGTTTTTAAATATTCTTCCACTGCTTCTTGCCATGGCCTAAGCGATGGCAGTTTTGTATTTATTAATTTTGAAAATTTAGGCCTGGCAGCCGGGCGTTTAAATTCAGCCGAACTTGCCGGCACTATTTCTGAATCAAGTAATTTAATTTCTTTAATCTTTAATGCCAGATCGTAGCGGTTACAGCTGCCGGAATTCACTAAATGGTAAATGCCAAATTTGTTTTTATTTGAAAGTAAGTTAAATGTTGCTTTGGCTAAGTCTTTGGTATAAGTTGGATTGCCAAACTGATCATCTACTATCTTAAGTTGCTTTTTACTTTTTGACAAATCTATAATTGAATTTACAAAATTTTTACCGTTTAGTCCAAAAAGCCAGGCTGTTCTTATTAAATAATATTTTTGATTATTTTTTTGTAGTAATTCCTCGCCCAGTAGTTTACTTTTACCATAACTGTTAATCGGGCTTGGTTTGTCTTCTTCTTTATAGCCTGTTTCATTATTGCCATCAAAAATATAATCAGTACTGTAATGGACCAAGATAATATCAAGCTGATGGCAAATTTTAGCTAAATCGCCAACTGCTTTACCGTTTATTAAATCGCATTTTTCATTATCAGATTCACATCCGTCAACATCGGTATAAGCAGCTGAATTTATGATAACTTCCGGTTTACATTCTTTAATTTTCAACTTTAGATCATCGGTTTTAGTAATATCAATTTCAGGAAGATCAGCCACAAAAATATCTTCATTGGCAAGTTCATTTATTAAAGCATGCCCCAACATGCCATTTGCTCCAAGTATTAAAATTTTCATAATCTGCCGTATTGCTTTTTATAATATTCTAAATATTCGCCAGACTTTAACGGCTGCCACCACCAATCATTTTTTTTGTACCATCTAATGGTTTCCCTAATTGCATCATCAAACTTATATTCAGGCTGCCAACCTAATTTTTTTAGTTTGGAAAAATCTACTGCATACCTTAAATCATGCCCAAGCCTGTCATCAACATTTTCTATCATTTTTTTATCAAAACCAAGTTCGGTTAAAACTATTTTAGTGATATCAACATTCTTTTTTTCTACACTGGAACCGATGTTATAAACTTCGCCAAATTTTCCTTTATGAAGAATAAAATCAATAGCCCAGCAATGGTCTAAAACATAAATCCATTCTCTTACATTTTGGCCATCGCCATATAAAGGAACCTTTTTATTTTCTAATAGGTTGGTGATGAATAAAGGTATCAACTTTTCCGGATATTGGTATGGCCCGTAAAAATTACAGCTGTGAGTTACGATTACAGGCAGGTTATAGGTTTTAATATATGATCTGCATAGTAAATCACCAGAAGCTTTAGAGGCGCTGTAAGGCGAATTTGGCTTAAATGGCGACTTTTCAGTAAATTTACCTCTCTTTATACTTCCAAACACTTCATCAGTGGAAATTTGGACAAATTTGGGTATTTTGAGCTCTTTAACCGTCTTTAATATATTATACGTTCCTAAAACATCAGTCCTTATAAAAGCGTCAGGGTCTATAATGGATCTATCTACATGAGTTTCTGCAGCGTAATTTATTATGGCATCAATTTTATTGTTTCTACAGATCTTAGGTACTGTTCTTCCATCAGCTATATCGCCCTTTATAAATTTATAATTTGAGTTACCCTCAATATCCTTAAGGTTATTAGGATTTCCGGCATAAGTAAGCTTATCCAGATTTATAATTTTGTAATCTGGATATTTTTTTAGAATATGCCTAATAAAGTTTGAGCCTGCAAAACCTGATCCTCCTGTAATTAGTAAATTCATTCTAATAAATTATTAATTTAAAGTTATAAATTTCAAAAGAAATTCTAATATTAAATTTTAAAACTTAATAATTTAAAATTCTTTCAAAATTTAAAATTTATACTTTAAAATTTTTAAGTTCCTATTTCCCAGCTTGATAAATATTTTATTTGCTCCTCTGTTAACGTATCAATTTTTACTCCTAATGATTCTAATTTGGCCTTGGCAATATAGATATCAGTTTCTTCAGTAACGTCATAAACCTGTTTTTTGAGTTTTTTATGTTTTTTAGTTACAAACTCGGCTGCTAAGGATTGATTAGAAAAACTCATATCCATAACTGATGCTGGGTGGCCTTCGGCTGTAGCTAAATTAATTAATCTTCCTTTGGCTAATAAATTTATACCATGCCCGTTTTTTAATTTATAATTTTCAACCATTGGCCTTACCTCTTCTACTTTTTTAGCTATTTTTTCCAAACCAGCCACATCAATTTCTACATCAAAGTGCCCTGAGTTACAAACAACAGCTCCATCTTTCATTTTTAAGAAATGTTCTTCTCTAATTACATGGATATCACCAGTTAAGGTACAAAAGATATCTCCCAAAGGAGCAGCCTGTTCCATAGTCATTACATTAAAACCGTCCATAACTGCTTCTAAGGCTTTTACATGATCAACTTCAGTAACAATAACATTAGCGCCCATGCCCTTAGCTTTTAATGCAAAGCCTCGGCCACACCAACCGTATCCGGCTGTCACAACCGTTTTACCAGCTAAAAGTAAATTTGTCGCTCTAACTATTCCGTCAATTGTTGATTGTCCGGTACCGTATCTATTGTCAAAAAAATGTTTAGTTTGGGCGTCATTAACGGCCACAATCGGATACATTAATTTTTTTTGCTCTGCTAGGGCTTTTAGTCTGATAACACCGGTAGTGGTTTCTTCGGTACCGCCAAAAAGTGTTTTAACTAAATCTTTTCTTTCGGAATGAATCACAGAAACTAAATCAGCACCATCATCCATGGTAATATGAGGTTTTATATCAAGAGCTGAATTAATATGCTCATAATATTTTTTTCTACTGGCGCCGTTTCTGGCAAAAACTGAAATTTTATAATCTTCAACCAAGCTGGCTGCAACCTCATCTTGGGTAGATAATGGATTAGAAGCACACAAGACAACTCTGGCACCGCCGGCCTTTAAAGTACGCATTAAGTTGGCGGTTTCGGCTGTTACGTGCAAACAGGCTGCAATTTTAACTCCTTTTAACGGCTTTTCCTTTTTAAACCGTTCTTGGATTTGCCTTAAAACATCCATTTGTTTGGCGGCCCATTCTATTTTCTTTTTGCCTCTTTCGGCCAGTTTGAGATTTTTCACGTCGTATTTCATAATTGTTTATTGTTTATGGTTAATATTTTTATAATTTATTCTTAAATTCTCTAAGATAACGTTTTTTAAAATCGGCAAATGTATATTTATGATTCTGTGTACCATAGTTTTCTGCAGCGTAAGTGGCGCATAAAGTGGCGATCTCCCCTATCTTCCACCAAGGCATCTTGTATAAATCATCTTCTTTAAAATCAATTAAGCCTTTAATTAAGCCGGCTCGGTAAGCATCACCTGCTCCAGTAGGATCTTTAATCAATTTTGACTGAACCGGCTTTATTTTAACTCGTTTGATTTTATTATCAATGCTTAAATCAATTATTGAGCCTTTAGAACCCACGGTGGTTATTAAAATGCCAGCTCTATTTAAAATATCTTCTTTAGAGTGTCCGGTAATTTTTTTGGTCAAAGCAAGCTCGTAATCATTTACTATATAGATTGAAGCTAGCTTAACAGCTTTTAATAATTGCCTCTTAGTGAATTGGATTATCTGTTGGCCCGGATCAAAAATAAAAAATATTTTTTTGTTAAAATAGAATTCAGCTAAATCAAGCATTTGGTTTGGGTCTGCCGGAGCAACAATAGCAATATCATCTTTTTTTACTTTTGGCAGTTTTGTTTTAAAGTTCAGGGCTCCCGGAAAAAATCCGGTGATCTGATTATTATTTTTATCAGTTATAATATAAGCAGTGGCCGTTAAGGTTTTATTATAAATTGTTACACCACTGCAATCTACACCCAGTTTGGATAATCTGCTTTTATACTTATCAAAATTACTACCAGCCGAGCCGTATAAATTAGATTTTTCTTTTAAAAGAGCCAGGTTGTAGCAAATATTACCGGCAGTACCGCCAAAGGTTTCTTTAAATTCTTTAACTACAAAGCTAACGTTAAGTTTTTTTATTTCATCCGGCAGAATATGATTATCAAAGGCATCATTAAAATCCATTATCTGATCATAGGCCAGCGAGCCGTAAACTAAAATGTTCATATTTGTAATATTGGGTTAAGGTTTTGGCTTAGAAGCTTGTTTCGGCAAAGGTTTTAGTATCGTTTATTTCTCTACCCTCACCTAAAACTTAACTAGCATCTTTACCTTCACCAAATAACTAAATTAACTTCTTAATACTCTCTGCTGTTCTTTGCATTTCTTCATCAGATAAAGTTTTACCGGGCCAAGGATGTAAATTGTCGTTTTCCAGCCTGGGCACAATATGGAAATGGATATGGTCCACTTCTTGTCCGGCAACTCTGCCGTTATTTAAAACAACATTAAAACCTTGGACGCCAACAGCTTCTGTTAAAGCCTTGCTTAACATTTGCACCTTGCCTATCATCTCTTTTAACAAATCAGGCGGAGTATCAGCTATATTTATATGATGTTCTTTAGGGATTACCAAAAGATGGCCTTTGTTAATAGGGTTAATATCTAAAAAGACAAAGATTCTTTTATCTTCGTAGATTTTATATGAAGGCAGTTCACCCTCAATTATTTTACAAAATATACAGTCCATTATATTAATTTTAAATTATAAAGTATAAATTTTAAATTTACTCAAGTTCCTTTAATGCTTATCGTTTAAATTAAACATAAGTTGTCCTCCCATTTTAATTCATCCGGTTATTTATAATCTATTTCTTCTGAATCCCATGAGTATTTTTGTTTATCGAAAATTAACTAATTATTCATTGACATAATTTATAATGTATTATAAGCTTTAATGATTCGTTATTTTAAAACATAACTAGATGGCTGAAAAGTTATTCTAAGGGGGCTAAAAATGCAAGATAGCACAACAAGTAGGGCAGTCCTGTTTTTGTCAAAAGTAAAGGGTTGGGAAAATGATGGATCTGGCATGCTACATCTTTATTTTGATGATAAGCTGCCAGAATACACAACAATTGCAACTGTACATATTATCGGACAAGGAAGCTTTCTTAGAACTACTAATGTCAGTGGTGAAAATAAATATTATTTCATTGCCCAAGTAACGTCCGAAGGCTTTCCATTTGGAAAAGCCGTACTAATAGAATGATTTAACAGCAATTCAAGAGGATCTAGCACAAGGTCCTCTTTTTATTCCAATTCTTTTAATGATCTGTCGTTAATATATAAAATTAAAAGTCCTACTACTACAGAAATTGAGGCACTTAAAACTAAATTATTTGGAAAAAGAAACTCATCAAGCAGCAGCCAAATCCCCCGCCAAAATAAAACTATACCAATACCGGTGATTATTAAATACAATGTTTTCTTTTTATTATTTTTAAATAACATATTATTAAAATATTTATAATTGAAAATTACTCATTTTCAGAAGGTTTTTTAAGAATCAATTCCATAATTTGATGGGTGTGCTTTAGTGGTTTTTCGTCTATTCTTTCAAATTCATTCTTTTGTATAATTTCGAATTGTGATACTATATTCAAAATATCATTTGGCTCATGACGATAATCAATATTTCCATCTACATCTGAAATATCAATATTAAAATGAATAAAGCACAGGCCACCCGGTTTTAATGCTCGAAAAATTTCTTTAAGTGCTTTTTCTGCATCTACATAATGAATTACATTTATGATATATGTAGCTTCTATTGAATTTTTATTAAAAGGTAACTCGTGAGCATTAGAAACAATGAAATTTGATTTAGGAAATTTTTCTTTTGCTATTTTTATATTTTCCTTTGACTTATCTACTCCAATTACATCAAAGCCGCGCTCGTTAAATACATTCACGTCACGACCTGTACCACAGCCAATGTCTATAATTTTACCATCAAAATTTTTTTCTTCCAAAAATTCAGCAAAATTTTCCGCATACATTTCTGGGTGGTGTTCCCAATGACGGCCGCGATCATATTTTTCAAATAGCTCAGGTGATTCCATTTTATAAATTTTAAATATAATTTATTAACCGCCTGATTTTACATCATCTGGCCATTTGTAAGGAATCTCTTCTGAATTCCAAGAATATCTTTGTTCATCGGGTTCATCATGATTATAATGGACAGTTGGCACATTTATTATTTTTGCTTGTTCACAATCTACAGCTGTAAAGCCATGGGCTACCCCCTTAGGTATTTTTACCAGTAAATGTTCGCCGTCAAGTTCCGGAGCTGATAAGGTAAAATCTTGGCATTCTTTAAATGTAGCTGAATCTTGACGCATATCACACAAGGCCACTAAAGCTTTGCCTTCAACACAAATGAAATGGTCATCTTGCAAATTATGGTGGTGCCAGGCTTTAGCCACGCCTTTTTTTACTAAAGTAACATAAACCTGGCCGAAATTTTCAAATATTTCGTCATCATCACGCAAAAATTCCATTACCAAACCCCTATCATCTTTTATTGGTTTAAGTTGTTTGGTTTTTACGCCCTCAATCATATTTTTCTATTAAATAAGCTTAAAATTATAAAACTGGCAAATGCTGCTATTCCTGTGGCTAAAAGGCCGATTATTCCCAATTGGCTGGTATATTGAAAGGTGAAAAGTGCTAACAGTATAGCAAAAATTATGGATATAAGGTAGTAAAAGGTTTTATGGTTTTTTTTAGCCTTTTTTTCTTGGAAAATAAGGATTATTATGCCAGAAAATATAGCTGACACCAAGAGCAGGTTCATATCAAAATAATTACTAATCAGGCCGGTTTTAAAATTTTCCAAGGCAAAATAAAAGATAAAAGTTATTAAAGAAACATTAAAAACTACTCGGCTTATTTTAACTGTATACCAACCAAAATATTTTAAGAAATCTCCTTTTTTCTTTTTTTTAGAACCTATCAAAAACATATTTAATTACTTTATTTAATAATTGCCTGTAAGTTAAAGGTTTTTTGTCCAAGGTAACTTTTATTTGTTTTAGGTCAAGATTTTCATTTGAACTGTTTAATTCTGGGATACTTATAGCAAACCTTAGTTTCCTATTTTGAATTTCTGCATTTTCTAAGTTGAATTTTACAGTGTTTATTTTCCAGCTATTTGCTTCTTTTGGCGATTTATATTCACTGACCAAATAATCAATATCTGGAGTGATAGAAAAATCTCTTAGATTGTAAATTTCCGGATTAAAATACATTTTTTTTGAAAAAGCCATTAAGCCCCGGCCGAATATTTTTAAATCATTTCTGGTTGAATAAATATAAGTAGGTAAATTTTGCGGTGTAACAAAATAGTTTTTATGCTCTTCGCTAAGCCTTATGCTTTGATTAGAACCAAGGCCTACAGTTTGCAGGCCTTTTGGATGGGCACTGGCCAAGCCTAATCTGGGAACTGTGCTATAAATTGTTATGGGACTATAATTTAAATCTACAAATCCATCTGCATATTCGGTGCTATCGGCTAAATATAATTTATTAATGAAAGTAATATACTGCTGTTTGGTTTTTATTTGCCTAAAGAAAATTTCATCCTCACAATCTAGTTCTATTCTATAAACACCTTCGGACAGGCCTAATATTTTTAAACTGACATCTCTTTTTTCTGAAGCTACATCAAATTTACTGATTAAACCGTCATCTGATATTTCTTTGGCAAAAATTTTATTACCTTGATCATTATAAACATTTATAGTTAATGGATCAGGCCCGTCCTTTCGGTTAATATCTTGGATGGTAAAGGTAAAATCCAAGGCCTCATTTTTTATATAGGTATAAAAACTATGGGCGCCTCTGATAGTTCTGTTAATTTGGCTAATTGAATCAGTTGCCTTATATCCCGGAATTAAAAATTTTCTATCAAGATCGTAATTATAGGATGCCAGATTATTAATAGATTTTATTTGGTCAAAAAATTGATCCCAGCTTAAATATTTTTTTTGTTTTTGCCAGATGCTTCCCCTGCTATCTTCTATCTTAAACCAATCAAGGTCATCCAATAACTGATTCTCCAGCGGTTTAAAATCGTAAGACCAATCATTTGATCCCAAAGTTCTTAAACCAACCTGAACCAATGGCTGGCTATTGTTTTTATAAATTATTTCCACTTCGGCAGTATCAAATTTTTGGGGCAATCTGGTTTCAAAATAAACCGGTTCCTGCTGGATTTGCTGCCAAAAATTTTCAGTATTTTTTATTTGGTAAGTTTCAGACATTCTATTGGCCGGAAACAGATTGGTTATAACGGGAGAATCTTCAGAAAAATCATAAACAAATTCCAAATGGCCAGAAAGGACCAAATCTTTTTTTATTAAAAAACCCAGGATTATAAAAGGCAGGATGATAATTATAATCCGAGTAACTTTATATAGTTTTTTAAAAATTGATTTCATTCGCTAAAAAATAATGTTCTTGATTTTTGGTATATTACAGATATTTTTTTATAAATTCTTTAAAATATATAATATAAATTGCAAATACAAACGTTGCAAGATGGCTTACCAATGATAAATAGCTGTCTGAATCACCTATTTTTATGAAAGTTGTATAGTAAACAATAATAATGAATACAATAAATAAAATTATGAATTTCCAATAATTTTTTAGAAACGTGAAATTTCCAAAAAATTTATTAACTGTTTTTTTTGTTGTTTTCTTAAAAACCAATCCTAAGATCAAACCAAAAATCAAGATAAGGATATGACTTAATAATGGATTCATAGGTTTTATTTTAAATTATTAATTGGATACAAACTTTGTTTATTAAAATCCAAAATACTTTTATCTACTTTTAGATTAAACGGTTCAAAATTTGTTTTACTGAATTCATTTAATTTATCATTTGTTCTGGTGAAATAAAAATAATAAACAGGATAACCTGCCTCAATCAATTTTTTGATTCGCAGATAATCATGGTCTACGTTTAATCTAAAAATTACGCTTTTTTGAGGGAAAAATACCTTATCCATCCTACCGGCAACAATGATTGAGTTTGGCTCTATTGCTTCATTTACTTGTTGGGCAATAATTTGATACTCATTTAGATTTTCTTTTACTCTATAAAGGCCTTCTTGGCCATCAAGCATAACTATTTTAAAACTGGTTAAGCTTAAAACTGTAAATAGTAAAATAAGTATTACGGGTGTAATTAATTTGTAGCGTCTAAAATAATAGCTAAAAACAAAGCCTAAAAATGGCAAACTAAAGAGATAAATCGGCAGCCAGTAACGAATGTATGAAGTGCCGATTGTTATGGCATTTGGATCTGGGTGATCATGAAATTTCCAGCTACCATAGTAAATTGTTAAGTAACCTGATATTAAGATAAATAAACCTAGGTAAAGAAGCCATCTCTTCCTATCTTTTTTATTTATAGTAGATGATCTATGACCCATAATCAATAAGATAATAAAGAACAAAAGGCTGAATAATATAAAATTAGTCCAGACAGGAAATAATTTAAAGGTATAGTCATATAAATTGTTTAAAGCAGCTCTAGGATGAAAACCAAAAGGCAAGACAATTTTTTCTAAAAGAGTAACGCTTTGAGTAAAAATATCCTGGCCGGCAAACTCCGACTGCAAAGAATAGCCAACAGAAAAAGGACTACCGTAGATTTGTTGGTTAAAATGGAAAATAGGCAAAAAGCAAAATAAAAATATAAATAAGCCTATGGTTAAATAAGACCAATTTATTTTTTTAAGGCTAAATAAGATTAGGCTAATGAATAATAAGCCGATCCAAATTAGTTCTGATGTCCTTACCATTAAGCTTAAAGATAAAAAAGCCGGAAATAAAACATATAGCCAGAGCTTTTTTGTTTTTAAAGCTCGTATAAAAAAGTAGATGGCTATAATAAAAAAGGTTGCAAAAGCAATGTTAGGCATCATGCTTTTAGCGCTGTAATACCACCAGCCCGGCAAAACAAAAGCAAATAAGGCTGATATAAAAGCAATGTTTTTATCAAAAAATTCCTTAATTAAATAGTAAAAAAATATTAAGCCAATAATTGAAAGAACCGGAGTAAAAAATGGAATTGAGCCAGCTCCGGTTATTTTAGCTATACTGCCATATATTATGGGCAGGCCTAAAAATCCAGCTGGTACAGTATTGTTATTTATAACTCTCATGCTCCGTGGAGATACTAAATCGTCAGCTACTAAATTAGCTTCATCAACAAAATAAAGCCTATCTTCATTCCTAAAAATATTTGCAAAAAATAAGTTAGAAGTTTCATCCGGGGAGTTTTGAACAATTTTGGGGCTACCCATCCAAGACTTAGTTGTATCAAGTGCTAAAAATGAATAGATAGCAAAAAATATCAGCCCCAAAAAAATTAAAACCAATATTCGCCAATCAAGATTTAGTTTTTTGTTTAATTTAGACATTTTTTAAATATAATATAGTAAATTATAACAGTTTTAATGTTTACTAACAAACTAACCAAACCTAGCTTTTTGTGATAAAATATAGCTATGGTAATTACCTTAAATTATAAAAAGTACCTTCTTTTAAGCCTACTTTTATTTATTTTAAATATAATTAATTGGCCAACTACTTTTTTTTATATAATTTTTGGCAGCTGTTTTTTATTGATTAACAGTTTAATTTTAGGCCATTGGCTTTTTATCAAAAATTCATGGGTTTGCAAGTTTCTTTTTGGCTTGCTGTTTTTAATGCTTATTTCCAGTTTAATTGGCACGGCAGCTTTTTATTTTTGGTTTTTAAACGAGCTGGCCTACATTTTTATTTTAGCTATAACTCCCCTGTTACTATTTTTTATTGTAAAGAAAACACCTCTTGTATTTGACTTTAACTTCAAAATTAAAAAATTAGATCCCAGGCTGGTTTTACTTTCAGTTTTTTACATTACTATTTATATAATTCTTTGGTATTTACTTTATTCATCACAAACAGAAGGAAGCATTAGAACCCCTTGGGAAGCTCTGCCAGAGCAATTTTTCTTCCTTTATTTTTTAGCTACTTTAGTTTTGATGGTTTTAATTAAGTTTAGCAAAGGCAGTATCGGCTTATTTTTAATTATTGCCCATTCATTTTTAAGCTTATCCGCCACTTGGATTATTTATCAGATAGGTTTTGATTATGATCCTTTTATCCATAGGACAAATGTAGACCTTATTTTAGCCAATGGAACTTTGTTGCCTAAACCATTTTATTATATCGGCCAATACAGCATTATTATTTTTTTATATCAGCTGCTGCAAATTTCTTCCGAGTACCTTGATAAATTATTAGTCCCTTTATTGGCCGCAGTTTACCTGCCGGCCACAATTTATTATTCATTCAGGGATAATTTTAAGGTTAAAAAAAATTTATTGCTTTTAGTAATAGTAGCCACTTTAATATTTCCATTTACCAATTTTATTGTTACAACGCCCCAGGCATTGGCTAATTTCTTTTTCTATATTACCATTTTGCTTTCACTTTATTATATTACCCACTCTAAAGCTTCAGTTTGGCCCATTGGCTTGCTGGTTTTAATGACGATTTCTATCCACCCGCTTTCCGGGATTCCTTTATTTTTCTTTTTTATGCTTTTGGTTATTTACCAACATTGGAAAAAGAAATTCAAGTTGCCTAAATTTTTACACCAATCAATTTTATGGGAAATCGTAGCTTTGGGCTCGCTGGCCTTGCCAACAGCTTTTTTGCTTAATTCCTTAACACTTTCGCAATTAAAAGTTTCTCTCCAAGCTAATTGGTTCCAGAATATTTTAAATTCTATAGGCAGTATTGATATAACTATTTTTTACAAAAAATTTATTTCTTTAACCGACCTGATTTATACTTACAGCTTTAATATTATTTACCTTTTAATTGCTCTTTTCTTAATTGGCTTTTTCTTCATTTACAAAAACAAGCAAATTAAAAGGTATTTGGTTTATTTGCTTTCTTTTATAATTTTAATTATTAACTATTTGTTATTAGAGAGTATGGTTTCTTTCTTTTCCTTAATCTCTTATGAACAACTTACTTATCCCAGAAGAATTTTGGAACTTTCGTTTTACATGTTGGCACCGTTTATGATTATCAGCCTATATTTATTTTTTAAGAAAATCTTCCAGCAAAAATCATCAATTATATTATTGGTTTTAATAATGCTAAGCCTGGCTATAACTTTTAATTTATACCTTTCTTACCCCAGAGTAGATAAAATTATAGAAGACCACGGCTATTCCACCTCTATAACTGATATTAAAACAGTTAATTTAATTGATAATATTCAAAAAGATGAACCCTACATTGTTTTGGCAGCACAGCCGGTTTCGGCCGCTGCTTTAAGGGAGCTGGGCTTTAAATATTATTATAATGACTTCTTCTTTTATCCAGTGCCAACCGGTGAAAAGTTGTATCAACTTTATGAAGAATTGGCTTATGCTAAACAGCCAACTTCTGACGTAATTGAAACCACAAGATTTTTAACCGGCGTTGATGTTATTTATTTTGTAGTGAATGATTATTGGTTTGATGCTAAGGAAATTATTGAAGCTCACAAAGAAAGTTCTGATGACTGGTTTGCCGTAGATGGTAAAAACTATATTTTTAAATATTGGAATTAGATAATAAGAAAAACCGACTAATTGAGCTAGTCGGTTTTAGAATTGTTCTAGATGACTTTTCTAGAGGAGGCTTTGTCCTGATCTTGCATATGAGCGGATTGAACGGCCTATTAGTAATTGTATAGATTTTGTTTTAAGATATTTAGCCAACAAAGATGCTAAATAAATCCAGCCAGCCACAGAAGTATAGTTAAGAAAATAAATTATACCACTGGAAGGACCCAGGAATATAAATGATACCATTGTTCCCATAAAACAAAACATAAGAAAATATTTTAACCCCAGTACTGGGACTCTTCGCAAAAATCCATGTAAAAAAGCCAAAGCAGGCCCCATAATAAAGCAGGTAAATAGCATTGAGCTCACTCCAGCTTCATAACCTATAGACCAGCCTCTTGTTTGGCCCACATATCCGGCTCCTATAAATGCAAGTAACGAGATAAAAAAAATGGTGGTCGCCATATAAATAGCTTCCCACTTTTCTGTCTTCCAGATTTTCTTGTTGCCCAGATATTTACTTACAAGAATAATAAAGGCTGTGCAGCCGGTGGCTCCAATTAAGCTGGAAAAGAAACCGTCAGCCATAATCTTCAATTTTGAGGTTAATTTAAATACCATGGTAATTTGCTCCGGCTGTTCAATTAAAAACCAAAGAAAAAAGAACAGAATCGTCAACACCAAAAATATCAAAGAGCGAATGTGCCTGTGCCAAAAATGGGCTTTCATCCTTGCCTCCCTACTGGGTGTTTGTTGGTTTGTACGTAATAAATCTATTTAAGCTTTTTTAAAATAAGATGTCAAGTTAATCTACTTTTTATAAACCACAATCCAATGCCAGTTTAATTTGTTTATTAAAGGAATGTAAAGTAAAAACTCGTCAAAAATTAATAAAATCCATTCAATAATTTTAAATATCTTTATCCGTTTTTTAAGCTTGAATAATCTAAAGATTGCCTCAAGTGCGTAATGTAAAAAACCTAGAGTTAACCAAACTCGTTTAGCTTTAATGACTAATGATTGATTATTAATAATTGATGACTTGAAATCCTTTTTTGAATAGCCTAAATGTGTTTCGTCTGCTTCTGAATGGCCATTATGTATTCTTAGTGATTTTGACTTGGTAAACAGTTTAGTAAACCGCATCATAAACTTTGAAGGTTCCATGGCAAAAATCATCAAACCATCTTTCTTTAGAATCCTGTTAGTTTCTGAAATCAAATCTTGCTGGTTTTCAAAATGATGCAATGAAGCCACCATAAAAACGGCATCAATCAAATTATTTTTAAAAGGCAAATTTTGCCCGTCTGCTACCAGATAGATAACTTGATTTTTATATTGAGGAAACTGGCAATCAATTTTATCCTTGATTGATTTAATTGTTTCTGAGCTAATGTCAGAAATAATTAAATTGTAACCTTTTTTTAAAATATCCAAAGCATCAAATCCCGATCCGGAACCAATTTCTAAAAATATAGAATTTTTGGGAAGCTTATAAAGATATTTTTTAAAATAATTATGATAAAATTTATTTCTAACGGTATTTAATTGATGGATTTCTTCTTCATCTTGGTGAATTTTATCATGGAAATTTATTTCTTTTTTTTGGAAATCGGTTAAACTTGGCAGATAATAAAAAATTCCTTGCCTGTATTTAGTTTTTTGCTGTAAATAAATTTTTATTTCTTCAAATTTTGGCATAATTCTAAAAGCTTTTTAATATATCTATCTTGAGAATATTGCTGAACGTGTTTAAAGGATTCTTCGCCCATTTCAGGTAACTTTGATTTAAAATTTAAAGCCAGATTCAATTTTACCAAAAAACTTTTTTTATTATCAGCTTCAAAAATCCAGCCGGTTTCACCATCAATCACCAATTCTTTAGAGCCGCCGCTATCAGATACCAAAACCGGAGTTTTAAAATTATAGGCCTCATAAATTACTGTAGGTGAATTTTCCCACCAAATGGACGGCACAACTAGCAAGTCAGTTTTTTTAAATAGTTCTTTTAAATTTTCATGGGGAATTTTTCCTAAAACATTAATTCTGGAATCATTTTTGGACTGCGCCTTAATTTTTTCTAATAAGCTCCCATCACCAACTATATTAAGTTCAGACTCGCCTTTTTTAAAATCAGAAAATGACTTTACCAAAAATTCAATCCCTTTATGGCTCTCTATCTGCCCTAAATAAAGCAACCTTAATTTATTAGAAGGTTTCTTTTTATTTTCCAAATTATTTATTTGAATAGGGTTAGCTAAGGCGATTTTTTTGGAATTTTCAAAAAATCCATATTCTAAATGTTTGTTTAGGACAAATTTTGAAGGTGAAATTACTAAATTTGGGCTTTTTATATATTTAGCAGTTAAATACCTGTAAAAACGGTAAAATAGCCCTTTTTGAGCCAAATTTTGCCCTAAACGGTGCATAGAACCGTGGGGATCTAGCAACTGGTAATCATGAAGAGTATGGATGTGGGGAATATTTAACTTTCTAATGGTTTTAAAAACCCTTAAGCTTAAACCTTTTAAATTATGAGTAAAAACTAAATCAACTTTTTGGTTTAACAAAATCTCTTCTATTTTTTTAGAAACCTTCTTAGAAAATAAATCCTTTAAATGCCAGGCTATTTTTTTAAAAGTATTTTGTTTATAATCATCCAAAATATAATAATAATTATTTGGATTTATCCGACAGATTTGTAGATTGCCAGTTTTGCTATATTCTAAATCGCCATCTGGTTTGCTGGTAATAATTAAAACTTCATCAGTTTTTTTAAACCCATCAGATATCAGATCAACTATTTTTTCTGTACCTCCCCTGGAATAAGGGGGATAAAGATTATTTATCAGGCAAAACTTCATTTTTTAAATTATAAATTTTAATAAGTTGTTTAGTAATATTTTCCCAGCTGTATTTTTCTTCTACAGCCTTTCTGCCATTTTTTCCATAAAGCTTTCCTGATTGAGGATTATCCAATAAAAGATTAATTTTATTGGTAAGTTGCTGGGCATTTTTGGGCTTAACAAGCAAACCATTAACCTTTTGAGTAACCACCTTTCTAACTCCAGCCAGGTCTGTAGCAATTACAGGCTTGGAGCAAGACATTGCTTCTAGCAATACCATGCCAAATGCTTCGCTTTTATCTATTGATGGCAGTACAAATATATCACAAAGGTTATAGTACCTTACCAGCTCTTCGTCTGGGATATAGCCGGTAAACACTACATTATTTTGCAAGCCAAAAGAAGTAGCCATTTCTTGATAAGCCTTTTTTAAATCGCCTTCACCTACTATTATAAGCTTAACATCATCCCTATTTAAATTTTCAAAAGCTTTAATTAAATAATTAACTCCTTTAAAATAATGGGCACTATCTAGAGCACCTACAAATAGTATTATTTTTTTCTTGTCCAGCTGGTATTTATGGATTAATTGCAAATCTTTTGGCTGTGGCGAAAAATATTTTATATTTACGCCATTTGGCAGAATGTCAAACTTTTCTTTTTTCTTTATATAATATTTATTAAGCAATGAATTTTTTAAATAGTCTTCGGAGGTTAATAAAATTTTATCAGCAAATTTAACTAAGAGGGGTAAAAATATTTTATTATAAATTTTGTAAACTACAGATTTCCAGCTTCTGCCAACTAAATCCATATGATAATGTAAAATAAATTTTTGCTTTTTACCCATTACAAGCTTGCTTAAAATAATGGCGGTAGAAGCACCAAGAAAAGGATAATGCAAATGGACCAACTTATACCTAAATAAAAGATAAATAAGTTGGAAAATTATGGCCGAATTGCCAAATCTAAACTGTGGCTTTAATTTAATTATTTTAAAATAGCTTTGAATGCTTTTATCGCTTAAACTTCTTTTAGGGGTAAAGATAGTTATTTCATGCTTTAGATGGCTTAACCCGTCGGCCAGCTGAAAAGCAACATTACCCATGCCGCCTCGGTAAGGCGGGAAAGTAGAAACAATATGGGCAATTTTTATTTTTTTACCTACCATGATATAAAATTTTTTATGAAGCGCCAGTATAAATTGAATAATGGGTTAGCAATATTTTCGACCACTCCGCTGTTTATTTCCTGGTGTAGTATTTTGCCGGAGAAACTTTTAACTATTAATCTATCTTGCATTACTCTTTTACTTTGCACTTTTTTTCGTGCTAGAAAAATTTTTCGCCAGCTAAGCGGATTTAAAAAATATAAATAAACTTTTATTTTTTCCAGCCACCAACCGTTCTTAAAAGAAAATATGAGTAAGCCAAGTTCCATAATAATTAATGCTGGAAAAATTAAAACCAAAGACATTAAACGATAATTTTGAAAAATAGTTAAATAACGGTTTCTTTCCATAAAATAAAATTTTTTTATGCTGCGGGAAAATTCGTAATTATGATAAACGATTGCATTTGGCTCAATAATATTTTTATAACCGGCCAAGCTAAACCTCCAGCCTAGGTCTAAATCCTCATGATACATAAAAAAATCAGGGTTAAACAGGCCTACTTTTTTTAAAACTTCGACTTTAATTAGGCAAGCGGCGCCTGCACAGTAATTAATCCCTTTTTCGGATATTGATAATTTTTGCTCCGGTATTTTATGGCCATAGGTATAGCCAAAACCTAAATAATGAATAACATTGCCCAAACTGTTTATTAACTCCGTTGTGGGATAAAGCATTAACTTTGGCTGAACAGCTGCAATATTTTCTTCTTGTTCAATGGCGGATGCTAACTTATCCAAATAACCAATTTCAATTATGGTATCTTGGTTTAAAAGCATTACGTAATTAAAATTTTTATCTATAGCATATCTAAAACCAACATTATTTCCTTCTGCAAATCCTAAATTTTCTTTTTGTTCTAGCAGTTTTACTTTTGGATAATTCTCCTTTAGCCAGCCAACAGAGCCGTCTGATGAATTATTATCAATAATAATAATTTCTTGCTTTACTGCGTTTGGAACATAGTTAAAAATACTCTCTAAAAGGTTAGAGAGATATTTTTTGCCATTATAGTTAACAATAATAACTGCAACCTTTTTCATATATATTATTTTTCTTCTTTTTTGTCTTCATTTAAAGCCATGTTCCTAACAAGTTTGGTTATTTCTTTCTGCTGCCTATCGGCTTTTAAATACAGTCTAAAAATAAGGTAAAATATTATCAAAATAGCTATATAAACCGCCAAATCCACTCCCCTGCCAATACCAAATAAAATAGCAAGGTATGAAGTTGTTTGAGGCAGCCAAAAAACCACTAATACAATAATCCAAATAACCAGCCAGCCAATAAATTCAGTTGCTTTTAAGCTGGAATCCTTATATTTTCTGGTGAGCCTAAAAACTATCAGAGTTACGAATATGCTAACAATAATTTGTAAAGGTAGGTAATTCATCTGTTAATTTTTCCAAATATTAAATCCCTTAAAATTTTTAAGCCACTTATGAATCCTTGGCCGAACTCATTATATTTTATGGTAACAGGCACCTCTTTATATTTTAAATTATTTAGTTTAACCTGCTCAACAATTTCTGAGGCGTGAGCCATGCCATCTTGCTTGATTTTAATTTTGGCTAAAGCATTTTTTGATAAAGCCCTAAAGCCGTTGTGGGCATCAGTCAATTTTACTCCCAGCATTATATTCTGGAAGGCAGTGGCCGGTTTTAGTATTAACCATTTTTTTAAAAAAGGCGTATTTGATTTATCGGCTATAAACCTAGAACCAAAAACTACATCAGTTTCCTGGCTAATAATTGGTTGTATTAGTTTAGGTATTTCTTCAGCTGTATGCTGGCCATCTGAATCAAAATGAATTACCAAATCAGCGCCATTATTTAGAGCATAGCAATCACCTGTTTCCAATGCTGCGCCCTGGCCTCTGTTTAAAAAATGCTTTAAAACAACTGTACCCGCATCTTTTGCTATCTGATAGCTGTTATCAGTTGAACCGTCATCAATTACAATAACCTGTCCGTAATCTTTGACTTTATTTATAACAGCGGATAGGTTATTAGCTTCATTATAACAAGGAATGATTATAAAAATTTTCATTTATTTTCCTACTCTTATATATTTAAATTTTAGCTTTTCTACCACTTTTTGGTCAACCAAATTTTTGCCGTCAATAATTAAAGGTTTTTTCATAAGTAATCTCACTTTAGTCCAGTTTAAATCTGCAAAAATCGGCCATTCTGTTGCTATAATCATGGCCTGTGAATTTTCTAAAGCAGCGTAAGGGGTTTCGCAAAAAACTGTTTTTTTATGAAGCACACATTTAGCATTAACCATGGCTTCTGGATCATATACTTTAACCTTAGCTCCGGCATTTTGAAGCGCCTTAATAATATCAATGGCGGCTGACTCCCTGATATCATCAGTATTATCTTTAAAAGCGAGACCCAAAACCGTAACAGTTTTCCTATTTAAATTTCCCAGCTCTTTTTTAATTTTTTCTATAAACAGTTTCCTTTGTTTATTATTGACCTCAATAACAGATTTTAAAAGCCTAAAATTATAGCCGCTTCCGCCAGAAAGCTGCCTTAGTGCCCTAACATCCTTAGGAAAACAACTGCCACCATAGCCAATGCCGGCTTTTAAAAAGTAGGGGTTAATTCTTTTATCCTTGCCCATACCTTCGGCAACTTCTTCTACATCAGCACCAACTTTCTCGCATAAATTGGCAATTTCGTTAATAAAAGAAATTTTAGTTGCCAAAAAGGCATTGGATGCGTACTTGATTAGCTCTGAAGTTTCTCTGGAAACAACCAGCTTATGAGTTTTTAATTTAGAAAATAAATTCATTACCTTATATCCAATAGACCGTTTGGTTGCGCCGACTACAAGCCTATCGGGATGGAAAAAATCATAAATAGCCCTGCCTTCCCTTAAAAATTCAGGACAGGAAACGGCATGAAAAATCCTCCCATTTTTTTTGTTTAGAATCTTTTCCAACATTCTGCCAGTACCAACCGGAACAGTGCTCTTAGTGACCACTACTTTTCCTGTCTTAGCATGCTTGTTAATATCGGCAGCTACTTTTTTTACATAGCTTAAATCTGCACTGCCGTCTTTTTTTGGTGGAGTTCCTACACAAATAAAAATAAAATTGGATTTATTTACAACATCGGCCAAGCTAGTTGTAAATTTTAGTCTACCGGCCTTAATATTTTTTTTAAGCAGCTTATTTAAGTCCGGCTCAAAGAAGGGTGATTTTGCATCTCTTAATGATTCTACTTTTGCTTTATCGGTATCAACGCAAAAAACTTCATGCCCTAAATCGGCCAAGCCTACACCGCTTACTAAACCCACGTAACCTGTGCCAATAATTGTAACTTTCATATTTATTTTATATTTAATCTTTGTTTAAAATCTTCTACAGTTTTTTTAATACCTTCCTCTAAATCAATTTTGGGCTGCCAGTTTAATTTTTCCTTTGCTCTAGTAATATCAGGTTTTCTCTTTACCGGATCATCTTTAGGTAAATCGTAGTGATCTATTTTACTTTTAGAACCGGTAAGCTTAATAACTTTTTTAGCTAACTCTTTCATGGTTATTTCATGGTCGGGATTTCCTAAATTAACCGGCCCAAAATAACTGTCCAATTCCATCATTTTAACCAGTCCCTCAACTAAATCATCTACATACATTAAACTCCTGGTTTGTTTACCCTCACCAGCTACGGTTAAATTTTCATTTTTAAGGCCTTGCTTAATAAAATTGGGCAAAGCACGGCCATCATTAAATTGCATTTTGGGGCCATAAGTATTAAAAATTCTGACTATTTTTGTGTTTAAGCCGTATTTCTGCCTATAATCATAACACAGGGTTTCAGCACAACGCTTGCCTTCATCATAACAAGAACGAGGACCGATTGGATTAACATGTCCCCAATAATCTTCTTTTTGGGGATGGACTTTTGGGTCACCGTAGACTTCTGAAGTAGAAGCCTGAAGTATTTTTGCATCATACTTTTTAGCATAATCAAGCATATTAGCCATGCCTAAAACGTTTGTCCTTATTGTTTCTATAGGATCTTTTACATAGTGTATTGGTGAAGCAGGACAAGCCAAATTATAAATTTCATCAACCTTTCCCCTTTTAAACGGTTCAGAAATATCATGTTTTATAACACGAAAGTTTTTATCTTTCTTTAAATTTTTAATATTCTCCTTTGAGCCTGTAAAAAAATTATCTACGCAAACAACTTCATTGCCGCCAGAAAGCAAATTTTCGCATAAATGGGAGCCGATGAATCCCGCTCCACCGGTTACTATTATCCTTTTCATAAATTATTTCTTAAAACTGTCTATAGTTAATTTTGCTCCTTTGATAAGATCTTTTTTAGGCTGCCAGTTTAGCTCTTTTTTAGCTTTATTAATTTTTAAAACACTTCTCTTAACTTCGCCTTCAATAGAGGGCTTATGTTTTGCTTTTTTATCAGAAATTAATCCGGCAATAAGATGGTATAGCATGTTTATGGAAATTTCTTTACCTGTTCCAATATTGTAAATCCCGGCGCCTTTTCTGATTGATTTAACTGCAGCCTCTACAACATCATCAACATATATAAAATCCCTTGTTTGGCGGCCGGTACCGTTTATATAACACTGCTGTTTTTTAAGAAGTTTACTTATAAAAATTGCAATCACACCGGCCTCTCCCAGCGGATCCTGCCTGGGTCCATATACATTACTAAGCCTTAAAGAAACATAATTAAGTTTTTTTACTTTCCCGTAATAGTTGTTTAAATAATTATCAATAGTTAGCTTAGTAAGGCCATAGGGTGAATCAGGTTTGGCTAAAGTTTTTTCTGAAGATGGAATTTCCTTGGCTTCCCCATAAATTGCGCCGCCGGTAGAAACAAAAATAAATTTTTTAGTTTTAACCCTTAAGCAATTTTCAATAACTTTTAAAGATCCCCAAATGTTATTAGATGCATCATCTAAGGGAAATTTTAAAGAATAAGGAACACTTTTTTGGGCAGCCAGATGGAAAACGACTTCGGGTTTTTCTTTACTAAAAACTTCTTTTAATTTTGGCTTGGTAATATCTACTTTATAGAATTTAGCTTTTTTATTAACATATTTCTTTTTACCATAAGAAAGGTTATCTACCACAACAACTTTATGTTTTTTTGCTATTAACTTATCAACCAAATGAGAGCCGATAAAGCCGGCTCCCCCAGTAACTAATATTTTCATATTATAAATATTTTTTTAAGACATTTACCTTGTCGGTTTTTTCCCAGGTAAATTCCGGTTCGTTCCTGCCAAAATGGCCATAGGCGGCTGTTTTTCTGTAAATTGGCCTTTTAAGTTTTAAGTGCTTAATAATTTCTGCAGGTTTTAAGGGGAAGTGTTTTCTAACTATTTTTTCTATTTTAGTATCTGCAATTTTCCCAGTGCCAAAAGTTTGGACCAAAATACTTGTAGGTTCTGCCCTACCAATTACATAAGAAAGTTGAACTTCGCATTTATCTGCCAGTTTGGCGGCTACAATATTTTTAGCGATATATCTAGCCATATATGAAGCGCTTCTATCCACTTTAGACGGGCATTTTCCAGAAAAACAACCGCCACCGTGGCTGCCATGTCCACCGTAAGTATCCACAATAATTTTTCTGCCTGTTAAGCCGGCGTCTGCAGGAGGACCGCCTTTTATAAATTTACCTGTAGCATTAATGAAATACTTGGTTTTTTTATCCAAATATTTACCTGCAATAGGTTTTACAACATATTTAATAATATCCTTGGCAACTTTTTGTTCAGAAACTGATTCATCATGCTGGGTGGCAACAACGACAGTATCTATCCTAGTAGGCTTACCATTAATATATTCAACAGCAACTTGGGTTTTACCGTCTGGCCTTAAATATTTTAGAGTTCTATTTTTCCTAACAGTGGCCAATTTTTTAGCCATTTTATGTGCCAAAATTATAGGCAAAGGCATTAATTCTTTTGTTTCCCTGCAAGCATATCCAAACATAAGGCCTTGGTCTCCTGCGCCCTGTTCCTTGTATTTGCCTTTTCCTTTATCTACTCCTTGGGCAATATCAGCTGATTGTTCGTCTATGGCCACAATCACCCCAACATCATCTCCAGAAAAACCGTAATTGCCATTATCATATCCGATTTCTTTAATAACCCGCCTTGCAGTACCAGCAATATCAACATAGCCCTTGGTTCTAATTTCACCGCCAACCACAACCAAGCCAGTGGTAGCAAAACATTCAATGCCGCCTCTGGTTTCTTTATCTTGCCTAAGAAGTTCATCTAAAATTTCATCAGAAATTTGATCACAGATCTTATCGGGATGGCCTTCGGTTACAGATTCCGAAGTAAAAATATATTTATTCATGATTATTGTTTACTAAATTAGTTAATAATTGCTTGTGTGCCCTGGTATATTCTAATGTTTTATTTAAACCGTTTTCCAGGCTCACCAAAGGATACCAGCCCAGTTTTGATTTAGCCAGACCAATATCAGGCAAAACCAGAGGTGTAATAAAATCAAGCGACTTTTTATGGACAATCTTTGATTTTGATTGGACCATAGTAATAATTTTTTCGGCTACCTCGGTTAAAGAAACATCCATATTGCTTCCTAGATTCATAGGTTTATTGTAGTCGCTTTTCATTAATTTAATTAAGCCATCAACAATATCGCTAACATAACAAAGTGAGGTAGAAAACTTTTTATCACCGTAAATAACTAAATCCTTATCATCGAGCGCATTTAAAATAAAATCCGATATCATCTGCCCATCATTAAGTGCAAGCCTTGGTCCGTAAGTCCTAAAAATTCTGGCAACTTTAAAATCCTTTTTATAAAAATCATTATAAGTAGAAAGCATAGTTTCTGCAAAACGTTTGCCTTCGTCATAACATGCCCTAGGGCTTTTAAAATCTACAACTCCACGGTAATCCTCTTTAACATATTTATTAGAAGTCCTAGGTCCATAAACAACTGCAGAGGATGCGTGGATTAATTTTGAACCATATTTTAAGGCTAAATCCAAAACGTTTTTTATAGCCACAGAGTTCGCTTTAGATGTATCAACCACCAGTTTGTTAAAATTTTTAGCTGAAGTGGGGCAGGCTAAATTATATATTTCAGAAATTCCAAAAACATTTATTTGAAACTTTTTTAACTCTGCCATGGCTTCAAAATCAATCTTTTCAGATAAATCATGTTTTATAAAGACAAAATTAGGGTTTTGCATTAAAAACCGTATATTCTCTACTTTGCTGGTTACAAAAGTGTCTAAACAAATTACATTATTATTTTTAACCAGCCTTTCGCACAAATGAGAGCCTATAAAACCGGCTCCTCCGGTGATAAGGATATTTTTTCTTTTAGTTGATTTTTTTTGATTTTTTTTAGTAAGGCCAAACATATATTTTTATTAAATATTTAATCGAATTTTAATAAGTTCAAAAAAGAATTTAGGATAACAATTAAGGCTAAATTTTGAATGGGAATCATTTTTCCATACAATGGGATACTCCAAAACCTTTAAACCTTTCTTTTTCGCTCTAAGCAGCAGCTCAACATCAAATGCCCAACCTTGATTATTAAGCTCCTTAAATAACTGCACAGCCTTGGCATCAAACAACTTAAATCCGCATTGAGTATCATTAATCTTTAAACCTGTTATTATTTTAATTAATTTATTGCCTAATTTACCAAATAGTTCTTTCCAAACAGGCTGATGAACCACAATTTGTGATTTTTTTAAAGCCCTGGAGCCTATTATAATATTATTCTGGCTGATTTTAGGTAAAAACTTACTAATTTCTGAAATATTTGTAGAATTATCAGCGTCCATGAATAAAATAAGGTCTCCATTGGAATTACTAACACCGGTTTTAACGGCTGCGCCTTTACCCTTATTTTTTGTATGGGAAATTAATCTAAGTGCTGGGTGGCTTATTTGATTAACTATGGAAACTGTTTTATCAGCACTGCCATCATTTACCACAATAACCTCATATTCAAAATCCTTTTTTTCTAAAAAAAATAAAACATCTTTAAGTGTGGACAAAATACAATATTCTTCATTAAATGCCGGTATAATTATACTTAATTTCATATAGAGAACTTGAGATATTATAACCAGTTTAGGTTATTTTGACAAGTCAAGTTAAGTTTTAAAAACTAAAAATTTATTAAGAAAAAAATTAGAAATAACACTTAAAATTAAAACTATAATTTTTGCGTAAATATCAAAAATTCCCAGCTGGGTAACTAAAAAATAGAGAGATATTTCTACCAGAGCCAGAGTAAAAACACTCACTGCCAAAAATTTAATATATTGAAAAGTAGCTTTGGCCTTATTGTTAAATGTCCAACGCTTGTTTAGGTAAAAACTATTAGTTGCCGCAACTATAAATGCAATTGCATTGGCTAAAAGATAATTTTCTAAAAACCATGGGAATACCCTTGTTAAGGCAAAATATATCAAAAAATCTATTAGTGTATTCAATATTCCTACCAAAGAAAATTTTATAAATTGCCTAAAAGAAGGAAATTTTAAAAAACTTTTTACTATCCATCTGTTAGACAAAAAATTTTTAATTAAAACAAACCAAGAAAGACTACTCATTTAATAGAAAGATTAATGCCGCCTGTAAAGTTGTTATCAATTGCGTTGAATTTATTTTTTAATTGGCCATCTATAGTGAATATTTTTGTAACTGTTTGATTATCCAAAACATTACTGACAATAACCTCCGGCTCACCATCAAAATCTACATCACCTACTGCCAGGTCGGCTTTATTGCTTTCTTCTTCTGTCCAAGCATTCCATTGGCTAAGCAGATCACCTGAAGTTGAAAAAATTCTAACTAAAGCATCGTGTTCATTTCTTGGAAAAGTTATTATCTCCGTTCGGCTATCGCTAAAAACATCATAAGCTGCAGCTTTTAAGCCACCGTCAAATCTTTGTTCGTAAGCATTAAAACTGCTTAAAAGAGTCCCCATTTTATTAAATATTTTAACCTCAGGGTTTATTACACCCATTGGCGAAGTAACAATTTCCATAATACCATCAGCATTTATATCACTTAATGACAAATTTACGCCGACAATTCTGCTATAAGAGGTAAAATTTGATTCAAACTGACCAGCCAGATTAAAAACCTTTATTAAAGGAATTTTGCCACCGCGAGGCGCCGTGATAATTTCAATTTCACCATCTCCATCAATATCACCAGCAACAACATTAACTCCGCCGTCATACATAAGCTCATAAGCAAAAAACTGATTTAATATATTACCATTCTGGTCAAAAACTCTTACATGGGGCCCTCCGCCATGGCCGGCGCCGGTAATAATCTCATTTATTCCATCATTATTAAAATCAGCAGACGCCAAACTAACTCCGCCTTTAAAATTTTCTGAATAGGCTAAAAATTCCGATTGGCTACTGCCTAGACTGTTAAATGTAATAACTGAAGGTTTATAACTTCCCATTGGGGAAACCAATAAACTTGCCATGGCTGCATTTCCTCCGGCAGCTTTTAAAGTATTTTCTATATTTAGCCGACCAGAGCCCAATAAATCCCGGTAGTTCGGATTCTGATCATTAATATCATCAGCATTTTCCATAATTAATTCATAAATTTCGGTATTGGATAAATCCGGTCTGATATTTTTAATTAAGGCAGCTGTACCGGATACCAATGGTACAGACAATGAAGTGCCATTCCAATAACCACCAAAGTACTTGTTATAACCAGGAATAACCGGTGAAAAATAAGTTAGCCCCCAAAAGCCTTCACCAGGAGCTACAATATCTATACATTCAGAACCATAGTTAGAAAATTTTGATTTAACGTCATTTGAGTCTACTGCTCCAACGCCTAAAACATAATTATTGTCCTCTGCTCCATCATGACAAATAGGATACTGTGGATAAGCAGCCAAATCCAAACTAACATCAGAATCGCCTTTGGTAGTTTCGTTGCCCGCAGCTGCTACAATAACTATCCCCTGGTCATAAGCCTCTTTAATAATTTGATTCAGTAAAGGATCAAATAGTTCGCCGACCATGCTTAAGTTAATAATATCCACATCTTTATTCATAGCATATTTAATTGCCTGATAAACAAGGCTAGTTGCTCCGCTGCCAGAACCATCTATTACTTTAAGAGGCATTATTTTGACATTCCAAGAAATACCCGTAATTCCAAAATTATTATTGCCAACGGCACCGATAATACCAGAAACAACTGTTCCGTGGTTAATCCCTATATTAGTGTAGCTGCCACCAAATTTTGGACGGGGGTCTGGACTATTTAAAACAAAATCCCAACCGGTTATATCATCAATATAACCATTATTATCATTATCAATACCATCTTTTATTTCGCTTGCGTTTTTCCAGATATTACCCACTAAATCGGGGTGTTCTATATCCACTCCACTATCAATAACGGCAACTACTACTTCGGGGCTTCGTGAACTAATATCCCAGGCTTCTTTGGCACTAATATTATCTAAATAATCTTGGTAAAGTAAATTATTGTCATTTGGAATTAAACTAACATCAAAATTGCTGGTATTTTGAGCTAGAATATTTTTTAAACCGAATGTTAAAACAAAAAAAATTACTATAATAAAAATAATTTTTCTAAAGATATTAGACTTTTGCATAAAATGGCTAATTTATTAAATTTTCCAATTCCTCTATTTTCTTTTGTGCATTTTTTCTACTGGCAGGCTCAACATGGGGATGCTCAACATAATTATTTAAATAAAGTATGGCTTCTGAATAATTTTTAATATCTTCTAAATAAACTGTAAAATGATAAAGTAGCTGAAAATCATTACCAGTTTTATCTAAACCCTCCAGATAAACTGATCTTACCTGGTCTTGTTTTTCCTTTAAATAATTTTTATACAATTTTGCCAAATTATAATATGAGAGATAATAATTATCCCGTATATCCATAGCCTTTAAAAAAGCTTCTTCAGCTTCATAATACATACCTAATTGAATGTATAAGTTGCCCATATTCAACCATGGTGTAGAGTTGGTTGGTATGAGCTCCCAGGCATGAGTGTAATATTCAATTGCCTGTGAAGCATTGCCTAAAGATCTTTCTATATTTCCAAGGTCTAAATAGATTGAATAGTCGTTTGGGAATAATTCTAAGTACTCAAAATTATTTTTTATCCTTTCATTGTATTTACTAATTTGCTCATCTGATAAATTTACTTCTAAAAATAATTTATCTTCTTTAAACAAATTAAACTGAGTTATAATTAAATAGATGGCAATAATTAAAACTATTAAGGCTATAAATACAAAATATAATTTCTTATTCATTGCTAGTTTCATTTTCTTGTTCAATTAATTTTAAAATATTTTGGTATTTATCATAGGCTCTACTGGAATAAGATGGTATTACCTCTGCTGCACGTAGTAAAACTTTTAGAGCTTTATCATATTGCTTATCTACTGTTAAAAGATCGGCATACTTATCCCAATTATTTGGTTCATATGGTTCTAAAATGGTCATTTGTCCCACTAAAAAAATTAATCTTTTAATATCCTCATTATTATCGTAATGCGCTATAACATCAGTAATTTGGCTTAAGGTAAAAAATTCAAGCTCTTTATCTATTATTTTGTCATATTCCTCGTAAAATTTTTCATCATTATCGGTGCTCTTATAAATAACAGCTTTATAATAATGGGTTTCAGGAATATTGCTGTTAAGTTCAACTGCTTTATCTAGCTTCTCCAAAGCAACTTCTGGTTGGCCGCCAAATAAATAAATTTGAGCCATTAACCAATATGGCCTTATTCTATCAGGACTTAGCTCATGGGCTTTTTCAGCGTATTCAATGCCTTTGTATAAATATTCGGAATCTCCTGTAAATTCGGCAAGTGAAGAATAGTTTTTTGCCTGAAGATAATAAAGGAACATATTGTTTTGATCATACTCTATGGCTTCATTCATCCAATCAACTGCCTGTTTTATATCTTTTATTTTGGTTTCTTTGGGAATATTTATACCTTGTGCAATATACTCATTTAGATTTGAAGAATAAACCACTGCCGTATCAAATTTGTTTATTGATATAGCTTTTGCCTGTTCATAATTTTTAACCATATCTTCATATTCATTGTTTACTCTAGAAACATATGCCCCATAAACGAAATCATTTGCTTTGATTTCGTTAACGTTTACCGTATAAATAAGTAGGCCGATTAAAACAGATATAATTGGTAAAGTAATTATCAACGGAACGGAAAAAGATTTTTTTTCTTTTATTTCCAGCTGATCTTTGTCCTTTTGAGTTTTTATAGAAAGAAAATGTATATAAGCCAACAAAAGGAAAAAAACAATATATGTATTTAAAGAGTCAAATACAAACATATTTTGAACGAAATATGAAAAGAAAAGCAAAATTAAAACCATAAATGTAATTGGAGAGATAAAACCTTTCTTTTTAAATTCAAATAGATAATATATTACTGATCCAAATATAAATAAATAAAACAAAAAGCCGAAAATTCCTAAAGTGGCTGCCTGATCAACTAAAGTATTATGCGCCCTATCAAACCAAATTTCATTTTTAGAATAATCATAAAAATCTGCTTCAAAATATTTATTAAAAACAATCTGAAAATTTTCCGGTCCCACACCAATCAATAAATTATCTCTAAAGCCCTTTATTCCCCAAGACCAGGAATGTAGCCTAGTTTGGATGGTATTATCCTCCAAGGAAAAACCTGTTACACGCCTTAGTAAGTAATTTTCTTTAACAAAGTCTGCATCCTTAAATGAAAACAGCACCCCCAGGCTGATCATTAACATCAAAAAAATACCAATAAGAACTTTAATTGATTTTTTCTTCCAATTTCCCTGCCAAAAAACTAAAACTAAAAATCCTATAACAGAAGCAAATAAAGCCAGCAGGGCTCCCCTGGTTCCGGTTAAAAAGAGGACAAATAAATCAATCAAGGCAATAGCCAAATAATAAATTTTCCAGTTCCAGGCTTTTTTTTCCGCAAAAAAGAACAATGCCAAAAAAATATGCAACAACATATAACTGGCTAAAAATGAAGCATTGCCCAAGGTGCCATTAACTCTTTCTAAGCCGGTTTGCAATATAAAAGAAAAACCAAGCCTTTGAGCAATGGAATATAAGCCGATTAAAAGGCTGGCTATAAGAGACGAATTTAACAGGCGGTTCCAATATTTTACTTTTTTAAAAACTGATATTAAAGCTATGAACCATACAAAATAATGAAGCACATTAAACGTACCTAAAGACCTTTCCCAATTTCCCCACCAGCTTCTTAAAAAACTTTGGCTGGTAAAGGTACTAATGATTATGACTGCAAAGTAACCTAAAACAGTCCAAAGAACCAAAGATTTTTTAGGACGATATTCCGGCTTCCATAAAGCCAAAATTAAATAAGCGCCAAAAATAAATTCAATTAATATCCTAAGATAGACGGTTTTTTGGATGATATAAGGAAAGTATGATTGAGGCACTACAATTAAGGGTACAAAAACCACCAAAAAACTACCCAATATTACAATATATTTGAGGCCTTTTTCTAAAATTTGATTAGTTGGATTTTGCATAAATAATACAAAAAGTATAACGGATTCTCGCCTTTTTTACAAGCATCTAACAGCCCCTTGAAAAATAAGCAAAAAATACTATAATTAAGCTTGTATGAATTACTTTTGGCCCAAAATTAGCAGATTTTTAACCCTTTTAGGCGATCTTTGCCTATTTTATATAAGTCTTTTAATAACCCTCTTAATCAGATACCAAACGGGTTTTGATGAAGGAATTTGGGATCTTCATTGGCCTATCTTTTCTGGGCTGTTAGTTTTATGGTTGATAATCTTTTATTCTTTTAACTTGTACGAATTAACTTTCAGTAAAAGAAATTTTGATTTTTTAAATAACTACTTTAAAGCTACTATTCTAAATACGGCTCTAGGAATTATTTATTTCTATATTCTTTCGCCAAAAACAGATATTTCTCCAAAAACAAATCTGATAATTTTGGTAGTAATTTTTTCTGTATTTTATCTGGTTTGGCACAAATTACTTTCTAAATTAACTAAAAACGAAAAATTTTATCAAAACCTTTTATTTATCGGTTATCAGCCTTTAATAAAAGAATTGCTGCCTAAATCAACTTCCAATAGACGCTTTGGCTTTATCTTTAAAGGTTTAGTAGCAGATAATGAAACAAGCGATCTTAGAGACTTAAAACTGAAAAAATATGATATATCACAGCTTAATAAAGTAATTAAGAATGAAAAAATAGATCTTTTGGTAATTAATGAGCCAGACAACCAAAAAATAATTAATTTACTTTTTCAGGCAATCCCACTTAGAGTTAATTTTATAAGCTTAACAAACTTTTACGAAAGAATAACAAACCGTATTCCTTTAAAAAATATCAGCAGGGGTTGGTTTTTAGAAAATTTTTCTGAAGGCAATAAAAGTTTTTTTGAATTCTTTAAAAGATTTATTGATTTATCTTTCTCAATTATTTTTGGAGTTATTTCCTTTTTCCTTATTCCATTTATAATTATTTTTATTAAATCCGATAGCAAAGGAAAAATTATTTTTAAACAAAAACGTGTAGGCAAAGACGGTAAAACTTTTATGGCCATGAAATTTAGAAGCATGTATGAAAATGCAGAAAAAAACGGGGCAGTTTGGGCTAAACAAGATGATCCGCGCATTACCAAAATTGGCAAGTTCTTAAGAAAAACCAGGCTAGATGAAATACCTCAACTTTGGAATATACTAAAAGGCGAAATGAGTTTTGTCGGCCCCCGCCCGGAAAGGCCTGAATTTATCGCCAAGCTAAAAGTAGAAATTCCTTTTTATAATGAACGCTTATTGGTTAAGCCGGGCTTAACAGGCTGGGCCCAAATTAACTTCCCTTACGCAGATTCAGTTGAGTCTACTCTCAAAAAACTTCAGTATGATCTCTACTACATTAAACATCGCTCGCTTATTTTAGACCTAAGTATTATTTTAAAAACTTTAAATATTATCTTAAAGCGAGGCGGTAGATAATTGATATTTAATGACTGATTATTAATGATTAATGATTGATGAATAATTAATATTTTATGAAGACAATATTACTAACTGGGGGTGCAGGATTTATAGGTTTCCATACAGCCAAAAAACTTCTGCAAAAACGATATAAGGTTATTTTAATTGATAATTTAAATGATTATTATTCTCCTAAATTAAAAAAAGACAGGTTAAAACAAATTGAGTCTGAAGAAAATTTAAAAATCCATAAAATAGACATCGCCAATCTTGATAATCTAAAAAAACTTTTTAAAGAAAATGAGGTAGAAATTATTTGCCATTTAGCTGCACAGCCCGGAGTTAGATACTCTTTTGAAAACCCGGAAGCTTACCATCAATCAAATGTTAAAGGAACTTTTAACTTATTGGAATTGGCCAGAGAATACAAAATTAAAAAGTTTGTTTTTGCTTCCAGCTCTTCTGTTTACGGCAATAGCCAAAATGAGGCTTTTTTAGAAACTGATAATACAGATAAGCCAATTTCATTGTATGCAGCCACTAAAAAGGCCGGTGAGCTTCTGATTCATTATTATCATGATGCTTTTGGTTTAAATGTTATTGCCCTAAGGTTTTTTACAGTTTATGGCCCCTGGGGCCGGCCGGATATGGCTTACTACAAATTCAGCAAGTCAATTTTAGACGGTAAAACAATAGACGTTTATAATAAAGGCAGGCACCAACGGGATTTTACTTATATAGATGATATTGTTGAAGGCATTATTAAATCTATTGAGTTTGAACAAAATGACCCTTACTTTGAAGTAGTTAATTTAGGCAACTCTAAGCCTGTTGAGCTGGAATACTTTATAGGAACTTTAGAAAAATTTTTGAGTAAAAAAGCTGATAAAAATTATTTGCCTATGCAGCCCGGTGATGTTTTAAAAACCTCCGCCAATATTGATAAAGCAAAAAGGCTGCTCAATTGGCAGCCCACTACTTCTATAGAACAAGGTTTAAAAAAATTTGTAGCTTGGTTTAAGGAATATAATAAATAAATTATTTTTTCTTTAATAAAAACCTAGCCAATTCCAGATCAAAGTTATCATTAATATCTACAGATTTTTCGGCCGGCATAATATAAGGCACAGTCTTTTTACCAAAGAGGCTGTTTTTTAACAACACCGAACGCTTAGTTAAATACAAGCCGCCGTTCCGTTTAAACATTTTTGGGTAATCCTGCCTGCGCATGCCTTCTTTCTCTTTAGAAACGTAATCTTTTAACAGGCCGTTCTTAATTACTTTTAATTTCGCCGGATGGAAATCAGATAATTCATATACACTTGTTACCGAATCTGCCTTATGTTTGGCAGCAAGTTTGATAGATTCATCAATATTTTTACCTGATAAAAAAGGATTTGTTGGCTGCAGACAGATGATATAATCGTATTTAGTTTTGTTTAGTTTTTCCATTTCTTTTAGCCCATGAACTAAAACATCAATTGATTTTGCAGTATTAGATGCCAATTTTTTAGGCCTAATAAAAGGCACCTTGGCTTTATATTGTTCGGCAACCTTTTTAATCTTAATATCATCCGTAGAGACAATTACCTCATCAGTAAGCTTACTGGCTAAGGCAGCTTTAATTATATAAGAAATTAACGGCTGGCCGTTTACTTTAACAATATTTTTATAAGGAATGCTTTTTGAGCCTCCTCTGGCCGTAATAATGGCTAAAATTTTTTTATTTTTTATCATAAAAACTTTTCTGAGTGTATAAATTTATATTTTCTAAAATATTAATTATTTTTTCACTAGTATTTAGTTGGTAAAAATAATTATCCTGTTCATATTTGCCATGTTCAACCTGAAAATCAATGCCTGCTTTAATCTCATCTGCTAAATAATTAACCTGTTTAACATTTTTACCTTGGTAGCGATTATTCTGCCTATTACCCACTAAAATATAAGGAGTTCCCAGATAAGAACATTCTTTTATGCCGGCTGATGAATTACCAATTAAACACGTAGTTCTTTTTAATAAATTCAAAAATTGTTCGGCTGGTAAGTGGCCAATAAATCTGATATTTTGCGGGCTATTTTCTTTAATGTAATCTTTAATAGACAGGGTAACATCATTGTTGCCGGCATCAATATTTGGGGCAAACCAGAGAGTGGGCATATTTTTATTATCAACTGCTTTAAGAATTTCTTTAACATGTTTATAATTATCTTCTTCTGAAGTAACAGGATGCTGCATAACCATTAGAAAAGGTTTAACTACATCAACTTCTGCTCCTTTGCCGTTTTTATTAACAAATGAAAAGTCAGTAATCTCTGATAGATAATTTAGGTATTCAATATCTAAAGAACCAACATTAGAAACATAGTTTGGATTCTCGCCCATAGCTAAAACCCTTTGTTTGGATTTTTCGTTAGTTACAAAATGAATATGGGACAGTTTAGTAATGGCATGCCGTACACTTTCATCAATATTGCCGGAAACATCACCGCCTTCTATATGGACGATAGTTTTATTCATATAAGCTGCCACAATAGCAGCTGCCAGCATTTCGTACCTATCCCCTCTTACCACCACAAATTTTGGATTTAGTTTTTGAATAGCTTTAGAAAGTTTTAAAATTATTTTGCCGGTTATCTGGGACATGGCCAAATTATCGCCCTTGCCAATATTAACTACCAACTGTTTATTTACTTTAAAACCTTCATCGGCCAGTTCTTTTAAAACATTGCCGTGCTTTTCCATTAAAGCCGATCCGCCAATTACCAACTGCAGTTTTAAATTATAATTTGGCAGCAATAATTTTAACAGGTGTTTGCATCTGGCAAAATGCACCCGGCTGGTTATTACAAAACAGATTTTTTTAGGATTATTTTTCATAATTATTTCCCCCAGCGGCCAATATAAAACAGCCGATTGTTTTCTTCTTCTTCAGAAAGCTGCCGATGTTCTTCACCAAATAATGATTTATTATCTATAGCAACCTTTTTAAGCTCTTCAGGATTTTTAGCCAGCTCAATAATTTTTTTTAAGCCATTTGTATCTACTGAAACCGGCTGGTCTTTTGTTTGCCAGCTTCTATCCAGTATATAGTGCCTTTCCAAAAAATCAACTCCAATATGCATGGCAATGGCGCTGGCCCTAAAATCATCACCTGCAGAATGGTCGCTGTAGCCAACTTGTGGCGCTAAGGTCCTTAACCAATTAATCCTGTTTAAATTGAATTGATCATCTTTAATTGGATATTTAGAAACACAATGAAGCAAAGCAAAATTTTTAGCTTTAGCTTTTAAAATTTCAGTGGTTTTTATAACCTCTTCGTCATAATGCATGCCGGTTGAAACAATAATATGTTCAAATTTTTTAGCTAAATTTTCCAAAAGTTCATAGTTAGCACATTCCGCACTTCCCACTTTAATATACTTAAGGCCCAAGCTTCCTAAAAAATTTACTGAACCGGAATTAAAACAGGTGGTTAAAAATTCTATACCTGCTTTTTTAGCTTCAGCCATTAGCTCCATATGAGCTTCTTCGGAAAGTTCAAACTTAGACATTTCATCAGCTTGCCCTCTGGTGTTATCTTCGGCTTTCCATGATTGGAATTTTATAAAATCGGCTCCAACTTCTTTAGCCTGATGGATCATTTCTTTAGCAATTGATAGATCACCTTTATGATTAGCACAGGCATCTGCAATAATTTTTAATTTCATACTATTTATTCTTTCTTAAAAAGTAACATAATTTATCGGAAAAAAATTCACTTTTTGGGTGCTTAATTTTTATTTTAGCAAAAATCCAAAATCCCGGACGTTTTCTTTCTCTATAAATTGCTTTTTCTACTTTAAAATTCTTAAGAAGCATCATAAAAATATCTTTGGGAATAAAAGAGATATGATTATGAAGTTTACGGCGCCTGTAATCTGATTTATGATAGCCCTCTATTTTATTTCTGAATAAAAATTTTAGCCTGCTATAAAAATTCCAGCCATTGGGCATAGAAATAATAAATAAACCGCCCGGTTTTAAAACTCTATCCACTTCACGCAGGTGATTAAAAGGATTTTCTAAATGTTCAATTAACTGGAACGAAGTAACTACCTCAAAGCTGTTATCGGCAAATGGTAATTTTTCAAAACTCAAATCCACTTGGTAGAAAGGTTTTTGTTTTTCGTGAACCCGGTAGTCATCAATATCAACCATTTTAATTTTATTTTGCTTGAATTTTTCAGAAAGTACCTTGCCAAATAAACCACTGCCGCAGCCCAAATCCAAAATCTCTAGATCATTAGATAGCTTGCTGATCTCTTGCCAAAATTCATCTCGGCCATAAACCCAGGAATTAAGCTTGGTTAAAGACTTTTTATATTCCTCAAAATTATCGGCTAATTCTTCTTTGCTAAAATATTTCATTACTTTTTGCCTACCAAAAAATGGCACTGTGACATTAAATAATTAGTTTTGTAAGGCTGTTTTAAAAAGACTCTTCTTAAACCAACCCAAGCCTTCCAAACCTTTGTAACTTTTTTATCCCATTTTATGCTCATAGGGGCAAATAAAGGAACGGGATTGGCATTTACCGTGTAACAATCTTTAAAGCCAGCTTCCTCAGCTTTCTTTCTATAAACTGACGGTTGGTCATTATTCCTGTAATAATCACTCTGCAATTTGGCTACCGGCTGGAAGATTTTTTTGAATAATTTGTAAACTTTATTTATTTCTTGAATAGAAAATTTGCCCGGCACGTTCATGGATATCATAAGCCCGCCCGGTTTTAAAACCCGGTATTGCTCTTTAATTATCTGCTGATAATTCTCCAGGTGTTCAAGCAGACCCATGGAAATGGTTAAATCAAAGCTATTGTCTTCAAATGGCAATTTTGCTGAATCACCCACCATAAAAGTTCCATCTTGATTATATTTTTTAAAATTATTTTTAGCCAGCTCAATGGCTTCATCTGATAAATCCAATAAAGTCATTTTTACGCCATCATAATCAGATAAATAAAGTGAAATGGTTCCCCTGCCACAACCCAGTTCTAAACCTGATTCAATTTTTTTATCGCCAATAAATGACCTTATTAATTTGTGGTAGTTAACAAAAGTCAGTTGACGCTGGGTTATTGGCTTAAAACCTTTGGGCACAAATAAATCAGTTTCTTCAAACTTATCTTTATCCAAGGTTTTTTGCCATTTATCTGAAAATTGCTTATTATCCATTCTTGAAATGTTTCTTAATCTTATTAGCAATAAACACCTCTGTTTTAGCCCATGACTCATAGGTAGCTCCGCCTAGATGATGAACCAATAATAAATTACGATTGGCTTTGGCGAATTTAACCATATGATTGCTAAGTAAATTCTTTTTAATTTTATGTTCGTTCCTAATTACATCTGTAGCAGCACCAGCCAGCCAGCCGTTTTTTAGGCCTTTTAATAATGCCTTTTCGTCAATCAACTCACCTCGGGCTGTATTAATAAACAAAGCATTGCTTTTCATCATTTTAAAATGGCGTTCCTTAACCATATCTTCAGTTTTATCTGTCAGCAAGACATGGCAGGAAAGAACATCTGACTTCTTAAATAAATCATTCATGAAAACTTGCTTAACTTTGGCCTTGGTAAATTCTGACTTTTTAAGGTGAGGATCATAGGCTATTACTTCCATGCCAAAAGCTTTTCCGTACGTGGCAACTTTTTTACCCAATCTGCCCAGTCCTAAAATACCTAAAACCCGGCCGTTTAATTCATAACCGGCATTAGTATCTCTTTCCCACTTACCCTTTTTAAGTGTTTCAAAACTCCAAGGGATATTTCTGATTAAAGCCAGAAGTAATCCCCAAGTAAGTTCGGCCGTAGCATGAACACCAGATAGAAATTTTGTATCACCCCTTAAGCTGGCCACAGTAACATTCTTTTTCTCAGCAGCTTTTAGATCAATATGATTCAAGCCAGTGGTATTAGTGCCTATAACTTTAAGATTAGGAAACTGATCCATAAATTTCTTATTTATCATATTTTCCAGTTTAATAACCAAAATTGTAATTTTTTTGCCAATAGCTTTATTTTTTTTATACTGGTCCCAAGTATAAACGCGGCCGATTTTTTTATAAATATCGGTGGCGGCTTTGGAATAATACTCTGGTTCGGCAATTAATGTATGTTCCATAAAATTATAATTATTTTATCTTAATTATGATATTTTTTCTACCTCTTTGTTCACAAATTTAGCCATTCTCTCACCGGCCCGGCCGTCAAACTGGCCATATTGCTGCTTAATCATGGCCTGTCTGCCTGCTTTATCAGTTTCTGGATTTTGAATATAAAGATTGATGGTTTTTATAAGCTCATCAAAATTGTAAGATAACTTAGTTCCTCCAGTTGAAAATAATTTAGCGTTATGAGTTTTTATATAAATCCATTCCACAAATTTACGTCCTTTAGCTGGCCTGTCATCAAAAACAATATTTATAAGCGGTAGATCAAATGCAGCTCCATCTATATTTAAAGTTGAACCGTAATTCATCATTACTTCTGCATAATAAAGTGAGTTGGCAAAATGGCGCATATCATCTTTAGTAAATTCCCAATCTTTCCTGCCCACACCCCAGTCATTTGCAGCACCCGGATTAAAATAGTTGCCGGGCTTATCATATTTAACAACCGGATCATTTAGATTATATTGAGTCATATCTTCATCATCTGTTGGCGCGAACCTGACTAAAATCTGCATATCTTTAGGAAGCTGCCCATTAATTATCTCATTTTTTAGATCTTTAATGAGATTTTGCCAAGACCATTTTAAGGAATTAACCGGCGGACAAAACAATAAAAACTTTTTACTGGGATCAAGCCCGACTTTTTTACAAAAATCTTCCTTGCTGTCTGGCTGGTAGTTCACATAATAATCAAAGTGCGGCATACCAACCACTTCTATATCTTTATTTTTCATGTTTGACCATTTTAAAGCTTCAGACTTTACATAATTGTTATGGACAACCAATTTATCAGGCAAAATTCTCATAATTCCACGGGTAGATAGATTATCCCAGGAATTTACCACAGCTACAGACTTTACTTGGCGTTTTTTAGCTTCCCTTAACATGGCCATATTTTCTTTGCCATAAATATGCGGGCAAAAAACTAAATCTGGTTTATATTTTTCAAAATATGGGCCAAAAAAATTATCAGACATTACTTGCAAATATTTTTTGTAATATTTTTTCCTGGCGCACGGGATAATGCTGAGAATTCTGATGGCAATTGACTTTAATAAATATTTGAACGGATTTTTGGCGGACATCTTCTGTTTTATAAAATTGGTTTTGGAATCCAAAAATAAATAGCTTTTATTGTTAATTTTTAGAGCATCTTTATTATCGGTATGGAAATCTACCGGTTCTAAAATTAAATTTTCTTGTTTGAATTCTTCAGCATAAAACTTAGCCTTTATTTTAGGATAAAATACCACCACCCTGTGACCGGCAGCTAAAATATTTCCTAAAACTGAAGTTCTTAGAATGTTTCTGGCCACATGGCCGAAGAATATGGGAATAAAAATGGTTTTCATAAATTCTAATAGCTACGCTGACGTCGCTGACAGACGCGAACCGCGAACTAATTTAGTCTGCGGTCAGCGGTTTGCGCTAGTTCGCGCTGTCTGCGTTATTACTTATTTTATTTAAATAATCTAAAACATAATTGCCAACTCGCTGGCTACACTGCCCGTCAAACTTCCAGGTTAGTTCTTTAAGGATCCTGCTCCTACCCTCCTTTTCCTGCCTTGGATTTTTTAAGTATGAATTAATTTGTTTGACCAACTCCTGGTTGCTTCTGGCCATCTTCATGCAATTTGCCTTAAGTACCGGCTGGTAATGGTCATTTTTATAAATATACCTGATGCTGATTTTAGTTGAATCAGGTTTAACAACATCATAGTCAATATTTATAACCGGCTTATCTAAAGCAGCCGCATCAACTGTCATAGTGGAAGCAAAGTTGATGGTAACTGATGAATAGTAAATTGAATCAGCCAAGTGCTGCATGTCGGCTGTTAAAAACTCCCAGTCGTTACGGTAATTGTCTAAAGGAAACTGTTTGCCCGGCACATCATAAATAATATTTTGGTTTGATTTGAATTCACCCAGCTCTTTATTATAACTTGGCGCCAGCCTAACCAGCAGTTTTATTTTTTCATCAATCTCACCATTACTAATAGCTTGATCTAAATATTTAATAATTTCTTTAACACTATCGCGGTAATGTCCAAAAAAAGGCGCAAATAAAATTAATTTATATTCTGGGCTAACGCCGATTTTTTTATAAAAATCTTCTTTGGCAGAAGGCTTATAGCCAACATAATAATCAAAAATAGGCACGCCCGATGTGTAAATATCTTTTTCTTTCATATCAGCATACTTTATAGCTTCCTCCTTCATTAAATCAGTATGAACAATAATTTTATCTGGCCTAACCCTTACTACGCCTTTAGAGGTTAAATTATCCCAGCCTCTAACCATGGCAATTTTAGGCACCTTTTTCTTTTTAGCTTGTTTTAAAAACAAAGCGTCGGCCGGCGCTAAAACATCTGTTACAAAAACTAGGTCCGGCTTATACTTATCAAAATAGTTGCCAAATATTTTTTCCGGTACTACCACAAAATCCAGCCAACGTACGAAATTTCTAAGCATCCGACTGCCCGAAAAAACTTTAGACAAAATTCTGCCCAGAGCATATCTTAATTTATTTTTATCGGATGAATATTCAATTAACTGCAAACTTTTTTTAGACTGGGTATTTAAAAAACTTTTAGCCAAAAAATCAAAAAAGAATTCTACTTTACCTTTTTTATGTTTCCATTCTACAGGCTCAAAAATGACATTCTTAAAGTGTCCATATTTTTCTTTAAAGAATTTTTCCTTGAGCGGTGGAACAAAACAAATAATCTTGATATTTGGATTATCAAGAATTGGTTTAAGCATGTCTGTTATAAAAAGATTTCTGGTGCACATGCCATGGAACACGGGAATGAATAATGTTTTCATTTACTATTTTCATTAAACGCGCCACAACTTCGCTGTACGAACGCGCCACGGCGCGTTCCTACGTGGCGCGTTAATTATATTTTAATTTTCTCAGCAATAGATCCTCCGTCAAGTTTAAAATGTTTTAATACCTCAATATGCCCGCCACTTTCCGGGAATCTATCCAAACCAAACCTGATCAATTTTTTATTCAAACCTGATTGATTAATAATATTTAAAATCTCATCACCTTGTCCGCCTGCCAACATATGGTCATCAATATGAACTAACTGTTTTACATCCTTGATTTCATTAATCAGCCACTCACTATCTATATTATTTAACCACGGGATATTGATAACTTTAACTTGCTTACCATCTTTTTCAAGTATGTCGGCTGCTTCCATTGCCATAGAGAGCATAATTGGTCCATAGGCCATAATGGCTATATCTTTACCATCTTTTAATGCAAAACCTTTGCCTGGCTCAATTTTATAACCTTCAGGCAGTTTTATTTCCCTAAAGCCTGGACAAATTGCCAGCCGTAAATAACTTGGAGTTTTAACCTCATTAGCCAGATATTTAATGGCCAGTTTTGACTCTTCATAATTACAGGGTTCAAAAATTTTCATTTCATGAATAGTCCTCATTAAACCAATATCCCTAACTGCCTGATGTGATTTACCAGGAATGGCTGGAATTAAACCGGCTAAATGCCCAACATAAATAACCTGGCTATATTCTGTTGAGTTATTAAAAATTTGTTCATTGGCTCTGGCTGCCAAAAAGGCAGCAAAGGTATTTACTACCGGCAAATATCCTTGACGAGCAAGGCCACCGGCAATACCCACCATATCTTGTTCAGCAATGCCAACTTCCAAAAAATTATCAGGATAGTTCTCTTCAATTACTTTTATGCCGCAATCAACGGCTAAATCACCATCTATAGCAATTATTTTTTTATTTTCTTTAACCAATTCAACCAAACCTTCGGAGTAGCCGCTTTTAACATCTGTATCGCACATTTTAATTTGAGCTCGCTCAAACTCCTTAGGAATTTCCGGAAACTCAATTTGATTATTACCTAAAAGATCTTTAATTCTATCATCAACTTCGCAAATTGCAGCTTCGTATTCTTCTTGGTTAGGGACTTTATTGTGCCATAAATACAAGCCGTCCTTTTTTAAAGCCTCTGGATGTTCCATAAAGGAAATTCCTTTGCCTTTTATGGTATCTAAAATCACGGCCTTAGGCTTGCCATTAGAATAATCAATTTTCTCAAATATCTTAATTAAATCACCCATGTCATTGCCTTTTACCTCAATTACTTCCCAGCCAAAAGCTTTTATTTTTTCTTCCAGCGGCGGCATATCTAAAATATCAGTTGTCAGCAAATCGGACTGGACTTTATTTTTATCCACCAAAACTACTAAATTATCTAATTTCCAAGCAGGTGCTGATTGGAAACCTTCCCAGTTTTGCCCTTCTTCCAGTTCCCCATCCCCTACCATGACAAAAACTTTATTGGGTTTGTTTTCTTTTTTAAAAGCCAAGGCATGTCCTTTACCTTTGGAAATGCCCATTGCCAAAGCACCGGTATTGGCCTCAACTCCCGGAGTGGCTATATCTACATGACCGGCCGGCCCGCCAAGTTGTCTGAATTTAAATAAATCATCATATGGCACTAAACCAACTGAGGCTAAGATTGAGTTCATCATTGGCCCGGCATGCCCTTTGGATAGAATGAAGATATCACGTTCAGGATCATCTTTATCATTTGGATTAATCTTCATTTCCTTGTGATAAAGTAAAGTCATCACATCCGCAGCAGAAAGTGATGTACCCAGATGCCCTGTTCCTGGAACCATGACCACGCCTAAAATATTATGGCGTACCATTTCAGCCATAATTTGTAGTTTTTGTTCTTCTGACAAGTCAAAACTTTTAACTTTGTCAAAATCTTGTTTGGTGAAGAATATATTGTTCATATTATTTTATTAATTAAAGCTAAAAAAATTCACATTCAGATTGTTCAACTGAATAAGGCTGAATAAAACTTGTTTTTAAGGTTTCAACGAAACTATTCTCTCTAAATGGCTTAATGATTGATGGAAATTCACCACCAATTAAAATTGTATCCTTATTTATATCAGTATCGACAAGATACTCTTCTTCTACATCTTTATCGCCTCCCGATACTATTTTGTAATTTACTATTTTATAAATTTTGGATATTGAAAATGGCTTGCCATCTATTTCTTTTTTATAGTTTATATCAACTTTAATAAAAAAATCTGTATTACTTGTATTTTCCCTTATATTACTCATTATTGAATTTAAATCATTAAAATCAATTGAAAAAGGAATTTCTTCAAGTGATTTAAGGTTATATAGTTTATTATCTAAAATACTAGTAGTTAATCGATTCTCTTCAAATTTAAAATCTGGATTATTTTCATAACTCACATAAGCAAAAGGGCAAATCGAAAGTAGTTGTGATTCTTCATCTATATCTATGCGCTTTTCAAGCATAATCATGTTAATATCAATGTCTTTAAGTCCACCTAAAAAATTATTTTTTAGTACAAAATTTGCTGTTGAGCTTGATATCTGACTGTGTCCTAAAAATGGTAATTTATTTTTATTTAAACCACTATATTCTTTTATAGATATTGAAACTTCAGGTATAGCGCTTAGTTCTAACGATTGTTGAGTTTGTTTTAAGGAAGATTCACTTAGTTCTAACGATTGTTGAGTTTGTTTTAAGGAAAAAAAATTAATAGATAACCCTACAATTGCAACAACTAATAAATATATTGCAATTTTTATTGCTCTGCTACTTGATTTATTAGCATTATCTAGTTGCTCAAATTCAAGGAGTTTAAACCTACCTTCAGTTGAAATTGTATAAAGATTTTCTTCGCCATTGTCCGTTTTTTGAGTTCTTCCTAAATTTTGAAGTAAACTTTTTTCATTTATTAGCTTTCCAAAAAATAACCCTTTTTCATTTTGATTAAAATTTAAATCATCTAATAAATTATTACAAAGAAACTCATTGTGCTTATGAGCATATTTTAGTATTTCAATATGAATATTTTTTCTTATTTTGCTATTCATTAAACTTAAATTTAATAATCATGCTGTAGAATAATAATAAAAAATTTTAAAATTTTATTCCACATTTTTTTCTACAAATTAATATTGACAATATCTTTGAAATAGTTTATAATCTGAAATTATTGTTCTTTCATTCTTTTTTAGGGAGGTTTTTTTGAAGAAGCCAGAAGGTGCTACAAGGTGCAAGAGATGCGGGTTGATACATTATGATGGATCTAATTTGATCCAAGATTCAGAAACCAAGCATTGGCTTTGTAACACGCCTTTTTGTTTCGGAATTGTTCACCCGATCAGAATCGCTTTCAAGCACCAAAACTAACCTTTATACACAACATTACGACCTGTGGTGACGCTATGTGCGCAGCTAATGTTATCAAGATCAGCGATGATCCAAAACCCAAAAGCTAGCTTTCCCTATTCATTCAAGAGCCGTATGAGATATTCTCTGCGGCTTTTTTCTTTATTAAATAACTTATTCTAAATCAAATGGTCCGTAAAATCCACCTCCAGCAGATGCCCATTCTTGAATATAAAAAACCTTACCACAAATAATAGCCAATCGTGATACACCCACCCCAATCATCATTTTATCTTTATCTCTTTTATAATCTTCAGGATTTAAATCTGAACAACTTAATATTTTTATTTCATGATTATTTATACATTTATAGCCACCCCACCTATCTAATGATGTAGGTAAAATATTTCTATCACTACCATAAAAACCTTCATCCATATTAATATGCTTTTTATAATCTACAGGATCAATTTGTGTTTTATAAGAAAAATTAATATCAAGGGAGCAATAAGTTTTTATTTTGGCCGATAAATTTTCATTATCTATAATCTGAAGTGTTGAGTTTTTTGGCACATAAAACATTTTTTTTATGGTTGGATAAAAGTAGATGACTAAACCTGCAATAATAACTAGAATTATTAGTAATATAAAATTTTGTTTTTTCATAATTTTTAGAAATTAATTATTCTTTATATATAAATTATTTTTTTAGGCCGTATGAGATATTCTCTGCGGCTTTTTTTCTTTTAAATAACAATTTTTTAGTAGCTACGCTGACTGACGCTGACTTGCCTGCCTACCGGCAGGCACGGACTTAACTCTTTTTAGTTTGTGAATTTTGGATGCCGCCAGAATAATCTAAATAAACTGTCTGCCATTCACTAAAAATATCAATTCCGCCTGGGCCGGCCTCACGATGGCCGTTGCCTGATAGTCCGAATCCTCCGAATGGTAAGTGGACTTCTGAACCAAAAGTAGGGGCGTTTAAATAAACCACGCCGGTTTTTATTTTATCCAACATCTGTAAACCTTTAGCAGAACTGTTACTGAAAACTGAAGCGGATAAACCATATTTAGTACCGTTCATAATTTCTATCCCCTCTTCTGGAGTTTCAAATTTAATTACTGATACAACCGGACCAAAAACTTCTTCCTGGCAAATTTTATCGTTTGGTTTGGCACCTGCAATTACAGTTGGCGCATAATAAAAACCTTTAGCATGTTCACCATCTGTGAGGATTTGGCCGCCAACTAAAATTTCTGCGCCACCTTGTTTAGCTTCATCCACATATTTAGCTACATTATCCAATTGTTTTTGATTGATAACCGGCGTTACATAACTATCATCATTGGCAGCTGGGCCAACTTTAAGTTGTTTAGTTTTACTGACCAACTTGGCTACAAATTCATCATAAATTGAGGCATGGACAACTGCCCGGCTGGTAGCCACACATCTTTGGCCGGCAATAGTAAATGAACCGGACATTACGCCATCTACTGCTAAATCTACGTCTGCATCATCCATAACCAGTACTCCATTCTTACCACCCATTTCCAAACTTACTTTAATAAGCCTGTCTGCTCCGATTTGGTTTAAATGGCTGCCAACTTCTGTTGAACCGGTAAAAGATATTAGATTGATGTCTGGATGGTTGGCTAAAAATTCACCTGCTTCCTGGCCATAACCCTGGACTAAATTAGCCACGCCTTTTGGCAAATCTGCTTTTTCTAAAATTTCAAATAGTAATTGAGCGGTTTGCGGAGTATCAGTAGATGGTTTTAAAACAGCTGTGTTGCCGCAAGTTAAAGCTGGGAACAATTTCCAGGCAATGGCCGCAATTGGAGCGTTCCAGGGAGTAATTAAAGCGCAAACACCAACAGGTACTCTTCTGGTTAAAGCCATTCTATTATCTAAAGCGGACTGGGTGGTTTGGCCATATAAACGCCTGCCCTCACCAGCAGCATAATAAGCCATATCTGCAGCTGCTTTTACTTCACCCATAGCTGCAGCCTTAACCTTGCCCATTTCTTTTACTATTACATCTGCGATTTCTTCCTGCCTTTCCATAATTATTTGGCCAACTTTAAAAAGAATATCAGCCCGCTGGGGTGATTTTGTTTGTTCCCAGCTTAATAAAGCCTTCTTGGCTGATAAAACTGCTTCATTAACATCATCCTGATTAGATCTGGGAAATTCACCAAGAACTTCTTCTTTATTAGAAGGATTTATATTTTTAAAAGTTTGATTTGATTTGGACGGCACAAATTTGCCGTTCATGTAATTTAGGCTTTCTTTTGACATATATTTATTATTACTACTAATTACTAATCTGTACTAATATACGAATTCATTATTATTTTAGCTAAAAGAATGATTTTTAATGATGGTATTATTCGTATATTTGTATTGATTTGTAATTCATAATCAATTACTTTCGTTTAAATATAAGATTCTGTGTTATCCGGCCTGACTCTTGAAAGTCGGAAAGTTCTAAACCACGTTGTTTGAAAAAATCTACAAACCATTTTTCCCGTTCTTGCCAACCCTCATACCTAGTGGTTTCCACTAAAACTGATTTTAACTGCTCAGAAGCAAAAATTTTGTCGCCGCCTGCAACCACTTGCTGTTCAATGCCGTCCACATCGATCTTTATATGGTTAGGCTGTTCTAAACCATAATCATTAACCAGTGAATCGAGAGTTAACCCGATTGAACCTTGAATATGGACAGGTGTAAAATCTTTATCCAAATTATCCTTGGTAATGCCAAAAGCATTTTTTGCTTCACCATAACCAAATTCTTGAATATTGAAATTATTAAGCTGGTTTTTATCAGTTAAAGCTATTGGATAAGCTATAATTACTTCAGAAAAATTATTCTCTTTTATGTTTAAATTAAGTTTGGCAAAATTTAAAGCTTCCGGCTCAAAAGCATAAATTTTACAACTGCCTTTTAACAATTTTGCCGGATATAAACTGTACTGGCCAATATTAGCTCCGATATCGTAGATAACATCACTTGGTACAAAATTATTCTCAATCCATTTTAAGGTTCCCGGCTCTTTAGTGTTATAGCTTTTACCTCGGCTAAATTCGGCTTTGGAATCTATGATTAAAGACATTCTCTCTTTCCCGACCTGAAACTGCTTAACTTTTTTATGAGCTGAAATGATAAAACTGGTATTTTTTTTCTCACTAGCTTTAATATCCAAATTATCGTTAATCTGGTAAAACGAGCTTAAAAAACCATTTGACTCCAGATTGGCTAAAAACTTTGAAAATTTCCGAGGGCTGTCTTTTATATTATGATATTCTAAAATAATTTGGTTAACTTCAATTATTTTTTCAGACCTGATTATTTCTTCTAAAACCTCATCTTCTTTGCCCTCAATATCCAGTTTCAATAAATCAATTGGCCTGTTGATATAGTTAGAAAGTTTTTTATTCTTAACTGTAATAGTTTCTGGCCTCTTATTACTCTTAACTGTAAAAAGGTCTTTGTCTAAACTATGGCCGGTGCTGCTAATTCTACTAGCATCATAAAACAAAATTTGCTCTTTTGAATCATTTGCAGAAATAGCCGCCTGAACAAGCTGAACTGACTTTAAATTATTGTGCTTAATATTTTCTTCTAAAACTTTAAAGGTGCTTGGAAACGGCTCAAAGCAAATTATTTCCGCTTTAGGATACAAATATTTAAAATATAAAGTGGCCATTCCAATATTAGCGCCGCAATCTATAATAAAAGGATTTTTTATCAAGGTCTCAAAGTAGTAGGTTCGCCTTATAAAGATATCAACAAACATTGCGTAAAAGCTTCGGTAGCTTAAAACTTTGACTTTGTATCCTAAAAAATTTTCATTTTTAAAATCAATCCATTTAGATAAATGATTTTTAAAATTTAGTTTTAAATAGCAAAAAAGAAGCCGAATTTTTTTCTTTTTACCAGTTTTGCCCTTAAAAATATATTGGATATCTCTAACCACTGTTTTATCTGTTAATTACCAAGCAGTCCAACCGCCGTCTATTACTAAATTAGCACCTGTCATATAACTGGAAGCATCACTGGCCAAAAAGATTACTCCACCATTTAATTCATCTTTTTTTGCCATTCTGCCCAAAGGAGTTCTTTTGTTATATTCTTCCAAAAATGATTCGTCTTGATTATTAAAAACTCCTCCTGGAGTTAAAGTGTTAACCCTAACGCCATCTTTTGCCCAGTAAGTTGCCAAATATCTGGTTAAGTTAACTAAAGCTGATTTTGTGGCGCTGTAAGATGCAGGTTTAGTAAATTTTTCCGGCATGCTTTCATAAATCCTTTGATCAGGAGAAACTAACCCATAGGTTGAACAAATATTTATAATGCTGCCTTTTTTATTGGCTGCCATCCTGGCACCTATAACCTGGCAGGGTAAAAAAACGCCAGTTAAATTGACTTCCAAAACTTTATTCCAAATTTCTAAAGGATAACCCTCAAAAGTTGCTGTAGCTTCACTGCCAGAACCTGGTGGGTTATCCAGTGCCGCACAGTTAATTAAAACTTCCGGAATGCCTAAGTCTGCTTCCACCTTCTTTAAGGTTTCTGAAAGTTGATCTTTATTAGTAACACTGACTTTATAATATTTAACATTATTAACTTCTTTAAGGTCACCAGTTAACTCATCACTAATATCAAAAACAGCCACTTTGGCGCCTGCATCAGCTAAGGCTTTGGAAAAATTTGAACCCAGTTGCCCATTACCGCCAGTTATAATTGCTACTTTATTTATTAGACTGAAGATGTTTTCGATATAATTCATATTATTTAAATTACCAATTAACAATTTCCAATTGCCAATAAATTTTTAATTTGAAATTAATTAATTTATTAATTGATTGGATATTAGTAATTGGAAATTGGATATTTAATTCTTACCAATATAGTGCTTCTTTAGGGATTACCGTATCTTCCTCAATATCTATTTTGGCTACCTTGCCTAAAAGTTCGTTTATTTTATAAGGCTTAAGGCCGCTGCCTGGGCTTTTAACCGTCAGCATCTCTACAGATATAGGCGTACCGGTAGAAATCCTGGTTTTGGCCACAATACTTTTTGAATGTTTTTCTCTGGCCCTTACTTCTGATTGCCTGATTTTTTTATGGGGATCACCCAAAGCTTTTTCCAACTTCCTAATGTGGTAAACCAAATCTTTAAGTTCATTCATATCCAAGCTGACTGTGGTGTGGTCTGGGCCTGGCAGATTTTTATCAACTGTTATATGTCTTTCCACTGTACAGGCTCCCATGGCAGCCGACATAATGGTTGGCATTATGCCCTTTTCATGTCCGGAGTAACCGATTGGCAATGGCCCGTATCTTTCTATTAAGGTTTTTAGATTATTTAAATGGACATCTCCAAGCGGTGTTGGATAAGTAGAAACGCAGTGGTTAATTATCAGTTGATTATTATGCTTTAAAATTAAATCAATTGCCCTATCCATTTCTTCTATGGTAGACATACCTACAGAAAGAAAGATTGGTTTTTTTAGCTTAGCAATCTTTTCCAAAAGATCATGGTAAGTTACATCAAAAGAAGAAATTTTATAACCATCCACTCCAAGTTCTTCTAAAAAATCCACGCTTTTTAAATCAAATGGTGTTACAAAAAAGAAAGCTCCCAGTTTTTCTGTATGTTTTTTAAGTTCCCTAAATTCATCCATGGTAAGTTCTTGGAACTCACGGTATTCACCATATGTTTTGCCAAATTCTAAAGTTTTGGTCTGTTTTTTATCCCGCATTTCCTTTATAAAAACATCGTCTACAGACCTTTTTTGGAATTTAACTGCATCAGCACCTGCAGCCACAGCCTCTGTAATATGCCTTTTGGCCAGTTCCACATCGCCATTATGGTTGCAGCCAACTTCGGCCACCACAAAAACCGGTTTATTTTTGCCCACCAATCGGTTGCCCACTGCTACTTGCTCGGGTATATCCAAGTGCTCAAATGGCCTCTTGGAAGCTGAATCAATTGTCATATTTCTTTAATAATTACTACTTAAAAAGCATGGGTAGCAATGCCCTGCGCTTTCCATTTTTTATAATAGAAATGGTGCAGGGTAAATATTACTATAACAAAAAACCTCAAATTTCGTCAAGTTTAAACTCATTTATGGAATTTAACCTTAAATTTGCCAGTTTTTCCATAATTTCTACATTTTTTTTAGGATATGGAATAGCTACTGTAAACATACCTGCTGCTTTAGCTGCCTTTACTCCTTTTAGGTCATTTTCAAAAACCAAGCAATCTTTAGGATTAACTTCCAATCTTTTGGCCGCTAATAAAAAAACTTCAGGATCTGGTTTATTATTTTTTCCCTCATGAGTTGAAGTCAAGACTGAAAAATATTCACTCCAGCCAAAATAGTTAACCACAAACTCAATTATTTTTAAATTCATTCCTGAAGCAATGGCCATAGGCAATTCATTTTTTTTGAAAATCTTAAGTATTTCATTTACTCCAGGTAAAACTTCTAATTCATTTTTATATATCTCAAACATCTTTTGCATCCTTAAATCCATAATCTGTTCAGGTGATTCCTCTTTATTAAAAATCTCCTTGAGTTTAGACATAATCTCTTTTAGTTGAATTATTTCCGATTTCATCTTCAACCAGATTGGCTGCCACTCTTGCCAGGCAGCCTCACCTAAATATTCAGTAAAAAATACCTGGTCAATTTCTGGCCAAAGTTTTTCTGAATCCACTAAAAGATTGTCCATGTCAAAAATTACTGCTTGATATTTCATATATTATTTTTCTAATCTTTTTTTAAGAAGTTGCTCTGCTATTAAAAAATCTTTTTCATCATCAATATCAACCGCATCTAGCTTATCAATCTTATGAAATAGAATCTTGTTACCTGATAATGATTTATCTTTCATCAATGTATCATACTTTACGGCAATTACATCTGTATGTGAAAGAGCCTCGGGAAACGATTGCCTTGGTTGATTTGCAATATCAGGTCCGGTAATTTCTTCCGGCATAAATGGCTTTAATTGTTTGCCCTCAACTCTCCATAATTTATATGGATGCTTAGATGCTTCAATTACAGTTCTGCATGAAGTGGCTTCTTTATCTCCAGCTAATAGCTCTATGCACTTATCAATGGATTCTGTTTTACATAATGCAGAAGTAGCTGGTAAACGCAATATAATATCCGGCTTCCAATTTTCATTCTCCTCAAACCATTTAACTGCATGGGTTAAGTATTTAATATCCAGTGCTTTATCATCAGATATTTCTTTAGGCCTTAAAAAGGGCGCTTCAGCTCCGTACTTTTTGGCAATATCAGCATATTCTTGTGAATCAGTAGAAATAATTAGCTTATCAATTAACTTGGAAGCTTTAGCTGCCTCGGTTATCCAAGCTAAAAGAGGTTTACCGAGCAGCAGTTTAATATTTTTATGAGGCAGCGCTTTAGAACCTGACCTGGCTCCAATAACTGCTAAAACATTTAAATTCATAATCTAAAGATTCTTAATTATATAATTATACATTCTCTTGCCTGTTTGGCCGTCTGAATGCTTGCACTGCTCCCTAACTATCCTTTGCCTGCCTTCAGCGTCTTGCTGAGGGTTTTTTAAATACATATTTATTATCTCACCCAGTTCTTGTTTATTATTGGCCGGCCGTTCACCACCTGTGGCCACAATTTGACGGTAATGAGTGTAATCTCTTAAGCGTTTGATTGAAAACAAATATTTTTTCTTGGCTTTGCCGTCGTAATTAATATTGATGACCGGCTTATCAAAAATACTGGCTTCAATAACTATAGTACAGTAGTTGGTAATCAATAAATCCAAATGGTAAAACAAGTTGGTGAAAAAATCATCATCTTCCTGCTTTATTTCCCAGCTTTGTTCTTCACCCACAAACTCGCAAGGTTGGTTATAAATGAATCCGTAATTTTTAATTTTGCCAATAAGCTCATCAGACAAGGCATATTTAGGATAAGTTCTGATTAAAAACTTATGTGGCACTTCAATTTTATTTTCTTTTTTTAACTCATTCATGTCGCCGATTACATCGTCATAATTTGGTGAAGTATTTGTAGAAGACAAGCCATAAACAACCAATTTCTTATCCAGCGGACAACCAATCTGCTTAAAAAATTCCTCTTTAGAAACTATAGCCTCTTTTTTAAAATACCTGTCATATTTTATTACGCCAACCACTTCAATATCTTTCTTTTTAATATCGCCCATACTTATAGACTCTTGTTTTACAAAATCGGTAGTAACAATATATTTATCTGATTTATGGAAGATAAACAGCTTAGAATTCAAATTATCCCAGCTTAAAATATAGGAAACAGTCTTAATTCCTTTTTCTCTGGCCCTTTTTAACATTCTAAATTCATCAAACCTTAAAAGGTTAACAGCATAAATTAAATCAGGCTGGTATTTGGCAAATAAATTATCATAATGTGAACCATCCGCAAACTTTTTAAACAAAATTCTTATAAATTCCCGCCAAGGCCGAAGTTTAGCTAAATACCAAAAAAGTCTTTTAGCTAAAAATGTTATAAGCTTCCTTAAAAAACTCATATTTTTTACATCAGTAAAAAACCTTTGATGATGAATCTTGATAGTTCTAGTGGAAATACCGCTTTTGCCCATAAAATAAACTAAAGCTTCTGGCTTAGTTTTAGCTTTTTTTTCTGCAACCGCTTCTACGATAACATTATCCGACTCATAACTTTCTTTATAGTAGTCAACCTTACCCCTGGGGACCAACAAAATAACTTTTAAGTCATTATTCTTTTTTAAGGAATCAAAAAATTCCGACCGCAGCAGATCTCTGGCCTGGAAGCCTGTTTCTATGGTAATAAATATTGTTTTCATAACTTGTTGGATATATTTGATAATTTGTTTTTAGATTTAGTTAAAATATTTTTTATTATTTCTAAATCAAATTGAGTAAATTTAAACATACCTGTAAATGCGTGCCATTTTAAACCTAATTTTTTTATAGTGCTAAAATAAATTATCAATCCCACTAAAAAATTGCTTATTATAAATTCAAAAGCCATACCGTAGATCCCAAATATTGGCAAAAGTAAAGAATTTAAAATAATCACTAAAAATATTTTTAAAACAGGAAAGTAGGCTAGAATTTTCTGCTGTCTTAGGCTGAACAGTATAGAATTAGCAAACCTGTTTACCCCACCAAAGCTAAGAGGCACCACGCTTAAAATCATAAAAATTGGTATAGATGCCCAATACTTAGGGAAGGCAATATAAACAAAAATTGGCATCAAAATAAGACCGGCTAAATAAGTTAAAACCAAAATTATGGTTGAATATTTGCTACCGTAAATAAAAGCTCTTTTAAGGCGACTTCTATCTTTAATAATTTCCGGCAGTAATTGGTTAACAACTTTTTTAATCGGAATCAATCCATCTAAATGGGTATAAAGGTTCTTGCCAAAATTATAAATAGCCACTGCTTCGGTACTGATAAAAAATTTAATCAGCCAGGGCTTAATATTTTTTTGGATTTTTGAGACAACCCCGGCAAAAATATTCCACTTGCCATGAGCTTTTATAATCTTCCATAATTCCAGATTTTTTAAATCTATTTTAAAACCGCTAAACCAGCACATTAGATCTTTCCGGTTGTAAAAAAAGATAAAAATAATAGTTAAAAAATTAGCCACCACCATGGTAAAAATAATCTTGGCTATACCTGGATCAAAATAAAATACTATCGTAAGAAGTATCACAATCTTTATTAGTTCTTTCAAAAAAGTAAAACTACCCATTTGGAAAAACTTTTTATTAACTTTAAAATTAATTCTTAAAAAATTATCCAAACCCCTAAATAAAACTAAAAACGCTCCTAACTTAATAAATAAGCTGATTGAATTATAGCCATATTGGCTGGCAATCATCTCGGCGCCAAAAAATAAAACAGCAAAAGCAATAAAACCCAGTATAATCTTAGTTATAAAATATTCTTGAAAAATTTTTTTGGCCTTAGATAGTTCCCCTTTCCCCCGCTCTATCATAATATCGGTAGCCACTAACTGATCCATGCTTTCAAATAAAATTGAGCTGGCAAAACCGATTATTGCCAAAACTAAAACATATAGTCCATATTCATAAATTGTTAAAAGGTATAAAACAATAAATGAATTAACAATTCCTATTACCTGGCTCAAGGTTCCCCAAGAACCCAAAAAAACTGTGCCTTTTAATGCTTCGGCTGTTAATGATTTTTGGCTCATAAAATTGATTTATAGATATCAACCAATTTGCTTGCGGACTTTTCCCAGGAAAAAACCTGGCCTCTGGCTAATCCTTTACTTGTTAATTGTTCTTTTAATTCCTGATTTTGTAAAACCTGATCAATGCCGGCAGCAATATCACTTAAATCCAAAGGGTCAACATATTTTACTGCATCACCGGCCACTTCTTTATAAACCGGAATATCAGATACCACTTGGGCAACCCCAACTTTCATCGCTTCAACCAATGGCAGCCCAAAACCTTCATTTAAACTTAAATTTACGGCCAGGTCTGCCGCACCATAAATTGCTGGCATATCTTCTGCCTCTATATCTTTAGTAATTATTACATCATTTTCAAGATTATTTTCTTTAATAATATTATCCACTTTTTCTGAATAATCTTTTAAATGCCTTCCGCCAACCAATATTAAATATTGATTGATTTTATATTCCCTTTTTAATTTGGCATAAGCTTTAACTAAACGGTGGACATTTTTATGCGGATCAAAACGGCCTACCTGGACAATATAAGGTTGTTTAATATTATATTTCTTTTTTAAAACATCCCGGCATCCCGGCATCCCGGCATCCTCGATTGGCCTAAAATTATCTTTGCAACTATTATAAAAATAATTAATTTTATCTGATTTAATATTATAGTATTTTGCGATCTGCTTTTTGCCGGTTTCTGAAACAGCTAAAAATATATCCACAAAAGGTTTGGCCAAATATTTAATATGGAAATTCCACCAACTGCCGGCTTTCCTAAAATGCTTAGGGGTGAACTTATCCGGCGCACCATGCAAGGTAACAACAAACTTTTTTATCTTGCCCCGCCACTTAGCAATTAAAAATCCCGGGTACAGATTGTGTCTGGGCACCATAAAAATATCAAACTTTTCTTTGGTGGTTATAAAAAACCATAGCCAGGAAAAAGTCCCTGATAGCATTGGTAGCTTAAAGGTTTTAATGGTAATATTTTTTGCCAGCTTACAAACAGGGTGGTGGCATTTGCCCTCCCTGTGCACCAAAGTTAAATCAATCTGATCAGCATAGTTATTTACCAGCTGCTCAATCAGTTTTTGGGAATAAGTGGCTTGGCCTTTGGTTTTCCTGTCTATGTCGTCTGTAAACCAAGCAACTTTAATTTTGTTATTATTTTTCATTTGATTCATAGTCCGTGAAAGTCTGTGTCTGACCGCGTCGTCTGTGCTTGACTGCGAAAGTCCGTACAGACATACACGGGCAAATACAGACGACACTGACCTACGCGGACCTGCACAGACTTATTTATTACCCTCTCCAATATTCTTATTCTTCTTTATAAAATATAAATTCCTGATATAAATTAAAATTGCTAAAAGTTGGCCCAAGAAGAAAACCGGATCACGCCTTACTATAGCGTAAACAAAAATTATTAAAGCGCCAATAATGCTTAAGTACCAAAAATAAATTGGTATCACGCTCATTTTTGCTTTTTCTGAATACCACCACTGCACTACAAACCTTAAAAAGAAAATAAATTGCCCTAAAAAGCCGACAATTAGCCAGTAGTCGTAGTTTATTGATTCGAGATAACTAATTATATTATCCATGTCCTAAATTAATTAATAATTAATGATTAAAAAATAATGATCAATCATTAATTTTCAATTTTTATTTATTAATCTGTATACCTCTACAAAAGGCCCATACCCTTGTATATTGTTTAAAGTATCATCAACTTCTCTAGGTGAATTAGGAATGTCGTAAATTACTTCCAAGCTGTCTGACGGATAAAATTCTTGAATCAATACTTTATCAAATTTTTCTAAAGCACTATAGCGTTCCCACTTGCTGGGAATCTTTAAATAATCTTTCTGCCAATATGAAACAATATAATAATCGGCCCTAACTCCCTCTACAAATAATTTATCAAAATCCAAATGGTGCCAATCATAAATAAAGTAATTGGGTTTAGGATAATTTTCATCAGTCAATTGGCTTAGATATTTATCTTTAGTGTTTACCCAAAAGCTGTTGTTGTATCTTAAAAATTCAATGCTTTTTTTATCCTTTACTAGGGCGTGGATTATATCTTCTTCATCAATAATAACTCTGCTACCTGCCGGAATATTTTCCCCAATCCAATCAAGGGTTTGGATTCTGGTATCGGTAACTGTAAATTTTTGCAAAAACCTGGCATCTGTATAAAATGCCGGAATTAATAAAATAACGGCTAAAATATAAGTTAGGCCTTTTTTTTCTTTAATTTTAAATTTTAAAATAACTTGATATAAGCCGTAGGCGGCAAATAAAAGCAAGATCGGTATTAGTGGAATGTTAAATCTATGGAAAGCTTTGGAAAAGAAGAAAAACAAGGAAAACAAATAAATTATAGGAAAGCCGATAAATAGCCATTTTTCAAACCAATTCCAAATTTTATTTTTAAAGATGAAATAAAAACCTGCTACTGCAAATAACAATAAATATTTTAAATCATACAATAAAGAGACCAGAATGGTTTTAATGTTCTCAACTATATCAGAGCTTCTTTCCACATTGGAAATTTGCTCAAAATTAAATTCAACCCCAAAATTACTCAAGACTATGGCTATCACCCTGCCAAATTGGCGCAGGATTGAATGAGTATTGCCTAAAATAAAAAAGGTGACGATTACCAATAAAATTACTAAGCTAATAATTATTTTTTTATTAAAAAACTGGTTAAAGTTTTTCGGCCTAAGATAATATGCATGAGCCAGCAGTAGCCAAGGCACCAATAAAATTGCCAAAAGGCCGGTGCCAAAACCTAGGCCCATAAAAACGGCAGACCAATAATAATATTTTTTACTGCCGGTTTTTGCCAGTTGCCATAATAAATAAACGGCCACTAAAATAAAAAAGCCTAAGGGTATCCAAAACCTGCCGGATACTGAACCATGCAAATGCAAAAAATCAAAAGCTAACCATAATGAGGCAACAACGCCAATTAATGGATTAAACAATTTTTTACCAAACTTATATAAAAACCAAACAGTTAAAGTTCCAAATAAAATTGAAATTATCCGAGTGAAAATTAATAGTTGTTCGCTGTTTAATAAAACAAACTCTTTATAACCGGTAAGACCGGCAAATTGGCCAAAGACCATACCAACTAAACCGTAGATGACAATAAATGGCATTAATAAATATGAGGTTAAAGGCGGTAGATAGCTAAATGCCAGCCACAATGTTTTTTGGTCCATCATTTTTAAAGCATTGGCCAATTGGATGTACTCATCGCCAAACAGCCTTAAAGGCAAGCCGTAATTAATTGGCAGCAACCTTATTAACAGAGCTGCCAACAAAATTCCTATTAAGACCCAAGTTGTTTTTGCAAATTTCATTATTTAAGAGTTTTTTTAATTCTAAAATAATCTTTTTTACCGGAATGTTTGCTTACAATAATTTCACCTAAAATGCCAATGGAAAATAACTGCACGCCCACAATAACCAAAAGCAAACCAACAAAGAATAAATATGGGTGCTGGTTAATTAAAATGCCATAAATAAATTTAGCAAGATATAATCCTACAATAACTAAAAAGCCTAAAATTGAACTGAACATTCCTAAATTTCCAAAAAAATGTGAGGGCTTTTGGGAAAATCTCAAGAGAACCCACAAGGTAGTAATATCAAAAAAACCTTTAATCAAACGTCCAGCTCCGTATTTGGATTTTCCAAATTTGCGGGCGTGATGCTTAACGCCAATTTCTTCCACACTAAAGCCTTTAGTATACAACAAAGCCGGAATAAACCGATACAAACCGCCATAAAGGTTTAATGATTGGGCTGCCTCTTTGGTATAAGCTTTAAAACCACAATTAAAATCATGGACTTTTAACTTGGTAATTTTAGAGACCATAAAATTAAATATTTTAGAAGGGAAGGTTTTAGAAATTGGATCATGCCTATGCACTTTCCAGCCGGTTACGCAGTCGGCGCCTGCCTCTATTTTTTCTATAAACCTAGAGATCTCCTCGGGCTCATCCTGCAAATCACCGTCCATTGTAATAATTATATCTCCTTCCGCCTCGGCAAAGCCTGCCATTAAAGCGGCGGACTTTTCAAAATTTCTAGTAAACTGAATTACCTTTGTATGTTCAATATCCTGTTTATGAACATTTTCCAATTCAAAAATTGTTTTATCATTACTGCCGTCATCAATATAAATAATCTCATACTTCCTATTAAGTGAAGATAAAACCGATTTTAATTTTTGCTGCAGAGGATTAATGCTTTCCTCTTCATTATAAACCGGGATAACTATTGAAATCATATGTTTTAAAATTAATTTTATTTAGAATAACACTGATGGTTCGCGGATGGCGCGCAGATAACTCACAGATATCAGCGAGTTATCCGTGATTTATCAGTGGGTATTCAGTGAATCTCCGTGATTTATCCGCGTTTCTTCTGATAAATATTTAGAATAGTCTCTTTTAATATTTTAACATTTTTTTGGATAGAAAAGTCTTTTACTCTGGCCAAAGCTCCTTTTGAAATTTTACTTCTTAAATTAGAATCATTAATAAGTAAGTTCACTTTTTCGGCTATAGCCACTGGATCTTTAACCGGCACAATTAAACCATCGGTTCCATCATTTAAAACTTCTTTAGCTCCAGAAACATCAGAAATAACCATTGGCTTGCCTGCTGCCATAGCTTCTAACATTACCAAAGAGAGTCCCTCCCAAAGCGATGGCATTACAAAAATATCAGTTACAGAAAAAAGTTTGTTTATTGGTAAGATGCCCAGCATTTTTATTTTATCGGCTATATTTAAATCAGCTGCCAGTTGTTCCAGTTCTGACCGTAGTTTGCCTTCACCGCCGATTAAAAAATAAATTTCTTTATCTGAATTTTTATCAATTATTTTTTTAGCAGCTTCTATAAAATAAGTTTGGCCTTTTTGCTCCACTAAACTGCCAGCGTTGGATACAACCATGGCCGCCTCTGGAATACCCAAATCTTTTTTGAATACTGATTTTTCTTGTGTTGATAATTCTTTAAAATCCAATGGCACAGCATTGTAAATGAGCTTGAATTTACTTTTGGGAATATTTTCTTGTTTTGAAGTAAATTCCAAAACTTCTTTTGAGACCGGAATTATGGCATCAGTAAAGTATGAAAGTATTTTATCAGCCAGGATCTGGACTTTAGATTTATTTATATAAACGTTCTGCTCATAAGAACAAATAACCGGAACGTGGCTAAGCTTAGCCAAAATTCTTAAAGAAAAATTTGTTAAGAATAAATAACTTATAACTGCATCAAATTTTTCTTTATCCAAAAACTTTTTAACTTTAGGCATGGCCGCTAAATCTAAAACGTTTTTATAACTAAACTGAATGGTTTTATCTGCTGAAATTTGCAGCTGATCCCTAAAAGTTTTTTTACCTTTTTCAGTCACTGTTGTTAAAACCCAAACATCAAAATTTGGATCTTTATTAAGTTCATTAACTTGGTTTACAAAAACTCTTTCGGCTCCACCTATTACTAAACTGTTTATGGCAAATAAAATCTTCATATTTTTTGATTGATGAAATCCATAATTTTTATTGCCCGTTTTTCCCAAGTATAATTTTTTACTTTACTAAAAGCGTTTTGGGCTAGTTGATTTTGCCTATTGCTATCTGATACTAATCTGGATATCTGATTAGTTAAATCTTGATAATCGTCTGTTTTAAAAAATTCAATTTCTTCTTGATTAAAAACTTCTTTAATGCTACTTACATCTGGAGCAATTATTGGCCGCTGGCTGGCCGCATAATCAAACAGCTTCATTGGGCTTAAAGAATATTGGCTTAAAACTTCACTGCTATACGGTAAAACAAAAATGTCTGCTGCTGAATAATACTCCTTAACTTTTGAAAATTTAATATGAGGTAAAACCAAAGCATCTTTATCTAAACTATTTTTGGCCAGCACAAAATTAATTCGTTTAATATCCTCCTCCTTAATTCCTGCAATCATTAAAAACAAATTTGAATTTAAATCATGGGCTTGTTTAAAGGCTACAATGAAATCGGTTAAGCTTTTTTCTTGATTAAATATTTTACTCTTGCCCACGTATGAAACTATGACTTTATCAAAGGGCAAGTTATGCTTTTTTTTCATTTCTTCCTGATTAGGCAAATTGGCAAAATCAGTTATAGAAACGGCACTGGGTGCCACCCTGATCTTTTCTTCTTTAAGATTGAACTTTTTAATGAAATCTTCTTTTGATTGGCTATTGATTGTAATAATGCCTTTTACTTTTTTTATTGTTTGGCTCCAAGATTTATCAGCCAGCTGATGAAGTTCTACAAAAACATTTTTATGAAATTTTGAAACAACTTTGGCAATTAATTTGCTTCTGGTATAAATGATTTTATCTTGATTTAAAATGGTTAAAAAAATCAATTCCAATAAATAAATCGGCATTCTAATTAAGTAAGCCAGCTTGCCTAAGCCGATTTGATGGAAAAACTGGATATCAAAACAAAATAGTTTTTTTATTTTAAACTTCTCCCCTATCTGATAATAACTGAATGGATCTCCATTGATTTGACTTTCCTTGCCGGCATACCTTATTGGTAAAACCAAAGTGAGCTTAACCCCTGCTTTGGTTAAGCCTTCGGCCATTTTTATAATGGCTAATCCATGGGCTTTTTCTGTGGGAATCCGGGCATCAGCCAGATATAATATTTTCATAAATTTCTCGCAAATTATACAATTTTTGTTATTTTTTAGCAATATCTTGACAAAATTCCAAATTTATTATAAAGTTTGTTATTAAATTGAACCTTAAAACAAAACTATAAAAGAGGTGAACACATGGATCCATTTATCCTAATGGCTATTGTGGGAGCGTTTTTGGTCGGTTGCAATGAAACCATCAACAAACGCCTGGCCATGGAAATCCCGAACAAATTCCTGCATATTGCCGGAATCAACTTTTTCTCAGCCATTTGGACACTGCTGATGATTTGTATTTTCAGCCTGCAAACCAAAGTGTCTCTCTTTGAACTTGAATGGAAATTTTCATCCTGGTTCTGGATAGCCTTTCTTTTGGTGGCAGCCCTGAATATTGTAATCCGTTTCTGCGATTTTAAATCGTACGAAAAAGGCCAACTTTCACAGGTGATTCAGATTAAAGGTACCACAATTGTTTTACTGATGTTTGTGGGCTGGCTGATTTTGGGTGAAACCTATAACTTTTGGGGAGTAGTTGGTTTACTGCTGATTTTCTTCGGCACATGGGTATTAGGGATTGAGCGGGATAATCCTTTCAGTCTTAAAGGACCCATAGTAAATCTTATGAAAAACACCAGTATCCGCTATGCTTTAGTTGCCGCCGTTGTTGCCAGCATCACTCTCACCCTGGAAAAACTGGGTGTGATAAATGTCTCTCCGGCCGGCCAAGGCGCTACCATGAAAATCCTGCTCCTGGAGCTTTCCTTTGCTGCCCTGTGCGGTACATTTGTCTTCAAGCTCTTCCTAGGAATAATAGCACTGGGCATTGCTATCCCATGGCAAAAAAGAATTAGCAGATTCGAGCCTCAAATGGAGCTTGGTAAAATATTGTGGTCCATAATTGTTGCTGGCTTCTTTTCTGCCTCGCATCAATGGTTTTTGTTCAGCGCCTATATTGGCTCACAAGCAGCTTATGTTGGCGGAGTTAAACGGGTATCTATTCTGTTTGCAGTTATCTTGGCTTTCATCTTCTTTGGTGAAAAACAGCGTGTCCAGAAATTGATTTCCGCCAGTATTATTGTTGCCGGTGTACTGATTATTTCATTTTTGGGAAGTTAATCATCAAGCTTCCTAACCGTTCTCTACTTTGAGGGCGGTTTTTTCTTACCCTGCCCTGCCGATGAGGCGGGTTGACTTTTTCATAGAAATCTATCTATAATTAACTTAAAGGAGTGGCACTGTTCATATTAATAGCTAAAACGGAGAGAAACATGCATGCTGAACTTAGAACCCCAGGAGCTATCAGGATAGATATTCAATTTGAGAAAGACAAACTGGATGAAATTTCGGATGATCAGGCTCATTCTGTTCCTTGTGCCACTGACGCAGGCAGAGGTGATGCAACACAAAAGATAATTGCCATGCATGAAAGGGAACTGCGTGCATCAGAGGAAATAGAAGATCTTGATAATAAACTTAAGCTTCTCAAAAAAGAACTGCCAGAAAACAACACTAGCTCTGGCTATTATATTTCTCCTGCTAAAGACATTCGCCGCCTTAGATGGAGAATTTGGTGGTTGGGAAGAAAGTTGGCAAGAAAAATAAAAAGAGCAAAACGAGAATTTTAAGCAACACGTAATCCTGGATTAGCTTACAACTTTAGTTAATTCAGGATTTTTTTAATTTTATTAAAATATTATGCTTGACATTCTAATTATATATAATTATACTTAATTATATGAAAAATTCTAACAAATACACCACTGTATCCATTCCTACTCCTTTAAACGCTAAGGTCCAGGAATTGATAAAAGATACCGGTTTTAGTTCCACTTCCGGTTTTGTATCTTATATTTTAAGGCAGCTTGTTTCTGACGCCGGAACTAAAGGCTTTTCCAAAAAGGATGAGCAAAAGGTAAAAGAAAGGTTAAGAAGTTTGGGATATTTAAAGTAAGCCAACCGTTAAGCAAAGGGTTTAGCCTTTGCGCTGTTCGGAGACTAAACCCTCCTCTAAACATTTTTTATGTCACATCTAGACCAGTTGGAAAATAAAAGTATCTACATTATCAGAGAGGCTTGGTTTCAATATAAAAACCTGGCTCTTTTGTGGTCTGTTGGCAAAGATTCCACCACCCTTTTGTGGCTGGTAAGAAAAGCTTTCTTAGGCAAAATTCCCTTTAAAGTCATTCATATTGATACCACTTATAAATTCCCAGAAATGTATGCCTTTAGGGATAAGTATGCCCGGGAATGGAATTTAGATTTGCTGGTTGAAAAAAACCAAACTGCTATTGCCAGCGGTATTGGCTATAAAACTCACGATGCTTTTACTTGTTGCCATGAATTAAAAACTGTAGCCCTGCAGCAAGCCATTATTAAACATGATTTAAAAGCTTTACTGGTTGGCATCAGGCGGGATGAGCACGGCATTAGGGCCAAAGAAAGATATTTTTCTCCCCGGACCATTGATTTTAAATGGAACGCTAAAGATCAACCACCCGAGTTATGGGATCAATACAAATCTAAAGTTGGTAAAGAAACCCACATTAGGGTCCATCCCCTTTTGCATTGGACAGAAGAAGATATCTGGAACTATATTAAGCGTGAAAATATTCCTACCAATGAACTTTATTTTGCTAAAGACGGTAAACGTTACAGAAGCTTAGGTTGTATGCCAATAACTAAACCAATCAAATCAACTGCTGATACTGTAGATAAAATTATTGAAGAATTAAAAACCTCTCAAGATGATGAAAGGGCTGGCCGTGCTCAGGATAAGGAAGAAGCAAATACTATGGAAAAATTAAGAGCGCTTGGATATATGTAGCACCCCACGACCCGCTCCCTACGGTCGCCTGCTCGCGGGGACCCCGCCTTTTTTGGAAAATTTTATGGATAAAACTAACAATCAACTAAAATTTATAATCGTTGGTCATGTGGACCACGGCAAGTCAACTTTAATTGGCCGGCTGTTATTAGATACTAACTCAATTTCTCAAGCTAAAATTGATGAAGTAACAGAAATTTGTGAAGCACTAGGCAAGCCTTTTAAACCTGCTTTTTTAATGGACCACTTAACTGAAGAACGTCAAAAAAACATAACCATTGATACAGCCCAAACCTTTTTCAAAACAGATAAACAGGATTACGTGATAATTGATGCGCCAGGCCACAAAGAATTTTTAAAAAATATGATTACTGGTGCCACTTTGGCTGAAGCAGCCATTTTAATTGTTGATGCTGATGAAGGAGTTAAAGAACAAACTAAACGTCACGCTTACATGTTAAGTTTGCTGGGAGTTGATCAATTGATTGTAGTGGTAAATAAAATGGATAAAATTGATTTCCAAGAAGATAAGTTTAATAAAGCTAAAGACAACCTACAAAATCATTTAAAAAAAGTGAACTTATCAGCTAATTATTTAATCCCTATTTCAAGTAAACAAGGTGATAACATTGTCCATAAATCTGATAAATTCAATTGGTACAGCGGACCGACAGTTTTAGAAGCCCTGGATTCATTTAAAAATAAACTTGCTGAAAATTTACCGCTTCGCTTGCCTGTTCAGGATAAATATGATGATATTTTGCTGGGCCAAATAGCCAGTGGTGTTTTAAATAAAAATGACGAGGTTATTATATTTCCTTCAGAACAAAAAACTTCAATTAAAGAAATTAAAAAATGGCAACAGACTTTGGATAAAGCTGAAGCAGGAGATAATATTGGAATTACTTTAACTGATAAAATTGATGTCAAACGAGGTGATATTATCTGCGATACTGACAATCTTCCTAAAGTCACTAATGAATTCAAAGCTACTATTTTCTGGATGAGCAAAGATTCATTAAAAACTGATGAAGCTTTTAGCTTAAAACTGGCTACTCAAGAAACTTCAGTCCAAATTAAAAAAATCCATAAGCTTATGGATTCTTCTACTTTAGAACAAATTGACCGAACAAGTGAGATCAAAGAAACTGAAGTTGCGGAAGTGGATATTAAAACTGATAAAAAAATTGTTATTGAAGATTTTAATTATATTCCTGAATTAGGACGATTGGTAATTGTAAAAAATGAAGATATTTCCGGCGGCGGGATTATCAATCTAAACTAAAAAAGTGGCTAGATTCTATCGTCGAGCTTAGCTCAACTCCAGAATGACAGCCACTTTTTATATAATCTTATTTCACTAATTGCTTCTCCAGTTTTATAATCCTACGGTCATGTTCCCATAAATTGAGCTTAATTTCCTTCTTATCTTTTTCGTAGAAATTCATGGTTTCTAAAATTGCGTCTAAAACTTTATCTATCTTTTTAAATCCTTTATTCATCTCGATTCTTAAATTATCAGAGTCTGATTTTATTGCACTGAAATAACCTTCAAAGTAATTTTCCATTACTCCTACAGTAACGGTTGCATTTTTGTTATTTTTTGCTTTTCTGGGCATAATCTTTTGATTAATTATTATCAGACCCTGTGGAAATATATTCTAACTTTTTCAAATTGCTAAGTCAATGTGGATTAATCACTGAATTGCTTAAGCCAGTCGTAACAACCTTTAAACCACAGTTGGAAGATAAAATCAGGCAGATCCGGATCTAATGAATCCCGATGCATTAGTAAAGCATCAGTTTTTTTCTTGCCCGCCGAATCGGAGGGATTGTTAAAGTTTGGTAAAATGGTAAATCCGTACATAAACCCGGCTTTTTTAACTTCTGCTATAACATTTATATTAAAACTGTTTTTATCTCCATAAGGGTAGGCAAAAAATTCAGATTTTTGCGATTGCCAAACTTCTTGTTCCAATTCTTCCGGTTTAATCTCTGTTAAACGTTTGTGGCTTAAAGAATGCCCGCCTAGGCTATGCCCGGCTGCTTCTAGCTCCCCTGCTCTGATATAAAAAGCTTGGTTAATAAAAAATATTGCCTTAACCTGTTCCTTTCTTAAAACGGGTAACACATTGGCAAACCAGCTTTCATCACCATCATCAAAAGTAACTAAAATATTTAACTTCTTTTTAGAAAAATCATTTTCCAAAAACTGCTGGGGAGTGATAATATTGTATTTATTTTTTAAATAACTTAATTTTGTTTTGAATTGTTCAACCTGATCATTAGGCACTTTATGAAGCGTCCAAACCCGCAACAAAGGCTTGCGCAAAAACTGCCTTCTTAAAAAAGGAATACCGGTTAAGTAAAAAATGATTATGAATATGTTTCTGATTGATTTTTTCATATATTGACAATACTCTAAATTATTTATAAAATCAATTATTGAAATGTACCTTTTAAACAAAGGAGGTAAGCATGATACGCTGTCAAACATGCGGTTTTGTTTTTCCTTCTTTATCTCCAGATAAAAAAGGAATAATTACTGTTGAAAAGCATAATGATTCTACAAGCCCTGAAGCTGTTTGTCCTGGCGGGACCTGGAAACCAAATAGTAATGGCCGAAAGGGAGAGAAAAATAAACTCCGTTGGCAACCGGCAAAAAAACTAAAAGCTGCCAGCTAAAACGTTCTTGCAAAAAGGACGTTTTTTATATACTCTTGACAATATCATGCTAAATGGTTACAAAGAAAGTAGTTGAACCTTTGCTAGAATCTCAACTGGAGGATAGGAAGATGGCACTAAATCAACAAAAGGCTCAAGAACTTCAAGAAGTTATCAAGATAGTGGGATACAGGATCGAGCAAGAATTTTTTGCTGTTAGCCAACTGCACAACTCAGTGCAAGCGCAAATCCGCAAGCATGTTACTCGGTTCGAAATCCTGACTGCCAACGGCCTTGCAGGTGTGTTGAAAATTCTGGAAACTAAACTGGCTGAACAACTTGCATAAATTATCTTGCAAATTTCTACCAGAAACCTAATTTTCCTCCCGACAAACACAACTTTGTCGGGATTTTATTTTATTAATAATTTTTATCGGTTTCCCATTTAATAGGATTATTTATAATATACTTTTGAATTTCTGATAATGATTTTTCATTTCTAATTATATGGTCGTAATATCTGGCTTGCCAAAAGAAATATTCAAAACCTTTTTTATTGCATTCCTTCTTAACCGCGCCTTTATAATGATTGATTATTGATGGCAATGAATTATTTATTAATGAACCAAATCTATTTTCATGAATTGTACGAACGCGCCGCGCCTCCTCTGTACGAACGCGCCGTGGCGCGTTCCTACGGCGTGGCGCATTTTTATTATCAATTATTACAATTCCGTGAATATGATTTGGCATAATTATGAATCTATCCAACCTAACATTCGGATATCTTTTAGAAATTCTTTTCCAATTTCTTTTGGCAATTTTACCTATTGCTGATAATCTCATTCTACCTTCTATAACCTCGCCAAAATAATGGCTCCCATCCTTTATACAAATTGTAATAAAATAATAGCCATCGCTGGAATAATCATATCCAGGCAGCCTAAATTGCTTTTTTATTTTAAATTGAAAAACCACTCAAATCACTTTCCTACCCTGATAGCTTTTTTAATTAATTGTACGAACGCGCCTTTATAATGATTTATTATTTGTAATGATGAATTTTAATAATGGACGCATTTATTTATATCAATTGTACGAACGCGCCGCGGCACGTTCGTACGTTTATGGCGCGTTATTTTAAATAAAGCCAAGTTTCTAATTTTTTAGTAGTTTCCTCAACTGATAATCCTTCCGTTTCTATAACAATTCCTTCATCAAATTTATTTACTTTATTAAAAACAGCCTCCGCTGCATCTTTACCATATGAGTTTTCTCTTTGGCTATCTCTTTTTATACAAACGTCCAATGGAGCTTTAAGAGTAAAAATATATCGGTTACCGCCTAAATTTTCTTTAAAGTTTTCAATCTGCTGGCGGTGATAAAAACAACCGTCAATTATTATACTCTTGCCTTGCTCTAATAAACTTTTCATTTTAGGCAATACCAGTTCATTGGCTTTAATATAATTTTCTATTGGAACGTAGCCATCTTCAGGGCCATGGTCTAAATCATTCTCGTGCATAATTTCATCAATAGAAAAATATTCAGCCGATAATCTTTCAGCCAACTTTTTAGCAATGGTTGTTTTGCCAACCCCCAGCGCCCCTCTGATTATACAATAAACTGAATTCATATTATTTTAATTAAATATTAATGACTTCGCCATCCATCTCATCCGGAATATCTACTTCCAGCATTGATAAAATGGTTGGGGCTAGATTTAGTATGGAAGTATCTATGTTTTGGGGTTTAATACCCTTAAAATAAGCCAAAAATAGCCCTTCTGGCTCGTTTTCCCCACTCCAGTGCTGTGGAGCGTCAAAAACCTGTTTTTGGCCAATTGAGCCACTAAAATGGGTATTTTTACCTTGGTCTACGATAAGATCAGGGGCTGAATCAAAATGCTGGCCTGAATAGATTTCTTCCTTAGTATAAACCTTATTTACAATCTTTATTCCATCGTGCTCCAACTGCTCCAATTCATCAATAAGCTTCTTTTTAAACTCAGCTGATTTGTTTAATAAATAGATTGGACCTTGCCCAGAAGCAATAGCTTGTGATTTATCCCAATCAATAATTTCTGCTTTACCGCCAAATTGCACGCTTCCTTGTTCATCTGGTAATTTCTGTTGAACTGACCTTGGAACGATCTTTTTAATAAAATCTTTTAGACCCAACTTAGTTAATATTTTAGTCACCCTTTGACGGGTAAAGCCGACTTTTTGGAAATTGGAAATTGTTGATTGGGACTTTAACTTAAGGTAGCCTTTTTGTTCCAACCAAGTTGAAATATTAAACTTAACTTTAATCTCGTTAGTACCATGATCAGACATAAATAAAAAAGTGTAATCTGTAAATTGATCAACCAACTTGCCTACTCCTTCATCAATAATCTGCCAGGCTTTAAATACTTTATCATCACCCCAGTGGTAATGCTGCAAAACATTGATTAGATAAGTGGCCACCATAAAAAAATCAAAGTCGCCTTCATTAAGTAAAAATTCTGCCGCTTCAAAACGGATTTTAATCAACCGATAAATTTCTTCAATCACTTCATCAGCATCCTTTTCCATGTAGCTGATGTTTTGTGGCAGCACGCGCCAGTTAAATTTTGTTTTTAACATTTTTTCTAAAGCTTCCGGATAAGTAAAATTTGATTCCATAGCATCTGGGCCGCCGGCCACCATTAAGCCGTTTATTTTATGAGGTGGATATAAAGTTGGCATATTAATTACTCCCACCCGTTTGCCGGCATCTGATAAATAATCAAAAATTTCTTTGCCAGAAAATGACTCAGCAGATGGAATGTAGATTTTTCTGTTTTTAACATCAACATTTTCCCACCAAAAAACTCCCAGCTTGGCCGGGTTTAAGCCGGTAGAAAAACATTTCCAGTTGGGTGAAGTAACCGGCGGCAGCTGGGATTTCAAAACACCCCAGGCTCCGGCCTGTTGCAGTTTTTTAAAGGTTGGCAATTTTCCCTCATCTATCCAAGGCTGGATATAATTCCAGCTACCACCATCTATTCCGATAACTATTATTTTTTTATTCATATTTTCTTGGTCTTTCCTCTCTAACGTCACCCTGAACAAAGTGAAGGGTCCCATTAATCTGGCAAAGTTGGTGGAATAATGGGATTCTTCGCTAAAGCTCAGAATGACATAATTCAGGAAAGGCTTTATTCATTTTTCTTTTTAAATACTACGGTAAATGTTGCGCCATTTTTAGGAAACAGTTTAGCTAACAACTTATCATATAATCTCAACATAACATTTTTGTGGGCGTACATAAACACGCGGTACAAATGGTTATAAGTTTCAAAAAAATTAATTTTATAACCATTCAAATCCTTTTGCTGAATTTCTTTTACACTAAAGCCGGAGGCTGAATAAATATCCACTATCTTCCCCATTTTCCAGGGTGAAAGAGGCTCTGTAATTAAACCTTCCATTATCAATTGCTTATTAACTCTTGCCAGTTCTGGAGTATAACGTGATTTATCTTGAAATTTTTTATCAAATAATTTTTTTAAACCTATCCGCTTCATTATAGCTTCTATAAAAAATTTGGGATTAGTTAAAACTCGCCACAGCTTGTAGTTAAACCATAAAAATTTATGGCTGAAAAAATCTTTATGCGGTTCGTGGGCGATAATTAACAACCCGCCAGGTTTTAATACTCGGTTTATTTCTGCAAAAGTTTTTGGTGTATCCGGTAAATGGTGTAAAACTGAATTCAGGGCCACAATATCCACTGATGAATCCTCCAGCTCCAAACTCTCGTCATTCAGTTTTAAATAATTGAATTTATTGTTAAAGTTTTTATTATTTATATTTGATTTGCATCTAGAAAGCATTTTTTCAGAAACATCAGAACATACAACCTCATCTTCTTCTTTTAAATATCCTGATATCTGCAATGGTACAAAACCGGTGCCCGATCCAATATCCAAAATTTTTAATGGATTGGCTGATTTAAAAAACTTACTGGCTAAAACCTGCCACCTTTGTTTTTCCAGCTCAAAAATTTCCGGATGCTCGCTGGTGTATGAATCAGCTTCTACATCATGGAAAATTTCATTAACTCTGATTATAAATTCTTTGTTCATAATTTTAAATCGTCCGTGCAGGTCGGTGAGCGTCGGTGTCGTCTGTACTTGTCTGTGTATGTCGGTGTAATAACGGACTTTCACCGACTCACACGGACGACACGGACAAACGCGGACTTACCACAGGCACCCCCTAATATTTAATTACTTTGTAACTTTAATAAAAACCTCTAACAGCTTATTTACTAAATTATCAATATTATGATCACTAACTACAATTTGACGTAATTTATTGCCCCACTCCTGCTTTTCCTCAGCTTTCATATTCATAACTAATTCTAAATGTTCCACCAAGATACTAGCATCTTTTTTAGCAAACTGGGCAAAGGGAAAATCTTTAAAAATTTCTTTAAAGCCCGGATTGGAATTAATAACCACGGTGCCGGTGGACATAGCTTCTAAAACGGTTTTATCCAAGCTGCCCGTTTGGCCTGTGTTTATAAAAACATCCGCCTCTTGATATGTCCTGACAATTTCTTGATGAGGAACAGAGCCGATAAATCTGACATTATTTTCTAACTTCTTATTTTCAACTTCCTTTTTTAATCCTTCAAAATAAACCTCTTGTACTTTAAGCGGTACTGATCCGATAATATAAAAAGTTAATTGATGACCTTTTTGATTAACCAAAATATCAGCCGCCTTAATTAAAGTTTCTATATTTTTAACCGGTGAAATTCTGCCCACCCAGATTATTTTTTTAACCTCTTTATTATATTTTTCTTTTTGTTTGAAATAATCAGTATCCACTCCTTGGCCGGTAATAATTTTCTTATTTGTTTTTATAGGAAAGCCACCCTCTGATGAAGTAACAATTTTAGTTACCAGCTTGGCAGCTAATTTGGATTTCCAACTTAAATTACCGTGGGCTTTCCACCAAATAATCGGTTTGCCAAAAAATAAAGCCAGTGGCCAAATTAATAACGCAAAAATTTCTATCATTTGCACAAAAACTACGTCCACATCTTTGTTTTTAAATAGTTGAAAACAATGTTTGTAAAAATTCCTAAGATAACCTCTTTTGCCTTCACCTTTTTCTTTGCCGATTGACTTTACCTTTACATTATCCGGTAAATCATCATGCTCCCCTTCCTTTAAACATACAACTGTAATTGAGTGAACCTGCTCGGCCATTAATTTAAGCCATTTATAAAACGGCGCCAGTAAATTATCATGCTTATCTACGCTTTGGGTTAAGTAAAGAATTTTTAGATCTTTTTTATCCATATTATTTTTGTCAGTACATGTCAGTAAAGGTCGGTGTCGTCTGTACTTGTCTGTGCCTGCCTGCCGGCAGGCAGATAAGTCCGTGTAAAATACAGACTTCTACCGACCAACGCGGACGACACGGACAGGCACAGACTTTCACAGACTTTTCACTTTATAAATGTCTTATACCACAAGGCAAACATATATAGCCGCCAGATTTTATCAAAATTATTTTTTTTATTTGAATTATGCTCAGCCAAAATCTTTTTGATATATTCTTCGTTGAAATAACCCAAATTTAAAAATTGTCGGCCGAGTAAAACACTTTCAATTTCATCTTTAAGCGGACTTTGCTTAATCCATCTGTTTAAAGGAATTGAAAAACCTTTTTTATGCCTAAAGATAACTTCGTCTGGTAAAATACCTCTCATACTTTCTTTAAACAGATATTTGGTTTTTAATCCGTTAAGTTTATATTTAAAAGGAATTTTGGCAATCAGTTCTACCAGCTGATGGTCTACCAACGGCGCTCGTGACTCCAGCGAGACTGCCATAGTGCACCTGTCTACTTTAGTAAAAAACATATCTGGTAAAAGTGACTTAAACTGGCTGTATAAAATAGCTTCCAGCTTATCTTTACCGTCATACTCATTAACTAAATTTTGACGCAGGGCTTTGGCATCTCCGCCGAATCGGCGGTCTACTTTAAATTGATTATAAACTTCTTTATTTAAAAGATCTTCAGTAAAACCGGTAGTCATATTCAAAAATATGTCCAAAGGTTTTTTTGAAGAATGGAGCTGGGTTTCGGCCAACCGTTTTATTTTATGGAAATACCTGATAAAACTTTCCCGCTCATCATTATCCGGAATTGCTTTAGTGATTTTGTAAATGAATTTTCTAATAACCGACGGAAATTTATGATACAGCCGGGCCAGTTTTAAGGCTTTATACCATTCATATCCGGCAAACAGTTCATCTCCGCCATCACCGGTTAAGGCTACGGTTACAAACTCGCGGGCTGTTTTAGCCACATAATAGGTAGGAATTATAGAAGCGTCTGCAAAGGGTTCATCCATATGCCAAACTAATTTAGGCAAAATTTCTAAAACCTTAGGTTCAATTATAAATTCATGGTGGTTGGTTTTAAATTTATTGGCCACCAGCCGGGCGTATCTTAATTCCGAAAAATCTTCCTCCTTAAAACCTACAGCAAATGTTTCTACAGGTTTACTGGAGTTTCTGGCCATCATTGCCACTACAGCTGATGAATCTACTCCGCCGGATAAAAATGCTCCTAAAGGGACATCGGAAACCATTCTGCTTTTTACCGATTCTTTAAACTGTTTTAAAAATAAATTTTTAATTTCCTCTTCCGGGAAATTAAATTTTTCTTTAAATGAAACCTGCCAATAATCCTTAATCCTTAATCTCCGAGGAGTCCGAAGATTCTCGGAGTCCTTCGGACCTTGTTCATCAATTATTAATAACTGTCCTGGCTCTAACTTCTTAACACCTTTGATAATACAATATGGTGCCGGCACCCTACCATAAACCAAATAATAATGCAGAGCTACTTTATCAACTTCCCGTTTAACTTCTGCCGATTCCAGAATTGATTTTAATTCCGAAGCAAATAGTAATTGATTTTTGTCTTGATAATAATAGATTGGCTTTTCCCCTGCTCTATCGCGGGCAATAATTAATTTTTTTACTTTTTCATCCCAAATTGCCAAGCCAAACATGCCGTTTAAATGCTGAACAAAATCCTCACCGTATTCTTGGTATAAATGGACAATGGCTTCGGTATCGGAATTGGTATAAAATTGATAACCTTTCTGTTCTAAATCTTGCCTAAGTTTTTTAAAATTATAAATTTCTCCATTTAAAATAACTTGGACCGATTTATCTTGATTATGGATTGGCTGATCACCACTAACTAAATCAATAATCTTTAATCTGCGCATGCCTAAACCGATTGAACCGTTTTCGCCCGAGGCGAATCCGCCTTTGGCGGAAAAATAAAAACCGTCGCCATCCGGACCGCGATGCTCTAAAACTGACGTCATCTTTTTTATTAAAGATTGGTCGGCTTGTCCTTTAAATTTTAATTGTCCCACGATACCACACATATATTGGTAATCAGTAATTGGTAACTAGTTAATTAAAAAATATCTGCGAATTATCTGCGTGTTATCCCTGCCTCGCCGGCAGGCAGGTGCGGCTCATCTGCGATAATCTTCTGCCACATTCTAGAAACTGACTCCACGCTCTTAAACCATGAATAATTATTTTTTATTTCTTCAAAAAGTTTATTTCCCAAAGCTACTCTCAATTCTTCATTAACTAATAAAACAGTCATCTTCCTATAACATTCATTTTGATTATCAATATCAAACAGTAATTTTTTATCAAAAATTATTGAAGTTGCCCCAGTGGTTTTAGAGGCCAAAGTAGGTGTTTTTTGCATAGCAGCTTCTAAAATAACTTTGCCAAAACTTTCGTGCCTGGAAGGTAGTATTAAAACTTTTGCCAAGCGGTAATAGCTGGCTAAATCTTCATGGCTGACCTCGCCCAATAGTTCTACTCTGTTATGCAAGCCTTCTTTTTTTATTATTTCCAATAAATGCTTCCTTAAACTGCCTTCGCCAACAATTAAAAAATGGCTCATGGGGACTTCCTTTAAAATGTTTTTAAAAGACTTTAAAAAAAAGCTCAAATTTTTTTCTTTCTCCAAGCGCCCTACAAATAAAATAACTTTTTTATCTTGATATTTGGCTGCCAGTGATTTAAAAACTTCTTCATTAAATCCAACAAATTTTTCTAGATTAACCGGTGTTGGTATAACTATAATTTTTTTCTCATCAATACCGGCCTTGATTAACTTACGTTTTATTAATGGATTAACAACCCTTAACTTATCCGCCCTTTTAGCTAAAAATTTAGAAAGTTTTAGTAAAAAAAAGTTGATCTTTTTTTCATCTAGCCAATCCTTGTTATCCCAAAAATCTCCATGCCAGTTCATTACCAGAGGAATTTTATGTTTTCTTTTTAACAAATAACCAACTAAGCCGTAGATCATCGGATCTTGGGTATTAATTAAATCAATTTTTTCTTTGGTTATTATGGCTGAAGATTTTTGATAAAGGTTTTTTAAAATTGAAAAACTGCTGTTGCCTTCTGATGGAATTGCTTCTACGTTTCCCCGCATTACTTTTTTTAATTTTTCCAGTCCATGGCATTTTATAACTATAAAAAGCCTTTCCAAACTTTTAGCGTAAGCAAGGTGCCTCTGCCAAACATCGCCGCTGGAATTATTTTTTAAAAAAATTGGATCTGAACTGATAATTAGTACTTTCATTTTAATAATTCTAAATATTTTTTATACATTTTATCTTTGGAAAAATTTTTTATTACTTCCTTATTAGCTTGTTTGAATCTTTCAACCAGCCCGCTATTTGATGATAATTTTTTTATGGAATCCAAAATTTGCTGTTGATTATTATATTCTGCCAGCAATCCGTTTTGGTTATGCTCAATAACTTCTGGATTACCGCCAACGTTAGAGGCCACTACAGGCAGTCCAAAACTCAAGGCTTCCAATAAAGTATGGGATAGGCCCTCATAACTTGAGTTTAAAATAAAAATATCTGCTGCCTGATAATAATTTGACATTTTTTCCATAAAAACACTGCCGGCCAAAATAACCTTATCTTCCAGTTTTAATTCTTGAATTTTAAATTTTAGTTTTTTCTCCTCCGGACCAGAACCAACTATAACCAACTTAAATTGATTATTAACCATTAATAAAACCGGCATTAAATCAATCAATAAATCAAAGCCTTTCCAAGGTGTTAGCCTGCCTACTGATAAAATAACTTCACCTGATAAATTTAATCTTTGTTTGGCGTTTTCCTTTATAACATTGGTTCGGCCAGGTTTAAATGAATTATAAACTACTTTAACTTTATTTTCACTAACTCCCCAACCAACTACAATTAACTTTAAATACTGGCTTGGAGCAATAACCAAATCAGCTTTTTTTGTTGTCCAGCTTCTTAATTTTTTATTACGCTCTATAGAGCCGGAATATTTTTTTGTCTGAAAATCATCAATAAGTTCTTTAACCTTACCTCTGTTGCGGGCCCTTTCCCAGGCTACATCACCTACTATCTTTATAAAAACTTTTTTACCGGTTAACTTTTTAACCAGAATAGCCGGCAAGCCGGCCGCAATCGGGCCCTGGGCAAAAATTAAATCAGCGCTTTTGGTCAATTTTTTTAAAGCCCAAAAATACCGCCAATATCTTAAAAATATTGGCCCTTTACGGCTTACCTTAACAAGCGATTCTTCTATAGATTTTTTATCTGCGTAAGTTAAAACTTTAACGCTATGGCCGGCCTTGGTTAAAACAGGCACTAAAGCTTTAACAAAAGTGGCAGGCCCGCCAACATCTGGCGGATAAATTTCACAGGCAATTATCAGTTTCATAAGTTATATAAAATGCTATCCATTTGCCGGGCAATATTATCCCAGCTGTATTTTTTTGATACCTCTAGACCGTTACTTATTAATTTATTTTTTAAACTAATGTCTTTTAATCTTTTAACTTGAGTAGCAATACTTTGAGGATCTTGGACCTCGCAGACTAATCCTGTTTCGTCACTGACTAAAAAATCTTTAATACCGCCTACTCTAGTGGCAATTATTGGCAAACCAGCGGCCATGGCTTCTACAAAAGCATTGCCAAACCCTTCGGAAAGCGAAGGCCGACAGAAAACTTCTGCCAAATTAAGATATTTGTAAAGTTCTTTATTATTAACCTGGCCGGCAAAAATTACTTTATCTTTAAGTTTAAGATTATCTATTTGCTGCCTAAGTTGAAGCCCTAAATGACCATCGCCCACCAATAATAACTTATATTCGGTCGGCAAAAAAGTAAGTGAATTTATCAAGTCGGCCAGGCCATTTTTTTCTACCAATCTAGAAACACTGATAATAATTTTGTCTTCATTATTGATTCCTAATTCCTGTTTTAAAATATTTTTTTCCTGACCACTTATTTTTTTCCTGAAAGATTCCTGATCAAAGCCATTTGGCACAACTTCTAGCTGGCCCTGATAGTCATAGCTCTTAGCTCTTTTTGCTAACCACTTGCTAATGGCCTGGATTAAATCTGCCTGCCTATAGACTTGTTTATAAAGCGGATACCAAAACCAGGTCCGTTTCATAATAAATTCATCACTATCACCGCTTTGTAAGGTAAGTAGGTATTTTACTTGATAGCTCCATTTAAATAACAAAGCTGCCAAGCCGGCATAATTGGCCATCATCCCCCAGATAATTTCAAATTTATTTTCCTGATGTAAAGATACAGCCCTAAACCAAGCCCAGATAAAAAATAGATATTTATCCAGCCTATTGCCAAAACCGACCCGATGGATAAAAATATTGCCACGCTTTTCCTCTTCAGGATTTTTTTTATTAAACCTGGCCGTTATCAAATGGAAATCATAATTATCCAGCCGGTTGGTAATTTCTTCCAAGGCAAGCTCTGCTCCGCCTATTAAAGGGTGGTAAGAAAGAGAAAAAATTAAAACCTTTTTCTTGTTATTTTCCTTCATTCAATTTTAAATTTATTTCCTTAGCCGTTTTTAACAATTCAAAATCAACGCCATTCTTTTTAGCAAAATCGATTAAGCTGTAAACATCTTTCCTTAAACACTTGCCGCCAAAACCCCGGTAGCCTTTATGGATTACTTTTAGATGGCTATCCGAAATTCTTTTATCAGCCGCAAAACCTTCGGCCACTTTTTCATAATCAATTCCGCTTACCTGGCAGATATCATAAATCTGATTGGCAAAAATTACCTTAAGAGCATAATAATTATTAACCATATATTTAATCATTTCTGCTTCATTGGAACCCATGGCTTGTTTAAAAGGTGCATCCGGTAAAATTGCTAAAATTTCTTTGGCTACTGGTTGGCTTTTTTGAGTATAGCCAATAATCTGTTTGTCCGGTTTTAGAAAATCCTCCACAGCTGTTGCTTCAGTTAGAAATTCCGGATTAAAAAGCACTTTTAGCTCTGGATATTTTTCTTGGTAATCTTTAGTAGTGCCGGGTAAAACAGTTGATCTTATAACAATAATTTTATCTTTAAGATTGGCTAAATTATTAAAGACATCATCCATTTCGGTTAGATCAAAACCTTTACCCGCTTCGCCGCCCTCCTTGACGCGAGGCGAGTCATTGGTATAGGGAGTAGGTACGCAAATAAAAATTATATCTTGTCCTAAAACATCTTCCAACGAATCTGAATCGTTATATTTATCGTAAATTTTTGCTTCTTTAAAATACTGCTTCATGGCGTTGCCTAAAACACCGCCGCCAAAAATTCCAACTTTTTGTTTATTCATTTTTATGTTCTTAAATTTAATTAATATTATCTATACACTTCTTTACGATGGCTAATCATTAAAATAACTATTTGTTTTTCTTCTACATCAAAAATTACCCTATAATTACCAGCCCTGTATCTATAGTGGCCAAAATCAGGATGGGCCATTGGTTTAGCAAAAGCTAAAGGGTTTTTTTTAGAAATAAAAAAAGATAGCTTTTTAATAATTCTTTTTCTTGTCTCATCAGGAAGCTTGTCTAAATCTTTTTTCGCTGCTCCGGTAAAAACTATTTTCATATGATCTTATCTAAAGGAATTCTTTTTTTATCTGTTCTGGATTTTGCGACTTTTGCAGTTAGGTACTTAGATTTTAAAATTTCTATATCTTCGTGAAGATCATCTACAAATAACATATGTTTAGGAGGAACTAAAAACCCAATGGTTTCTTTATTCCTTACCACTCTAAAAAAGCCGCCATCTTTAATTTTAGCCGCCAGGGCAGATACTTTAGTCTGTAAATCCCTAACAGTTGCTATTTTTTCTTGGGAAACTGATAAACGCATAATTTTATTAATTAATGGTTGATTTCTTTATAAATATAGTATATACTAAACGTCGTCAATCTGTCAACAATATATTTAATCGCTCTTGCTCTGAATAATAATTTAGGTTATATTATAACATAATAATAATGCTGATTAAAGAAAATGGAAAAAATCATTTATTTAGTAACTAAATCTGAATGGGGCGGCGCCCAGGAATATATTTATAACCTGGCAACATCACTGCCTAAAGATAAATTTGATGTTTTAGTTTTGGCCGGTGAAGGCAATGGTAAACTATTCAAAGAATTGGCCAAACAAAACATAAAATATCGTAAACTCAAATACACTAAACGATCTATAAACATTTTTTATGACAAACTGGCTCTTTTGGAATTGATAAAAATATTTAAACATGAAAAGCCGAACATCATCCATCTAAATAGTTCCAAAATAGGTTTTTTAGGCAGCCTAGCCACAAAATTTCTACCCACTACAAATTACCCACTACAAACTATTTACACCGCCCACGGCTGGGTTTTTAATGAACCGCTCCCCTTCTTATCTAAAAAGCTTTATTATTTTATTGAAAAATTATCAGCCAAATGGAAAGATACAATTATTACCGTTTCTAAAAATGATGAACAGATAGCAAATAAGTTTAAATTTAAGTCAAAAATAATTACTATTCCCAACGCTGTTGATCCTGATAATCTCGATTTTTTGAATAAAGACGAGGCAATAAAAAAAATCAGTAAGAACGCGCCCTGGCGCCTTCCTTCCAAGCTAATAGGAACTATTGCAAATCTCTATCCCACTAAAGGACTTAACTATTTAATTGATACGGCAAAACTTTTACCTCAATATAAATTCATAATAATCGGTGAAGGACCAGCTAGAAAAAATTTAGAAAATCAAATTAAGCATTTGACTTTAAAAAATATAATATTGAAGGGCAGTATTCCACAGGCTCACAAATATTTAAAAGCTTTTAGCTGTTTTATTTTGCCTTCGGTTAAAGAGGGCATGCCTTATGTAATTCTAAAGGCTATTGCTTCTGATGTGCCGATTGTTACCACTTGCGTTGGCGGCCTACCGGAAGTTGTAGACAACAATTTTTTGGTTAAACCAGCCGACCCTAAAGCTTTAGCTGATAAGATTAATGAGGTTATTAAAAATCCTGATTTAAAACAACAACACACTCCTCCCAGTTTTCATGAGTTTTTAAAGAAAACAATTGAATTATATTAATAAAAAGTAGGGGTTCAAAATCTTGAACCCCTACTTTTTTTACTCCAAAACCAAACCCAGCCCCTCGCGAGGGGCTGGGTTATTTCAGAGTATCAACTAATACAAGTTGAGATTTAACTAAATTGCTTTAGTTAAGAGATCTCTGGACATCTAATGTCTTCAACTTATAACCGTTGAAGAAGTCTTTAGATGAAGTGGCAGCAGTACTATTATAGCTGAATTCTGCATCAACATCTTGGTGGGTATTGTTACCATTTACACCTGTACTATCAGACCAGATGATCCAAGCGGCTGATTCATTAGAAGCATCGCTGTCATCATAGATAGTATCGGTTAAACAGTACTTGGTAGCACCGTGAGTACTATTATCACCAACTAAGTCACAAGAACCGGCAATACGGGCTGCAGCAGTAGTTGCGCTATCACCATCAAAGAGATACATGCCCATGGAGTCGTTACTGGAAGCGCCAGTATCAACGTTTCCGGCTGTAGCTCTTAAGATGTAATATTTGCTAGTGCCAGCAGTAACTAACCTGTCGTCATTAAAGACAACGATAATATCATGTGTACTGGAGGCAGAAGCACCAGCAGCGCCTTGACCGGCGATGTTGTGATAAAGAACGCCAGAAGCAGCGCTTAATTTACCACCAGCAATACCGGTAGCAGTAGTTCCGGTAGCGCCCCAACCATTGTAGACTTGATAACTATCAGTATTGTTATCGCCTTGAGTTAAGGCAGATGCATTACCATAGCTTGAACCTTCCAGGATCTGGAAGTTGGTCAAGGACAGGGTTGAAGAATTAATAACTGTATCGGTGAGTGATAACTTGAAGGATAATTTCTTCAAGGTTACGTTAGTGCCGCCTTCAGCTGCATCAACTCTAACCCTATATAGATCAACCGGACCATTAGCTAAGGTTAAGTTTTCCGAAGTATCAACCACAAATGTTGGCAAAGCGCCATGAACAGTCATAGCATTACCGTTTTGGTCAACATTATTACTGGAGTTGGTAATCTTAGTTGAGCTTGAACCGCCTCCAACAGCTTCGAAGTTACCAGCAGCAACAAACCTAGCAATAACAATATCACCGGTATAGGTATTATATGTCTGGTTAATGGCTTCTAAGTTGTAATAAACATTAACGGTAGCATAGTTGTTAGATGCAACATAGATAGGATTGTCAGTAATGTTAAAGTCTGCATTAGCGCTAACTACAGCCTGGGTTGCAGTTACAGTATCACCAGCTTCATTTTGGTAGCTGATAGTAACACTGTCAATAGCCCTGGTAGAAGTTCCGCCGTTGTTAAACTGCTCGGAAATTCTTATCTTATTAACCTTAAAGGATTCATTAGTGGACTGGAACCTAAGGTTCATTACTGGGACATCAGAAGTACCGGCAATTACATTAGCCACTGGAGGATTACTTTCGGTAGTAACATTTAAGGTACCTTCGTTAGTAATAGTGAGGTAATAGTCACCGCCCATATCAGTAGCCACACCATTACCCTGAGTTATAACCCAAGCAGTACTAAGGTCATTGTCAGTTAAAGTAACTGATGTGCCGTCGGTATCTTGTGCAGTAATATCACCAACAGCAGCCATATTAAGCTTAACGTACTTGTCGCCGTCAGAACCGTTGGCATAAGCAGTATTGCTTACATCGCCAACTACCCTTAAGACATGGGTTTCTCCGGCAGGAATTGTCCAACTCATATTATCAAAGGTGACTTTACCGGTAGTAGAGCCAAAGCCTTCAGAAGTAGAGTTAAGGTTGTTGGTCATATCAGGATCATCAGTCATGTCGTAAATACGCACATTACTGATTAAGTTATTAACATAAGAGAAGACATCTCCGCCCATATTAATACAATAAGTATCACCGTCTGAACCAGCAGCACAGCCGCCAGCAGCAGCAGGAATACTATTAGCTGTTGTTGGGGAAGTAGAAGCGTTATAACCGGTAAAGGCTAAGCTTGAAATTTCAATATCAGAACCTTGTCCGGTATTAAAGGCGAATTCGCCTAAGTTAACATCGTCAGTTCCCTGAACAATAGTTACAGCAGCGGCATTACTGGCCAAAGCCCAACCAACAGAAGCTGCAGCTACTGTCATCTGATTACCAGTTGTATTGGTAGTTGGAACCAAATCAGTTACCCACTGGTTATTATCAGTATTCTTAACGCCATCAGCACTGTTTAAGGTGTAAGCAGTTTCTGTAGTAGTATACCTTGTACCGCTACTACCTAAAACTGCATAGTAGTCATCAGCATCTAAGCTGGTATGCAAGTCTCCCATAATGGCAAAATTCCTGGTTTCACCGGAATCAAAGGTAAAGTAGTCGGTAAAGTCATAGTAGACACCATCTGCACTATCAATGTTAGTAAAGCCGGAACAGTTAATTGCGCCTGTTGATTCACCATTATCAACGTCAACAATCTTAACGTTCATAATGTAATCAGTGGCACAAGAATCGCTGGTAGAAGCATCAGTAGCGGCAGTGGCACCAATATCAGAACCGGCACCTGCGTCGCTATGAAGCTCAACTCTCATCTTTCTCAATTCGGCGTTAATGCCGGCAGTAATAGAGAAATTCATGAAGACTACATCAGTAGCGCCTTTAGCTAAATTAGAAGCTACAGGGCCGTTCATGGCTACGGTAATCTGGCCGCCCTGGACAACTGAGTAAGTAGAATCACTACAAGTTGCTTCAGTAGTACAACTGGTATCGTTACCATCGTAACCTAGATCATCAGCGGCATTGGAAGCATCAGAATCAACACTGGCTCCAAAGCCATAGACAGCGCCAACGGCAAAAATGTCGGCATTATCTTCCAAATAGATCTTAACGGTATCATTATTCCTGGCAGAACCGGAAATATCTGCAGTTACCTTAAAGATTCTATTGGTATTCTTTTCCAAGAGGAAAGGATTTGCTGATAAATCAAAGATAATTAAGCTTTTGTTGGTAATAGAAGCAACAGAGCCTAATTCAGTGTTGCCTTGATAAAGCTTCATATTTGTTAGGTAAGCATTATTAACGCTACCTGCTTGATACAAAGTAACTCTATTAAGGTTTACATCTTCACCGGAACCGGCAGTTAGCTTAAACTGGGCAATATTTGCGCCAATTTGGCCAACAACAGGATTGGAAATAGAACCGTTCTCATCAATAACCACAGAACCGGCAGTAGAAGAACCAATGGTTACGGTATTACTGTTTAATGGGAAAGAACCATTAACAGTTGATGCTGTTTCAACATCGGCAGATGTAATCTGGAAATAACTAATATTGCCAGAAGTGCCGGTAGAAATATCAACGTTTAAGGTTAAAGTTTTGGTGGTGCCGGCAGGGATGCTTAAGTCTAAACCGCTAAACTGAGCCATATGAGAGGTACTGTTTAAAGTCTTACCATTGGTAAGCCTGGTAGCACCATCATATAGGTAAAGAGCGGCAAAGTCGCCAGTTGCACCAACGCCCATTCTTTTAACGCTAATCTTATCAACTTCAACAGCTCCGTCTGCAGAAGCAGTTAAATTAAATTTCATAACTGGCACATTGGTAGCAGAAATAGGGGCAACGCTAGCACCCGGGGTATTAGCAGCTAAAGCTGCTGTTAAACCGGTTCCTACAGCTACGCCACTACCGCCTGTCATTGGGTTGGCAATTGCATCTTCCATTGCAGTAATGGAAGTGCTATCTGTATAACCGGTCAGGTCTTCTACGGTTAACACATAATCCATGTTAAATCTGTTTCCGGTCATGCCTTCATCAGTAACAGGACGTTTGGTTGTACCGTCTACATAATAGACCTGGGCAGCATCAGCAGTTTTAACCAAGGTACCTGTTGGATAGGTAGAAGAACTGGTTAAAGCAGTGCTGGCTGCATAGTTTGCAGATAAGTAGTTAGGCAATGGGATAATCATAGTTTCCCATGCAGAACCATATAAGGATACGGCAGTAGCTGCTGCATCAATGGCGTGAGTTGAGCCATCAGTGCCAACAGCATAAACTTCTGGAGTGTTAGAAACATTCCAGGTGCCATCGCCTAAAACTTCGACATACTGAACTAACCTTGAACCTGGTCTTACAACCACGGTAGAACCGAGGGTATAGCTGACCATTTCATCGGTTGGGACAGTTTTTACACTGTCAAAATCTGAATACCATGTAAGGTATTCTCTCTCATGGTGGAATGGATGTTTTACTAAACTTGCATCCAAGTAATAAACTGCTGGAGAGGAGTCGGATTTAATAAGGTCACCGGCTGTAGCTACATTAGCTGAAGCTACGTTAACGGCGCCAACAACACCCCAAAGGGCAGTTAATACCACCATTGAGATCAAGAATGACTTCTTTATGAAGTTACTCATATTTTTTTAATCTCCTTTGTTATCTCACTTACCGCCTAATCCGTTTTTAAGAGTTGTCTTTCTGACCCTAAATTGTACGAAGTACTAGTTTAGGGAAATAAATCACGTTTTTACTAAACTGGTTTTCTCTTTGAAACCCCGACCTTTAGCAAATAAAACCGTGGACAGCCAATTAAAAACTTGGAAAAGAGCAAAGAAAGTGAGTGTTAATCAATCATTTTCTGATTATTTAATTATCTTAATTATTGACTTATGCCCGGACCCCCTAAACCGTTTGAAAGTTTAGGGGCCGGCGAGCACAAGCCAATCAATCAGTAAATGATTGGTTTTTAACTTCTACTAAATATAATAATATCTAGTAAATTAATTAATAAATATAACAAAACTGGCTTATTTAGATATCCTCTAAATAAAGCCAATAGTTATCAAATTATAAAATAACTAGCCTCTTTTGTCAAAGAATTATTGTGGATTAAATTTATTCTTCTGTTTCTTCTATAATTGCCGGATTTTCTCCCAAATACAGATAATTTATACTACTGGTACCTATTTCCGGTGTTTGTGTTGCTGATTGAATAATTTCACCGCCTAAAGGTGCATAATTAACACTATCTATATTAAATTCAATTATTTCCGGTGTATTCTCATTTATTCCTTCACCAAATTCTATAACTCCTTCCACAGAGCCTTCTTCGTCAAAAATATGGACGCCATCTTCAGAAACAGCCTCTATATCTATTTCTTGATCTGAAACATCTTCTATTTTAGCAATAGTTTCTTTTGATTCTTCGTTAATTTTATTAGTTTCCTGAATTTTTTCTAAAGCTTCGGAAAGCATGCCATCATTAATTAAAACTTTAACCTCTTCTACTTTAACCTGAGCTTCTTCTGAATTTTCCTTAACTTCCTGTATGGCCACAGTTTCTTCGGAATCTATATTTTCCACAGTTTCTTCTGGTAACAATGGCTCCTGTTCTTGGCTAGGAACCTCAATTTCTTCTTCAATTTCTTTTAAATTTTTATCAGTTCTTTCAATTTTGTTATTTAAAATTTCCTTTACCTCTTCTTCTGAAATAACTTCATATATTATTTCTTCACCCTCTTCCGGTAAAGCTGGTTTATTTTCTACTTCGTCTATTAAAATTTGAATTGAGCTTTCTTCAGCCTTTTCCATCTCCTCTACTGCTTCTTCAACAGCTTCTTTTACTTCTTTTGAAGCTTCTTTTACTTCATTTAAATCTTCTATATTATCTGAAATATTTTTAGTAAACTCTTTGGCTAACTCTACAGTTCCTTGATGATCTTTTTCGCTTTCTTTTACAATTTCTAAAGAATTATTGGCAGCGCTGATATTTTGCTCCAACGATTTAACTACAGTATTAATATTTTCTGTTTTTTCACCTGGTGCAAAATCCTCTTTTTTGGCTAATTTTACAGCTTCTTCTTTCCTTTTGGTAGCATGCTTTAAATTAACCTTAGTTTCACTCTTAGCAGTTAAAGCCATAACCAATTCAATCTTTTCAAAAGTTCTTTTTACTGTATATAAAGGCCTTTTAGGAATATATTCGGCCTGGGCCACCATATTTGTTCCGCCAACCAAGCCAATTACAATAAAAAATGAAACTACCTTAACTGGTGAAGGCATAACCCTTTTTACCCAAACCATTGAATTTAGCCTAAAACTAAAAGCCCAGGATGGCTCATTGCCTAAGGTATCCTGTTTTACTCTATTAATTAAAAAATTTCGGGTATTGGCTGTCCATTCTGGAGATGGCCCGGTTTTTTGTAATTTATTAAATTGTTTACAAAGCCTTTCTGGCATATTTTTTAGGAAGTTAGGAGGTGAGAAGGTTAGGAAGTTAGTAAACTAGCATTCTGACATACTGGTTTTTTAATTTATATAATTATTAAGTTCTTTTAACGCTCGGTGGATAATTACCCTAACGTTGGCTGATGATTTATCCACAATTTTAGCAATTTCTTTGATACTCATTTCCTCAATAAATCTTAGGATTATTATTTCTCTTACATCAAATTTTAGCTCAAGAAGAATTTTCTGAAGATAATCAATATCTAAATTTTTATCAGGATTAATTTTTAGTTCACTCTCTATATTTTCTTCCGGATAAATAAGGGGCAATTCTTCTTTTTCACGCGTGCGATAATAATCAATTATCAAATTCCTGGCCACTTTATAAATCCATGCTTGGAAGCTGCTAATTTTAACACCTGTTGATACCTGCTCCCAGGCCTTTAAAAAGCATTGGCTGGTAAAGTCTTCGGCCAGCTCTTTAGTGGCCACTTTATAATAGATAAACCTGTAAATTTTCTTAGAATATTTATCAAAAAGTAAGCCAAAAGCTTCAGCATCGCCTTGGCGTGATTTTGAGACTAAAATCTTATCATTATTTTCAATAGAACTCTTCATTAAATAAGACGTAAAAATGATTAAAATGTTACAAATACTACGCAATAAAATTAAATTTCTTTCAAGATTTTAAAGATTTTCTGGGTAACTCTAAAAGAAATGCCGTTTTAAAGCATTTATAGATACTTCATTATTATATTTTAAGTAAAAATAAATGTCTATATCAGCTTTGCACATGTAAATTTTAACAAAAATTTGACTAAATTTACTATTCTTAGGTATACTTAGTTCTAGAATATTCTATACTTAATTATATATATCATTATGATTAGCCTAATTTAAAGTGTAGAATATTCTAAAGATTAATGGTAAGCTAACATATATATGGAAAATATCAAAAAAACATATCCTATTAGGGTTTCTGTCTCTGAATCTGCTAGATTATTTGGAGTTTCTACTAAAACCATAAGGCAGGCCTTAAAGGCTAATGAAATCCGATATATTGTTAGCAGGGGAAGGTATAGAATCAATTTTGAAAGCCTACTTAAATGGTCCCAGGAATCCACCAGAAGGCGAAATTTACTAGGCTCTACTGGGATTGGCCAGTTTGTGGAAAAATGGCATATCCACAATAAAAAATACAGTCCCACAGAAGAGCTGGCTAAAAGAGTAAAAGGAGAGGCTAAAGAATCTGATTAATCCAGCTCAACTTTTCTAAAACCAATTCTATCTTTAGCTAAATTTTTAGTTTTCCACATAATGCCTTTATAGATTATTTGGTTGCCATAATGGTTATTTATGGTGTCTAAAGCTTGCGTAAGTTGCGGGCTTTCTTTACTGGCAAATAACTCTAATTGATTAGATGGGTGGCTTAAGTTAAACACACCCACAGCCAGCATTCTTATTTTATCTTCTAACCTTGACTTATTTAAAATATTTGAGGCTAACTTATAAATACCGTCTGTTGAATAAACAGATTTTTTTAATTTGAATCTTTTTCCAAAACCGCCGCCGGATAGGTAAGTCCAGTTAACATATAAACCATAAGCAACCTGGCCACGCTGCCTTAAACGCCGGCCAACTTTATGAGTAAGTTTAGCTAAAATAGATAGTAGATATTTTTTATCTGTGGTTTGCCTAGGGATACAATATGAATGGCCGATTGATTTAGATAAAAGTTCTGTTGGACCTTTTAAGTTATCAATTTCTAAACCATTAACTCTGGCCCATAAAAAATAACCGTATTTGCCTAAAGCCAAAATCAAATTTTCTAATGGATAGTTTTTTAAATCTAAAATTGACCGGATGCCAAGATAATTTAAACGCTTAGCTATTCTGATATTTATGCCCCAAATATCAGTTAGCCGATGTTGCTTAAATATGCCGTCTAGTTGATCTTTTTTCTCAATAACCATTAAACTATCCGGTTTAGCTATATCAGAGGCAAATTTAGCTAAAAATTTCGTAAAAGAAAGGCCTATGGAACACTTTAACCATTCACCAATTTCGGTTTTTATTCTGGATTGAATATCATAAGCTATGTCCGAAGCATGTTTGAAACTCTTAGCATAGCCAGTTAAGTCTAAAAAGCCTTCATCTATGCTGTAAGGTTCAAAATCACTGCTGTATGACCTTAAAATACCAAAAAACTTCTTAGTAACGGCTCGGTATTTATCAGGATCGTTTTCTATTAAAATAACTTTTGAATAAAGCTTTTTAGCATCGGCTACTTTACAGCCAGTTTTTATGCCAACTTTTTTAGCTTCTATAGAGGAGGCAATAATGGTGCCATTATTAGATAAATAAGCGCAAACCCCGACCGGCTTATGCCTAAAAAAAGGATTGGCTTGCTGCTCAACCGAAGCAAAATAAGAATTCATATCTAAATGAAGAATAATCCGTTTTGATTGACAATTGGCCATATTTTAGTTAATTTTAAGCTACAGCGGTTATTTTTAATAGCTAATTATAGTTATAGAAATTTTATTCTTAATTAAAATATTTTAAAAAACTATGTTTAAAAAAATATTAATAACTATTCTTATAATTATCGGGATTGGCTTTATTTTAATTATCTACAATCCGTTAAAGCCAAATAATCTGTGTTCTAATCTAGATGAAGAAGCCTGCTTTAATAATGAACAATGCCGTGGAGTTTATGGACCAAGTTCATGCAATTGGATCGGACACTGCACTACTGATGAAGCTTATAAAGGTTGTGAGTTGTTATCTATTAAAAACCAGGAAAAGGTTAAGCAAGATAAAATACTTTGTCAAAACACCGGCGGTAAATGGAAAAATACAAAATTGTCACAATCCGACGAATGCGATTGTCAACAATATTATTTTAAAGAAAACGAAGGTTGTGTGTCTAATCAAAAATAGGTTTACAATAATTATATAATTATTAAAACAAACTCTGATAGTTTTCTATTCAGGGTTTTTATTTACCCGTTATACAAACTGGCTAAAATCCAGGTTAAAGTAAATGGATTAAAAATGAGTTGGAAGTAGTTGGCTTTATCAGTTATGGAAAAATGATATAAAAGTTCTTTGCCTGTTCTGGAAGTATGGACCAAATGAACCTTTTCTACCTTATACATTTTACGACGCCAAACAAAAAACTTAGGAATTATTTCATTTTGTTTAAAGCTGGCCACAACTTCGATTGGTTCATTAATTTGATCATACATAATTTAAACAACAGCAAATTTTCTAATAACGGCCCTCACTACTCCCTGGATCAAAGGATCTTTAGTATAGATAGGTTTCATATTGCTATTGGCCGGTTGTAGGCGGATCCGGTTTTTTTCCCGATAAAACTTTTTTAAAGTAGCATAAGCATTATCTAAAAGAGCCACTACCACTTCTCCATTTTTAGGACTATGATTTCTTTCTACAATTACATAGTCGCCGTTCCAAATGCCCTCATCAATCATAGATTGGCCCTTAACTCTTAAAACATAGCTATTTTCTATATCGGCCACAAAATCAGCTGGGATAGCCATGGTTTCTTTATCTTCTAAGGCCTCAATGGGCTCACCAGCTGTAATTAAGCCTACCAAAGGCAAATCTACAGCAATAGAATCACGGTAGCTGGATAATAAAACCGGCTCTAAAGACCGTTTTTGGTTTTCTTGGGCCTTAAGATAGCCTTTTTCTTCTAAAGCCTTTACGTGCTGATGAATAGTGGCCGGAGAAGAAATACCAAAATGGTCGGCAATTTCCATATAACTTGGCGAATAATCGTTATCTTTAAGATAATAAGTTATGAAATCTAAAATTTCTTTTTGACGTTTAGTTAGTTTGTCCATAATATTGATTATTAATAAATGATGCTCCATGACCCATAACAAATTATTGATCATAGTGTATAGATTATGAATTATTATTAAGTTTTCCCCAGCCTCCCTTTATTCCCTATACTAACCTTAGCTCTTTTTATAAAAATTAAAATTAGTGCGGGGTTTATATATACATTATACCGAAAATAAACCGAAAGTCAAACTCGCCTACAAATGCTTAAAAAATAAACAGCTAAAAGGCGAGTTTGTCCTGAGCGAACCCGCCGATTCGGCGGGGAGTCGAAGGACCCCTTCACAAAATAAATAGAATATAAAGTTGATTTGACCCCAAGTGAATCCCGACGTAAGGAGGGGTGAGTCGAGGGGTCTCTTTCCTCAAATAAAAAAATCCGTCTATTTAAAACGGATCCCTAGTTACTAGTTACCAGCCCCCTGTCCCTAACCTACATCTCACCCAAAACCACTTTTATTTCCATCTCCTCCCCTGCCCTGACAATCATTAAGCTTACTTCTTGGCCCGGAGTGTAATCTTGAATTAATTTAGTTAAAGAATTTTTTTCGTCTATATCTTCACCATTTACTTTAATAACTATATCCCCTGCTTTTAAACCGGCTTCTGCTGCAACACTTTCTGTTTCTACAGCTAAAATATTTTTAGCAGCATTGCCCAGTAAAACAGCTCCATTTATCCTGCCTTCAGTTACTTCAGTAGATAAGCCAATACTTTCTGATAGATCAATATAATAAACTCCCAGGTCGCTCCGGATAATTTCCTGGCTGTTAACTAAAAAATTGTTGGTGGCTGATTTTAAGTAGTATGCCGGAATGGCCAGATCTATTAAATCTCGGCCGGAATTAAACAGCACGCCTACTACTTCGTTTTTATCGTTAATTAAAGCGGCACCGTTGTATACATCTTCAAACTGGTTAGCCACTTTTAAGTAATGGTCTATGGCTTCCGTGGAAAGCAAAAAATCTTCTCCCTTGGATTGATCGTGGTAAGAAAACTTTTGTAAAGAAGTTTTAATAATATCGGAACCGTGATTTTGAATGCTATAACGGGTGGAAAGCAAAACGTTGGTGGCTGATAAATTATTTACTTCAGCGAATCTGGCCGGTGCCAGGCCCTCTTTGGCTATTTTAATTAAAACCGTACCGCTAAATTCATCGATTACTTCTTTGGTTGGCACGAAAGTTTCTTTATTATTGGTAACTATCACATAATCCTCATCTGTTATAACCGATTGGTGGGTTAAAAGCCAGCCGTCGCTGGTTACCACTATGCCTGATCCTAAAAAATCTTTTTCTAAATATATTGAATCTAAAATGCCTCCGGCTTTTTTACTTTTGTAAAAACCTACCAACTGGCTCCTGATTTCAGTTAAAACCTTACCATAAGCATCATCTTCTTCTTTAAGCAAAAAATTTAAATCCAAAATCTGATCCTCATCACCTTTATCTTTATCAACATCCAGAGCGGTGCCCCTATAATAACTATCATATAAATTATCCTGTACAAGGCCTGCTACAAAACCGCCCAATAAAGAAATTATTACAAGTAAAATTAAAACTTTTAAGTTAATTTCTGATTTGGTTATAATTTTAGGCGGCTTAATTTCTTGATGATAAATTTCTTCCAGAGTTTGTTCCTTGCTTAGTTTGGATGTTTTAGGCTTTTTAACCGGTGTAGGATTATTAGAAACGCCGCCAGATTTTATATCTTTTACCTTAACCATAGATGAATATTTAATTGGCTTAAATTATACACTATTTTAGCTGTTTTTAAAACCATCTGGCAGTTAATAAAATGATTATTAAAAGCAAAGAAGTAATAATTAAATAATTTCTGAAAACTTTTTTTGTTAAATTTTTCTGATATTCGTTATCTCGTAAAATAGAAAAAATTAGATAAATTAAACTGAATAAAATACCTTTTAAATAATAAACAAAAGAAAGGCTTATAACTGCCCAAAAAATCTCTGAAGCAATTAAAGCAATTAATAAGTGGAAATAAAAACTTTTTTTTACTTGATCATAGGTGCTGAAAAATTCATTCATCCTTGAAAGCAGCAAAACTATCGCAAAAACTGTGGCTATTAACAAAAATTTGGAGTAATTTAAAAAATCAATAAAGCCAAATAGGCTAGTGCTGATAAAAAACAAAATTATTATTTCAAAAAATTTGTAATTTAATATTTCCTGGCCTTTTTCTAATATAGACGTTTTAAAAAACCTTCCGAATAAAATTTCAAAATAAAATAATAAAACCAAAAATAATAAAACCACTATTCCCAGCTTAAACCAAAGGTTTTCCAGTAAAATTAAAACCATCAATAACCCTGTATTCACCAAAATTCCTATTATAATATAAAAAAACATCTCTCTTGGATGTTTAACTTTTTTGCTTACCTTAATAAACAGCCAAATACTAGCAGAAATCAGTAAGCAGCTTCCGCCCAAAATATAATAAAAACTGCTCTCGTGCCAAAACAAAATGGAAACCAAAGCAGTTACTAAAATAGGGCTAATAATTGAAAGAATTCTGGCCAAAAGCATATCTTATTCCTAAAAATTATTGGCAATAATAAGGGATAGGTTTGCAGCCAGCCAAGAATAAGCCTTAGTAAGGCTCTCCAACCTGTTTTTTGACAAATTAATGTCTTCTGGCTGGTTATTAACCAAATCAGTTACAGAAGCAACTAAAGAAAAATGTAACTCTTGATAATCAACAGGAACAGTTAGCGATAAAAGTTGTTTCTCAAATTCCTGATAAGAAATATTCTTTCCAGAGAATCGGCTTAAAACGCCCAAAAGATCCTGCCGATACTGTTCTTTTAGCTGATTTGGCTGGTTAAACTGGTCTATTACCTGTGTTTGTTGCTTTAACTCTTTAATTGAATCTAATGTCATCTTTTCAAAAAGAGAACTGGTAGCTAAAACAGTTGAGGCAGAGAACAGAAAAATGGCCAAAAATAAAATTCGCCCTATACTCATAAAATTAAAACTAAGAAATTAAATCTTAAATAAAACTTTTGATTTTTGATTTTTAAACTTCTTTGGGTTTATACATGGAACCAATCAGCAGTCCGGCTACCAAGTAGTTTAATAATCCGGTTACCAGCCAAAGTACTATTAACTCTCCTGGAACGGCCATTGTTAGCCAGGTTATTAAAAGGCCGGGCACCGTGCCAATTAGCCAAACCCAAAATCCGAATTGCAAGCCTTTGGCAGCTTTTTCATCCGGAATGGAAGTATAGAAAATTCCGTAAACTAAAGTGAAAATTAAACCGACTATTAAATTGTAAATTAGCATATATACCCACCAGTTTCCGGTCATCTGCTTCCACAATGCCGGATCGGAAGCGGAATACAGGCTGCCAGAAAGCCAGCCCTCTATGGATCCTAAAACAAACAAAACTATACCTATTAAAATACCGATCTGAAAAATCTTACCCTGATTATTTTTTACCATAAATGTTGATAATTAATGATTGATAATTAATGACTGATCGACCTTTATTATTTTATTTTTACTAAATAAATCCTTCAGCCTTCATTTCTTGCCAGCTTTCTGAATTATCATCCCATTTATAAACTTTAAAAGTATTGGTAACTTCATCTTCGGAATAAACAGTTTCCACACTAACACTGCTGCCTATCCTATTTGAATACTGTGTTTTTTTATCCAAAACTTTCGGCCTGGTAATCCATTCTACTTTCATTTTGCCCAGCGGGCCAATAAATTCAATTATTTCAAAATTTTCTTTACGTTCTTCATCTTTAATTTTTTCTTTTTTAAGTACTTCAAAATTTTCTAAAATTTTTTCTTTAATGTCTGGCCATTTATCTGGATGCATAATTTGGTAATCGGTAACTAGTTACTAACTTATTATAGCATTATTATTGTTTTTTTTCAGTATTATTATCCACTGGCTTCCATTCTTTAGAAAAAGACTTGCCGGTTGTAACATAGCTTAACCAGTTAAGAAGCCATCTAATATTAACTCTTACCCAGCCATCCTGATGGTACCGTTGTGCTGAACCATAAGCCACAAAATTTTTTAAAGAAACAGTTTTACCAATCCTACTAAGCCTTCTAAACAAATCAACATCTTCTTGGGTAATTAAAGATTCTTTATAACCTCCTATTTTTTCAAAAGCCTCTCTTTTAACAAACTGAACCCAGCCCATGGCTATGCCCAGTTTAACTTTATTTAAACCTTTTATGGTTTTATTAATTACCCATAAGTTTAATTTATCTACCTTGTTTTCCTCTTCTGGATGAAATCTTACTTGCAAAGTAATGCCAACACTTTTTGGCTTTTCTTGCATAACAGAAATTACTTTTTTTACAAAATCATCAAGCCGTTCTATTTGCACGCCGCAATCCATAAAAAATAAATATTTGCCTCTGGCCAAGCCGGCTCCTTTATTCCTGTTTTCGGCAATGCTGGTATTTTTTTCTCCTGGCTGGCGTATGTAAACTTTATCAGCTAAATTTTTAGCCACCTCTACTGTTTTATCGGTTGAACCGCCATCTGCCACAATAATTTCTTTATCAAGCCAAGTTAACCTTTTTAAAGGATTAATTGTTTTAGCAATATCTTCTTCCTCATTTAAAACAGGGATGATAAATGAGATTAATGGTTTTTTTTCTTGTTGATTCATAATAAATTTTTAAACAAACTACTCACTACTATCTACAAACTAGTTGCCCCCAAACCTCCTTTGCCGCCTATTAAACTCTTCAAAGGCTTTATCTAAATCTTTTTCAGTAAAAGCCGGCCAGCATTTTTTTGTAAAATACAATTCACTGTAAGCTGCCTCCCATAATAAAAAACCTGATGTGCGCAGTTCTCCCGATGTCCTGATAACCAAATCCGGCGGTGGCATTTTAGGATCATAAAGATATTTTTGAAAAACTTCCGGAGTTACTTTTTTTATACCAGCCTTAATAAATTTATTGATAGCGTCAATAATTTCGGCCTGGCCCCCGTAATTTAAAGCTACATTTAAAATCCCTTTATTATTATTTTTAGTAAGTTCCATTGCACTGTAACAAGCTTTTTCTAATTTTTTTGGTAATTGATGTAGGCGTCCAAGAACTTGCACTTTTATACCTCTTTTATGAAAAGTTTGTAAATCTTTAGTAAAGGCTTGTTCTAAAAGTTTCATTAGATAATTCACTTCGGCTTTTGACCGATCCCAATTTTCTGTGGAAAAAGCCCAAAGCGTCAAAATTTTTACTCCTCTATCTAAGCACCAATCACCTATCTTTAAAACTTTATTATAGCCTCTTTTATGGCCAATAAGGGTTGGTAAGCCTCTTTGCCTAGCCCAACGGCGGTTACCATCCATAATAATGCCTAAATGCTTTATTTTTGACTTTTTCATAAATAAATATTGCTCATATTATACCATTTTAAGGCTTTACCAAGAATTGACAAAAATATCAAAATATGCTATGATTATATCCATAAGTTCTTTAAATAGATAACAAGAAAACAAACGGAAATACCAGTATTTGATCTAGATACAAGCGCTACGCTGGACATGCTGAACCAAAATTCAGCTAAAAACAGCAAGGGAGAGATCATGGAAAATTTCCTCGATTGGCTGCAGAAAGCATTAACAGCCATACAAAACTCCGTCCTCTACGGTATCGGATCCTGGTTTATACTGGGTATTCTGATTGTCAGCCTTTCTGTATTGATTATTATCCTACACCGTCAGATGATTTTCCACTGGATAGCCGGAGCAACTCTGGTAATATCCGCAACCTCTATTTGGTACTGGCGATGCCCACTCATGGATTGGGCTATAATTTCCTTAATGAACAGAGGTTGGAGTAACCTATCAATCACCTTGGCTACATGGCTTGTTATTACATACCTTGTGATGACAATTATAGCTATTGGCTATAAATATAGGCCATGGAATTTCAAGAGAATGCCATTTAAGTTGAGGCTGTTATTCCTACCCACCTTCCCGATTTTACTATTAATCCACTTTTTTTCTTGGATTGGCAGTAAATTCACAAACCAACACAGTTGCCCTGCAACTGCCATTAATTAGAAAATTACTTAAGCGACATAAAACCGACGCAATACACCGCGCCGGTTTTTCTTTTATAAAAAAACAAACTTCCTTTTTTTGGAAGTTGTTTATCGATAACGTACAGAGCCTACTTTTTTACCTTGCCTTTTCCGTTTTTTCTTATTAGCTATTTTCTTCTTCTTATACATAGCCTAATTTATTTAAATTATTTTTCTTCTACTTTTTCCCGCCTGTTTTGATTAAACCAATTATAGTTTGTTTAATCTGTTCTTTACTCTCACTGGTAAATATATAAGATGGTTCAAGACGTTCCCCATCTTTTAAAGTAATAATTAATCTGTCGCCAACAGCCAATTCAGCAATTTCAACTTCATCCATTTCTTGAATTTCATTAGCTAAATTTCTGAAAAAGATATGTTTTTCAATTGATTGGTCTAGGTAATCTTCCAAATCAACCGGCTCGGTAATAGTCATCTTTTCATTTTTTCCACTAATTACTTTGTCAATTTTACCGGTTTTCATTTTTGATATATACGACTTTAAACCATCCTTAAATTCAACAACAAAAAAATCGCCTTCACAACTAACAGATTCAACCTGATTCAATTCAGGGTTATTGCTATTTTTATATCTTTGTTCAACGGCTGAACATAATTCATTATACCATTCTTCACTGCCTCTGCCCTTATTACATTTTTCAAAACTATTTTGCATATTATTATCGCTCATCAATCATTAATTATTAGTCATTAATTATCAATTATCATCTCCCTGTTGAACCAAACTGCCCGCCTCCTCTAGCACTTTCTGCCAATTCATCAACTTCTTCCAGCTCCCCTCTTTCATAAGGATATATTATCAGTTGGGCCAGTTTGTCACCTTTTTTTACTTGATATGGTTCGGTTGAAAGATTAATTAGCTCTATATTATATTCGCCTCTAAAACCTGAATCAAAAACCCCGCCCATAGTATGTAAACCGAATTTATGAGGCGGTCCGCCTTTATCCTTTACTATAGCCACATTGCCTTCTGGAAATTCTAAAGCAAAACCTAATTTAAAATTATGCCTAGTACCCGGATTTAGTTCAAAATCTTCCCTGGAAAACATATCCATACCAGCATCGCCCGGCAAAGCATATTCAGGTAACTTAACATCGGGATAAAGTTTTTTTACCTTTACTTTCATATTTAATAGATTACTATAAAAAGAAATAAGATACAAGAAACAAAAAAGGTCGCAAAAATGAGACCCTGTAATACTAAATTTACATGTCAAGGATAAATTTGATTCTAAATAACTATTTTTTGAAAACCACGTAGTGGACTCTGGCCAAGCACAAAGCGCCTAAGACAACCCACCACCAGATATTAACATCCATTATCCCGGGAATTAACTTAACCAGGATAAAGCCTACAAACAGGCCGCAAATGGCTACCAGCTTATAATCCATAAAGCCCATAGTAACCTGAAATTTACCTTTTTTAAACATGGGGATATTAGTTAATAATTAACTTTTTTTATTGTAGCATTTTTGATAAAAACAAAAAAGCTCTACCTTAATAGTACGAACGCGCCGCGGCGCGTTCCCACATATAGACAAAGCTTTTTTGTAGTCGGGGTAACCCATAAATCCAAATTTTAGATAATTGATACTATTAATAAAATAAACCCGCTTCTTTTGTAAGAAACGGGTTTTGTATAAAACCAATACTGATTGATTTGGAGGATCAATCGCCAACTGCATCTTCAACCAATTGGACGATCCGATCAACCGAGGCCCCACCTACCAGCGGTACAGCTTCAGCAAATTTGGCTGCTGAAACAACATGGTCTGCCGGATTTTCTAAGGCAGCTGTTATAACAGCTTCAAAATCTTCGAGACGCTCCAGCCCGGGAAGCAATCTAGAAGCCACAGCCAACGGATACCTACTGCCAACTGACCGGTTATGCTCTGCTTGGACTTGGGGAGTTACCAAGTTAAATCCCGGTGTTCCCCAAACTGAATTAAACAAGGCAATATTGCTGTACGCGGAAAGTACCAGATCAGCCGGAACAAGATCAGGGGGAAATCCGTCGGTTCCAAGGGTACTATACTTCTGACGCAGTTGCCCGATGCCACCCGTGACAAATAACAACTGTTCCCGTGGGCTCCAAGGTTCATTGGTTAGTTTCGTGAAGCCTTGATCCTCAAAGAAATCCAGAAATACCTGGCCACGCCTCATCATTTCTTGAGCTGTGCCAGAATAGGGCTTTGGATATTCCTTAAACACTTTGGGATGTGGCGCCACGATCAGAACAGCTCCAATTTTCTTGGCAATCTCAATCACCATTTCCAACCCAGGCTTGTCCACAGCTAAAGTACTGGTGCAGGAATAAAAAATCACTTTGCTATGATGACAGCCCAAAACCATTTTCCAATCTCGAACCAACCGTTGCCATTCTTCCGTCTGATCCTGTGTCGGTAAGGAAAAATCAGGAATTCCAACTTCGAAAATTTGGTGTGCCAACACGCCTTCTTCTTCTGCCAACAACCTACCAGCTTTGTTAATAACCAGATACCTGATGCCCGATTCATAAACCGGTGTAACAGCACCTGGGTTTGCTAAGCTGGACCGGATTACTGCGCCAGGAATGTCTTCCAAACGTAGAATCGGAATTTGGCACTCTTGTGCCTTGGTTTCGATATCAAGTTGGATGACATCGCAGGCAGGATCAGCTACATGAATAACGGCCTTGATTGCAGGCCAGGGAATCGCGTCAACCTCATCAACTTTACCCTGATAATGCCCATTTGCAACCAGCTTACGCTGTTTGGTTTCAGCCACATCAGCTGCGGCAACTACCACCCAGGCAAACTTTTTCAGCAAGGCCGGGATAATCACCAAGCCGTACTGATGCATGCGTAAGGAAGTTTCGTCCCAAAGGACAGTTCCTTTGTCGGCAGTGCCCCTCAATTCAAATACGTACATTGTATCCCCTTTCGCGGGTTTAAGGTTTTAAATGAAATGATCTAAAATGATATTTTAAACTATCAAAAAAGGTTGTTTTTGTCAAGATAATACAAAAAATCTACAAATAAATCACAGATGTTCACAGATCTATCACGGATATACAACAGATGGCACACCTATATTAGTATCAGTGATTAATCCGCGCTTCATCGGTGATAGATCGGTGAATTATCTGCAAACTTTCTGCGTAAATAAATTAATTTGACAAATATATTAAATATTAGATAAAAATACTTTAGAACATTACATCATTCAAAAAAATTGGAGCAGAAGATGGGTAGACCAGATAAGCTAACTCATGATCTGTATATTAATGTGTTCAAGAAGATGCATCAGAAACTGAAAAAAAAGTATGGAGTAGGTGCGCTAATTGTAATTACACAAAATAAAAATGATCTAGGTCCGTTTGAATCATCAGCGCATGCTATAACTCAAATGAATGTCCAGGGAATTAAACAAGGAACATACATTATTCAAACAATACACGAGAGTCCCGGCGATCCATTCTATTGTTTATTTACTGCCTCCAACGATTCGCTACAAGCTTGTTAATTCCATATTAAATATGGATGGCCCAAAAGGATAACCATCACGATTATCCTTTTTTAATTTAATTGATTTTTAAAACTCTAAATAATTAGCATTTCTTATCCACACCCACACCTTGACAAATCTTTTTATTTATATACTGTTAAAGTAAGGCATATTGTACATTTACACAAACAACAAGCATTTTTCCATAGATAGTATAGATAGTATTGTAACTAACAGGAGGGAAAGGCCATGAACAGGCTTGTTTTAAGTATGCTTCTGGCACTGATTCTCGCCTTTGTTCCAGGTTGTGATATAATAGAGGATCTAGGGATTGGGCCTGAAGGAGCAGAAGATCAGCAGGATCAAATAGTAGGCTATGTTGACCAGGGCAGCCTGCTTGTTTCCGGCAAGGAAAACTACGAAGACATAGCGCCTGGGCTATCAAGAGACTGGACCGTAGAAACTGGTTGTGAGATTCAGGTTTACTGGAAAAAAAACAATGATATTACCGGCTTCCGACAAATGGCGGCTATTATTGATTTGAACGGCTCGCGTTCTGTAACAATCAAGGCTGTTTCCCAACAAAATGTATCGGGTAGCTGGTCGTTAACCGGCAGGTACATTACCAAGAATGACCAATTCTTTGTTCCAGATGAAGCCACACTAACGCCTGATAGTAGCCTGGCTATGCACATGGACGATGGAAGGTTTGATCCTGAACTGGCAGTTGTGAGTACGCTGGAAAGGTGGGGCCTAATAGATCCCGGTTCGGTAAAGTTTACGTTGAATCACTTTGATGTAAACCTTAATCAGCTAATTGTCCTTTCTGTTCCAGATTCAGTAGAAGCCAACGCCATAATGCTTAATCTGGCAGATGCTTACGATCAAATATGGGGCTCTATTGTATTTGAAATCTATTAGAGCTTTATCTACCACTGATCACCCACGGCAAAGTCATCATTGACCTTGCCGTTTTTTCTTTGTATTATATTTGACAAAACATTAAAAATTAGTAAAAATCAAACTAGTTCCTTACAAAACATTCAACTAAGCATAAACATTCGGAGCTGACCGTGGAAAAACAACAAATTGTAGAAAATTTTGAATTTTTCAAAAGCAGATATTATGAGCTTCTCAAAAAGCATGGTGAAAAACTTGAAACAGAGATCTGGTTTACAATTGTAGAGAAAAAAATCCATGGCCCATTTGAATCAGCATCAGAAGCCATTAATGTAATGGCGGAGAAAGGATATAATGAAAATGATTATTTGCTTCAAATTATGACAGGCGACCCTTCAGATTTAATGGACTGTCATTCAAGGGCAACAGAGCACAGTGTCATTAAATAATTAATAACCCTTTATATTTCAATATTGGCAAACTAGCCAACCCAAAAGGATAACCACTACGATTATCCTTTTTTCTTTATTTATAAATTTGACAAATATATTAATTTTAAGTAAATTTTGGTTAGTTCTTTCAAACAAGTTCATCATTTTCAAACACGAGGTTTAAAATGGATATATTAGACATAAAAAACTCGGAAGCAGTAAATAATTTCATCAAAACTAACCTCCAAGTATTTATTGACAAATATGGTATTGGTAGTTATATAGCAATAACACCAGACACAAAAGATCACGGTCCTTTTATATCAGTTATTGAAGGCACAACTATAATGGATAGTGATGGATTTCCAATGGGCAGTTACATTCTCTACCAAATAGAAACGGTGTTTGGTGAAAACCGTCCATACAAAATAGGAGGAACGGTCGTTCAGCAGACCAACTAATTATGAATCTACACAACAAAAGGATAATCATCATGACTATCCTTTTTTTCTTTTTTTAAATTTAATTGAGTTGATTTTTGTATTCTTCAATAGATTGGTAAAATCGTTCCTTATTTTCATCAGCTATTGGCTCACCCGCTCCTCGACAAGCTCGAAACAGATTATATTAATCAAGTTGCTCGCTAAATTTCTTTATCTCTTGAAAAAATCTGTCTTTATTCTCATCAGCAATAGGTTCGCCTGGTGGCAGAACTTCGGTTTGCGGATTTATTTTAGTGCCATGTTTTACCATTTCGTAATGCAAATGCGGTCCGGTGGAAAGGCCTGTAGAGCCAACCTTGCCGATAACTTCACCCTGTTTAACCTTTTGGCCGTAGCTGACCAAAATTTTTGATTGATGGGCGTAATTGGTGGAATAAGTTCCGTTGTGATGAATAGTGGTTAAGTAACCATAGCCCGCGCTGCTCCAGCCGGCAAAAATAACTGTGCCATCACCAACCGATCTGATTGGCGTACCAGATGGTGCTGCATAATCAATGGCCCGATGGTTGGTACACAAATTGTAATAAGAAAGACACCTAAGGCCGGTGGTAAATCCGGAAGTAATATATTTATAATGGATCGGCGCCTTTAAGAACATCTTCTGTACCGAATTGCCGTCTGGATCAAAAAAGCCTTTGTTCTCCTCATGCTCTTCAAAATAATAAACTCTAAACTCTTCTCCGGCGTTAATATATTTACCGGCCAAAACTTGGCCCGGCATTATATATTCACCTTCCCTGTATCTTTCTTCATAAATAAATTTAAAAGTATCGCCAACTCTGGGGTCTATGGCAAAATCTATGGTCCATTGGTAAGCATCAGAAAGATCTATAATAGCCCAAACATCAACATCATTATCCAGAGCCCATTGGTACAAAGATGATTCCAATTTACCCTCAACCGTTTTTACCTTAATTTCATAATCAATAACCCTTCGTTCGGCAACCCAAACATTCTCTTCTACTGATTCAACTGTTGATGTGCTAATATCTTTCTGATTACCAGTTACTGATTCCTGTTTACTAACATATAGTTCTTCTTCACTATCTATTTGATACATTATTTGGGCTAGCTCATTTGTTTCTTTACTGTAATACAAATTTAAAAACCGCCCGACTCTAATGCTGGATAAATCATAAATATCTTCTGCTGCTGCAAAAATGGCGGTTGATACATTTGGATCAACTTCGGCTTGTTCCATTAAGATTCCATAGGTGGAATTGGGTGTGATTTCTACTTGAACAACATTATACTTTTCTTCAACTTGCTCCTGGATGGTTGCTTCTTTATTTTCTTGATAAAACTTAAATCCCCCGCTTTGGTTATTAAGCAATAAAAAAACAGCAATAATTGCCAAGGTGATAAATATGTAGATTGGTTTTATTTTCATGTGAATATTTATCTGGTACCGCTACGGGGAATTGAACCCCGATTACCAGGTTGAGAACCTGGCGTCCTAACCATTAGACGATAGCGGCTTGAATGTCCCCACCTCTTCGGCGGGTTGCCGAGGAGGCAACTTATTTATTTAGCCAAATACCAGTTTGGCGGACAAGTAAATCTTTTGCCTTTAACGGCTCGGCCATTAGTTCTTTAACAATTTGCTCCATCCTAGCACCCTGTGAACCTTTGATCAAGGCTATATCGCCCGTTTTAATTTTGTTTTGAATAAAACTGCCGGCTTCTTTATTATTACTAAAATAAAAAGTTTTTTCTTCAGGATAACCAGCATCAATAGCCCCGCGGATAATGTCGCGTGACATTTCGCCTACAGCAACTAACATATCTAAATTAACTTCCGCTGACTTTTTACCCACTTCTCTATGGCCTTCTTCTGTATAACTGCCTAACTCCAACATTTTACCAAACACCGCTATTTTTTTATTTGAAGACGGAAATTGATTTAAAACATCCAAAGCTGCCTTAGCAGCAGCCGGTGATGAATTGTAGCTATCATCAATTAGTAAAGTATCTTTAATGCCTTTAATTAAATTGGTTCTGCCTTTGGGCGGACGGTACTTGGCCAGATCATCAATAATTTCTAAAAGATTATTGCCCAAGCTAAAACTTATGGCCATAGCCGGCAGTACCGCATAAATCTGTTGCTTGCCAAAAATATTTGGCAGATAGACCGGAATATCTTGATTGGCCTGATGAAGTTTAAATAAAGTACCGAATGAATTAGCTTTGGATACTATTTTAAAATCGCCGGCCTTAAACTCAGCTGATTCAGAAAAACCATAAGTAATTACCTTGCCTTTTATTTGATTTTTATTTTGGTTTATTTTTTCATCATCAATATTAATAATGGCAATCTTGCTGTCATCTTCAAACTTCCTGAATAATGACAATTTTTCGGCCGTGATTTTTTCTATATCGCCAAAAAATTCCAAATGGACTTTGCTAATGCCCGTAAGCACGCCAATATCAACCGGCACAAAACCGGTTAAATATTTAATGTCGCCAACTTTTTCTGCTCCCATTTCTAAAACTAATATTTCCGGATATTCTTTTTTGCTGATTATTAGGCTAAAACCTTTTAAAAATATTCCCAGCCATTTAAAAATTGACCGGCCGCCAGTATCTGTACCTAAAATAGTTAAAGGCACGCCGATTTCGTTATTATAATTACCATAACTACGCCTGACGTTTTTACTGCCTCTTAAAACAGCATAAATAGCTTCTTTAGCGCTGGTTTTGCCCAAACTGCCGGTTATGGCAATTATAAAAGGCCGGTATTTTTTAAGTACCTTTTTAGACAATAATTTAAGAAAATAGTGTAATAATTTCTTCATATAAAAAATCTTCTAGTCTTTAAATCTTACAATCTTTAACAACTATTTTCAAGACTAAAAGATTGCCTACTCGCTATCTGCCTCGCCGACAGGCGGGCCGACTACCAGCTACTGATTAACATCATACGATGGTGGTACTTTGAGATAATTAAGTAAAAATTGGGAAATTTCACCAAACAGCGGTGCGGCCGAAGAAGCGGCAAATTCCACGCTTCTTGGGTGATCAAGTTTAACCAACATAACAAATTTAGGATCTTCTATTGGCGCAAAGCCCACAAAGGAATGGATGGTCCTATCAGTTGAATACTTGCCGGTTTCCAAATCTGCAACTTGGGCTGTTCCGGTTTTTCCCGCAATATAATAACCTGGCACACCGGCATTTTGTGCATGTCCGTATTTAACAACCGATGCCAGCATAGCTGACAAGGTATCGGCAGTTTTCTTTAAAATAATTTGTTTTAAAAATTCCGGCTGGGTTTTATTAACTTTGCCGCCCGGTTCCCTTACTTCATCTATAATATAAGGCTTCATTAGCTTGCCGCCGTTGGCAATGGCTCCAAAAGCTTTTATTATCTGGATTGGCGTGGCAGTTATTCCTTGCCCATAAGAAGCTGTAGCCATAAATATTTCTTTTTTCCATTTTAAAGAAGAAATATCACCTTTATTTTCTGAATTAAGCTTAATTCCGGTTTCTTCCCCCAAACCAAAACGCTGATAATAATTATAAAATAAATCCGGCCCTACAGACCGGGCTGCAAAAATTGCTCCAGTATTTAATGACTCTTCCAAAACCTGAGTCATATTTTTAATGCCGTGGGCTTCACCATCGGAGTTTCTGATAGTGTAGCCGGCAATTTCTACACTGCCTGTATCTTCATAAGTAGTCATTGGCGTTACCGCTCCTGTATCCAAGGCGGCCGCCATAGTTAAAGCTTTAAACATAGAACCCGGCTCATATGGTTCAAAAATAGTATTGTTGTTATAAACACCATAATTTTCCACTTCATTATAAATATTAGGATCAAAGCTGGGATAATTACACATGGCCAAAATGGCTCCGCTTTTAGGATCCATAATTATTACAGAACCGTTATCGGCACCATGTTTTAAAACTGTGGTTTTTAAAGAACTGCATGCTGTAAACTGGATAGACCTATCTAAAGTTAAAATAATATCTGTACCGTTTTGCTCTTCGGCTTTTACTCTTCTGGCTAACGGTATTAATCTGCCAACTGCGTCTCTTTCAAAAGTAAACATGCCTTTTTCTCCAGCCAGTTCTTTTTGCCAGAAGCCCTCTATACCGTACATGCCTGTTAAATCATCTCCCTTGTATCCAACAAAGCCTAAAACCTGTCCGGTAACTTCACCTTCTGGGTAGTAGCGATATATTTCTTCTTCAAATCTAATGCCCGGCAGTTCTAAAATTTCTATCTCTGCTTTTTTATCTTCATCAAGCTTATGCTTTAGGGGTTCGTACAAATCATTTTCTTTGGCTAAACGGTTATATAAAATCTCTTCATCCATTTCTAAAATTGGCGCCAGCAACTTAGAAGTTTTTACGGGGTTTTCAACATGGTCTGGCACTGCAAACGCTAAGTAATATTTTTTATTTACAGCCACCGGATAAAGCGTATTTTCTTCGGCTGAATAATCGTGAATATAAATTTCTCCCCTATCGGGTATTAATTCCTTTTGGGCCAAATGCTGTGCTTCGGCCATTTGGCTATATTTAAAATAATCTATTATTTGGAGCTTGAATAATTTAATTCCAATAAAACCGGCAAACAAAAAAATGACTACCGAAAGAATAGTCAACCTATCAGCTGAAAACAGCCAAAAATTTTGCTTATGATATCGATTCATAACAAATTGCTTGAAAAAATTATTCTCTCACCGCCAATGTTTCCTCAGCCGGTAAAATATATTCGTAAGTTTCGGCCTGAACCATAGAAAGTTCTAAACTGCTGATTGATTCAATCCGCTGCATCGATTGCAGTTGAGTGGCTTGGTTTTCTAAATCCCTATACTGATCCCGCAGTTCCGAAATTTTAACCTGCATTTCCCCCATTTCAATCCCCATGGTATTGGTATGATTAACAATAACCAGATAGGATAAAATAGAAAGCAAACCTAAGCCAAAAATTATAAATTTTAAATTGGTAAAAAAGCTTGAATCTATAGTTTTTATTTTTGTTTTCGTTAACATTTTATATTAATAATTGATAACTAATGATTAATAATTTATGATTAATGAATGATGATTGATTAGTATCTGCGAATTATCCGCAAGCCATCTGTGAACCTATCTGCGATATCTGCGTTATATTTTTTCCGCCACTCTCATTTTGGCGCTCCTGGATCTGGGATTTGCTTCCACTTCTTTATCCGTTGGCACGATTGGTTTTTTTGTTAGAATTTTAATTGATTTTTTATGGTTGCATTTGCAAATTGGGAATTCCTTTGGGCAATGGCAATCTTTTGCTTGGTATTTAAAAAATTCTTTAACAATTTTGTCTTCCAAAGAATGGTAGCTGATAACCACTAGCCTGCCGCCTGATTCTATAGAAGCTAACAAATTCGGCAAAGACTCTTTTAAATTTTCCAGTTCATTATTAACGGCTATCCTTAAGGCTTGAAAAACCTTAGTTGCCGGATGAATCATTCGGCGTCCTTTGTGCCTATCTAGCTGACCTCGGAAAACCTGATTAACAATATTAACTAGGTCCGAGGTCAGCTCAATCGGCTTTCTCGCTCGAAAGAGAATAATTTCTCCGGCAATTACGCGAGCCCTTGGCTCCTGCCCGTATTCTTTAAAAATTTTAATGAGCTTTTCTTTTGGCCATGTATTTAGAATTTCGGCCGCAGTTAAATCACCGTCCGGGCCAAAACGCATGTCTAATTTTTTATCCGTTTGAAAAGAAAATCCTCTGTCGTCTTCTGGTGCGACCTGAGCTGAAGATATGCCAAGGTCAAGTAGAAGACCGCTAAAGTGTAAATTAAATTTTTGTTCATAAATTTTTTTGTTTTTACCTGCCTGCGACTCAACTAAGCTCGTCGAAGTCCGATGAGGTAGGTTTTTATATGAATCTAATACTAATAAAACCCTATCCGAAAATTCGGATAAGTTTTTTTTGGCCGCTTTTATGGCCTTGGGATCTCTATCGAGACCCAGAAGATGTCCTTTGGGTGAGGTCTTTTTCAAAATCGCTTTAGCGTGTCCGCCGCCGCCTATAGTAGCATCTATAAAATTCTGGTTAGGCTGCGTGTTTAAATATTCAATTACTTCTTCAAGTAAAACTGGTTTATGAAAATAATCCATGAATTAGTTTTAGTTAATTGGTTTAGAAGCTTGTTAGGTTTTAGTTTGTGGGCTTGGAACTAAACCCTTACCTAAGCCATAACTAGCCTCCATACCCAAACCTAAACACCTAATTCACCAAGTGCTTCGGCAATATCTCCGGAATCTTTTTCGGTAGTTGTTTTATATTTATTCCAAGAAACTTCATCCCAGATTTCTAAACGGTTATACAAACCGGCAATCACCACTTTCTTTTTGGTTGAAGCGTACTTCCTTAAATAATCGGGCAAGATTATTCTTCCCTGTTTGTCTAAAGAAACATCCATAGCCCCTGCCAGCATTAACCTGGAAAAAGCCCTGGTATTAGCCTGGCTGATTGGCAATTTAGAAAGCTTACTGGCCAGTTCTTGCCAATCTTTTTGAGGATATAAAAATAAGCAGTTGTCTAAACCTCTGGTTACAACTGCTCCTTTTGCTAGGGCTGTTCTAAACTTAACAGGTACTGCTAACCTGCCTTTTTCATCAATTGTGTGCTGATATTCGCCAATAAACATTTAATTTTATTGAATTAATAGAATTTTTATAATTTATCTGTGAGTAATCCGCGAAAATCAGTGATTGATCGGTGTTTATCTGTAAACTATCTGTGATTACTCAAAATTTAACTTGAGCTAATCTTAGCCAAGCTTTGTTTTAAGGTTGAATGGCTTTTCCCCAGTTGACCTGCCTTATCCCCACTTTTATCCACCTTTCGCCACTCTATATCCATTATACCCCACTAGAATACATTAAACAACCCCAGCTATCCACAAGGATATATTATGCCATTTTTTAATAATAAAAAGCCTTACCCATTTCGTAGGAACGCGCTACGGCGCATTCGTACAGGGCAAGGCTTTTTGTCGTTATTGACAAAAAATCGGATAAAATGTAGTTTTAGTTATTATTTGAACATAAACAACCAAAAAAGGTTAAACAAAGATTGGAGTAAGAAGATGTCGGACCAAAAGCAAGGTAACGTAGAGACTCAAACAACCCCGTTTGATGACTTCACTGAATATACCCTGTTTCGTATTCTTCATGGAGGCGATCCAATATTTCTGAATTTTGAATCACAATGCGACCTTGTACTTTCGGAATTGGAAAATCTGATCAATGGAACAGATAGCGACGGCCCAATTCAAAATGTTTCTTGGATAGAAATCAAACTGGCCGACATGAAATACTATGACGCGCTGAATGCCCGTTATGGAAAATTATTGGAATCTATCAACAAGCCCGTTAAGCCACCTCGGTTAGCTTACCAGGCGCTTACATCTGAATTGCCCCTTGGCTGTCTATTGCATGTTACCATGCACGCCAGTAATTCTGAGTTGGTAATTCCGGATAGCACCATGACGTCCAATGGTATGCTATTCACACCTATAGCACTTATCAATAACGGAATCAACTGCATCCTTTCCGGACAAGTACCCAAGATTAGTGAAGTCAAAGTAGTTTTCAAGGATCCATTTAAACAATTTAAACAGGCATTAAGCCATACTGAAACCCTACTCGGTCAGGCCGACAAAAAGCTGAAAGATGTTACCAAACTAACCGTTTTATTAACGAGCAGAGGCTGGACAAGCTATGAAGCCATCGAACAGCTTTGTTCGAAGGTCATCAACTTTTCTGGTCATGATATTCACCGACTGGAATTTGTCCTAGTTGAAGGTCTTCCATTTGAAGCTGATGTAGAAATTGTGGCAGTTGTTTAACCTAACCTTTCAGTCCCCTTCTTTTTATAAGAGGGGGTTTTTATTTTACTCTTTGTTATTGGCAACGAGGTTGACAAATTTTTTTAGAAATTGTAATTTAAAATATCGTTTAGCACCTTAACAAAGGAGTGATTAAAATGGCTGATGTCTGGATAAAGTCACATGCCTTTGATGGAATGTTTCATCTAAAAGACGGGCGAGCTGCTAAGCCATTTTTGGGCACAGAATCGATCCATGACATAGTAAACATGGTAGCCGCAATTAATTGCAACGAGGAAAGCGTTGCTTCTGTAGAAGTAGACGGCAAAGAGGTTTCTACTGACCCAAACAATTGGCATAAAATTACTTGTTTCAAACAAATAATTATTACTGTAGAAAAAAACCAAGTAATTGTTAAAAATGGCTTAAATAACCTATTGCCGGAAATAAATTCAGTAACTATAAATTTTGAAAGCCTGATTGGCGTATCTCTAAAGGATCAGGCCAAAGAAATACCCAAATCAATTAGAACAAATCTTGTAAAAATAAGACGAATTGTAAACACGGTTACCACTACTTTAGCTGTTCTGGATATAGGTGCTGATACAGTCATCGTCAACAAAAACAGCCTGATAAAACTCTACGAATCGATTATTACCCACTTTAGTGAAATTAATATCCTTCTGGGGTTAAAGGACTTTGATCAGGTAAAATTGATAATAGCGGACAACCTGCTGGTTGACCTAAAGACCCTTCCCCTGTTCATCAAAGAGTTACTGAAGATTAACGAAAAAACACATTCCCACAAATAGCTCCCTTGCCCTTCTTTATAAAAAGAAGGGTTTTTATTTGATCAAAAAAAGCCTTGCACCTCCCCTTGGATCCCCTCCTTTAAAAGGAGGGGAAATAGGGGTGGTAGGTGCAAGGCTTTTATTTTTCTTTATTCTCTTTGGACTTTTGAAATGCTTTAAAAACTACCAACAGTAAGCCACCTAAAGTTATAAGTTTAAGGAAGTGGTTAAAAAATCCTCCCTTTTTTCCCCGTCCCGAGCTTGTCGAGGGATCCCTCTTTTCTTCTTCGTGATATGGCATATTTATTGATTATTAATGATTAATAAATAATGAATAATTATTTTAATTTTTTTTTCTGATTCAATATTTTATTCATACAAATTACTTATTTTGCGTTCTTTACGTTTTAGCGCTCGTTATATTCGGTTCCTTGCCGTATTTTGGCACAACTGGCTTAAAATCTCCAGTCTTATAATCTTTTAGTCTTTCCCGCTCCGCCGCCCGCCTTGACGCGAGGCAGGTAGTTTTAGCGAGGCGAGTAGTCTTCTCCTTTAAAACCTTAATCAATTTCTCATCACTTTCTGCTTCATTAACGCTAACTTCAACCACCGGCACCTTCAAACTCCAAGCTAAAGAATTGGCTGTAGAAATACCAATCCTTAAAGCACTAAAAGCTCCTGGGCCGGAAACAACTGCAACAAATCGTGTATTGTGTATCGTGTATCCTTTACTAAACAATTCATTAATCATTTTTAACAGCAGTTCCGACTGCCTATACTCTTCCCTATTTTCTGATTGATTGATGATTTTATCACCTTTAATCAACTTAACCTGAATTAAATCAGTTTGAGATGTATTAATAAATAATATCATAATTAAAAAAATATCTGCGAGTTATCTGCGAGTTATCTGCGAACCATCAGCGATATCAGCCCCTCTTAACCTAGCAACCTTATAAATAGCATAACCTAAAACTATAGCCCCTAACCACTGGGCCCAAGAAAGCATATTTCCTCTTAACAAATATTCAAACAGAATTGCGGAAAGTGGAAAAGCCATTTCTAAAATTGTAGAAGCTGAAGCTGTAACCCGCTTTAAGCCGTAATAATATAAAAAGATAGCCAAACCGCCGGAAGAAAAAACAATTATCAAAAAAGTTATTAGCTGATGAACAGTTATTTGATTAACTGCCTGCATGCTTCCTGTGCCTAAAACCACCAACAGCATAATAACTGTGGTTACGCCGAACCTTAAATAAGTTCCCACTCTAAAATTAATTGCCCGTAGCGCTCGTTTGCCAAAAACGGTAGATGAACCAAAAGAAAAAGCGGCAATCAATGAAAACAGGGCAGCCATAGCAGTTTTATCACCGGTTGATAAATTAGGCAGATCAACGCCAAAGGTTACAAAGTAACCGCCGATTATTGCCATTGTTGCCCAGACAAAAAACTTTTTAGGCAGTTTTTCTTTTAAAACCAGCCAAGCTAAAAAGATGGCAAAAACAGGCTGAAATTTTTGTAACAAGATGACAATTGATAAATTGACAAAATGAACATAAAAAAGTGCTTTGGTAATAGCCATAGTGCCAATTGCTCCGCCAAATATGGCTATCCAAACAAATGATCCCCACTCCGCTTTTTTTAATTTTTTAACTTCTTTAAATTCCTTTATTAAAAACGGCAGCATTATTAAAAAAGCCAAGGCGTGTTCTACAAAAACTACTAAAGGAACGGGCAAACTATAAAGTGATGGCCTTAGAACAATACCGTCTAAGCCCCAAAGTACGGCGGCAATGATAATAAATAATGGTGCCAGTTTTTTCATAAATTGATGATTAATGATTAATAAATGATGATTGCCCGCCTGCCGGCGAGGCAGGATGACTTTTTATCTGTGAGTTATTTGCGAAGCATCTGCGGCTCATTAGCGTTATCCGCGTTAATCCGTGACTAAACCTAAATTTTTTAAAACCTTATCCAGCATGGGTACCCGTTTTTTAAATTTCTTAACTTCCTGTGGCTTAACCCATTTATACTCGGTATTTTCCCAATCAAGTTTTACTTTGGGCTTCCTTTTCAATTTTATTAAAACCGGATGTACGTGCCAGATCCTGTCTATATCATCTTCTTTTATTTTAAACGCCTTGCCTCTTTTACAGCTTCTTAGCTGTTTCTTAGGAATACCCAATTCTTCGCAAACTTCTTGCTTAGATTGTTTTAAAATATCATTACCATCTAAATAACCGCCCACGCTGCACCAATAACCTTGATGAGTGCCAACCCTATCCCCTCTTTTTAAAAGCAAAACCTTGCCATTGCATTCCAAAAAGGTATTTACTACTTTTGATTCTTTAAAAGCCAAATATTTGTTAAACCATTTTAAAGTTGAACTAACGACCTGCTTTGAATACCGTTCACTTTTAAAACCGTGATCTGCACCTTTGATAATCTTTAATTCTTTAGGATCGCCTAAGAGACTATAAATTGTATAGGCATCTTTAAGCTGTACCCGCCTGTCTTGATTACCGTGAATTATTAAAACCGGACAATGGATATCGGAAATTAAAAATTTCTTTTGCAAATATGATCTGTCATTAAAATGTTTAGTAGTAACCTTAAAACCTCCTATTTTCCAATAATCTTTATTTGATTCTTCAACTTTTTTATCACGATAAAAAGATTTTAAAAGAGCACCAACATTATATAAACTGGAAATGGAAACAACTGATCTTATTTGTTTATTAAAAACATTGGCACTGACTAATGAAGCAAAGGATCCCATACTATGCCCGGCCATACCAATCCTATTTTTATTTACTTTTGGATTCTTTATAAGAAAATCTAAAGCTTTTTCTATATCTTTAATAAATTGGCTGGCTAAAACATCTTTATAAGTTCCTCCACTGGGTTTGTGGCCAGATAAAGTAAATCTTAAAACTATAAATCTGTTTTTTTCTAAATTATCAGAAATTTTTTTTATTATAGGTGAGTTGTGATTGCCGCTAAAGCCGTGCTGGACTATGACCGTGGGAAACGGCCCTTTCCCTTTTGGAATATGTAAAACACCTCTTAAGAGGTATCCTTTGTTTGATTTAAAACTGACTTTTTTTTGCATACTCTTTATATTTAACGAAGATAAGGATTGCCGAGAATAAATTTCTCGGCTACGGAAAAAATTTAACAAAAATCACGAAGCAGAGAAATTTATCCTCTGCATAATTATACGCCAAGCCTATTTATAAGCTCAACCTTTGGCCCATTGATTACAGTATATAAAAATTTATCTGTCATATCTTGCCTGATGTTGAATTCTTTAGTGGTTAAATGAGTGTACCGCACTTGCAGCCTGTAGGCTCTTTCTAAATCGTTAATAAATTTTTGCAAAACCTCTTTAGAAATCTTTCCTACCAGCAAAACATCGGTTGGCGAATCGTCATTATCAACCAACTGGCCGGTTAAAGCCAAATATTTTATGCCGTCTAATTTTTTAACTTTTTGAGCAGCAACTCTTTCGGCCAAAAATTTTGATTTATTAATTAACGATTTTAATTCATTATAGAGAACAAAATTTTTGTCCAGTGAATAATACTTTTTTTGGTTCTCTGTTTTAGATGTAATAAGTCCAAATTTTTCTAAATTATCCAATTCACGCCGAACTGAATTTATCCTTTCCTTAATTTCCCTGGTTATTTCTCTAACAAAAAAAGGGTCTTCTGGATTTTCCAAAAAAAGATATAAAAGTTTAGTACGTGTTCGTGATCCAAATAGTTGTTCTAGCATAAATTATATTGGGTGTAGTTTTGGGCATGGAGGCTAGTTATGTTATAGGTAAAGGTTTAATTCCAAGACCATAGACTAGAACCTAACAAGCCTCTAAACCTACACCAATTAACTTAAATATAGTATAATCACTCCAAAGATATATTACAAGTTTTATGAGTGTTAAAATCAGTAAACTCCATATTCATGATCCGCACCGCTCCATGAGAGTTGGAGAAATATTGGTACAGCCTGCTTCGGAATCATGTGACTGTGATCTTTTTATTTTAATTGAATTAGACTCTAATACCCCCGAAGATTTGGAGCTTATCAGGCAATTTTTAGAAATCTGTTACGAAATTTATGAAAAATCCCAACTGCATCAGGCAGATAAAATTTTAGAAAATATACTGCAGGCTTTAAATGAATACTTGCCGGAAATCGCTCCCAAAAATTTTAACTGGCACAAAAAACTTCATGCTTACATAGGCTTAATCTCCGGCAATGAAATTCACTTTTCGGTAATCGGCAAAATAAAAGCTTTTATGGTAAAGCCCAACTATATTAAAGATATTATAGGAAAAATTCCTGAATCAGATAAATCTGACCTTTTTGATTTTACGGTTTCCGGACAAATTCAGCCCAGCGACAAATTTTTAATAACTACCGAAAGCCTGCCCAATTATGTTTCTTTAGAAAAGATAAAAAAAATTATTTCTACTCTGCCTCCGCAAAGTTCTATCGCCCATCTTTCTAATATCCTGGAATCTGTACCGCCAACTGTTTCTTTCTTTTCTCTAATTATCCAATTTAGCAGCAGCCTTGTAGAAAATGATGAAATACCGAGCAAATCCAGCCGTTTAAAAACGCCGGCAGGTTCAGAAAATTCCATGACCCAACTTTTAAAAACTCAGGCCGAAACCGAAAAAATATTAAGTCCGCCCTCAATTTTTGAAACCCTAAAGGAAAACTTAAAAAAGAAATCTAAAGCTCCGGCCCAAAAAATAGCAGTTACCCAAACTAAATCCAGGTCTGACTCAGACGAAAAAAAGAAAAAACTACCTGTTAAAATTACTAAGCCCGGCAAGTTATCTTTATTTATTAGAGGTATTATAACTACCGGCTATAAAACCGGCCAATTAATAAAAAATTTGTGGCTTTTTACTACACAACAAAAAAACCGAAATCAATTTTTAACAAATATAACTAAAAAACTGGCTTCTATAATAAAAAGGTTCAGCAGACTTTCTAAAACAAATAAAGTTTTAATAATTTCTACCATTATTTTAATTTTGCTGTTTTCCCAAAGTTTAATTTGGCAAGAAAGAAAAATAGCCAGCCAACGTTTAAATGAAACCTATACAGGCCTACTGATAAAAATAAATGAAAAACAAGAAGCCATAGAAGCTTCATTAATCTATAACGATACCATTAGGGTTAGGCAACTAATTGGTGAAATAAATTTACTATTAGTCCAACTGCCACAGCAAACCAAAGAACAACAGGCCAAACATCTGGAATTAAGCCAAAAAATCCAAGTGCTATTTGAAAGGGTTTGGAAAGTAACCAATATATTAGAACCGGTAACTTTAATTAACTTTAGGGAAATAAATTTAACGGCAGAAATTTCCCATCTGGGTTACAAAGACAGCTTTATTTACGGCTTTAATAATACCAATCAGGTTTTTGCCGTAAATGTAAATGATAACAGCACTGTTGTTTTGGATAACTTTAATCTTAAATCAACACTTGCAGCCACTTTCTCTCAAAACAATTCTTTAATAATATCAACTGATAATAATGAATTTTATTCAGTAAACCAAAATGAACTGCAAAAAATCGCAGTTAGTTTGCCGCCGGAAGTTGAGCAAATAGACTATCTGACTTTTTATCTGGATAAAATGTATGCCTTGGATAAAGAAACCAAACAGATTTACCGCTTTAGTTTTGATGGCAATAACTTTGGCCGCACAAGGGCTTGGATAACCGAAGACCTGCCCATTGATAAAACAGTTTCTATAGCTCTGGATGGATTTATTTACGGCCTGCAGGAAAATGGTGAAATTCTAAAACTTGCCGGGGGTAAAAGCCAAGGTTTCCCTACTTTGGTAATAGAGCCAAGCCTAAGCTCACCTACTAAAATTTTTACCAATGAAGAAACCAACAGCTTATACATTTTAGATCCGGTTAATAAAAGATTTGTTATATTTGATAAAAACGGAGAACTTAAAAATCAATTCTTTTCGGAACAATTTAATAATTTAAAAGATTTCATAATTGATAAAAGCCAACAAAAGGCATATTTACTTAATGGCGCGCAGGTTTTTGTAATATCAATTAAATAGACAAAATAAAAACAGTAGCGACGCATAATTATGCGTCGCTACGTTATTTTAATTCCAATCGTTCTTATTTAAGAGTAACCTGCGCACCGGCTTCTTCTAATGTTTTCTTTATTTCTTCTGCCTCTTCTTTTTTAGCGCCTTCTTTTACTATAACAGGGGCGCCATCAGCCATATCCTTGGCTTCTTTTAAGCCAAGCTGGGTAACTGCTCTAATAGCTTTAATAACATTAATTTTACTGGCGCCGGCAGCGGTAAGTTCTACATTAAAGCTGGTTTTTTCTTCGGCGGCTTCACCTTCGGCGGCACCGGCAGGGCCGGCAGCGGCCATGGCCATAGGAGCAGCTGCGCTAACACCGAATTTTTCTTCCAAAATTTTAACTAATTCTGAAAGATCCAAAACGGACATTTTTTCAATCTCCTCTATGATTGATTTAAATTTTGCAGGAACTTCTACATCCTTTTTTTCTTCTGCTTTTTCCTCGGCAGGAGTAGCGTCCTTTTTTTCTTCTTCGGTCATAATTTTATTGATTAATTTTTATTAATAATTGATAATAATTTATCTAGTCTTTAAGTCTTTCAATCTTCCAGTCTTTAAAATTATAAAGATTAAATGATTGAAAGATTAGAAGATTAAATGATTAATAACTAATGTAATTATTATTCACTTTTTGAATCTTTAATACCATTTAAAACATTTACCAAGCTTCTTAAATTACCGGCCATTACATTAACAAAGCCAGAAATAGGGGCTGCAATAGTGCCTACGGTTTTGGCAATAAGTTCATCCCTGGAAGGCAATTTAGAAAGTTCTAAAACTTTTCCAGCAGCAATAAAAGCACCCTCCAAAATTCCGCCATGGATTTTTAATAAATCATTTTTCTTGGAAAAATTTGCTAAAATTTTAGCCGGAGCTACCTCGTCTTGTTTGCCAAAAGCTAAGCCTAGGCTACCTTCTAATGAATCAACATCAATATCTTTTGCTTCAGCTTTGGCAAGTGCCCTTTTTAATAATGTTTTTTTACAGGCCAAATAATCCACATCTTCTTTTCTTAAATCATTCCTTAACTGCTGGCTTTCTGCCACAGTTAAACCGTCAAAACTAGTAAAAACTACTGATTTAGCTTTAGTAAAATTATCTGATATTTTTTTTACTTCATCTTCTTTTTGTTGTTTAGTTTTAGCCATAATGTTGATTATTAATGAATGACGATTGATAATAATCTTATAATCTTTCAATCTTACAGTCATATTCAATCATATTATGAAGACTAAAAAGACTGGAAGACTGCAAGATTTACACAAATTTGATAAATAAAAAAATTCTGCTTACCACAGAAAATATGTAAAATTAGCCAAAATTAAGGCTTTCTACCTACACTGGTAATTAAGCCCATAAATAACGGACACCAGCGGTCTGTGGCAATATTAGAAATATTATAGCAAATAGCTAAAATTAGTCAACCAGGGCCTTTCGAAGGGCTATAAAACCTGGCTCATAAAATGTATAACCAAGGCAGCAAAAGCAATAACTGCCACTAAGACCAAGGCCACCAAACCTTTGGTTTTTAAAGATTTTAAAATTTTCATTTTTATTTTTCCTCCTAAAATTTTGATAAATAAAATGCCCCAACTTCAGGTTGTTGCAAATTTAACAGAATTATATCACTTTTGATGAAAATTTCAAGACCCTATGACCTGTGAATAAAAATTTTATTTTAACTTTTCAGCTTGCAGTTGGCTTAACTGGGCCAAAAGCTCTTCGGTGGCATATTTATCAAAAGTTGAGTTCATGAAGTAAATTGAAAAATAGCCAAAAGCCAAAACAAATAAAAATGCCAGCATTGGTGAAATTTTTTGTTTAATATAATTCATATATTTAGAAATAGAAGGTTAGAATGTCAGGAAGTTAGTAAACTAGCATTCTGACATCCTTATTTTAATAATGATTAAAAACTAATAATTAATTAAAGGTATCCGCGCGTTATCTGTGAGTTGTCTGTGAACTCTCAGCGTTATCTGCGCAAAAAAATTAATATAGCTACCAACTTCCTCCTCCACCGCCGCCAAAACCACCGCCACTAAACCCGCCGCCGCCAAAACCACTGCTTCCGGATGAAGCTGCCTTAGCGCCAGAAATTGTAGAAGTTGAAATTTTATTAAAACTATTTAAAGAATTAATAAAGATTAAAGAATTAAAGGTGGTAAAGTTGCCTTCATACCAACTTGGCTTAGTTACATAAATGTTGGCAAATTCTTTGGCCCATTTTTTCTCTACTCCTAAAGCCATGGCATAAGGCAAATTTTTCTCAAACAGTTCCGGAGTTTTGGTTGGCGGGTTATGAAATTTGATCCTGTCTTTTTCTGCCACATTTAAATACATTTTAAAACCTTTTATTTCTTGATAGGCTAAAGTTCCTTCTTTAGTTTTATAAGGCATAAAATGGCCTAGCCAAACTACAATAATGCCGGAAATTATTAATGAAACAATATTAAAGCCACCACCAAAGAAAGGAATAACCACTGCCCCTAAAATTATTAAAACAGCAGCTGCCACTATATATAGCCCACGGACTTTTTGCGGTGAAGTTGGAAAAAAATTTTTAGCCACCAATTCCTGGTACATATTTTTCTTTAACTTGGGTAAGTGCTTGTGGAATTTATTTTTAAGTTCCGAAATTTTAACAGTTTGGTTCTGGCCAAAAACATTAGCGGCAAAATCCTTTTCCCAAACTTTAAGCCCGTCAAATTCCTTAAGTTTTATTAACTCCCAATCTTTCTTATCTAATGACTTTATTTTTAGATACCCCCTAACCGCCAAATCTATAAAAGTGGCTGAAATATCATGCAAGTTAACAGTTTCATCTATTAAAGAGCCAACTTCAGCCGGAGTTAAGCCCCGCGGTGATTCATAAAAAGGAATAATGGATCGTTTTTTGCCTAAATCCCGGCCATGGTAGTACCACAATAAAATCATGATCAATAAAGTAAGGAGTGGTAAAAGCAACAGTGGATTATCTTTTAAGATCCAACCCACTTGAGTGAAAAAATTTGGCTCATCTAAAACGCCCTTAGGCCAGCCCAAAACCACCGTTAAACCCTCATAGGGCTGCATGGTATTAAAAGTTGAATAACCAACCTGCGAGTTAGTAACATTGGTAACCTGGCAATCTTTTTCAGTACTGCCCTCTCTACCGGTAAAACACTCGGCCTGTAAAGTAGAAGCTTCTATGCCACCAGGCAGTTTTACAATTATGCCCGACCTATCAATCGGCACTTCCCAATTATTACCCGTTACATTCCAGTAAAATTCATCATGCTCATCAAAAAAATTAATCACCCTATTTAAACGGTAGCTGATTTTATAAATTTTTAAACCGGTTATATATTTATCCGCATCGCCGATTTTAATTCTTACATCGCCCGATTCCCGGCTAACTATGTAATTATACGGCTGCCCCATTTCATCTTTAACTGATATTACTTTAAAACCTACAGTGAACTTGCCGCCCCGAGCCAGATATTTATAAGGTATTTCCCTATATATGCCGTGCCTCTGGTAATCGCCAAAATTATAGCTGATGGTTTCTGTAACTTCCACGCTGCTATCCTTGTTTATTTTAACTTCCACCTGGAAATCATCTATATATTCCGCTGCATACTCCTGGGCCTGCACTTTATTAACAATTCCGGATATTATTTCTTTAGGATTTTGATATTGAATATAAAAATATACTAAGGCCAAAAGCGATAGTATAGCTAGAACTATAAAGAAAATAAGGAAGCGTTTTTTATGTAATCTCATATGTTTATTTTAGCATATTTTTGAAGGAAATAAAAAACCCGCCAATATATGACGGGCTTTATCTGTATAATCTAAATTACTTAAAATTCTTTGGACAAAAAGCGCGGATAATCATCAAACCGGCTAAAACTGTAATAGCAATGTTTGCCCATGATGGGATCCACCACCAGGTTAAAACGATAATTAAAACTGCCATTATGGCTACGCACCAAAGAGGCTTTGTTTTGGCACATTTTTCTTTCATGCCCCCGCCTTGACTTGGTGAGGCAGGATCTGCTTGAGGCATGTTTGGGTTTTCATTTTCCATAAATTTTTGGCCCGCTTCGACTCAGCGAAGCGAGGCGAGTTAATTATTTAATATTTTTTATGAAGTCTGATAGGTTTATTTTAGCATAAGTATTAAAAACAATCTATTTTATAATATTATACATTTTCTCTTTAAATTCATTTTCATTCTCACTATTATAGAATGGTAAACCTATAATTTTATATTTTTTTGTTTTTGAAAAATTTGTAATTTTATCTTTAAATTTTTCCTTTATACTTTCCAAAAACTCACTTTTCCATTTATCATGCTCTAATAAATGTGCTCCTTTTGGTTCTAAAAATAATTGATAAGTTAGTTGGTTATCTTCCTTATCTACTAAAAACATCAAATAATCTGGTTCAAAAACACGACCATCTGAAAAATGAAAAATTTTTAACTGTCTTTCATTCCTTACAACATAAATTTCTTTATACTTCTTTTTTAATTCATCAGATAATTTATCAATTAATTCAACAAAAGATTTTTCTTCACTAGTACCATAATTAGCGTTAAACACATACCAATCTTTATCTTCTAAAAAATCTTCTTGGCCATCCGCCCGTGAACTATCTTTTTTTATTTTAATTTTTTTATCTAAAAATTTTTCTTTGATTGATTCAGGATAAAATTCTTCCGTACCTTGATATTCAGTTAAATTTGCTTTAATCTCTATTTTAATCTGTTCTAGTAATTCTAAAACTGCATTAAATTTTTGTTCGTTTGATAATATATTTAAAACCTTCTTTTCACCTTCAAAAGATATACTTAAACCGTTCAGATATTCATCCTTTTGAATAAAATCATTAATTGTATTAAGTTTAGGAAAATATGTTTTAAGCGATGAAAAAGTAAAAAATTCGTTCTTGGCCAGCGCATTTTTTATAATATGCAGTTCAATATTTTTTAAATCAATATCCTTTTTTGATTTTTTTATTGCTTTTTTTATTTCTTCTTTTCCATTAAATACAGTAGTTTCTCTACCTGTTCCGGAAAAAACATTAAATACAATATTTTTCTTTTTTACGCCTAAATCCTCAATTGATTTAATTTTGTCATAACTACTTTTTATCTTTTTATTAGCATAAACCACGCCAGTTTTATAAAAGCTGGTTTTTTTAAAATTATTTTTTAATTTTAAATCAAACTCCATCTGGTTATCATCCATCATCCCTTCTTCAATTAAAGCAGTCTTAATTTCATTAATATAACGTGATTCATCATGGCTATGATAATGAAGTTCTTCTAAAATTCTTAATTCATTATCAGTATCCTTGTCATATTTTCTTTTATACCTATCGTCAGTTTCATTAATTTTAAAAGGAGAATAACGAGCTCCACGACCAATTAACTGTGCCTCGGAAATAGTAGTACTACCAGGACGATTACTTTTACTATCCCTTGACTCGTAAAGCCTTACAATATCAAATAAATTTAATACATCCCAGCCCTCATTAAGTTTTTGTACTGCAAAAATTGCCCTAATTTTATTATCCTTGTCTTCTAAGCTATTTAACAAAAGTTGATATTCTGACTTTTCTTTTTCTTCATTAACGCTCAAACACTTATTCTCTGCAAAATTATCCTTTAATTTCTTTACTAAAATTGCATCCGTAATTTTTCTATTTTTAAAAAATTCAAAAGCTTTCTGTATTATATCAACATCACTTTTTTTACGAATACTATTAATATCCTTAACTTTTAAATTTTCTATTATTTCATGAAATAATTTTTTGTTTGCCTCTGATTGAGCAATTTTCTGCTGTGCCTTAAATAAAATAACAGGTTTTAAATTTATACCATTTTTACCGGCCACTTCTTGACGATATTGGCTCAAAATTATTGCTTGAATAATTCTCTCTCTTTTATCTGTATCTGTATGTAAAAGTTCAACATCTTTAGAAAAACCATCATTTCTAAATTCTTTTAAATCATACTTATAAATTATTTTGTTTGTATATTTATCCTTTAAACTTTTTGGTGCATTTTGTAAAAGCGTAGCGGTAAATTCTAAAAGCAAATTTTTATCATTTTGCTTAAAAATCTTCTCTACTGTATTCTCCCAGTTTGGTATTTGATATATTTCATCCTGGCCATTTTTTGTTTGAACTTGACCATGATGTGCTTCATCTGCAAGTAAAACAATTTTTTTATCTTTAAAATCTTCTAAGGTTATCGAATTCTCTTTTTCGTTATATAAATCGCCATGTAATTTCTGAATTGTAGTAAAACAAATATTTATGTCCTTATTACTTACACCTTCAAAATTATTAACTTCTTTTATTTGTACTTGTTTGGTTCCAAAATTAATACTTTTATTAAATAAATATTTATTAGATAAATTATTTAAAAAATTATCTTTGGTTTTTTTAATTATATTAGTAGAATTAACAAAAAATAAAAAATTCCGATAACCTTGTTCATAGAGGTACAAAATCAATCCAGTCATAATTAACGTTTTACCCGAACCGGTGGCCATGTTAAAAAGAAAATGTAATGGATATTCTTTATTTTCGTATTCACTATTATAGCAATGTAAAAATCGACCAAAAGCCTCTTTTTGATACTCTCGCAATTCAAATGCTGGATTTAAATTTTCCACCACAAAATTCGGAACTTCTGGCCATTGCATTCCTATCCCTTTAGCACCGTCTAATTGTTCATAAAGAAATTGTTGAGGCATATTTTATTTCTAACTATACAATATTAATTTGTTCTTTTTTTACAACTATTGAACCAGTATTTTTAATCAATTTATTAACAGATAAAATTTTTTCTTTAAATTCATTTGAATCCATTCTTGAGCACTGCTGACAATCCTTACTCCATTTTATAATTATTAATTTTGCAGAACCTTTTATAATCTCGTATAAATCCTCTGGGGATAAAAAATTGACTTTAAAATTAGTTACCTTTTCGAGCTTCCTTGATTTATTATCAAGAATAGAATCGGCGATAGAAACATCTTTGCTTACTGAAAAAAAATGAGTTAAGGCATTTCTTAATTTTTGTAAATTATCCGCCGTAATTCTGTCTGATCTTTTTTTATTTTTCTTAACCCAATCATTTTTTTCATTTAAACAATAACCTTGTAAAAAAGATTTAATTTTTTTATTCTTCATTGCTAGTTTTCTTATTTCTTTCTCATTAAAAATTTTATTTTCATACGCGATACTTAAACAACGTAATGTTTCTAAATAGGCAAATAAAATTATAAATTTGGAACGAACAGGTTGATTTATTTTAAATTTATCGACAATTGTGTCAGGATGTTCTGATAGAGTAAATTTAAAATCAATTAAATTATCTTTTAATTTTTTAGCGAGTACTCTCGTAAGTTCAGCCGTCTCTTGGTATTGTTTTCTTATTGATTCTAATTTTTTATCAAAACCCAAAAAACTATCTATTTCCTTTTCAATTTCTTGTAAAAAATCAACAATCAAGCTTAAATCAGGTGAGATTACTATTTTACTTCCATCAAAAATAAAATGAGTACTAGTATTTTCCATAAAACTCCTCATTCATCTTTTTGTCCTCATTATTAACCTTAAATCTCTTATCATCAATCTCACTCAAATTCACATAGAGCTGATTTTTATTGAGTAGCTCAAAAAGTGCTTGTTGCTGTTTAGATAAAGAAAGTTTTTTAAACTCATTAATAGTCTCATCAAATTTTTTAATATCTACATTATAATTCAAGAAACTTTTTTCTTTCACTTCTTCCCAAATTTTCAAAAGTTGATTAGTATTTTTAGCTTTTTTAATTTTCTCCACAAATTGCTCGTTGTATTGCATTAATTCACAATAAACAAAATCGCCACCACCCTTCCATTCAACTACTTTAGAAATACCACCCTGCTCACCTTTAACAACTTTTTTTAATCTTTCAACTGTAACTTTCTCAATATATTCCATCTGTTCACATAAAATAAATTGTCTCTTCATTTTCATAGCGACAGCCCCGGTTGTTCCACTTCCAATAAAAAAATCTAAAACAATATCGCCCTCTCGTGTTGACATTTCAATTATTCTACTCAACGTTTCTTCCGGTTTTGGATTATTAAAAACTTTATCTTTAAACAACTCTTTAAGTTGCAAGGTTCCTCTTTCTGAATTTACCTCTTTATCCCACCACACTGATCGAGCCATCCTAGTTTTTTCTCGATATTTTTCAACAATCTGGTAACGTCCATTTTCTTTCATTGCCTTGCCACAAATATTTATATTAAGATTTTGTTTTGCCTTTTCCTTCCCCCATCTCCAAACAGTTTGTACATCTTGAGACTTAGCGGGTTTTACTTCTATCCATCCCTTTTTATTATTAAGCGATATTTCATAAAATCCATTTTCATCTGTATTTTTTGGATTTAAGAAAAAAGAATAAAATAAATTTGGACGATTTTTATCATTAAATAGAATATTTCTGTTTCTTAACTCTCTGGTTTCAAATTCACCTTTTCTATCTTTAAATGGAAACTCTTTATTTTCGTCCAATAGATCAAATAAAGTATAATTCGCATTCTTTGAATATATATTGATAAACTCATGCATGTTCGCAACTCCGCCATAATCCCTTCCCCTTGGATTATTAACAACAGTTATAACTTCAATAAAATTATCCCTATTAAAAATCTCATCCATTAAAATTTTTAAATATGCCTGTTCATTATCATCACAATGTACAAAAATTACTCCATCATCCCTCAATAACTCCTTTGCTACTTCCAACCTATTTTTCATAAAAGTAAGCCAAGTTGAATGATTAAAACTATCATTATAACCAAAACTATCATTTCCAGTATTATAGGGCGGATCAATATAAATAAGTTTTACTTTCCCTTGAAATTGTTCTTTAAGAGAATGTAAAGCTAAAAGATTATTACCTTTAATAATTAAATTTTCCTTAATAGTTCCATCTTTACCTCTTTTTAATTCCTTAACTTTTTCTTCACCCTTTTTTGTATAACGTTTCCAATTAGTTAAAACTTTGGGTTCTTTTAAGCGATCAATTTCATCTTGGGCTAAAATTTTATTAAAAAATATTTCTTTTCGATTTTCATCCTCTTTTGTCATACCGCCTTCCAAAACACAATCCTTAAAAGGCCAAGCTAAAGATACCTCTTTGCGTTCATTTAAAAACTTGCCATCAATATTCAATCCAATCTTATTTTTATATTGAGTATAGGAATCTGCTAAAAAATTCTTATCCTGAATATAAGCGACAAAATCATTTATATTAAAAATCCAGTGCTTTTTAATTTCACTGAAAAATTTCTTTTTAATTTCACTATCTCCAATTAAAAGCTCAATGAGTTTCTTATCAACCTTATAGGCTTTGTCAATTACTTCACTTTTTAGTAATTCCTTCTCTTTATCAACAAAGCGAGAGTCTTTTTTTAGTTGTTTTTCTAATTTATTGTAAAATTTATCCATATTTTTAAGTTAATTTATTAAATAAATCTTACCTTTTTTTAGCCTAAAAATCAATTCAAGAAAAATAAAAAATAGAGCTAAAATTGACCCTATTTTTATATAATAATTCTTTACTCAAACCACGCCTCTCCGGCGGCTTTTAATTAAACAGCACAGGTACCTCTAATTGATCATCATTTTCCCTTAAATCAGAAGGGTTATCTTTTACCAAAATAAACGTACCCTGTTTAAATCCTGGGGGAACTTTAAATTCCAACTCCCCCACAAAATTTACAAAATTTTCAGTCATCCAATCACTTTGAGCAGTAGCATAGCCTTCGGCAATTACTTCATCCCCTACCATCAGCAAAACCGGAAAGTCCGCTTCAAAAAACCAAGTGCCTACAGCCTGTCCGGAGATGACTAATGGACTGGATATTTTAGTGTTAGGACGCGGAGTATCAATTCTTATTAAATCAGTTTTCTCTAACTCATTACCAATATCTTCCACAAAAGTTACATCCCCTGCCCTACACTGCCTAGGATAACTTTCCATAACAGCGTTGCCTTGATCTGCGCATTCCCAAAAATTGGAAACTTGCTGGCCACATGGTTCAGTGGGCATAGGAGCTGAAGGTACGCCGTGTTTAACCCAACCCTCTTCTGTACACAGCCAAGTATCTTCTGAACCTCTTAAAACAAAAAGGATGAACAAAAATGCCACCGCAACTATTAAAAATGTTAGGATTTTTTTAAACATAAAATTAACTTTAAATATATTAAAACCATAACATCTATAACGTAACGACGCAAGATTTTGCGTCGCTACAGGCCAAATTTTAAATCCCCTCCTTAAACGGATAAAGAGAAAAAGCCTTACCCTGTACGAACGCGCCTCGGCGCGTTCCTACGAAATGGGCAAGGCTTTTTCTACTAATATTGACAAAAGAATTAAAACTATCTAAGATAATCTTGCACTTTTTAAAAAAGTCAGATTAACCAACAAGGAGGCTGAAAAATGCCGCAGAAATATTATGAACGCGAAAATGCTTCGGAAGTAGTACGACACGATGATGAAACTTGCCCCCAATGCGATGCCGAGGGATTGGTTTATTACAAATGGAGCGGTTGAGGCGTTAACTATTGGCGCAGTTGCGCCAATCCCAAATGTAATTATGATGTAAGGGTTGACCAAGGTCAATCTGGAAAATGCAATGCCTAAGGCAACCTGCCAAGGAACCTATCAATATGGTTCCTTTTTATTTTCAAAAAGAATAATAAAAACCGCTGTTAAAAAACAACGGTTGATGAAAATTGCACTACGAATGTCTAGCTGACATGGGTTAACGTTTATAAGGAATAACTGGAACAATCCAATTTGCGTCATCCCAGGCTCTACGACGATCTCTTTCTCCGCCAGTTCGATAATCAAAAATTTTCACTTCTTTCAAACTGCCGTCAGGTTGAACTTCCAAGTATACAATGAAATAATCATTATCCTCTGGATACAAATCGTCATCCTCCTCATACTTTTCCTTGAAAATTGTTCCAAGAATAATAAGCCTTGTACCAGGCTCAATATCTTGTACAATCTTCTTTCTCAGGGCATCTGAGCCCATCAAAAGTTTTATTTCTGGCTTCATAATTGGCCGATATCCTTCAGATTCAATCAACTCTCTGATTTGGTCAGTATCAGCTTCCAAGTCAGCCGGTAAAGTAAAAGCTGATACCGGAACATTGTCTGTCTTGAAAAAATCCATGACAGCCAAATCTTCTCTAGGCCAGCCACTCATTTGTATCCCCACTTTTTGTGAAAAGAAAAATACCGTCTCAAATGAACGTTTCAAACGAACGTTTCAAATCAAATTATCATAAATAGTTCACTGTGTCAAGAATAATCCAAAAAACCTTGCCCTGTACGAACGCGCCTCGGCGCGTTCCTACGAAATGGGCAAGGTTTTTTTATTTGACCCACCAAATTGGCGGGTTGACAAAAAGTTATTTATTTGATATGATATTTTATAAAAAATTTTTACATAGTAAAAAAGCATGGGGGTAAAAATGGCTGAAATTCCGGTGGTTGTTCAGTGGATCATTGGCGGCGGAGTAGCTGCGTTGGTAGTTTATGCTTTCATTTTCCTCGTAAAGTTTGCGCGCCGTCCGCAAGAACTGGCCAAGCCAGACAACAAAGGCGCAATCGCCCGCCAGCTTGACCAATTGGGCAAAAAAAGGCCGGCTAACTAGCCAACCTTTCAAATTCATATTTCCCGTTAAATTATTTTAACGGGATTTTATTTTTTTATACATTTTTTCTTACAGCAACAACCGCCAGCACCTAAAATAATTAAGCCGGCTAAAACGGTAATGGCAATATTAGCCCATGATGGAGTCCACCACCAAACCAAGACAATAATCAAAGCTGCACAAATGGCTTTGCAAAAGCAAAAGCCTGCTTCTCCGCAACATTTCCCTTTTTTAGCCTCAACAGGTTGAGGTATGTTTGCTTGTTCGTCCATAATATTTTGTTAAATTATTATGGTTTTATTGTAGCAAAAAAATTGCTTTATAACTAGGTAGATCTGCCTCATCGGCAGGTAGATTGACAAAAATCGTTACTTTAACTAAAATCAATCAGTTCATTGTATCTTACATAAACCAGAGGAGGTAAAAAATGCGGGTGCCAGCTATAGGTAAAAGCCGTACTCCCAGGACCAGATATGTTGATTGTCCTCATTGTAAGGGCCAAGGTACTTGGTACGAAGACTGCCCAAAATGTCGGGGCGGAAAATCTGGCAGCCAACGCCGTAGTAGAGCACTTCATGATTGTGAAACTTGCCAAGGCAGGGAAAAAATCTATTGCCGTTGTGACAGATGCAAAGGTAGTGGCCGGGTAAAACGAACCAGAAAAAGAGGACGTAGTCACGTTTCCAACAGCAACTGGGGTTGGTAATTATCAATAAATTCCAAAGATTTGCTTCATAAGCAAATCTTTTTTTGTGGCAAATCTAAAAGCCTTACACCTTTGCGTCATTCTGATGCTCTGCCGAAGAATCCCATTATTCCGGCAACGTTGCAAGCTCAATGGGATCCTTCGGTCGTTCCTCCCTCAGGATGACAGCGGGGAGATATAAGGCTTCTAAAAAATCTATAAATTTTTACTCAAACTCCAACAGTTCTACTTCAAAAATTAAAGTGGCGTTTGGTGGAATAACTTCTCCGGCTCCCTGTTCGCCATAAGCTAATGAAGGAGGAATAACCAATTTTCTTTTCTCACCAACTTTCATTCCAGTTAAACCTTGTTCCCATCCGGGAATAACCTGTCCTTGCCCTAATGGGAAAGTAATTGGCTCACCACGTTCGTAGCTGGAATCAAACACCGTACCATCTTCTAGAGTACCTTCATAATCTACTGTTAATAAATTACCGGGGGCTGCGCCTTCACCTTCGCCTTCTTCCAAAATTTCTATATTTACCTGGGCAATGGCAACTTCTGCGGGCTTCGCATTCACTTCATCCTTAAACTGCTCTATATTAATACCTTCTTTAAAAAAGTACTCGCCGTCTTTGGAAAGGTAAGAAACGGTCTCTTGGCCCGTGGAAAAAACAATATTCATCTCATAAATTCCGGGGGCTTCTTTTATTTCGCTTATGCTGGCCGGATTTTGCGGATCTATCAAATATTGGTTAATAAAAGACAAAGCCTTTGATTTTGCTTCTGCCGGCTCCAACACCTCCATCTTATTTCCATTTTTGTTGAAGAAATCGGTTAAACTACAGCCTGTTAGCCCAAAAATTATCACTATGGCTAATATTGCAAGTTTTTTCATGGTTTTAAAATTATTAATTATTAGTTTGCTTATTTTATCACATTTTAAGAAATAAACAAAAAGCCTACAAGTTGACAAAAACGAGTTTGTATTTTAGACTACATTATTAAGACAGTACCTTTGAAAACCTCCTGTTAACCAAAATTGGGGTAAATTCATGAGAAAAAAGCTTAGTCAGCATTCAGTCGAGTTGAGAATGCTAGCTGTTCAAGAAAGACAAAATCTTGTCAAAAAATATAGTGATAAACTATATTTGATCATATACAGGAGAAAGCTATATATCTGGCTGGCCATGGGATATATTTTGGCACTTCGGGAAGGCAAAACCATAAACCAAAAAGATATGAGAATCTTTGTTAAAAAATGTGCCGAAGAACAAACCGGCAAATTATTTAATGAAGCCCTCTATAGCCAAGTGGCCAAAATGATGGATATCTGGCTAAACTTGTTTGTGCGGTCAAGATAAACTGGCACTCCAAACCATTGTCCCACTGGATAATGGTTTTTTATTTATGAAAAAAAGACGAGATTGATATCTCGTCTTGAATGTTTATGAGCTTACCGATGTTAGGCAAACATCTTTCTGAATTCAGTCTGAATGGTCTGACGGATTTTGTCCTCCCCTACCCATGTTACAACCAACTGTGGAATTTGGCTGGTCATGAACACCTGGTCCTCGGTAACTGTGATTTCACCGTTGATGTTAACGGGAATTAGCCCTTTTTAGCAACGAAAGAAAAACTCATTTCATTGCTTCTCCAGTTATGCTGAGGATTTTTGATTTTGACACCGGGAAATGATCCTGTAAGCAATGAATTGATTTTTTGTGTTATCAAATTAATTGCTTCCTGCTGGCTTACTGGATTCTGTAAGGTAATCTGCACTTTGGCCCCCAAATGTTAAATGAATTTTAAACAACGATTTATCATAAATTAGTTTAAAAAAGAAATTTTGTCAATCCACCCAGCTGGCGGATAAAATAAAAAACCTTGTTAAAGGTTTTTGCATAAAGTAAAAACATCTATGCAACTTAACAAGGTTGGCTCAAAATATGTTTCTAATTATTCTCCAAACAGCATAGGGCCACATCGCTGCATCAATTAAATTTTCCTTCATTGGAGCTTCCATTAACACAATCTCTTCTGCCGGATCTGCCAGCTCATCATCGCCCTGTGCCCATTGAAGACAAATGAAAGAGATTACCGTAATGACCGTATAAGCCAATAAAGCTATAATACCAGCCGTAATCATGTTCCCTCCCAAGTGTTTTTTGAAAAAAAAGTACTGTTATTATTTTATTACTCAGCCTAAAATTTGTCAATCACTAAGATTGACATTTAACTAATATATGCTAAACAGAAAGTGAACAAACAGTACTTTGACAAACAAAGGAAAAGACAGTGAAAACCAAACGCTTTCAAAAAAGGCCTGAAGATTTTATCTGCGAAAACTGCGGGGCTGAGATAAAAGGCGATGGTTATACTAACCACTGTCCCCAATGCCTTTGGAGTAAACACGTAGACATAAATCCAGGAGACCGACAGGCAAGCTGTAAAGGCCTTATGGAACCGACTAACATTGAGGTAAAAAAAGGTGGTTATGTTATAACTCATCGCTGCCAAACTTGCGGACACCAAAAAAATAACAAAGTCCAAGCCAATGATGACATGGATACTGTTATTAATATTTCTGCCGGGCAAAAGGACGAACATTCCGGGAGGCAATCATGATCAAAATTGATAACGTCCCCGGAAAAACTGTGCGCTGCCATTATCGCCCACTTAAAAGAGCTGAGGCTGGCCCGCGTGTAACTTATGACGATATTCCGCATCTCTGCCATATTGAGTTAACCTATGCCTGTAATGCCAACTGCCGCTTTTGTTACAATCCTGATAGAAGTAAGCTGGGAGATTTAAAAACGGTAGACAGGCTTGTAGAAAACGTAGCTGCCAACCAAATTCCGCATGTCTATTTAATTGGCGGAGAGCCAAGTTTGGTTGGTGAGAAAAGGCTTAACCGTTATATTGAACTTCTAAGCAAACACTCATCGGTAACTATTGTTACCAACGGCATTATTACCATGAAAAATATTTCTCTTGAATTGGCCTGCTTTGGCGTGCCACTACATGGAGATAATGCCCAAACCCACGAATGGCACAACCAACATCCCGGCAGTTTTGCCAAAACTCTAAGAGCGATTGAGTATTACGTGAAACAAGGCCATGATGTCCGCTGCGTTCCGGTTTTAACTAACAGGAACTTTGATCAGATATACGGCATTATCAAGTTGGCCAACGATCTGGGTATGGAATCAATCTTTGTAGATAGATATGAAGATGGCGGAATCGGCGCAGTTAATGATGCCAATGAACCGCTTAAACCGAACCTGGATCAATTTAGAACCGCTTTGGACCAAATGCTTAAAGCCAGGGAAGATTTTCCAAGCTTTGGCAACCGAATAGGTTTTGGCACAGCTATTCCCTTTTGCCTTGATCCCAGGATGATCCAGCTTAACATGACTTCTGATTGCGGAGTTGGCTCCACTTTTGCTGCTATTAATCCGCAAGGAGAGTTTAGAATCTGCAATCAGTCACAGTTAAGTTTCGGCAATGTTTTAGAAGAATCAATTACTACAATTTGGCAAAAGCCGGAAATGGATATTTTCAGAGACCTTTCTTGGGTAACTGAACCATGCCGCTCTTGCCCTCTGTTATTGCAGTGTACTGGTGGCTGCAAAGTTGATGTGAACTGTTCTGATACTTTTTGCATAGACTTTGCTGTTCGCGGTTTATCCAATCCGCTCAATTCAGCCAAAACTGTAACAAAACCAAAACCGGAAATTTTTGTGCCGGCAAAATATCGAAACTTCAAACCCAATCGCTTTGCCAAACTTAACCTTAGGTATGGGCAGAAATTTCTGGTCACCCGCTACCAAACGGTTAAGCTAAACCAGTTGGCAATAACTTTGGTAAAGGAAATTTTAACTGGCAACATTTCTTCGGAAAGCCAGTTAATAGAAAAATTTAGCCCGGTTGCAGAAATTGCTGAACTCAGAAAAACCCTAAGCCAGCTAGTTTTGGCAGATGCAGTTGATTTAATTTAAGGAGGTTACAGTGAAGCCTAAAGAAATCCACTGGGAAATAACTTCTGGTTGCAACCTCCGCTGCCAAACCTGCTTAGTTACAGCTGAGCAAGCCAAGCCTGATGAGCTGACAACTGTTCAGTCTTATCAGGCCTTGGCTAAAATTTTGGAGGCTGGCATAACCAAAGTTTGCTTTACCGGAGGCGAACCCTTTAACCGAACAGATTTTATCGGCCTAATCCAAAAAGCCGCTGAACTAAACCTAGATGTTGAAATTATAACTAACGGTACGCTAATCTCTGATGATATTTTGCAGAGATTAAAACCGTTGGTTAAAAAACTGGGGATCAGCTTGGATGGCCCGACAAAACAAACCAATGATGCTATTCGAGGCAATGGTTCATTCAATAAAGCCTTGGAAACTCTTAAATTATGCCAGGAACTGGGAATTCCTGTTCAGCTTTATGTTACAGTTTCCCAACAAACGGCCAACTGTGTTCCAAAAATTATCAAGCTGGCAAAAAAATTGGGCTGTAAGGAAATACATTTCAACGAGATAACCCTAAGGGGTAGGGCTGCCAAAAACGGTTTTGAACAGCTCTCGCCAGAAAAAAAAGCTTGGCTTAAGGAAATTATTTACCAACAAGCCGGCTTATTCTCCATAAACCTACAGGAAGACGAAACTTGCTGGGCAAACGGCACTTCCCTGTATCTCAATTCAGCGGGCTTTATCTACTTATGTTCGGAGATTGCCTTGGTAAATCCTGCCGAGCATTTAGGCAATATTTTGGCTAATGAAAATTGGCTTAACCAAATTGCTGAAATTCCCGAACCGCCGGCTGAATGCTGTTTTGGAATTTTGTATGGAGAAGGTCTTAGCTTCATATATCAAACCGATAAACCGTGTTGGGCAAATAACCCAACCATTAACACGCTGGAGGAGCTTTACTCCGCTTTTGATGGATTGTATAATGGAATTGAGGAAAGCTGTAACGGTTGTACTGATCCTGACTGCCTGGGCTATATTTGGCTCTTAAAGGAAGAGGCTGAAAAACTGGCTGATCTGGATGTACCTATTGTTAGAATCAACGACAAGATCCATTTCATTAATTCCTTTAAGAACGTTGATGGAAAACTAGATATTTCTCAACGCTATCCGGTCTGTAACCAAGTTTGTGCCGGAAAAATGAGGTTTTGTTCAATTCATCAAAACAGGCCGCTGGTCTGCCACATGTATCCAATTGGCCTAGAAACAACTAAGGAAGGGAAAACTTTCTGGGTGCTTCATCTGGATTGCAAGTACGTTCAAAAAATTCTGACAGAAAAACTAATCGGAGAACTCACTAAACAGTTCACTAACATAATTAATCGGGTTAATCCAAGCCTGGTTGAACGGATTCTATCGGCTTACAAATTAGTCGACGGAATTTCTAAGTTTCCTGACGGTGAAAACAAGTTCGTTATTCTTATGGAGGCAAATCATGTCCAAGTGTAAAGCCGTACTTGATGCCGATAGGGTTGATAAGATTGAAGTCGTAGGAAAAGACGACAAATCTTCCTCCTCTCCGGCAGACACAAAAAAAACCAGCAAGAAGCCGGCTGGCAAGTAACTCATTGATCATTCATTCTAAACCAAAGGGCAAAGCCAAAGCTATGCCCTTTTTATTTTTTCCTCAAAACAACGTAATTTAATGGTTTATAACTTTTTTGTTTTTTAACTTGAGTGTGTTCAAAATAACCTAAAAATTCAAACTTATCATTTTGTTTAATTAGTTTCTCTAATTCATTAGAAGGAATTAATTTAAAAATTCTAGTTTCCTTAAAAATCTTTTTTTGCTTTTTATTTAATACTTCCAACTTAAGTTCTTGCGTAACTTTTTTTTGTTTAAGATTTTTTGACGTTAGTTTATAGTATACTTTTATAATTAAACCTTCTTTCTTTATGGTCCAAGTTTGTGGCTGCCAAAATTTCTTGCTTTGCCAGTTTAAAGGATAATTTTCAATTAAATACAATCCTCCTTTTTTAAAAACCTTAGCGAGTGATTCTAAATGTGATAAAAATTCCTCGTTATTTTTAAGATATATAATCGAACCCATCATTATAAAAGCAAAATCAACTTTTTGTTTTAGTTTGAAATCAACCATGCTTCCTTTAACCGAGGAAATGTTTAATTTCTCTTTATGGCTAATTGATTTCAAATAATTTATCATGGCTAAACTATTATCCAAACCAATGCCTCTGTATCCCCTTTTAGCCATCTCCCTGAGTTGGACAGCCGGTCCGCAGGCAATATCTAAAACTCTTTTAACTTTTACTTTGCTGAATTTTTTAATAAATAATTCAAAAAGATCAACCTGTTTTTTAGGCTTAATAAAACTAAAAGCCAGCTCATAATATTCCGGCTTGCTATAAAAACTTGATTTCATCTAACTAATTCAAATATTTTGCTTTATTTTCTAAATGCTCGTCATAATCCACCGAGTAAATTACTTCACCCGTATCTTTAGTGGTTAAAAAGTAATAATAAGGATTGCTTTTTGGATAAATGGCGGCCATAATGGCATTTAAGCCCGGATTGGAAATCGGAGTTGGGGTTAAGCCACGGTGTTTATAGGTATTATATGGGCTTTCAATTTCCAAATCGGCTAAGCTGGGTTGGATTAAGCCTTTGCCCGTTACATAATTAACAGTAGCATCAGACTGCAGGGCAATCCCCGCCTCTAACCGCTTATAAAAAATATCAGCCACCATTTTCATATCTTCCGGAGTCCTTACCTCCTTTTCTATTATAGAAGCCAAGGTGATAATTTCAAAAATTGATTTATCTTGAGCCTTAATGTCAATACGCATTTTTGGCGTAAATTTCCTTTCAAAATTATCCAGCATCTTTTTAATAATCTCTTCTTCGGTAGAATTTTTAAAAACCCTGTAAGTATCCGGAAATAAATAACCTTCTAAATCGGCGCTAATTGGTTTATCAGCTAAAAAACTGTACTCATCCACAAAACGGCTTAAATTTTTGCCAACTAAATTCAAAAAATTATTTTGGGTTGTTAACTTACTATGTTCCAGATAATCAGCAATCTCTTTGTTATTCCAACCTTCTATAATGGTAATGCTTACCTCTGAATCACCTGGATTAGTAAGCTTGCCGGTTATTTGTTTAATATTCATGTTGGCAGCCAGTTCATGAACTCCGGCAATAAAATTTCTTTCCAAGCCCTGTTGCCAAACGTAAGCTTCGAAATAAAATTTGCTTCTGATTAAATTTTCGTCAAATAAATTTTGGCTAATTTGATTAACGCCCTCGCCCTGTTTTACTTCAAAATTAATAATTTTATCAAAATCAGAAAAAGAAGCTGTAATTTGATAAGTAAAAAAAATCCAGCCGGAAATTAAACCGATGATTATTAATATTATTAAACTTTTGATTATTTTAAACATATTTTTATTAGTTCACTGATCTATCACCGATAAAACACGGATCAATCACGGATATTATATTTGTGAGCCATCTGTGATAGCTCCGTGAGTATCAGTGGATTATCTGTGGTTTATCTGTATTATTCAATATAATAACGTAAATAGTTATAAAACCTTTGTGGTTCCGGAATAATCCAGTTATGAGAGCCTCCTTCAACTTCAATCAGTTTAGAGTTTTTTAGCATATTTTTCAACCTATAGCCGTAGTCCAACGAAAGCATGTTATCTTTTGTACCCCATAAAATTAAAGCCGGAATATCCATTTTTTTTAAGTAAACCTTAAAATCGGTTTCCGTAATTATTTTAATTTGCCTTCCCATATCTCTAAAATGAGGAATTAGCAAATTTTTTAAGAATTCCGGAAAAAACTCCATAAGGGCAGATGTTTTCTTTTGCTGAACATTCCTAAATGTTTTCATTAACCAAGCCTTATAGGGTTGTTCTAAACTTACGCCCAAACTGTTAACTAAAACTAAATTTTTTATTAAATCCGGATTATTAACTGCTAAAGAAATTGCTACCATTCCTCCAAAAGAATGGCCGACAATATTTATCTTGGTAAAGTTAAAAAGCCTAATAAAACTGTAAATGCTTTTATAATAATCTTCAAAAGACCAGTTGGCACTTAATTTGCCGGATTTGCCTACCCCCGGCAGATTTATAATAATAACTTTATATTTTTTGGCCAACAGGCTGCCGGCGCTTTTATACATATCTGCCGTGCCAAACAAACCGGGTATAAAAATAAGCGGCGTCCCTTGGCCGCTTTCTAAATAATGCATTCTTACACCATTGGCAATAACAAATTTATCTGTAAATTTCATTATTAAAGATATTTATCCAATTTATTTTTTTCCAGAATTTCCACAATTTTTTTTACATCTTGGGCACGTTCTTTGGGGCAAAAAAATACTACATCTTTGGTTTCTATTATAATTGAATCTTTAATGCCTATTGTGGCAATTAACTTATTGCTATAACTGTAAATTAGATTACCACTACCATCTATATGAATATAATTGCCCTTAACCACATTTTTTCCTGTGCCGCCCGATAAAATTTCCTGGACAGTACTCCAGTGGCCCACATCTACCCAATCAAATTTTGCTGGTAGACATAGCATCTTTTTAGCATTTTCCATAATGCCATGGTCAATACTGATTTTTTTTATCTTTTTGAATTCTGATTTTAAAAGTGAAGGCTTGGCCTGGATCTTTTTTAAAATTTTATACTGCTGGGGTAAATGTTTTTTAAAAAAATTAAGCATGGTATCTGCTCTAAAAACAAAGTAGGCCGGGTTCCATAAGTAGCTTGACTGTTTTAAACCGCCGGCTGCAGATTTTAAATATTTCTCAGCCGTTTTTTTATCCGGCTTTTCTTTAAAACTATCCACCTTAAAAATTTTATCATTTCCGATTTTTTTAAACTGCTTTTTTAATTTAATATAGCCATAACCGGTTTCCGGATAAGTTGGCTTAATGCCCACTAAAACTAAATGGCCCGGATTTTTTTTAACTGCCTTTTCGGCAACTTTTAAAACTCTGATAAACTCCTGGCGGTTTTTTATAAAATGGTCAGAATTAACCGTAGCAATAATCTCATTTGGTTTAGAATTTATACAAGCCAATCCAATAGCTGCTGCTGTACCTTTTTTAACCGGATCAATAATAAAATTCTTAGCGCTTTTTAGGCCCAGTTCTTTTTTAATTTGATTTTGCTGCGTGCTGTTAATGGAAAAAAATATCTCGCTCGGCTTAAAGCCCTTTTTAACCCTTTGGTAAGTTTCTGCTAATAAAGTTTTTTTACCGATTAAAGGTTTTAATTGTTTTGGATTTTTTTTCCTGGAAACCGGCCAGAGCCTTTTACCGGTTCCTCCAGCCATAATTATTATTTTCATATATTATTAATAATTTAAAATTGATGATTGCCTGACTGCCGGCAGGCAGGATGATTAATATAACGGGGATAAAAAATTTGTTCAGGACGAAATGATACATTTTTAAGCCATTAATCATCAATTATTAGTCATTATCTATCAACGGCACAAACACAAACCCCGGAAAATACTGTTCGTTAAAATTATCTTTAGCAATTTTATCAACTACAATTATATCTTGCATGCCCCTGCCAACCGGAATTACCAATCTACCGCCAACGCTTAACTGTTTTTTAAGTTCTTCCGGAACAGTTTCTGCACCGGCCGCCACAATTATCCTATCAAATGGCGCCTCAGAAATCAATCCTTTCCAGCCATTGCCTTTTATAATTTCTATATTTTTAAAATTGTATTTTTTTAGATTTTTTGGCCGTATTTTATTAAATCGTCTTTTATTTCTAAACCAATTACTTTTCCTTGCCTGCCTGCTATACTTGCCAACAAGGCGGTTTGCCAGCCAGAGCCTGATCCTATATCCAAAATCTTGTGGCCTTTTTCTGCCTGCAATTTTTCCAGCATAAATGCTACTGTGGCAGGCTGGGAAATTGTTTGGCCATGCCCTATTGATAAAGGAAAGTTTTTATAAGCTTCTGTTTTAAGTTCTGGTGGCACAAAATCTTTACGGTCTACTTCTTCAAAAGCTTTAATAATCCTTAAAGTGTTAAGGTAATCAGATTGCAGTAATTCATTGATTAAATCTTTATTGGTATTCATATTTTCACGGATAGAATACTGATCTATCACAGATGAAGCACGAATTTAACACAGATTTTATCAGTGAGTTATCGGTGATCTATCCGTGATAGCTCAGTGAATATCTGTGCTTTATCAGTTAATAAAAGTTGACAAATCAATAAAAGTATGCTATCATTACATCATAAGGCTAGAAATAGCCTTTTTGTGTTTGCTGAAGCCAAAATAGCTTAGGTAAATACTTAAAACAAAAATAAAATCAAACAAAAATAAAAATGAATATTTTACGCCCCTTTTTGCGGGCAAAAAAAATTGTTTTAACTTCTTTGTTAATCGGAGCGTTAAGCGTTGCTTATTTGCTCTTTTTTATTCCTTCAATCGAAGGAAAATCCCCTACTCCAATCAATTCATCTATAGATTCTAAAGAACTGATTTATTTAACTAACTTAGAAAGGGTAAATAATAATCTTGGTAACCTCTCTATTAATCCTCTTCTTTCTAAGGCGGCTCAGTATAAAGCCAAAGATATTTTAGAAAATGATTATTTTTCACATAATTCACCAACAGGCAAAAAATTCTCCCAATGGGTTAAAGATGTAGATTATGAATATATAATTGTCGGAGAAAATTTAGCTACCGGCTTTAGCAGCAATGAGGCAATTATGGCTGCCTGGATGAAAAGTGCAAAGCATCGGGATAATATTCTGCACCCAAAATATAAAGATATCGGCATTGCTGTTTTAAAAGGCAGGTTAGAGGGCCAAACAACTTATATTATTGTCCAATACTTTGGCGCTACTGGCAGCTTAACTATTTCCGAAAACTTATTGCCCTATAACCAACAAGGTGATATTTTAAAGAACTATTCTGTTTATTCTTAAACCAGAAAAATTAAAGCCAATATGCCGGCCAAAATAAACCGATATACGGCAAAATAAGTTAAGGAATGCTTTTCTAAAAATTCTAAAAAGAATTTTATAACCACATAACCTATTAGTGCAGCACCTGCTGCGCCTAAAATAGAAACAAAAATAAAATTTAAAGAAAGATCACTTGAGGCCACTTGAGTGATTTTTCTTATTGTAGCTCCTAAAACTATTGGCAGAGATAATAAAAAAGAAAATCTAGCAGCTTCTACCCTTTTAAAACCGTTCATTAAACCGGCAGCAATAGTAATGCCGGATCTGGAAGTGCCGGGAATAAAAGCCAATACCTGAAAAATACCTATTACTAAAGCGTCTGTAAAAGTCATAGAGTCTAAATTCCTATGCTTGCGGCTGATTTTTTCAAAAATAATAAATAAAATGCCGCCAATAACCAGCATACCGATTACAAAATAGACTGACCTAAAAGTTTGTTCAATATATCCTCCAAAAAAATAACCAACCAAAGCGGCCGGAACAGTGCCGATAATTAATAACCAAGGCAATTGGCGGTTGAATTCATAAGTAATGCCGCCTTTAAAGATAGTTAGAAAAAATCCTTTTACTATATTGGCTACATCCCTTTTAAAATAAATAAGAACGGCCAATAAAGTGCCGGCATGCAGAATTACATCAAAAGCCAAGCTATCTAATAATTCCGAACTTATTACTTTATGAAGGATGATTAAATGGCCCGAACTGGAGATAGGCAAAAATTCAGTAATTGCCTGAACAGTTGCCAAGATGATTGAGTAAATATATTCCATAAGGTATAATAATGTTATAAGGATTATACTAAATTTTTAATATAAATTCAATAAGTCTAAACTATGAACTACATAATAATTCCCATCGCTGCATCTTTAATTGTCCATTTTATAAAATTGGCAATTGATCTTTCTAAAAAACGTTTTACTTGGAAGCGGGCTTTTGGCTATGGCGGCATGCCTTCTTCTCATTCTGCTTTAGTTGCTTCATTGGCCACCGTTGTTTATTTAACAGATGGTTTTGGCATTACTTTTGCCATTAGTTGTATTTTGGCTATCATTGTAATGCGCGACGCTATCGGCTTAAGAGGCTACCTTTCCAACCATGGCCGGATTATAAATAAATTAATTAAAGATTTGCCCGATGAAGAAGAATATAAATATCCGGTTATGGAAGAAACAATCGCCCATACTGTAAGCCAAATTGTTGTTGGCGCTATTTTGGGAATTTTGATTACCCTGCTTTTAATCTAAAAAGCCTTGCATCTGCCACCCCCTATTCCTTCCTTTTAAAGGAGGGGATTTTAAGGGGAGATGTAAAGCTTTTTTATTATTGACAAAACTATAATTTTTTAGTAATATAAACCACCAATAAATAACTAATAACTTACTGAATAATATGAACAGAAAATTTACAAGGATGATAGCAATAACAGCTATTTTTTTAATGGTAGCTACATTAATTGGTGGTTGTGGCAATAAATCTGAAAATGAAGCCGAAACTGTTGTTGAACAAAAAAAACCTCAGGTTGAAGTAAATCAATTACAAAAAACCAATAAAATTGAAACAATTATCAAGTTAACCGGAACCACTAAGCCAGCTACCAGAGTTTCTTTAATCGCCCTTGCTCCCGGAACAGTTGTAGATGTTCCTTTGGAAGTTGGAGCAGAGGTCACCAAGGGTTTGCCTGTGGCTTTTTTATATGACCTAGCTACCGAAAGCAATTTTTCTACTGCTTTAAATAATTTTGAAAATGCCCAAAGATCACTAAATAGCACTAACCTTTCCGCTACCGAAACTGTTACTCAAGCCCAGCTGGCTTTAAATAATGCAGAGCAGGCCTTAGATCTTGCTGAACTTAATTACCAGGTACAAACTCAATTAGCCGAAGAAAACTTAAATAATACTTTAACCAATGCTGTAATATCGGCTGAATCTGCCCTAGATACAGTTTATGTAAGTTTAATAACTTTTAATGATGTTTTATCCGGTATCCCTCAAAATGAATTGAGTTCTCTTAACCCAAATTTAATTAATATATTTGATAATCGTTATGATATTAACGATGATCTTTACGATAATGCCGAGGAAATTGTTTTTACCAATGAAAACATAGAAGATAATTTAAATACTCTTATTGAACTAATTTCCTACACACAAGAAACTTCGGATCTGGTAATGGAAATGATTAATAAAACTCCTTCTAGCAATAACTTCCCCCAAGCTACCAAAGATGCAGCCACTAACAGCGTTTTTTCCAGACAAAATTCTTTAGCTGCCAGCCAAACAAGTCTTCAGTCAACCAAGCTTAGTATAATTACCATCACACTAAACAATCAGACAACTCTTCAAACTTATTTTAATCTGCAAAGTTCCGCCCAGATTCAATTACAAACATCTCAATCTGGCTTAACCAGCGCCCAACAAACTAGTGATAATCAGATAGCCAACGCCGAAATTTCTTTTGAAAGATCCCAATATGAACTAAGCCTTGCTTCTATTCAAAAAAATAGATTAACCATAAACTCTCCACTAGGCGGAGTTATTTCCCAACTTAATGTAGAGGTTGGCGATGAAATAAGCCCAGGCCAAATTTTGGGTGAAATTGCCCAAATAGAAGCTATGGAAATCGAAGTGGAAGTTTCTCCAGAAGTTGCCTCCGTTTTAGAAATAGGACAAACTGTTAAAATTACTGATAACGGCGAGGCAACTATCTCTGTTATAAACCCTACGGCCGATGCCGGCTCGGGCAAAGTTAAGGTCAAAGTTACCATGCCAAATGAAGCTAATGACTTAATTGCCGAATCGTTTGCCACTGTAGAAATTCCGGTTTCTTTGCCCGCCAGCCAAGAAAATATATTTATAGTTCCGCTTAAATCAGTTTACCTTTCGGCCGATACTGCCAAGGCTAAAATTGTACAAGATGGCAAAATAAAAACTTTAACTGTTAAAACCGGTAAAACTATAGGTGAAATGATAGAAATTTTAGAAGGTTTTAAAGAAGGCCAGCAAGTAGTTATAAACGGCGCTGACTTTTTAGCAGATGAAACAGAAGTAGAAATAAAAACTAGCCAATAGCTAGTAGGCTGTAGCCAGTAGAAAAAAACCTCCTACTAGCTACTCACTACAAGCTACTATATAAAAACTATGTACCATAACCACTCTAATAATATCGAAAAGCTAAATAAACAAGCCCGGGAATACTCTAAATCACTCTTCGGTTTTTTTATTAAAAATTACCGCTTCTCATTACTGCTAATAATGGTAATCCTGCTTTTTGGCATCATGTCTATTATATCTTTGCCAAGGGAGGCTGAACCGGAAGTAGAAATACCTTTTGGCGTGGTTACCACTATTTATCCAGGTGCTTCGCCAAATGATGTAGAAAAATTAATAACTGACAAGCTGGAGGATGAATATAAATCACTTGATAATGTTAAATTAATTACTTCTGGCTCTTTAACGGGCATTTCTTCTGTTGCAGTTGAGTTTGATGCCGAAGCTGATTTGGAAACTTCCATAAGAAAACTAAAAGATGCTACAGATAGGGCCAAAACAAAGCTGCCGGATGAAGCTGAAGATCCGGTAGTGGCTGAAGTAAATTTTTCTGATATTCCTATTATTACCTTTTCTTTGCAAGGCGATCTCTCACAAACTGAACTTAACAACTATTCAAAAATACTTCAGGAAGAACTGGAAAGTATTCCCAGAGTTTCTAATGTTTATTTATCAGGAAATTTAAAACGGGAATTTAGAGTAATTATAAATAAACAAAAACTGGAAGGCTTGGGCATTGGCATTTCTCCTGTTATCCAAGCTATCTCTTTAAATAACGCCAATATGCCGCTGGGTGATTTAGAAATTGATGAAATCCATTACCAGCTTAGGGTAAAAGGTGAAATAGAAAACCAAGATGGTTTAAAAAATATGCCGGTTTATACCAGCCCGGATGGCACCGTAATACTTTTGGCTGATATCGCCGAAGTAAATGATTTATTTGAAGAGCAAACATCAATTTCCAGGCTTTCGCAAGATGGTGGCCAGGCTTTGCCAACTGTTTCTTTAACCGTACATAAAAGAACCGGTGGCAACATTTTAAATATTATTGAAGAAGCCAAAAATAGAATTGCTGAATTAAAAAATACCAATGTTTTACCTTCTAGCTTAAACATTATTACTACTAATGATAACGCCCAATTTGTGGCTGATGATCTGGACCGCTTAGGCAAAAACGCCTTAACCACTGTTGTAATAATTTTTGTAATCTTAATGTTTGTTTTAGGCTGGCGCGAAGCTTTAATTGCCGGCCTGGCCATTCCCCTTTCTTTCCTTTCCGCTTTCTTTTTCTTAGATATACAGGGAGAAACCTTAAACAGCATGGTTTTATTTTCTTTGGTTCTGGCCTTGGGTTTGTTAGTTGATAATATAATTGTTATTTTAGAAGGCATCTACCACAATATAAACAGTAAAAAAATGAGTTCTATAAATGGAACGCTATTGGCTGTAAAGCAATTTTTTTGGCCGGTAACTTCCGGTACCATGACAACTGTAGCCGCTTTTTTACCTATGCTCTTGGTTTCTGGAATTATGGGGCAATACATGGGCATTATTCCTAAAACCGTTTCGGCTGTACTTTTATCTGCTTTATTTATTTCCGTAACTCTTATTCCTGCTATTGCCGCCAAAATTTTAAAAAAGAACATTATTAAAAAACATACCAACGAAGAAAAATTAAACAACTGTAAAAGCTGTTCCAAATTCACTGCCATAAGAAGAAAAATTAGAGATCATTTTTTCAATGCAATTACCAAAGTAAAAAACAAACACGTTAATTTACTAGAAAACGTTCTACCAAATAAAAAGAAAAGAAAAAAATACATAATAGGAGCCTGGGTTTTGTTTATAATTTTTAGCACTTTTCCTTTCTTAGGAATTTTAAAAATAGAAATGTTCCCCACTATTGATATTGATTATTTTTATGTGAATATTAAAACACCTATTGGCAGTACTTTAGAAGTAACCGATGAGATAACAAAAAAAGTAGAGAAAATTTTATACCAAACAAAAGATATAGAGAACTTTGTAACCTCTGTGGGCAGTTCGGCTTCAGTTAATTTTGAATTCGGTTCATCTTCTGGAAGCGCCAATAAAGCTAATATAAATGTTAATTTAGTGGATAAAGATAAAAGAGATAGAAAAAGTTTTGAAGTAGCCGAGGAATTAAGAAATAAATTTGAAAAAATTACCGAAGCAGAAGTTAAAATAGAAGAACTTACAGCCGGCCCGCCAACCGGCAAGCCGGTTGATATTAGGTTAACGGGCGAGGATCTTAACACTTTAAACAAACTGGCCGATAAAATAATGGCCGATCTAAAAAACATAGAAGGTGCAGTTAATATTTCCAAAAGTGTAGAAGATGCCGCCGGAGAATTTGTACTATACCCCAAGAGCGATATTCTGGCTAAATACGGACTTAATAACTTAACTTTTGCTACCAACTTAAGGCAGCAAATCTATGGCGTAGATGCCTCGGAAGTTAATTTAAATAACGAAGACGTAAAAATTAATGTGGCCTTAAACGAAAAACAGCTGGTAAGCATTGATGATATTGATAACTTGTTAATTACCACCCCTACCGGACACAATGTGCCAATTTCTGTTCTAACCGAAAAAAGGTTTGAACCAAGCTTGGTTAGCATTAATCACCGTAATGGTGAAAGGATAATTAACGTTGCTGCCAATACTGAGGGCAAAACCGCCCAAGAAATATTTGCCGAAATTCAGGAAAAAGTAGAGGGTTACGATATTCCTGTTGGCTATAGGATAAGCTACGGAGGTGAAGTGGAAGATATTCAAAAATCATTTACCGAAATTTTCTTATCATTAATACTGGCCATTATCTTAATTGCCATAATCCTAGTATTACAGTTTAACTCCTTTAAACAGCCTTTGATTATACTTTCCACATTGCCACTAGCCATTATTGGCGTTTTCTTTGGCTTAACCTTATTAAGGTTGGAATTTTCGCTGCCTGCTTTTATAGGCATTGTGGGCCTAGCCGGAATTGTGGTAAATGACGCCATTATCTTAATTGATAAGATTAACCAAAATATCTATTCTGATAAAATGCCGCTTAAAGGAGGCATTATAGAAGCTTCTCAATCCAGGATGCAGCCAATTTTATTAACTACTATTACCACTGTAGCCGGCATATTACCGCTTGGCTTATCTGACCCAATGTGGGCAGGCCTAGCCTTTAGTATAATTTTTGGACTTATTTTCGCCACTTTCCTTACTTTAGTAATGGTACCTATTATGTATGTTGCACTAGAAGGCAAAAGAGTGGTAAAATATTTTAAAGGCGAAATCGGCCGAAATGATTAATTTATTGAATCTTTATATAAGAGGGGGACGAACCTGAAACTTTAGCTAGCCGTCTAGTTGTCATCTTTTGGTGAAGTTAGAGGTTCCTTGTGACTTTAACTGCTAGTTTAAGACTGCTGACACTTTTTACAAGGAACGAGATACTCTTCCTTAGACCGGCGATGCAATTGCGACAGAAGTACTCCCCTTTCAACTTAAAACCAATTGACATAAATCAGTTGGTTTTTTTTATTTTTGGCATTTTTTGCAATAAACCGTTCCCCTGCCACCAAGTTTAGTTTTTATTAAAATTGACTTGCAGTTAAAACATTTTAGTCCTCCCCGGCCGTAAACTTTTAATTTTTCTACAAACTTACCACGCTGGCCGTCAGAGTTTACAAAAGTATTAACCGATGTGCCGCCCGATTTAACAGCCTGCTTTAAAATTTTTATAATTGATTGATGTAACTTTTTAATTTCTAATTGGCTTAAAGTTTTTACCTGCCGTAGCGGATTTATACCAGCCACAAATAAACTTTCATCAGCATATATGTTGCCAATACCAACAATTAAGTCCTGGCTTAATAACAGCTGCTTTATTTTTGCCTTTAGACGCTTAACTAAAATCTCTTTGAATTTTGATAAGCTAAGCTCACTTGATAACGGCTCAACCCCGTGCTGATTACTAATTAATGAGTACTCGTTATCGGTTACTAACCTCATCCAGCCGAACCTCCTTACATCATGAAATAATAACCTGCTGCCGTCGGAAAATTTTAAAATTATGTGAGTATATTTATTTGGCTTGGTTAAATCAATACCATTTGACTGGATTGGATGACCGCCACCAATAGCTTTACCTTTTTTATCTACAAAAATAAGTTGGCCGGTCATTTTTAAATGGACAATAATTGAATCGTTCGATGTCAGCTCAATAACAATCATTTTAGCTCTACGGAATACTTTTTTTACTTTTTGATTCTTAATTTTTGATTTGAATCCATAATTTACCATTTTAAAAACTTTAACCTCGGCAGCTTTAAAAACCTTGCCAACGATTTTTTTAGCAAGGTTATCAGCTACGGTCTGCACTTCTGGAAGCTCAGGCATTGTTTTAAAAATTATTCATAACTAATTAGATTATGGGTTATGGTTCATAGGTCATCATATTTATAGAAATAATCCATGAACTATAACCTATGAATAAAACTCTATATCAAACTTCTCCCCGTCATTTCTTCTGGCCTCTTTAAGCCCATAATTTTTAAAACAGTCGGCGCTACATCAGCCAAAACACCGGCAGAAACTATTTGGCTTAAGTCTTTGCCGGCACCGGCCGCACCAGCCGCCACTTTGCCCTCAAACATCTGGCCAATTATATAAAAAGGTACCGGATTAATACTGTGTTCTTTATCTATCTCGCCTGTTTGAAGTTTATAAACCTCTTCGGCATTGCCATGGTCGGCTGTAATTAAAGTCACTCCACCTTTAGATAAAACTCTGCTTACAATTTGGCCGACTATTTCATCAATAATTTCAATTGCCTGAACTGTGGCTGATAAATTACCGGTGTGGCCTACCATATCCGGATTGGCAAAATTAACTATTATAAAATCAAATTTTTCAGAATCAATTTCTTTAATTATTTTTTCCATTACTTTAACTGCTGACATCTCGGGTTTTTGGTCGTAATTTAGCACTTGTGGCGAAGGCACGATAATTCTTTCTTCACCTTTAAACTTTTCTTCCCTGCCGCCATTAAAGAAAAAAGTTACATGGGCATATTTTTCCGTTTCCGAAATATGAAGTTGTTTTAAACCTGCTTCGGAAATAACTCTGGCTAAAGGCATTTCTATTTTTTGAGGCCCAAATGCAACTTCTATAGGCAGATCTTTTTCGTATTCAGTCATAGCCACAAAAACCAAATCCCTTAAATATTTTGGCCGGTTAAATTTAGTAAAACTGGGTAATACAAAAGCTTTTGTTATCTGCCTGGCCCTATCGGCCCGAAAATTAAAAAATATAACGCTATCACCTTCTTTTATTATAGCTTTAGGCTGGCCATCTTTAGTAATTATGGCAGGTTCAAATTCTTCATCATATACTTTTTCTTTATATGACTCCTTAATAGCTTTAATAGGATCATCATAAGTTTTTTTTGCCCGGCCGGCAGTTAAAGCCAAATAAGCTTTTTCTATCCTATCCCAATGGTTATCCCTGTCCATAGCCCAGTACCTTCCGGAGATAGATGCTATTTCTCCCAAACCAATTTGAGCTAATTTTTTTTGAAGCTGTTCCACATATTTTTTTCCGCTATTATATGGGGTATCCCTTCCGTCTAAAAAAAGATGTAAAAAAACATTATTAACTTTCTGCTTTTGTGCCATTTCCACCAAAGCATAAGCATGTTCATTGTATGAATGGACGCCTCCTGGGCTAATAAGGCCCATAATATGTAAATTGCCTTTCTTTTGGTTAACCTGCTGGCATGCCTTTAAAAAAGCTTTATTTTTAAAAAAACTGCCGTCAGAAATAGCCCTGGAAAGCCTGGGTAAATTTTGGAAAATTATTTTACCGGAACCAAGTGAAATATGACCTACCTCGCTATTGCCCATCTCGCCCCAAGAAAGGCCCACGGCTTCTCCGGCAGCCTGCAAATTAAGCACCGGATAATTACTTAAATAAGAATCCAAGTTAGGCTTTTTAGCCATGGTTATGGCATTGCCCTTAGAAGGGCCGGCAACACCAAAACCGTCTAATATCATTAGTACCACCGGCTTTGGCCTTGATTCTGTTATCATATTACTTTTTTATTAAACTTTTACCTTTCATTACTTTTGGCTTAGGGACTCCAAAAATATCCAAAATGGTTGGAGCTACATCGCCCAAAATACCGTCTGATAATTTAACATCTTTATGCTTATTGGAAACCAAAATAAACGGCACCGGATAAATTGAATGTTCGGTATCAACTTCGCCCGTTTTTAAATTTATCATTTCTTCTACATTGCCATGGTCGGCCGTAATTAAAACCGCGCCTCCTTTAGCCAGCACTTCTTTAACAATTTTACCAACTAAACTATCACAAACTTCAACCGCCTTTATAGCCGCTTTCAAAAAACCTGTATGGCCTATCATATCAGGATTGCCATAATTAACCACAATAAACTGGGTACCGCTTTTAATTTTAGAAATTAATTTTTTAGTAACGCTCAAGGCTGACATTTCCGGTTTATCCGCATAAGACATTACATTTGGCGAGGGAATTATTATTCTTTCTTCACCGCCTACTGCATGGTCATAACCGCCATTAAAAAAGAAAGTTATATGGGCATATTTTTCCGTTTCTGAAATATACAGCTGTTTGTAATCTTTCATTACCATGGGCAGAGTTTGCTTAACATCTTTGGAAGGATAAGCAGTTAAAATATGGTCTAAATCCGGACCAAAATCTGTCATGGCCACATATTTTAAATTTTTTATAAACCTGCGCCTAACAAAGCAGCCTTTATTTTTTTGGCAAAATCTTTTTTGAACAAAAGCCTTGCTAAGCTGCCTGGCCCTATCTGACCTTAGATTGAAAAAAATAACGCTATCATTATCTTTAATGGTAGCAATAGGCTTGCCATTTTTGGTTATTACAGTTGGTTTTATAAATTCATCTGTTTCTTTGCGGTTATAAGCTTGGAGTATGGCGTCTTCGGCACTTTCTACTTTTATACCTTCACCTCTGGTTAACATCCTGTAAGCCAAGCCGGTTCTTTCCCAGCTCTTATTCCTATCCATAGCATAAAACCGTCCGCAGATTGAAGCTATTTTTTCGTTGCCTAAAAACTGTTTTTTTAACCTCTCTAAATACTTTAAAGCGGCATGCTGCGGGGCATCACGGCCGTCTGTAAAAAGATGGAAATAAACTTTTTCTATTCCTTCTGAACCCAGATATCTAATTAAAGCATAAATATGCTTCATTTCTACATGAGCACTTTGGCTACCCGATAAAAGACCCATTAAATGCATTTGGGAATTATTTTTTTGAACATGTGAAACAGATGAAACAAAAGCCGGATTTTTAAAAAAACGGCCTTCTTTAATTTCTCTGGAAATTACTACCACATCCTGCTCTACAATTCTTCCGGCACCAAGGTTAATATGGCCGGCCTCTGAATTGCCTTTCTGGTTGCCGATTAAGCCCACCCGCTTACCATGGGTTAAAAGTTGGCTATTAGGGTATTTCTTAATTAAACCATCTATAACAGGCGTTTTGGCCAATTTAATGGCATTGCCTTTCTCGTGTGAAGCTTGACCCCAGCCGTCTAAAATAGCCAATACCAGAGGGCCGGAAAATTTATTTTTTATCATATATAAAATGAATAGATATTAATTATCTTATACTAATTTTAGCATTTTTTAGTGTTTTAAAAAAGCCTCGCATCTCCCAGCTGTCATCCTGAGGGAGGAACGACCGAAGGATCCCATTAAGCCCACAACGTTGCCGGAATAATGGGATTCTTCGCTTCGCTCAGAATGACATGGAGGCAAGGTTTTTACAATTCCTCTTCTATTTCCATTAACCGATTATATTTGGCTACTCTTTCGGAACGCGAAGGTGCGCCAGTTTTTATATATTCACTATTTACAGCCACTGCTAAATCGGCAATAAAATCATCCGTTGTTTCGCCGCTCCTATGAGAGACGGCAATTTTATAATTATTTTTACGAGCCAAATTGATACAATTAATAGTTTCGGTTAATGTGCCAATTTGATTAAGCTTGATTAAAATGGCATTGGCAGCATCTTTTTCTATTCCCTTTTGCAAGCGACTAACATTAGTAGTAAATAAATCATCACCAACTATTAATATTTCTGAATTAACTTTTGATAGTTGTTTTTTAAATTTAGTCCAGGCTTCCCAATCATCCTGATCAAATGGATCTTCAAAAGCTAAAAAAGGATATTTAGCCATCCAAGATTGATATAGTTGGCTTAGCTCTTCGGCTGAATAATCTTTATCTTCCAATTTTATTTTATATTTACCGTTTTTATAAAATTCCGAGGCCCCAGCATCCATGCCTAAAAAAATTTCTTTGCCTAAATCATAATTAGCTTCTTTAACGGCTTGAACAATCATTTCCCAAGCTTCGATGGTATTTTTTATATCCGGTGCGTAGCCGCCTTCGTTGCCAACATCTGTATCATAGCCTCTTTTTTCAACAATCTCTCCCAGTTTATGAAAAATTTCCGAAACTGCCCTGATCCTTTCTTTGATTGTTTTAATATTTTGGGGAATAATCCAAAATTCCTGGAAATCCAAATTAGAATCGGCGTGGACTCCACCATTAACCACATTAGTTAGCGGCACTGGCATTTTATAATCTTTTAGCTTAAGTTTATAAACTTCTCTGATAAATTTATATAACGGCTGATTATAAAAAACAGCAGCCGCCCTAGCACAAGCTAAAGAAACGCCTAAAATGGCATTAGCGCCCAAGCGGGATTTATTAGCAGTACCATCAAGATCAATCATTCTTTGATCAATCTGGCTTAATTTATCAACCTCATAACCTAATAATACCGGTTTAATTTTATTATTAATATTTTCTATAGCATTTAAAACACCTTTACCACTATAACGAACCTTATCATTATCTCTTAGCTCTAAAGCTTCATACTTACCCGTAGAAGCCCCTGAAGGCACCTTAGCTTTAGCTAAAACATTGCCAACCTCAACCGCCGTCTCAATAGTAGGGCTACCCCTGGAGTCTAATATTTCCCTAGCGTAAATATCTGTAATTTTGTTTGACATAGTTTTTTATTAATGAATTTACCCTAAACTGTCATCCTGAACTTTAGTGAAGGATCCCATAATATATAGCACGTAGTTATTTTAATGGGATTCTTCGCTTCGCTCAGAATGACGTCAAAGGGTAAAGGTTATTTTTTTGACATTTTTTATTTTTTTAATAACGGTTTTACCCCGGGCAATACCTTTCCTTCTAAAAACTCCAGCATAGCTCCCCCGCCGGTGGAAATAAATGACTGATGATTAATGATTGCCGCGCCCCGCTCGCTTCGCTTGCGGAGTCGGGCCGGGGATGACTGATTAATTAATTGAACAGTCTCGCCTCCGCCAAAAATTGCATAAGCTTTTGATTTATTTATAGCTTCCAAAATTTTTTTACTACTTTTTTTATATTTAGCAATTTCAAAATATCCCAATGGGCCGTTCCACACTATCAGCTTGGCAGATTTAATTATTTCAGAATACAGTTTAACGGTATCCGGACCGATATCCAATATAATGTCGTTGCCAGAAAGTTGGCCTACCGCTTTGGTTTTAGACTTAGCTGAAGCCGATATTTTTGAAGCTACCACTACATCTACTGGCAACCTTAACTTATTGTTTATGATACTTTCGGAAACTTTTAGCTGCTCGTTATCAACTAACGATTTGCCTACCTCATAATCCATGGCTTTTAAAATATTGTTGGCTACTGCTCCGCCCAGCAAAACATAATCCATTTTATTCAATAAATTTTTTATCACTTTAACTTTGGTTTCTAATTTAACACCACCAATTATAGCCACCCTAGGTTTTAATTTTGATTCTAAAACTTTAGATAAATTATTAACTTCTGATTCAAGCAACAGTCCGGCATAAGCTGGCAAATGATTGGTAATGGCAGAAACTGAAGTATGGGCACGGTGGCTTACGGCAAAAGCGTCATTAACATAAATGTCAGCCAGTTTTGATAAAATTTTTGAAAGGCGCTGGCAATTTTTCTTTTCCCTGGGATGAAAACGGATATTCTCTAACATTATAAGACGGTTGTTAATTTTTTCTAAATTAAAATCTTTAACATGTTCCACTTTTTTATTAAGTAGTTTTGACAATCTTACTGTTAAAATTTTTATTGAAAGTTTAGGGACAACTTTGCCTTTAGGCCTACCTAAATGAGTTAAAATAATTATTGTTGCTCCTTTGCTATAAAGGTATTTAATGGTAGGTAGGGCAGTAACAATTCTGGTATCATCTAATATTTTTCCTTTTTCCATAGGCACATTAAAATCAACCCTTAATAAAACCTTTTTGCCTTTTAAATTTTTAATTGACTTTATGGATTTTAATTTCATCTTTCTTTATTAATAAATTAACTTTCTTAACAACAGCTGGAGAAATAGATATTTTATAATCTTTTCCGGCTTTATTAAAATTTTTTTTTAGTTTGGCAGGTTTTTCTATTATCTCTTGTTTTTTTATTCTTTGCAGCCTTTTTATATAGTATTCAATTTTTAAAGCTATGCCAACTGTACCAAATACTTTCCAGCATTGAATTAATCTCTTGGGCTTGTTCCTTAAAGTAAATTTTGCACCTTTGCCTGTACTATGTTCTTTAAACCTTCTAATTACATCATTGCTATAACCGGTATAATAGCGGCCATCTTTACACTCAATAATATAAATATAGCAAACTCCTTGCTGTTTCATTTAAATAATTCTTTATAAAATTCGTTTCTGATTTTTTTATATAATCTACATTTAAATAAATGTTTAGAAAAATATCTGGAACACCAAAAATTATCTTTGTCTGCCAATTTAATAAATTGATCAAAAGTATAATATTTAACTTTTATTTTTTCGCCCGGATCTAAAATTAAATCCCCTACTTTTTCACAATCCTTGGCAATAAACATATGAATCCTCCATTCCATAGTGGTATATTCTTCATATGACTTCCATTTTTTTATTTTTTTTGAACTAAAGCCGGTTTCTTCCCTAAGTTCTCTAAGTGCCGCATTGCGCAATGTTTCGCCTTTATCTACTTTACCGCCCGGCATGGAATAAAATATTTTAGTGTGTGGCTGGCGCTGCTGAAGCACCATTATCTTTTTATTTTTAGTAATGCCGATAACTTCAACTGTATCCGGCCTGTTTAACCATTCATAAGTTGAAAAACTGCCATCAAACATTTTCTGTTGCCATTGGAAAATTTCAAAAATTACGCCTTTATATTTTTTCTTTGCATTCTTTGGAATCATAAATTATCAATCATTAATTTATGAATCTCTTGACACAATTTTTCCGGATTGCCTGAACTTATATAATAATCCCGAACCTCCATTTTTAACCTTACTCCCCGGCCGCCTCGGGCAATATAGCCAATTGATTTATTTTTGCTAAAACGGATGCCATAGCCAAAAAAATTTTCTTTGGCGTAATCTTCAACCAAGCAATCTTTTATTTGATCTAAATTAATCCTCTTTTTAAATCCGCCAAAACCGAATTGAATATACTTATTGGTTAGTTTAATGTTTAGTTCTGAAAATGACCAAAACAATATTAAATCCACAACCGTTACGATAATTAAGACAATTTTTGTAAAAACCGAGGCTTCTTTTAAATTAAAAAATTGGGGCAAAAAAATAAGGCTAAGCAAAAAAATTGCCACTATTATATAAATACTGACAACAATTAAATAAGTCTTCTGCTTTTCTTGATAAACAAAATCTTTCTTCATTTTAAAAAGCTAAAATATTCCAATAAGTTTAAACACAAACAGCAGATAAATCAGCAAATACATCATGCCTTCCCACTTATGGATTTTTTTAGAAATTCCGGAAAAAGTATACAAAACCGTGGCGCCGATTAAAAAAGGTATACCTACGCCAAGAGTTGGGCTATCAACAGTTAATTCCTTAAAAAAAGCAGGTATGCCCATAATTACCAAAGCATTAAAAATATTAGACCCAAAAACATTGCCCAAGGCGATCTCGTATTTCTTTTTTCTTACTGCGCCAATAGAAACTACCAATTCAGGCAAAGAAGTTCCAATAGCTAAAGCGATCATGGCAACCACAGTGGACTGAATATTTAAAATTATTGCTAATTGAGAAATAGACCTAATTGTCCATTCGGCACCAAAATAAATAGCCACCACACTAAACAATAATACAGCAAATAAACTTAAATTAAACTGACGATTTTTTTTACGGTGATGATGCCTTTTTTCCCTAGTGGCTGGAATGTCTTCTCCGGGAATAATTCCTCCGGGCTCGGCTTTTTCTTCTTTCTGGCCCCTAATGGTATAAGTTGCATAAACAATATAACCCAGAACTGCTACAATGCCCTCGCCCATGGTAACTGTTCCATCCCAAACCACAATAACAATTAAAGCCGTGGCAGCCACTAAAAGCGGCAAATCTATATCTATTAAACTTCTTCTTACTTTTAAGGTGCCGGCAACTATGGCAGAAATTCCCACCACTAACAAAATATTGGCAATATTAGAACCCAAAGCATTAGCAGCCACAATTTCTGTTTGGTCTTTTAAAACCGCAATCAGCGAAGTTGCCAGTTCCGGTAAGGATGTGCCAATGCTTATAACCGTAATACCTAAAACAAAAGGCGAAATTTTTAAAACTTGGCCGATTTTTTCTGCACTTTCGGTGAAATAATCAGCTGCTTTAATTAAAACAAACAAACTGATACAAAAAACTACTATCCAGATTAGTAACATATGGCTAAATTATACTAAAAAATATGTTTTTTGTAAAAGATAAAAGAATTAAAAAAACAACCTTTGTTTAATTAAAAAAATCTCTCCAGATATTTTAAGAGAAATTCATTAAGTATGGGTTTTTAAAAAAATACTGTCAAATTTTACTCTTCGCTGTTATAAGGCAAGGTGAATATAAAAGAAGAGCCCAGATCAGTGCCTTTAGATTCCGCCCAAATTTTTCCTCCGTGGGCTTCCACAATTTTTTTGGCGATAAATAAACCCAAGCCAGAGCCGCCAGTATTAATTTTGGCAATGCCTTCACCCCTAACAAATTTCTTAAATAATTCCTGGTCTTCTCCTTTCTTAATACCAATACCTGTATCTTTAATTTCAACTTTGATTGCTTTGCCAACTTCCTCCAAAAAAACCTCAACCTTGCCTTTGGGAGTATATTTTATTGCATTGTCCACCAAATTTACTAAAACATCCTTAATCTTATCCCTATCCAATTTAATGGTGGCTAATACTTTTTGCGGGGCATTAAATATTAATTTTAATTCCTTCTTTTCGGCAGTAAGCAATAATTCTTTTACTACCTCTTTTATTAACTCTACTATATTTACATCTTTTTTCGATAATTCAAATCTGCCGGATTCTATTCTAGAAACATTTAAGAAAATATTAACCAACCTGGTTAAACGGTCGGTGTTTTGGAAAACATCCTCTATAATGTTATTAACATTTTCAGGAAGCTTGCCAAAATCTCCCTCTAAAATCATGGATAAATAACCTTTTATGCCGGTTAACGGAGTTCTTAACTGATGAGAAGCAATAGATAAAAATTCTGACTTGGCTTCGTCTAACTTTTTTAATCTTACGTTGGCAACCTTTAACTCTTCGTTGGCTTTTTGAATTTTGTTGTATAAAGTAAGGTTGCGATAAACAATACCTACTTGGTCAGCTAACGATTTCATCATTTCCTCTTCTACTTCTGTAATTTCATCAAATGTTTTTTTTAAAACAAAATCTATTGCACCGATTATTTTCTCCTCGGAATAAACTGGCACAGCAACCACTGATTTTACGTCCAATATTTTCTGAATGGTAATAGCCAGTGGCTTAGGCAAGGCCGGCACCACAGAATCATAAAAACTATCACTATAAACTAATTTCTTTTCTTTAATTGCTTTAACGCTGATGTTTATCGGATCATCAAGCGGAACTTTAAATTTACTGGGGTCATCGGGCAACATAGAAATAACTTTCTGAATTTTAGTGGTGTTAGAAATCGCCCCTACGCTTATGGTATTATCTTCAAAATTTATAAAACTTAAAATACCCCCTATAAAACCCAGTTCTTTGCTTATTCCATCGGCAATGGTTTGCATAACTTTTTTAAAATCCAAAGACCTAGTAATTACATTTATTAAAGTCTGTAAGGCGGTTAAATACTTATTCCTTTCTTCTAAATCCGCTGTTCGCTGCTCTACTAAAACTTCTAAATTGGTTTTAGCCAGCTGGACTTCTTCAAACAATTTAGATTTTTCTAAAGCCGTGGCCACCTGCGGTTCTAAAACTTCAAAAAAGTCTAAATCTGCTTGAGTAAATGGGCTTCCTGAAAGCTTATTTTCTATCAAAAAAATGCCCATCAATCCTTCTTCAGAAAATATCGGCACCACTAAAGAAATTTTTAAATCATCTAACCTTTTCTCCAACCTTTCTAAAACTTCAACTTTATCCCTATTTTTTTTATCACTTTTTTTTCTGGAAATTTCTTCAGTAACCACTATCTCTTGATGCATTTTAAAAAATTCAAAAATAGTATCATCAGCTGGAAGTTCCAATTTATTTTGCTCGTCTAAATTTTCATAACTTTTACCGTCATTTTTCAAAATTAAAAATGTAACTTTATGAAGCTTAATTCTCTCCTCTAATTTTATAGTTAACGAAGATAATAATTTTTCAAGATCCAACTCTTTGGCTAAAATTTGGCCGGTTTCCCTTAATGCATCCTGATAATCTATCTTAGCTTTAAAGAAAAATTTATCTGTTAAGCTGGAAAGTAATTTTTTTAGAGGATCTAAGCCAATAACTATAATAAGTGAAACAAATAAAGTTACCCAAATCTGCCCTTGGCCTTCAAAAAACTGGGCTGATGAGAAGGTTATGAAAGTAAATGAAAGAGCAACAGTAAGAATTAAGATGAAATATAAAATACTTCTGGAAATAACAAACCGAATATCCATGAGACGGTATTTTATTATTGCATATGAAATTAATATTGGATATATCGGGATAATAAAATTTCCATAAGGAGGAATTAAAATATCAAACCAAAGAAAAAAATTAAAAAAACCACCCGTTAACGCAATTAGACAAGCTATAGTTACATACTTTATTTGACTTTTTAAGTAACCCGATGTTTTTCCATAATAATTAATCAATAAAATACCTGCATATACTGTAAGTAATAAATAATATAAAATATAAAATTTATATAACGGCCCAGCATTGGGCCAAAATGTAAAAAATAATTTTTGCTGAACACTTTCAACTAATAGAGGAGTGAAAAAATTAAAAAATGTAAATACTACTGCAACAATATATGAAATAACAAAAATCAACCTATTAAATTTTTTAATTACTAAACCTTTAAAAATCAATGAAATCCATTGAACAAATAATACAGGTATCCAAATTGAGCCAATTGTTAAAAACTTTAACCAAAAAATTGCATTATCATAATTATCATATTCTAATAACCACCTCCAATAACCAAACGACCAAAAAGCTGTGCAGAATGTTAACAACGAAAAAATTATATTAGAAAAATTCTTTCGTTTAACTAAAACAAAAATACTTATAAATAAAAAAACAATAAAGTTAATTAAACCCGAAACTGCAAAAATAAATTGATTCATATTTTTACTTAACACCGCTTATAAGATAAGCCTGTTTTGCAAAAACCCTTTTAATTTTTACATCTCTAAAGCCAACCTCACTCATTAATTTATACAATAATTCTTTACTTAGAAAATGGTAAATTCCTTTTTTACCATTTAGTTGAATCTTGTTCGCATAATTTAATATCCTTGGACCAAAATAAATATATTGTGGGGTTAAAGGATTAAGTAATTCCCTCCAAGAAGCGATAAAAACTTTATAAAATTTTACGTTGTCGATAGGTGTTGTCCAAATTATAGTACCATCATTTTTTAATACTCTATACATTTCTTTTAATGCCATCTTTAATGCCTCGTTTCCAACAAATCTATTTTCAAAAATAATTATATAAGATAAAACTAAATTTGCTATAACACCATCAAAATAACTATCAAAAAAAGTTAATTTATGCGATAAATCAACGTGTTTAATCTCAACATTCGCTCTTTTTTTCATTCTTTGAGTGGCCTGATCTAACATAACACCGTCAAAATCAATACCATAAACCTTGTAAACTTCCCTTTGATTCTTTAACAGTAAATCTATCATTGTACCTGGTCCGCAACCAGCATCAAGCCAAATTTTACGATTTTCTTGCGAAACAATGATACTTATTTCTTCTAGCATTTTTTTATATGGAGTGGCACCCTCTAAATACTTATAAATTTTTCCATAACTATTCCAAAATTTAGCTTCTTTCTCCCAAAAGCTTTTATTCTCATTTTTTATTGTTTTATCCTTATCTAAAAATAGTTCCATATTTCCTTAATTCTACCAAAAAAAGGGGTTTTCAGCAAAATAAAAAACCAGCAACCTCTGCTGGTAAATTATCTAAATAATTTTAACTTAAACTGATTGGATAAACTCATTAATTTTATTAAATATTATATCCTTTCTTTTAGAAGTAAGCGGGTTGTGGTTAACATCATCCAACATTAAAAGTTCTTTTTCAGAAGAATTAATTTTATCGTAGACAAATTGGGAACTCAAGGGATGGGTAATAGAATCATCCCGTGAATGGATTATAAGTGAAGGCATTTCTATTTTATGCAATTCTCTTTTAGTATAATTATTTATAAAGCTATAAAAATCATAAACATTTTTTGTTGGCACCATAACATAACAACCGCTATCTTCATATTCATACAAATATTCTTTTTTTACGTATTTTTTCTTATATTTTTTTATAAAAAGGTGGAAAAATGGCATTGCCATCTTAATTAATAATTCCTTCCTTAAAAAAACCGAAACCCCCATAGTGGTTATACCATCAACAATATCAGGATATCTGGCTGCCAAATCTAAAGACAAATTACCGCCAAAAGAATAACCAACTAAAAAAATTTTTTTAAATCTTTTGGAAGAATTTTTTAATTCATTTTCAACTGTTTCCCACCAGTCAAAATAAGAAGTTTTTTCCAGCTGGGTCCAATGGGAACCATGGCCAGCTAAAAGTGGCACTTTTACTGAAATGCCTTTAGAAACTAAAAATTCCGCTAATTCTTTCATATCATAAGGGCTCCCGGTAAAACCATGGACTAAAATAGCTAAGGTACCTGAGCCTGCATCAATAAAAAAAGGCTTAGCTTTCTCTCTAATTTTGGTATTACTCTGCATAATTTACCTAAAATTAGCAAAAAAACAAAACTTTGTCAATATATTTATTTTTCTTTTTTAGGCTTTTTTAAATGGCTTTGATATTCTTTATCTTTAGTAATAGCCTCATCTATCATTTTTCTTAAAAAATCAGCTTTACTTAGCTTTTTTTGAAAAGCTTTTTGTTCCAACCATCGATTCATAGTTTTTGAAATCCTTAGCGTATATTTAACGTGTGCGCCTAAAATCACTTTTTCTTTTGGTAAATACTCATCAACTATTTTTTTTATTTTTAATATTGCAATATCTATTTTATCCATAATAATTCTTAATAATAAGGCAGTTTAGTATAGTTCGACGACCCTAAAATTACCATAGCCTCTTTTTTTTATTATGTCAATTTTTACTCCCATTCAAACCTAATTGAAATTACGATATTAACTGATGGGAAATTATCATTTTTTACTCGTTCTGACGATTTTACCCAGTTGCTTATTTTTCAAACATAATACAACTATTATTATAAGAATTCATTATCTTTGCTCCAATATTATCAAAATCTTTAATATTTCTAACAGGATTTCTGACCCAAACACCATTTTCTCTATAATTTACCCATAATTTAAATACATTAAACTCAATCTCAAGAAAAGAATATTTAGTTTTATAAATAACCCTTTTCTTCGTAATTACTTCTTCAACATCTTTTATGCCTAATAAAAACCTTCTTATATTACCGAATAAATTATGAACTTCCATAATAACTCTTCTGTTAATTAATTCACCAAGCACATATTGGTCGCCGATTTTCCTCTTTAATAGTTTTCCTTTATTGATTAATCTTGAATTTACGTTAAAATTTATTTTTTCATACTTTAAATCAAAATTAAACTTAATATATCTAATTGACTCCGAATTTGAATCTAAACTTTGATTATTAAACTCATTTTTATTAATTGCAGGAATAGAACAGTATAACTTTAAATAATTTTTATAAACAATAACTTTTTCAATAATTGACCTTATTATTTCCCTTTTTTGTTTAAAACTTAAACAGCTTAAAGAATTTTTATACTCAACTAATAATAATTTGTGAAAATTATAACTTTTAAAATACAAATCCTTATCAATATAGCTATAAAGTGACTCTGGTCTAGTTAATAACTCTTTAACCTTATACCAAACAACATCATCAAGTATACATGTTCTAATTTGTATAGCTGGACATAATTTATCAGTTTTAAATTTTCTCTTATTAGTGCAAATATAATATTTAGTTCGATAAAAATGTTTTTTCTTAAAATGGTTTTGTATTGATCTTGTATACGCGCGCCCACAAATGCCACATTTTAAAATTGAACGCAATAATGAATCACTAACTTTTTTAAAATTTTCTCTACTTTTAAATCTGCTATCTCTTATACTCTCTGCTCTAATAAAAACTTTTTTATCAATAATTTTGGGAACATTAATTTTTATCCAGTCTTCTTTCGGTCTTAAAATTTTTCTAGCTCTAAATTTACTCCTGTCAGCATATTTCCTAAAATAAGTTTCACCAGTATACGCCTCATTTCTTAGTACGTGGTATATTGTATTCTGATCCCAAAATATTTTTTTATTTTTTTTCTTATGCGTACGCCTGTATGCATATTTTGTAGAAATTTTCATACCAATAATTGTTTTTTGTATTCTTCCTACGCCCATACCTTTATTAATAAATAAATGATAAATTAGTTTTACTATCTCTGCTTCCTTTTTATTTATTATTAAATTTTTATTTTTTCTGTTGTAACCAAATGGGACACTTCCGAACCAAGTACCTTTGTTCATAGATTTAATCATGCCGCCCACATTTCTTTCTTTGATAAGATTGCGTTCAAATTCAGCAAATGCTGATAATGTTGAAATAATTAATTTTCCAGTAGTTGTAGCTACTTCAAACGGCTCACTTACACTCCTTACTTCTATTCCTAAATTATTTAACTCGGCGATTAAATTTAAAAACATTATTTGATTCCGGGCTAATCTATCAATTCTATAAAAAACAAGGGCATCAAATTTTTTTTCTCTTGCTTCTTTTATTAATTGAGTTAATTGCGTTCTTTTTAATACATAGCCGCTCTCACCTTCCTCTCTAAATAATTTATAAAACTCCCAACCTTTTAATTCAATAAATTTTTTACAACTTTCAAACTGATTTTCTAAAGAAAATCCCTTAATTTGTTCGTCTGAGCTAACGCGGGTATATATTGCTGCTTTTTTCATATTTTTTTTGTTAAAAAAATTTTTAAATATTTCAATGATCCTTTCTAAAAGTATATTTTTTATTAAAATTTAACACAATAAAAAAGGTGAGGTTAAGAAGCTACTCGAGCTCTTACCTCACCCTATATTTGGCTTTTTTAGCCAAAATACTACTCGAGAAAAATTTTCTAAATTTTTAGGCGAAATATATTATTTTATACCCAACATTTAGAAAAGAAGTTTAAGTGGTCAAAACAGGGTCGGATTGGATTATTCTAGTCTAGCCCTGTTTTTTTATTATATCAATCAAAAAACCGCCTATAAAATAAAAGCGGTTTTTAAAAAAATTTTTTTTATAACTTCCACCATTTCCACCCCTCGGCTTTGCTCAGGGTCTTCACTATAATATCAAATAAAACTAAACAGTATTAACTTACTACGGAAATCATCTCAACCAATCTATTGGCATAACCCCATTCGTTATCATACCAAGAAATAATCTTCAATAAATCACCATCTACAACTTGGGTAAGTGATAAATCAACTATTGATGAATGCGAATTGCCGATAATATCAGAAGAAACAATCGGCTCTTCGGTAACTTCCAAAACATTTTTATAAAGCGGCATTTTGGCTGCGGCCTTAAAAGCTTCTATAACTTCTTCTCTGGTGGTGGATTTTTCTAAAACAATAGTAAAATCGGAAAGTGAACCGGTTGGAGTAGGTACTCTAACTGACATGCCGTCAAATTTATTTTCCAGTTCCGGAATTGTTTCGGCTGTGGCTTTAGCTGCTCCGGTTGTGGTAGGAATAATATTAATTGCTGCGGCCCTGGCCCTTCTTAAATCCTTATGGGGTGAATCTACTATTCTCTGGTCAGCCGTATAAGAATGGATGGTGGTCATTAAAGCTTTTTTAATCCCCCACTTCCCCATTACCACAGCCATTACAGGAGCTACGCAGTTGGTAGTACAAGAAGCATTATCTATAATTTCTTCACCATTATATTCTTTATCATTAACACCTAAAACTAAGGTTTTGGTTTCATTATCTTTAGAAGGTGCAGACATTATTACTTTTTTAGCGCCAGCCGTAAGGTGGGCACTAGCTGTTTCCTTGGTCCTAAAAACGCCGGTACATTCCAAAACAACATCAACTTCCAAATCCTTCCAAGGGAGCTTTGCCGGCTCTTTTATGGTTAGCGATTTTATTTTTTTGCCATCGACAATTAAATACTCTTTATCAGCTCCTATTGATTTGGCAAATTTGCCGTAAACAGAATCATACTTTAATAAATGAGCTAAGGTGTTATTATCAGTTAAATCATTAATGGCTACAACTTCTAAATTTTTATTTTCTACAGCTATTTTAAAGGCGGCTCGGCCAATACGGCCAAATCCGTTAATAGCTACTTTAATTTTTGCCATAAATATAAAAAGTTAATTTTCTTACTATTATTATATTACTTAATAGGAACTTCCACAATATTATAGTTTTTTTCATCGCCAATATTAACATCTATAGTACCCTTTAAAGTATGCCAGGAAACAACTACGCCAGCGCCTTTTTCGGTTTTAACGGTTGTGCCTAGTGCCGGAAATTTTTTAGCCAGCTCTTCATATATTGGCTGTTCATACCTAAGGCAACATTTTAACCTGTCACAAACTCCAGAAAGCCTTTCTGACCCCCGATGGGCCACCTGCTGGCATTTAGCAAAATCGGTGGTAACATTGCCCAGCTCTTTAAGATGAGTTCTGCAACAAAGAGTTTTTCCGCATTGGCCGATATCTCCCCTAAATTTTGCTTCATCCCTTACGCCTATTTGCTGCATCCGGATTGTTATGGAATATTTTCTGGTTAGTTCTTTAACTAGCTCCCTAAAATCTATTCTGCCATCAGCAATAAAAGCAAAAACCAATCTTTGATTATCAAAAGAAGTGTGGACATCAACTAGCTTCATATCCATCTTATATTTTTTAATTAAACTACGGCAAAATTCTATTTTTTCCAACCTGTTTTTATTTAATTCTAAATACTTTAATTGGTCAGCGGCTGTGGCCTTTCTAATAACCGGCTTAATTTCATCTATTCCTTCCGGTTTTTGACTAAGCTCGCCCGCAGCCTTTACTTTGCCTAAATCTGTTCCTACGGTTGTTTTAAGGATAACTTCATCCCCCTTTTTTAAATCTAAAAGCCTGCCCTCACTATCCTCGGGTTTAAAATAATAACTTTGATCCCAAGGAGTAAATTGTACTTCTATAATCTGCATATATTAACAAATAAAAATTGATGAATAATGATTGATTAATTTTTAATTATTATTTTTTAATCATTAATAATACTTCCTAAATTCTTACCATTTATTAATTTGACCAAATTATCTTGTTCCCATTTAATAATTCTAATCGGCAGTTTATTCTCACGGGCTAACGAAACTGCCGTAGTATCAATTACTTTAAGATCTTTCTCCAAATATTTTTGATATGAAATTTGTTTGATTTTTTTTGCTGACTTATTTTTTACTGGGTCAGCCGTATAAATGCCGTCTACTTTAGTTGCTTTTATAAAAACTTCGGCACCAACTTCTAAAGCCCGCAAAATTGCGGCCGTATCAGTTGTGAAGAAAGGATGGCCGGTTCCGCCGCCAAAAATTAAAACTTTATTTTTCTGCCAGTCTTTTTTTACTTTGGCATAATTAAAAATAGGATATTTTGACTTTATAGAAAAGCTGGTATAAACCTGGACAGGAATTTTTGATTTTTTTAAAAATTTTTCTAAAGGATATACATTCTTTAAAGTACCTTTTATTCCTTTTATATCCACTTCTACCCTATCCCCCTTTTTAGTATCTTTCCACCGGCTTACATTTCCGCCACCGCAAACAACGGCAACTTTAACTTTTGACTTTCTTAATTGCTTTATTTCGTCCACTATTTTTTGGACACCGGCTGAATCTATTTTTTTACCCTTTTTTCCAAAGGATTCACCGGAAAATTTTATGAGAACTTTTTTATATTTCATATGGCACTAATAACCCACCGATCTATCACTGATGAAGCGCTGATTAATCACTGATATTAATATCGGTGAGCCATCTGTGATATATCCGTGATAGCTCAGCGTATATCCGTGATTTATCCGTGGTACTTTAATTCATTTTAGCAATAAAACACTAATCTGACTATTACTTAAAAGACCCGCCGATGAGGCGGGCCTCCTTATTATAAACTAATTCTGATAAATCGTTCAACTTTTGCTTCACCCAAATATTTTTCTATTGTTAGCTTATCATCCTTTATATACTGTTGTTTTATTAAACAAACTTCGGCGTAAAATTTTTGGACCTTTCCTTCAAGAATTTTTTCCAGCATTTCTTCGGGTTTATCTTCCTTCTTTAATTGTTCCCTGTAAATTTCTTTTTCCTTTTCTAAAACGTCTGCCGGAACATCTTCTGGTTTTAAGTAGGTTGGGTTCATAGCAGCTACATGCATAGCTACATCTTTGGCTTTTTCTTCGTCACCGCCAGTTAAAACAACTACAGAAGCGATTTTATTATTGGCATGCAAATAGCTTCCTATAATCTCTCCAGCTGAGCTGGATTCAATAATATCAAAACCGCCCAACTTTATATTTTCACCTATTTTAACAATTAAATTATTCTGGATTTCTGCCTCGGCCCATTTGGCAAATTCATCTTTGCCAACTTCCAAAAGTTTTTTAGAAAATATATCTACGGCCGAAATAAAATTTTCGTTTCTGGCTACAAAATCCGTTTCACAAGCTAAAGCCACCACTGCAATTTTATTTCCTTCTTGATGCATAGCCACCAAACCTTCATTAGTGGAACGTTCGGCTTTTTTGGCTGCAATTTTTTGGCCAGATTTTCTTAAAATTTCTACGGCACCAGTTTCGTCTCCGCCAGCTTCATCCAAAGCCTTTTTAATATCTCCAATGCCAGCGCCGGTTTCGTCTCTTAATTTTTTTATAATTTCTAATGACATTTGATTATTGATTATGGCTTATTGATTATTGATTTCTGCTTTCCCCTCATTTACAGCCTCGGCAACTGAATTAGTGATTAAATTAATAGATTTCACAGCATCATCATTGGCTGGAATAGGATACTTGATATCTTTTGGATTAACGTTGGTATCAACCATAGCCAGCATAGGCACTTTCTTTTTAGCTGCCTCGGCTACTGCGCTTTTATCTTTTTTAATATCTACCACAAACATGGCTTCCGGCAATCTGGACATTTCTTTAATGCCACCAACTAAATCATTAAGTTTGGTAATTTCTCTGGTAAAATCCAGCTGTTCTTTCTTTGTATATTTTTCCAATTCACCAGTCCGCTTTTTTTCTTCCAATTCTTTAAGCCTTTTAGTTAATTTAATGATGTTGGTAAAATTAGTAAATGTTCCGCCCAGCCATCTGGAATTAATATAAGGCATGCCACAGCTTTCTGCAGCCGTTTTAATTATTTCTTTAGCTTGTTTTTTTGAAGAAATAAAAAGGACTACTCCGCCTTTGGAAGCAATCTCTTTAACAAAATCTAAAGCCTCTTTCAGCTTTTCTGCTGTCTGCTCTAGATCAATGATACTTATCCTGTTACGGGTGGTATGAACATACTTGCCCATTTTAGGATATTTTTTTGAAGATTGATGGCCAAAATGCACACCGGCCTTAAGCATCTCCAATAATTCTGGGGTTTTCATAATTTTTTCCTTTCTATCAAGCTAAGCTTGATACCTCCATTCCCGCTTTCGTTCTAATGAACGCAAGGAAAATATGGGAATGTGAGAGATAGTTAATAATCATGTATCGTATATCGTTTTTCGTATATCCTTATTTTTATTGAACTTTATGGATACACTATACACAAAATACGTTACATGAAAAGATTTTAACACAATAGCCTATTTTTGGCAAGGCTATAACCTTAGGGATTGACAAAACAACCTTCATTTAATAACCTAAGGGCGAAAGATAAAAGCTCATTCACATTTGGAGTTACAAATGATCAAGAAATTGATAGTCAGCCTTGGCTGCCTAATACTCGTTGGCCTGCTGGTAAGCCTTTTTTTCGGCTCACAAATAGAAGGAATGTATAAATTTGTAACTACTTGCTATAGCTACTTTGACGCCGAAATGCAAACCGTAATAAATGACATGGTAATCTTTGGCGCCTCAATAGCATTAATATTTGCGGCAGTAATGGCATTTATTGGTAAAATGATTAAAGGAATTATCCCTCTTGGCTACTTTTTGATTTCGACAGCCATGATATGTTTCTCTTCTGTGTTTTTAAAAGTACCCGGAGGTTCGCTGGTGATGGTCGTACTTTTGGCCTCCTTTGGTATTTCCAGTGTTATTTCCTTCTTATTGTTCTACCTAATATTTAGAACAATACCCAAACATAAACACCAATTATTCTACCCCGCTTGAAACAAAACGGGGTTTTTTCTTTGTTAAATAATTGACAAAATAATCAATTATAAACTAATATACTATATAAGCATAGAACATTCACAAGATAGATAAGGAGAAGTAAAGATGAGGAAACAATGGTTTAAATTCGCCTTCGTCCTTGGGATACTGGTTATAATCGGATACTTTGTGTTCTCTCCAGTCATGGAGTGGTACAATGGTTTCAGTCAATACAAACAAACATCTGCAATTCTTATCTTAACCTCTGCGTGTATTTCTGGCTTGATCATGGGTATAATCGTCGGCCTGAACACTAAGCAAAGTGAATTCTTAAAACCTGATAAATTGATTGCTAAACTTTTTATCTGGGAAGTGTTCGGTCTTGCGATTAGCTTTATTATTATTACTGGTTTTCTTTTTTTTGTAGATCGGATTAGCGGAGCTATTGAAATAGATATTATTCACATTTCCAGCTTTTCCATTATCTACTTAACCACTTCCTCCCTGGTCTATTTGATTAAGGAAACAATGTCAAAACATCACCAACCAATACTTGACCCTGTCTGATCTTTTCTATCCACAAATCCCCCCGTTTGGAAATTCAAGCGGGGTTTTTTCTTTGTTAAATAATTGACAATATAAATTTTTTATAGTTAACTATCAATATAGAACATTCACAAACGTAGTGAGAAGGAGAAAACCATGTTGATCAAATGGATTATCTACTTAGCTAGCCTTTTTGCTTTATTCCTATTCAAAGATCCCATATCATCTTTTGTAATAGATTCGTATGGTGATCTTAATCAAGTAGAACAAAAATTCATAACTGATGGTTTTATATTTTGTGCGATCATTGGCATATTTAGTGCTACACTCACCGGTTTAGCACTTATTAAACCTCTAATTGATGTAAAAAGATGCCTTTATGCTGGAATAATACTGGGCTTAATATTTGGCTTCAGCCTTGGCATGACTTTTATCTCGTCCAAACAAAGCTTTAATATTGGTTTAACCGCTGGTTCAATATATCTTATAAGCCATTTAATTATTTTCTTCTCTATTTATTTAATAAATGAAACGGTAAAACACTATCGCCATAAGGCCCAGCCATTCCTAGTCTGAAAGCAGTTCTATCCACTTACAACACCCTAAGTTATACAAAACTTGGGGGTTTTTCTTTTTAAAAAAATTAAATAAGTGATATAATGAATTTTGTATGAAACAATCTTTTTGGCAAAATTTGCCCATTTTAAGATTTTTAGCCGGCTTTTGGGGCTGGGTTACCATGCTCCTGTTTATTGTTGATTTTTTTAGCCACCATCTGCTTTCTGAAGGTATAACTACGGCAGCTGTAATTTATGGCGCTATTTTAGCTATGTACGCAGGCTCTAAAGAATACAAGCGTTGGCAACAAAAAAAGAACTATAAATCCGACCATTTTGGTGAACTATATATTATTACCTGGACCCTGGTAATGGTAATCTTTGTGGCTTTAACCTTTTTACTTAGCGGTTACTACAAAATCCCCGGTGAATTTCCAGCTGTTTATTTAACAGTTTTATCAGTTTTTATCCTTTCCAGGGAATCCAAATCATTTATTGCTAAAAGTTAATTATCAATAGCTCACCGATATTAATATCAGTGATTAATCAGCGCTTCATCAGTGATAGATCGGTGGTTTATCAGTGACTATAGTTTGACTCATAGTAAATAATTGATTAAAATCAAATAAATAATTAATCAAAAGCGATTATGATGTCTAAAAACAAGCCTCTTTTTTTGTTGGAGGAAAAATTAACTTACAAATTAAGAGGGATTTTTATTGAAATTAGTAAACAACATGGTTGTTTATTTAAAGAAAAGGTCTATCAAAAAATAATTATTGATGAATTTCAAAATAAAAACGTTAAATTTGAATCCCAGCCAAGAATTTCTATATATAACTTAATTACAGGTAAAGAAATTGGTTACTATTCCCCAGATTTTCTAGTAGAAAATAAAGTAATTGTCGAAATAAAAGCTCAGGGTCAAATCTATAATAGTCATATTAATCAACTGATTAAATACTTAAATTCTACAAAATTTGAAATTGGACTAATAGTGAACTTCGGAACTCCAATGGTTCAAATTATTAGAAAAATATTTACAAACGACAAAAAATCATTTATTCACAAATAAATCACAGATATTCACGGAGCTATCACAGATATACCACAGATGGCTCACCGATATTAATATCAGTGATTAATCAGCGCTTCATCAGTGATAGATCGGTGGTTTATCAGTAGTTACTTGACAAAAAATACTATTTAAACTAGAATGTAAGCCATATGAAAAAAGAAATCCATCCAGAATACCATAAAGATGCCAACATAAAATGTGCTTGTGGCAATGTTTTTAAGGTTGGTTCAACCCAAAAAGAAATAGAAGTGGAAATCTGTTCTGCTTGCCATCCTTTTTATACTGGCAAACAAAAATTGGTTGATACGGCCGGTATGGTTGATAAATTTAAAGCCAGGGCCGCTAAGCAAGAAAAAGTTGCTTCCAGCAGAAAAGGCAAAAAAGTTAAAAAAGCCAAAGCCAAGGCGAAAAAAGACGCTGACGCCAAAGCTTCTGACAAAAAAAAGGATAAAAAATAACAGTTTATTTTTAATAAAAAGTTCTTGTAATTCAGGAACTTTTTTGTATTTTATGATAGAATAATAATTGATGACTAATAATTAATAACTGATTAAATCTGTGAAATACCTTTGCGATTTTATCATTTTGCGTTTTTGCGATTATGGATAAATTCAAACAAAAAATTGAAGAATTAAAAAGTAAATTTGATACTTTAGAAAGAGACCTCCAAGACGGAGAGGTTGTTTCTGATCCTAAAAAATTGCAGAAAATTTCCAAAGAATATAACGAAATTAAAGAAATATTAAATTTAAATAATAAATTAGAAAAAATTGAATTAGAAACAGTGGATTTAAAAAATATTATTAAGGATGAAACGGAAAAAGAATTAACCCAAATGAGCGAAGAAGAACTCAATAAACTTAATAAAGAAAAAGAAGCCCTGGAAAAAGAACTAACAGAAGCTTTAAATCCGGCTGATCCGATGGATAAAAAAGATATTATTATGGAAATAAGAGCAGGCACCGGCGGCGATGAGTCTGCCTTGTTTGCCGCTGACCTTTTTAGAATGTATTCCAGATACGCTGAAGCTAAAGGTTGGAAAATAAAAATTATTTCCCAAAACAGAATTTCTATCGGCGGCTTTAAAGAAATTATTTTTGAAATAACCGGCAAAAACGTTTATAAAGATTTAAAATACGAAAGTGGAGTCCACCGGGTCCAGCGGGTGCCGGAAACGGAAAAATCCGGCCGGATCCATACTTCGGCTGCCACTGTGGCCGTAATGCCGGAAGCGGAAGAAATAGATTTAACCATTGATCCTAAAGATTTAAGGATAGATACTTTTTGTGCCTCCGGCCACGGCGGACAAAGCGTTAATACTACCTACTCAGCCATTAGAATTACCCATTTGCCAACTAATTTGGTTGTTTCCTGCCAAGACGAAAAATCACAGCTGCAAAATAAAGAAAAAGCCATGCAGGTTTTACGGTCCAGGTTACTGGCTTATGAACAAGAAAAAAAAGCTAAAGAAGAGGCAGCCAACAGGAAAAGCCAAATAGGCACCGGTGATAGGTCAGAAAAAATCAGGACTTATAACTTCCCCCAAGATAGGATGACTGACCACCGCATAAAATTAACTCTGCATAATTTAGATAAAATTTTAAACGGTGATATTAATGAAATTATTGAAGCCATAAGAAAAGTAGATCTTGAATAAATTCTAAATTTTAAGTTACAAATTTTAATTGAAACTCTAATTTTAAATTTTAAAACTATATTCTCATTAAACTACCTGGCAAAAAAAATTTGAAATTTTGACTTTAAAATTCTTTTAAAATTTATAATTTGAAATTAATATATATGACTATAAATACCGCCCTAAACTGGGCTTTAAAAAAAATTGAAAAAAAATACCCTAACTCGGCCTCCCTTGACGCCGAGATTTTATTATCTTTTGTTTTTAAAAGACCAAAAGAATTCTTATATACCTATCCCGAAAAAAAATTAAATTTTTTACAAAAGCTTAAACTAGCTAAACTGATTAAAAAAAGGTTGGATAACTTCCCTATTGCTTATTTGACCCATCAAAAAGAATTTTACGATTATAATTTTTTTGTTAATAAACATGTTTTAGTGCCCAGACCTTTAACCGAACAAATGGTTGATTTAGCCCTCCGAGAGATAAAAAAACGTCACTCGTCACTCGTCACTCGTCACACGATTTGCGACGTAGGCACAGGCAGCGGCAATATCATCATCAGCTTAGCTAAAGAACTTCAAAAAAAATATAGCATTGACGATTTTAAACTTTACGGACTGGATATTTCCGGTAAAGCTTTAAAAGTTGCCAAAAAAAATGCCAAACTTAATAAGGTTGATAAACATATTACTTTTTTAAAAAGTGACCTGCTTAATACGGTAGTTGATAAACAAATTGACTTAATTTTAGCTAATCTCCCCTATCTTGAGGCTGACGACCTCAAGGAACAATCAATTACCAAGGAACCTAAACTGGCCTTAGTTGGAGATTACCAAAAACTTTTTAAACAAATTGATTCTCTAAAAAATAAGCCGATAGTTATTTACGAAGATAAAAACGGCATAAATTTAAAATCTCTTAAATAAAATAAGCTCCTGTTAGAAAATGTTTTAACAGGAGCTAGGTGGTAGTGGATTTTAAGTAGCTTGGCCTGCTACTCTTTCGAATATTGCATCGATTAGTTTGGCAAATCGTGCAGCTAAACATAGCAACTCCTCCCTCAATTCACTTTTAGTGATATTCTCATCTTGGAAAGCTTTTATAAGCTTTTCCGCTTCCCCCGCTGCTTCAGGTGATAAAAAAGCTATGTTTTCGAGCAATATATCGCTCACCTGACTATGAATGCCTTGCTTAGCCATTTTAGTTTCCTCCTTTCTTGAAGTAGGTTAACATGGCTATTCTTCACTAAACCAGGTAAAGCCCTCAGGTGCCAGGTTTACCCAGTCCATGTCCGGACAACTGCCGCTGCCGGGATTGTTGTTTTTGGTTTCAAAACTGAAAATTTGAAACACCGCAAAAGAACGACTGCAGCCAAAATCGCCTCGGTTAAATTTTTGGTATCTATAAAAATGCGTTTCATTGTTTTTGGGATCAAATATCAAGCTTGGTAATAAACCTACTTTGGATAAAGTTTCTAAAAAAGTCCTTTGGTCTTCTTCATTGCTCATATCCCAGCCTTCACCGTCATCATCTAAATTTTCCGGATATTCTCCAAATTGAACATTATAAAAATCCAAAGCTTTAACTATTGATTTAGCATCTGCCTGCCGCCTGATATCCCTAATTTTAGCCCAGCGCTTATTTAAATAAATTGTTGAAGATATTAAAAGGCCCGCTATGAATATTACCAATAATACTTTACCTATTGTATTTCTGAATATTTCCTTGTTCATTTTATAAAATTAAAACTACCCCTATTTCTAAGGGTAGCAAAATTTTTAGCTATTTTCAAGAAATAATTATTTTTCTTTTTTATCATCCGATTTGCCCTCTGAAAATTTATCGGAAGAGGGAACCTCAGTGGAAGATGATTCTTTCTTTCCTTCGCCTTCTTTAGCATCGCCAGGGCCGGCAGAAGTTTCTTCACCTTCTTCTTTGGCCTCTTCACCTTCTTCTCCTTCAGCTATTTCAGTTTCTACAGGCTCTTCTTTAACCTTAACCGGTACCACAGTGGCGATATTTTTTTCTAAGTCGGTTAAAATTTTAATTGTTTCCGGAACTTTTAAATCAGAAACTTTAATAACCACATCAAAAGATTCCAAAACATTGATATCAACCTCTATGCTGGAAATTAAATCTTTCGGCAAACAGGAAATTTCTATTTCTTCCAAAGATTTAACAAAAATACCATTAAGCTCTTTAACTGCTTTGGATTCACCAACAAAAACCAAAGGCACAACAGTTTGCAGTTCCTGGCCCATTTTAATCTTATAGAAATCAAGGTGGATTATTTCATCAGTGACCGGATCTCTCTGGATATCTTTAATTAAAACTGTTATCGGATCAGCGCCATCCACTTCTAAATCAATCAGGTTGCTTTCTTCAGCTTTTCTGTATATTTTATCAAGATCTTTTTTTTCTACGAATAAATGGATGTTTTCCTCTGTTTGTCCATAAACTTCAGCAGGAACCCTGCCTTGTTTTCTGGTCTGATTTTTTTCAGCTGTCGGCACCTGGCGGACGCTGGCATTTAATTTTATTGCTTTCATATGTAACTTAATTTAAGAATTGTTAGATAATATTTTACTAAACCTTAATTACTTTGTCAAGTAAGTTATTCCTTAGAAAAATTGATAAAAATATGGAAAAAATTCCCGGTTAAAGCTCTTTTTCTGAGGCGAACATAGAGCTTCTGCTCTTAATATGTATATTTAACACTATTCCAAGGGCTATTAAAACCGAAAGTAGCGAGCTGCCGCCATAGCTAACCAATGGCAAAGGAATGCCCGTTACCGGCGCAATGCCCATATTCATGCCAATATTTATGAATGTTTGGATGGTTAAATAAATTATAATTCCCATAGCCAGTAAATTGCCAAAATTATCCCTTATTTCCCGCGAAATTTTGTAAATTCTTAAAAACAGGCTTAAAAACAAAACTAAAACTAAGCCCGCCCCTACAAAACCCAGCTCTTCGGCAATAACAGCAAAAATAAAATCAGTTTCCTGCTCAGGTAAAAAATTGAGCTGGCTTTGGGATCCTACAGCAAGCCCCCGGCCAATTAACTGGCCCGAGCCCACAGCCACTACCGATTGCCGGACATTGTAGCCGGAACCTAAAGGGTCACGCTGTGGTTGGATAAAAGTTAATAATCTTTCCTTTTGATAATCTTTTAAGAAAAACAGCCAAGCACTAGCGGCTAAAACTAAAATGATCAAAAAAATTATAAAAAAAGTTTTTTTCTTAATTGGAAGCAGTAAAACCATTATCAGCCAGGTTAAAAAAAGTATCATGGCCGAACCCAAATCCGGCTGCAACATTACCAATAATATTAAAACGCCCGTAATTAATCCCGAAATAAAAACATCCGTGATTAACCTGGGCTCTTTTCCACGAGCTGTAAAAAATTTAGCTAAAAATATTACTAAGACAATTTTTGCCAGCTCTACAGGTTGAAAGGTTTGGCCAAAAAATTCCAGCCAGCCTGTTGTTCCCCTGATATTTATTCCGGCAATTAACACTATTAATAACAACAAGCAAACAATAACTAAAACCATTTTATAATAATCTCCCCAAACCCTAAAGCTAATATGGCTAATTAAAAAAAACAAAACCAAACCAATCCCCACAAAAGTAAGTTGGCGGTTTAAAAAGAAAAAATTCGGTTCCAAAACATTAATTTGCAGGCTATACAAGGCAGCCAAACCAAAAATCATCAATAGTATTATATTGATGACTAAATACCAATCGTATAGTCTGGTCCAAATAAATAATCTTTTAAACATGTTTTTAAAAATCTACCGCCTGGGAAGGGATTTCAAATAAATTTTCTGGATTGTAAATATCAACTATTGGCACAACTTCGGCTTGGCTTACCCTGGGCAAACGTTCAAACCAGCTTATTTCCACTTCCCTTTCTTGATTTGATAAAAACTCTTCTAAAGTAATTTGGTTAACGCCCACAATCTTATTGCCGGAAAATAAAATAGCTTGGAAATCCACTTGCCAAAAATTTTCTATGCTTATATTGGCGGCGGTAAAATTAACAGATGAGCGGAATTTTTCTAAACTTGTTTTAAAAACCGGCTCGCTGATTTCAAAAGGTTGGTATAAATACTCCAGCCTACTTCTTAAATCCTGCCACTTTATATCCATTATCTTTAAAGTTGGGGCTGCCAGCCGGCTTGCGCTTTGGTTGGCCAATGAAAGCAAATAAACTGTCTGGTTGGGTAAAATGGATAGGCTGCTGGTAGGAGTTATGTAATCACCGGAAATAAACTGATAACTTATGTTAACCACTCCTCTGGCTTGATTAGGATTTGTAACACGGGCTACAAAATCATATTTATTGGCACCTGTGTAAATTACTTGGGCCTGGGTGATTCTTAAATCTTTGGGCTTATTTTCTTCAATAAAGCTCCTATAATCTATAACTGCCGATGCCATGCTATTTATTATCTGTTTATCTTGGGGAAATTCAATAAAATAAACTACCAGGCCGTATATTGGCGCAATCCAAATAGCCACACATAAAAAAATTAAGAGCCCTAATAAAACTTTTTTAATTTTTTGCTTATTGGTAACCATCCAATAACCGAACTTTAATTCGGAATCGGTTACATCATTTACTTTATATTCCTCCATATGCTTTATTTTAGCATAGTTAACTGTTTTTTTGAATTGTGGTATAATTATAAATGATAAACAAAATATTAGGAATATTAACAGCCATTATTTAATATTTAAATTTTATATTATGTTAGAAACATCAAAAGACCTTTTATACATCGTAATAGCTTTTTGTGTTTTATGGTTTACTATTTTCATCTGCTGGATGATTTATTATGTGGCCATGATTTTAAAACGAGTCCATATTGTTATGGAAACTTTTACCAAAACTCTGGAAGCAGTTAGAGGTTTTTTTAACCACGCCAAAGATAAAGTAAACAATATAGGTTCTACCATTACCACAGCTGTAGAAGTTGGCAAAAAAGTAGCTGATTATGTGGGTGAAAAAAAATCTACCAAAACCACACGCAAAAAGAAAAAATAAATATTTTTTTAAAAAAAATAAACTCCATCTTTTTAGACGGAGTTTTTTGATTTAGCTGACTTGTTCACACAAATCATGGACTCTGAAACCATTTTCGCTGAGTATTCGATGTTGCCTATCGGTTAAACAAATTGGCACACAGGGTTTTTGGTTATCCAGGTAGCACTGATTGAATCTTCTTCCAAAAACCCGAAAATATCCATAACCGTCTAGCTTCTGCCTAATTTCCATTATAAGTAATGAAGAATCTGTTATACCATTTGTACTGGATACTAAATAAAGATGTGTATGTAAAACATCACTGGAATTTCTTGCCGCTATAGGCCCCCTCCTCCTACCCATAAATCCCCCTTTTTATGGTTGAAAAAAAGACTTAACTTTTTAAATTACAATTTTAAAACCTTAAAACAAATTTATAAATTAGTCAATAATCCTAACCTTGCCAAAAACCCTAATTTCAGGCAAAATACCCGTGAAGTATAACTCCCCTTCGGCATGCTCAGGGTCGTTAACTTCAGGGTATTCAAATAATCCATCAACCTATCAGTCAAATAACAAATGTTCATTCATCTACATACTCATAGCCATTATTCTTTACTTGATGGCCTTTCTAAAATTCCGGAACTGGTGGCCAAGGCTAAAGAATTTAAAATGCCTGCTTTGGCTTTAACAGACCATGGCTCTATGTACGGCTCAATTGAATTTTACCAGGAGTGTAAAAAACAGGGTGTAAAGCCAATTATCGGCGTAGAAGTTTATTTAGCCCAAACCAGCAGGTTTGATAAGCAGGGAAAAATAGATAGCGAACCTTACCACTTGGTACTTTTGGCTAAAAATAAAACCGGTTACCAAAACCTTCTTAAACTTATAACTCTTGCCCATCTAGAAGGTTTTTATTATAAGCCCAGAGTAGATTGGGAGCTTTTAGAAAAATATAACGAGGGCTTGATTGCCTTAACTGCTTGCCTGCAAGGCGAAGTGCCGCGGACAATTTTGGCAGGCGATATAAATAAGGCTAAAGAGCTGGCAAAAAAATATAAAAAAACCTTTGGCCAAGAAAATTTTTATTTAGAACTCCAGCACAATCCAAACATTCCTAAGCAAGAAATTATTAACAACCAATTAATAAAATTCTCCGAAGAGCTAAATATCCCACTTGTAGCTACTAATGACGCCCACTATTTAAATCCGGAAGATGCCGAAGCCCAAGATATCCTACTGTGCATCCAAACAAAAAAGAAACAATCGGATACAGAAAGAATGACCATGATGGGAGAAGATTTTTCTTTTTCCTCTCCAGAAAAAATGAAGGCCGCCTTTTCTCATTTGCCATCTGCTCTGGAAAATACCCAAAAAATTGCTGACCTATGCAATTTAGAAATTGAACTGGATAAAGTACTGCTACCTCACTTCCAAGTCCCAGCAGGCGAAACGCCCGATAGCCATCTAAAAAAGCTTTGCCAAAAAGGCTTAGAAAAAAGATTCAAAAATAAAATAACTCCACAAATCCAAAAAAGGCTGGATTATGAACTTTCGGTAATTGCCAAAACCGGTTTTGCCTCATATTTTTTAATTGTCCAGGATTTTGTTAACTGGTCCAAACAAAACGGAATCGTGGTAGGGCCCGGCCGTGGCAGTGCTGCCGGCAGCTTGGTTTCTTATCTTTCTAATATAACTAATATTGATCCTTTAAAATTTGAGCTTATTTTTGAAAGATTTTTAAACCCCGATCGTGTATCTATGCCTGATATAGATCTGGATTTTGCCGATATCAGGCGAGATGAAGTTATTGACTATGTATCTGAAAAATACGGCCAAAACCAAGTAGCCCAGATTATTACTTTTGGAACCATGGCCGCCCGTGCTGCCATTAGGGATGTGGGGCGGGTATTGGGCCTTTCTTACTCTTATTGCGATAGAATTGCCAAAATGATACCAATGTTTATGAGTTTGGATGATTCTTTAAAAAAAGTTCCTGAGCTTAAAGAAGTTTATGCCGAAGATCCCGAAGCCAAAAATTTAATAGACTTTGCCAAAAAATTGGAAGGCGTAGCCAGGCATTCTTCTACCCATGCCTGCGGCGTTTTAATAACTCCAGATAGCCTGGATAACCACGTACCTGTCCAGCATGCCTCTACTGATGACCAAAATATGGTTTCTCAATATTCACTCCACCCCATTGAATCTTTAGGGCTTTTAAAAATGGATTTTTTGGGCCTTAAAAATTTAACCATTGTAGAAACGGCTCTAGAAGTTATATCTAAAACAACCGGCGATAAAATTGATATAGATAATATCCCGCTTGATAACCAAAAAGCTTTCCAGCTTCTTAAAAAAGGCCAAACCATTGGAGTCTTCCAGTTGGAATCCTCTGGCATGAAACGTTATTTGATCCAGCTGGAACCCAGCAATATTGAAGATATTATTGTGATGATTTCCTTATATAGGCCCGGGCCTATGGAGCTTATTCCGGATTATATTTCCGGTAAAAAGGGGCTTCGCAATATTACTTATCTTCACCCTAAACTAAAACCGATTTTAGAAAAAACTTTTGGCATTGCTGTTTACCAAGAACAAATAATGGAAATCGCCCGCGAGCTGGCCGGTTTTTCTTATTCTGATGCCGATGTTTTAAGAAAAGCCGTTGGTAAAAAAATAAAATCCCTACTGATTAAACAAGAAGAAAAAATGGTTCAGGGCATGATAAAAAATGGAGTTAACGAAAGGGTGGCTAAAAAAATCTGGGAATATATTCTGCCTTTTGCCCGTTACGGTTTTAACAGGGCTCATGCCGCCTCTTATGCCATGATTTCTTACCAAACGGCTTATTTAAAAGCTAACTACCCTACCCAATTTATGGCAGCTCTCTTAACGGCCGACCGGGAAAATACCGAAAGGGTAGCTTTAGAAATTGCCGAATGTGAAAAAATGGGCATCCAGGTATTGCCACCGGATATAAACGAAAGTTATACAATTTTTACCATGGTTGTTTCGGATGAAACTAAAGATAGTCCAAGGATCCGCTTTGGCCTGCAGGCCATTAAAAATGTTGGTAAAAATATAACCAAAGTTATCATCCATGAAAGAAAAGAAAATGGGCCATACAAAAATTTGGAGGATTTTTTATTAAGGATCCAAGATAAAGATTTGAATAAAAAATCTTTAGAGAGCCTGATAAAATCCGGATCTTTAGATAAATTCGGTTCCAGGAACCAGATGCTCCATAATATAGACAAGCTTTTAAAATTTTCCAAAAAAGAAAACGGCAACAAAAACCAACCAAATCTTTTTGACGCCTCTGGAATAAAAACCAAGCCAACGCTAAAACTGGATGAAATTAATGAGGATGAAAAACAAGACAGACTGGCATGGGAGAAAAAACTTTTAGGAGTTTATATTTCCGCCCATCCCATGAAAGAAATTTCTAATTTTTTACCGACTGATGTAACTAAAATCGCCAAACTTGATAATATTCCAAACGGCAAACGGATAAAAATAGCCGGTGTTATAAATAATATACATAAAGTAATTACCAGAAACGGCAAGCCCATGATGTTCGTTACCCTAGAAGATGAAACAGGCAATGTAGAAACTTTGGTTTTTCCAAATATCTTAGAGCAAACTCGCGACTTATGGGAGGAAGATAAAATAATTATTGTTGAGGGTAAAATGTCTGATAAAGACGGCACGCCAAAAGTAATTTGTGATATTGTTAAAAATCTTGATCCTTCAAAAAAACAGCTTCAAAAATTAATTATTTCGATAGCAGAAGAAAAAAAACATATCGTGCCAAAGCTTAAAGACATTTTTGCCAAATATGCCGGGTCCAGTTCTATTTATTTAAACATTAGCGGCCAAAAAATAAAGTTAACTCAAAAAGTTTCTATTTATCAAAAACTTGTTGATGAGCTAACAGGGCTTATTGGTGAAGAAAATATTAAAGTTGAATAATTTATGAATTCTAAAAAATATAATTGGGTTGTTGCAATTGTCTACTTAGATGAAAACCCAAAAATGTTTGCTGTTTCTCAAAATAAACGTGGATATTCTTTACCAGGCGGCAGTATTGAAAATGAAGAATCATTAGAAACTGCAATCTGTCGGGAAATAGAAGAAGAATTAGGTTTATTACCGGAAAATATTCAACTTACAAAAACTGATCTAGAAGAAACATTTGTTTATGATTCAAAAAAAATTGGCAGAGAAAATAAACAAACAGTTAGAAAAATATTTTTGGCAAAATCAAATAAAAAAGAATTAAAACCAAATGATAAAGAGGTATTAAAATCTGATTGGTATAATTTTGATGAAGCTATCAGTATTTTAACCTGGCCAAATGCCAAAGAAACCTTAAAAGAAGCTTCAAAATTAATCATAAATTAATATTACCCTACTAGCTACTTACCTACCTGCTACTAGCTAATTAACATAGACACAACTCAACTAATTTTATATACTTCAAACATATGATGAATGAACCCCTAAAACCGGTTTCTAAAATAAAATCCAGCTATCAAAATCTGATTGTTGTTTTTATAATATTGGCCATTATTTTAATTGGCGTGATTCTTTATTTCGCCCTTTCTCAGGCAACTGTAAATATTACTCCTTTTTACAACCAGCAAAGGGTCGGTTTTGCCATCCAAATTGTTGATAAAAATAATTTATCTCCCAATGAAAATTTTGTAGAAAAATTACCGGGTGAAATTTTAGAGATAGCCATAGAAGACAGCCAAACTTTTAAAGCTACAATTTATGAAGAAACACAGAGCAAGGCTTCCGGTTTGGTAACAATTTATAATACCCATAATAGCAATCAAAAATTAGTAGCTACCACTAGGCTACTCACCGCCGATGGTAAACTTTATAGAATTACTGATTTTGTAGAAGTACCAGCCGGTGGACAAGTAACAGTGCTGGCTGTGGCTGATCAAGAAGGCGGCAAATTTGAAATCGGTTCGGCCAAGCTAACAATCCCCGGCTTATGGGAACCCCTCCAAGAAAAAATTTACGCCCAAACCAAAGGCTTTAAAATCCAGAGTATTACTAAATACAAAATTGACCAGCCAGTTATAGATAACGCCCGCCTAGAGCTGACTAAAAAAATTAGTGAAGCTGCCATTGTTGAGCTATCTGAACTATTGCCGCCCGGCCAAAAAATTTCGGAACAGGCTTTAGTTTTTGAAACCATTAAATACTCAACTGATGCCGAGCTTGATTCAACAGCTAAAGAGTTTAATATGACATTAGGCTTAGGTGTAAAAGCTGTTATTTTTGACGAGGCAGAGCTTAAAAAAATCGCCTCCTCTAATCTTCCAGAAATTTTTATAACCAACAACGCCTTGGTTAATGTTGATCCTGAAAGTTTTATTTATGAAATAATTTTACTTGATGAAAATTCCGAAAATCTTATTGCCCAAATAAAAGGCGATTACGTAATTGAAATTTCTAATGTAAAGATTGATCCTTCGGAACTTACCGGCCTTTCTAAAACTGAAGCTAAAAAATATTTAGAAAATTTAAGCGATGTTAAAGAGGCTTCTATTTCTTTACCTTTTTGGACAAAATTTTTACCGCCACTTACAGATAAAATTAACATTGAAATTAAGTAATAATAATTAAAAACTGATGATTAATAAATCGTCAGTTTTTTTATAAAAGAAAAAAGGTGCCCTAGTTATAAAAACTTGAACACCTTGGATTGTTACTTTCTAACTCAAAGAACTAAACGGAAACTACTCTGGATGAGAAAAAACAGCTTCATAACTGTCTAATCCAGACCAATTATCATCTTCTATACTAACAGCGCTCAAACACCAGCCACCCTGCTCAAAAAACAATATTACCCAAAATTTGGATTCTTCAAGGGTGATCAAAAATTTATTCTGTAATCCGTCAACCAACAATATTCCTGATTCCCCTTCTGGCTGTTGTTCCATTAAAAAATAAATCTCTGATAGTGACACTCTTGCAATATCCTCACCGCCCAAATCTTCAACAACGGATATTCCAAGCATGTGACCTAGAGACTTAGAACAATGAATAGTTGAAGCCTCGCAAGCTTCTTCAGGGTAAGAACTTAATAAACTCATAAAGCTACCATTAACACGGTTGATACTCACCCCAGATTCGGGATGAACACCGGGCACAAACCAATCCTGAGGTTTAAACATTCCATCACGCTTTGGAATATCTGTAAACTCAACAAACCTGAGGTTGAAAGGATTTTCCTTGCGCAAAAATTTACCCAAGTCTTTAAACCACCTCTTGGCATTCTTGCCACGAAGCTTTTCAACCAGGTCATACAATGTACCCAAATATTCTTTGGGTAATGGCACGAGCAGGCGAACAACAGAACCGAGCATGTCTTTCATGGTCAGTTTCCTTCGTTACTTTTTTTACCGTCTTTTTGGCAGACGATCAGCCTTTGTAAATGAGCTACTTTATGTAATAAACTAGTATATCATTTTATTAAATTCTCGTCAATATTATAGTTTTTATAAAAAACACCCATACCATGAAAATTCATGATACGGGTTTTTGATTCCTCCGGTATTTGTTGTAATTGTTTTGGTGAAGATACCGGCGATAGCTCTTGTTCGAGCTCATGGGAAGATGGGACATTCAAAGCAACACAAAGTGCAATGACAATCACCGAAATAATTATTATAATGCCAGTATACTTTGCAGCCCGATCCCAACGCCTTGGATCATCCTTTGGCCTATCTAAGGCCCATGAATTTCTATTCATAACAACCTCCGGTTAAAAAATTCTATTTCGCGAGTTTTTTAGAATACCATATCTTAAAATCTTTGTCAATATTATTGCTTTTCATTCAAAAATAATCTATAATTATACTTACCTAAATGATTGAGTAGTTTACCAACCTGCGTCCCGATGTTCGCTAACAGCGAAATCGGGTCCGAGGACTCCGATGAGTCTCGGACTCCATCGGAGATCCCGACTTTACATCGGGACTAAGTTTAGGTGACAATTTAAATAAGAGGGTTGATATTTTATCAAAAAATCTTTTAATCAACTAATCTTCCTATCTTTGATTTTTCAATGGAAGACTAAATGACTAAAAGATTAAATGATTATATTAAGAATTAGTATGATAATTATCAATCAAGTCAGGTGGAACCGCGGAAAGTTTATACTTAAACCTTTCGTCCTGAGAATATCAAAATTGGTATTTTAAGGATGAGGGGTTTTTAAATTGATTATTAATGAATGATGACTGATGATTAGCAATTAATCATTGATCATCAATTATTAATTTTTAACATTATGAAAAATAATACACAAATAGAAAATCAAGCTCAGCTAGAAAAAGTCAGGCACTCCATATCTCATTTAATGAGCATGGCGATAATTGAACTTTATCCTAAAACCGGCCTTGGCGTCGGACCTTTTATTGAAAATGGTTTTTATCAAGACTATGATTTGTCTGAACCAATTTCTGAAGAAATCCTGCCCAAGCTGGAAAAAAGAATCAAAGAGTTAATTAAACAAGATATTAAATTTGAACAGCATGCCATGGATTTTAAAGAAGCCTTAAAAGAATATAAACATGATCCGTATAAAACTGAGATGATTGAAAATTTAAAAAAAGACGGAGAAAAAAACGTAAGTTTTTATAAATCCGATTGGTTTGAAAATTTATGCAAAGGCCCCCACGTAAAATCTACCAAAGAAATTGACCCCAGGGCTTTTAAACTTACCTCCATTGCAGGAGCTTATTGGCGTGGTGATGAAAAAAATAAAATGCTTACCCGAATTTACGGTGTTGCCTTTGAATCAAAAAATAAACTTAATGACTATTTAAAAATGGTAGAAGAAGCCAAAAAACGCGACCACCGGAAAATCGGCAAAGATCTGGATTTATTCACTTTTTCCGAAACTGTAGGTAAAGGCTTGCCACTCTGGACCGAAAAAGGCGCCGTTATAAAACGCGAACTGGAAAATTTTATAATAAACGAAGAATTAAAACGCGGCTATAAACATGTAGTAACTCCAGATATGGCCAGGGTGGCTCTTTATAAAAAATCAGGCCACTATCCTTACTATAAAGATTCCATGTATCCGCCAATTAAACTGGATGAAGAAGAATTCATGCTAAGGCCCATGGCTTGTCCTCACCATTTTGAGCTTTATTTAAGCAAACCCCGCAGTTACCGCGATCTGCCACTTAGAATCGCCGAGTTGGCTAAGCTATACCGTTACGAAAAATCTGGTGAACTGACCGGCCTAATGAGAGTAAGAAATTTCTGTTTGGCTGATTCGCATATAATTTGCGCAGATAGCAAACAGGCCAAAGACGAAATAAATAATGTTTTAAATTTAATAGAATATGTGGCCGGAGTTTTTGGACTAAAATCAGGCAAAGATTATTCTTACAGATTTTCTTTAGGTGATAGAAAAAATGATAAAAAATATTACAAAGATAATAAAGCTTGGGATAGCGCCGAAAAAAACCTTAAAGCTGTTTTAGATAAAAGAAAAAGTAAATATGTAATAGCTCCAGATGAAGCGGCCTTTTACGGCCCTAAGGTTGATATCCAGATGAAAAACGTCATGGGCAAGGAAGACACCGCCTTTACTGTACAGTACGATTTTGTAATGCCAAAAAGATTCAACCTAACCTATACCAATAAAAAGGGAGATAATCAGGAGGCTATTGTTATCCACCGCTCTTCTATTGGCGCCATAGAAAGAAGCGTAGCCTTTTTAATTGAACATTTTGCCGGCAACTTCCCGTTATGGCTCTGCCCTATCCAAGTTAAAATAATTTCGGTTGGCTCGGACCATAAAAAGTTCTGCCAGAAATTAGCTAATAAATTAATAGCAGAAGGCTTGCGCGTAGAAACTGACTTGATAAATGAAACTGTTGGTAAAAAAATCAGAAATGCTTCTAAAGAAAAAATTCCTTACACCTTGGTAATTGGTGATAAAGAACTAAAATCCCTGCCTGCTGGCAGGCAAGGTGATAAGTTGGCTGTAAGAGTTAGGGGCGAAGAAAAACTATTGGAAATTGATTATGCTAAATTCGTTAAGAAGCTAAAGAAACTGATATCTGAAAAATCTCTTGGATTATGACCAAACAACTTAAATATTATATCTGGGCGCTGGGTTGCGCCATGAATAAAGCAGATGGCGAACGTATCGCCACTGTTTTAGATTCTGCAGATTACATTCAGGTTGATTCTGAAAACAAAGCTGATTTTATTATGGTAGTAGCTTGCTCTGTTAGGCAATCAGGAATTGATAGAATCTTGGGTAAATTTAATGTATGGAAAAAGAAAGGCATTAAAACAATAATAACCGGTTGCGTTTTAGATTTAGATAGGCCTAAAATGGAAAAACTATTTGATTTGGTTTTTGATATTAAAGATTTAGAAAAACTACCAAATTTGATTAAAAATTTATAATATCTGCGAAATATCCGCGGGTCATCCGCGGGTCATCCGCGGGTCATCCGCGATATGAATAAAATAGAATACCTAGAAATAAATCCAAAACACTCTTCAAAATATAAAGCCAACGTGCCAATTTCTTTTGGGTGTAATAATTTTTGCACTTACTGCGCCGTGCCTTATACCCGCGGTAAAGAAATCTCCAGGCCTTCAGCAAAAATTATTGAAGAATGCAAAAAATTAATAAATGACGGTTATAAAGAAATTACTTTGCTGGGCCAAAATGTAAATAGCTATGGTTTAGATTTAGATGACGAGATCAAATTTCCTGAATTATTAAAAGGAGTTGATGAAATTGAAGGTGATTTTTGGATCCGCTATACCTCTCCCCACCCTAAAGATATGAGTGATAAATTAATACAAATCATGGCCAAAGGCAAGCATATCTGCAAACAATTGAATCTGCCAATGCAGTCTGGCGATGATGAAATTTTAAAACGCATGAACCGGACTTACACTAGTCAGCATTATTTAGATCTGGTTGCTAAAATCAAACAAGCCATGCCAAATATTTTTCTATCTACCGATATTATTGTAGGTTTTCCCGGTGAAACTAAAAAACAGTTTAATAATACAGCCAAACTGTTTAAACAAGTCGGTTTTAGCATGGCCTATGTTGCCCAGTTCTCTCCCCGTCCGGGAACCCCAGCCGCCAAAATGCCGGATAATGTAACTAAAGCAGAAAAAAAACGCCGTGAAGAAAAACTGAATAAAATTTTAAAAAAATCAGCTTTAAAAATTAACAAAAAATTATTAAATAAAAAAATTTTAGTTTTAGTTGATGGGCGCGGTATTGGACGAAACGAATTTTTAACCAAAGTTACCTTTAAAGGTTCCCATGATTTAATCGGTCAGTTTTTAAAGATAAAAATAACCAAAGCTAAAAGCTTTGGTTTAGAAGGATCGATCGCTGAAAACTGATCTATTTATCAACTCCCAGTAAATCGAAAAGTTGTTCTCGGGTAAAAGGCTTGGGCAGGGTACCGCCTATACCATCTTCGATTCTTTCTTTTACAACGCGTAGGCCATCTGCCTTGTCAATAAACTTGCCGCTCATCATGAAAATATTTTCTTTGTCCATTCCGGCTTTCAACGCTGCTAAGACAACATCAAAGCCTTCGTTCCGTTCCGGAATATGCCTATCTGTTAGTAATAAGTCCGGTAATGTATCATTAATTTCTTGGATAGCATAATGAGCAGAGGTGATAAAAACCATCTCCAATGGCTCTCCATTGATGGTTTTATTTTCAATAAATCGACCTATTAAATCTCTGAAATAGGGCTTGTCGTCAACTACAAGAAGTCTGATCATGATCTTCTCCTTGAAAGGAATAACTGCTTGGTTTTTTTGTATGTACGGTTTCAAATAACCTTATCATATAGTAAAATTTGAGTCAATATTTTGGTAAAAAGAAAAAGCTGACCCGATGTGTCTTGGGTCAGCTTGAAATGTTAAGCTGCTTGTTTTGCCAATGCTTGAACGGCTTTGGCAATTTCAATCGTTTGATGAGGCTTGACAAAGACATTGCCTTTGCCCGCGAGTCGCTCAATATCGGCAATTTTACCTTCGCCCGTGAAAACAAAAATCGTTTTCACTTTTTTCTGAGCTGCCTTTACTACGGCTGCCCCACCTTCATTAAAACCTTCAGGGAATCTTTCAGCATCAATATCTACTACCGGCATATGCCAATCAGTAACAACAACATCCCATCCGCCTTGAGACAACTTATCAATGGCTTCTGGGGCTGCCAGGCCACCATAGCAATAATCAACCCGGTGGCCTAAATATTCCAGCATCTTAACTAAAGGTTTAGAATGATTATGATGGTCATCAGCTACCAATATTTTCATCATCCCTCCAAGAAATGTACAAAATTAACGAATGTTAGCAATGAATTCAATTATAGCATAAATATCAATATAAGTCAATAATTACTAGTAAGCATTTCTTTTAAATACAGTTTCCTGTTAAAATATATAAGTAAATTAATTTAAAAAATAATGACCAATCCTATTCAAACTAAAGCTGAAAAGCGACAAAAAAAATCAGACAAATCAAAAAAAGCCCCTAAAGGTGCTAAATTTTCCGGACAGGTTGTAAAAATGAAAACTTCTAAAAACTATACCGGTAAATCGCCTCGACGGCGATCTATCAAGGAGGCAGAAAAACGATGATTTATGAACCATAAACAATTACCAAAATTAATAGTTGTCCTAGGGCCTACTTCTGCTGGTAAAACCGGCTTAGCTGTAAAACTGGCTAAGCAGTTTAATGGTGAAATTGTTTCGGCCGATAGCAGGCAGGTCTATATTGGCATGGATATTGGCACTGGTAAAGATCTCAATGAATATGGCAATATCCCCCATCATTTAATTGATGTGGTAAAGCCAAAATTTCAATTTAGTTTGGCTAAATTCCAAAAACTGGCTTACAAAGCTATTGATGACGTTATTAAACGAGGCAGAACTCCTTTTTTGGTTGGCGGCAGTGGACTTTATTTGCAATCAATCATTGATGGTTACCAGTTGGCCAAAATAAAACCTAAAAAGCACTTGAGATTGTTTTTAAATTTTTTAAATACCAGCCAACTTCAACGGCTGGCTAAAAAACAAGGTCTTAAATTAAATGAATCTGACTTTAATAATAAACGCAGGTTAATCAGACAAATTGAAATTTCTCAGAAAAAAAATAAATTTAAACCATCCGATTTGCCAAAATATGACTGTTTACAAATTGGATTAGCCCTTACTAAAGATGAGCTGGATAAACGAATTGATGCCAGGCTAAAACATCGTTTAGAAAAAGAGGGTTTAATTGAGGAAGTTAAAAAACTCCAACAAGACGGCGTTAGTTGGAAAAGGTTGAATGATTTTGGTTTAGAATATAGGTTTGTTTCAAAATATTTGCAAAACGAGCTTTCTTATGAGGAAATGTTTGAAAAATTAAGAACAGCTATTCATCAATTTGCCAAAAGGCAGATGACTTGGTTTAAAAGAGATAACCGGATTAATTGGATAAATAACTATCTTGAGGCTGAAAAAATAACTAAAAATTTTATATAATTTTCCTGTAAGCCTTTAAAAATTCAGCTGGAATTTGACGAGTCTAAACCCTCGTCTTAACATTAAATTTTTGTTCATACGTTTAGCGGAGGGTTTAGCCTCCGTGTAAGTTAAAATTTAAATAATTGCGGCTTTGTTAGAAGGAAAAGTAACTGCCTCTCTAATATCAGTTGCGCCCATTATCCACTGGATAATTCTGGCCATGCCAAAACCACAACCAGCATGAGGCACGCTCCCCTGCTTAAGCTGTTCAATATACCAGCTAAAATCATTAATACTGCCGCCCATTTTCTCCAAACGTTTAAACATTTTGGAGTTTTTTAATCGGCTTACCATTTCATCAGCCATATGGACCCTAGCTGCCGAACCAACTGCTTCTCCTCCGTAAGGCAGAATTAAATCACTGGATAAAACCCGACCTGGATTTTCTTTATCAGGCAACATGTTAAAAAACTTTTCTACTTCGATTTCTTTGCCAAAATCATACATTGGATCCGGATAACGGGTTATAAATATAGGCTGATTGCCAAAATATTCTACCAAAATTTTTTCTCTGGCTGAACTTATGTCATCCCCCCATTCAATTTTTTCGCCTAACTCCTTAAGTTTTTCAATTGCCTCATCGTAAGTAACCTTAGTGAAAATCTTGGGGCAACTAGAAAGCCTTTTTAAATTTTCATCAGAAATCCCCAAATCCTTTTCCTTGGAAACAGCCACAACGCTTTCGGCGATATCTTTGACAAAAAATTCAATTTCAGCGAGTAGATTATCAAAGTCGCCGGCAAATTCAATTTCCATCATCATAAACTCAGTTAAATGGCGGTTATCAACCGAACCCTCGGCTCTAAAAGAAGGGCCACAGCAATAAACTCTTTCCAATTTTGGCACATAAGCTTCTAAATAAAGCTGTCCGGTTTGTGCCAGATAAGCCTGGCTGTTAAAAAAATTAAAATCTTTGTTAACTGCCACCTCAAAAAGGGTATTAACATTTTCACAAGCTCCGGTAGCCCTTACAATTCTGGGCACTACCATTTCTGTATAACCTCTTTTTTCTAAGCTTTCTCTCCCTGCTTTAAGGATTTGAGAGATAAGAGTAACCTTTTTTTCCATAGTTATTTAGTTAATTATTAATGGATAAAAAAATAACCCCATTTCTGGGGCTATAAATTCAAAAATTTAAACAGTTGTGTTGATATTGGATCTTTCCAGTGTATTATATTCAGCATACTGCACTTTATTATACACCTTAAAACAATCATTCTCAATAATACTTTTCCACATGTATAAATACCTCAAATCTCCACACTGTTTGCAATCACTCACAATAAATTAAAGTATAAGGTTGGTATTTTTAAACTTTATTTTTTAATAATTTTTTTCTTAGGCAACTTTACTTTATTACGCTTTTTAATCTTCTTTTGTTTAAGGGACAACTTTCTTACAATCTTAAGTTCCTTTTTAGTTAATTCTTTTTTAGCTTTAATTTTTTCTAAAAGCTCCACTCTTTCTTGAATATCGTTCTTTAATAAGAAAATAGTACCGTTTAATTCTTTTTTAATAGTATCCATATCTTCAAAAAAACGTTTATTGTAAGGTCTTAATCTATATTTACGTGAACTGAATAACAATAGTAAAATTGCCAGAATTATTATAAACAAGGATAAGGCTATTTTAAAATCAGTCGGCCAGCTGGTAAAATTAAATATATTTTCTCTTTCCACCAAAATAGAATATTTTACTGTTGGCAGGCTTTTAGCGCCACGAGTATCAATTATTTCTACCCACATTTTATAGGTCCCACTAGACATTTCCTTATCAGAAATAAAAATAAACTCACCTGTAGAGTCACTAACTACATAATAATTTATTGCCTCTTCGCCTTTCTTTTGCAGCCAAATGTCCACTTTGCTATCAGGGTAAGTTGAGCCTTTAATTACTAAATGGTCCTCGGTGGTAAGATGCTTAGTGTATTTAGTAATAATCGGTGTATCTAATGGTTTAATTGTAAAATCAATTGACTTTAAAAGGAAATTACCGGCTTTATCCAAGGCTTTAATGGCCGCCACATATTCTCCCGGAGCTAAAACTTCTGACTGGTACTTATGGCTGCCATCATCCTGCCAGGCAAGCCACTCTCCCCCGTTAAATTGAATTTCATAATGATTTATTCCGGAAGTTTCATCCTCGGCCTCCAGATTGAATTTAATTTGAGGCTCTGTTAAATCAATTCTTTCTTCCAAAGTAACTTTTAAAAACTCAGGTTCTTTAGTATCTATCTGAAATTTATAGTGGGCAATATTACCCCAACCCTCATTGTTTTTAAACCTAGCATGCAAATACCAAGTGCCATCGCTTACTTCATCCAGTTCTTTATAATTTATGGGTGGGCTATAATTAACAGAAGGCGCATCTTGAGCGCTACTGCTAAGCAATAATCTAAGCCCGCTAGCACCTGCGGGTACTGGCCAGCTGAATTTAGGGTTAGTGTTGTTGTACCATTTGTTTTGATCAGGATGGGTAGTTGAACTTATCTGAGGTTCAAAGGGAACTCGGGTAGTATCGAGAAGTTCTGCTGCCATGGCTGAATCTGTTATCACATCCGATAAATGAAAGGTGGCGCCGCTCATGCCAGTTAATATATTGGTGCCTAAGCCGTCATTCGCCAATACAGAGCCGGAGGTAAGCCTTACTTCGGCCGAACCCACTGCTTTAACTTTAAAAGACAAGCTGATTATTTTTCCACCGGTGCCAATAAAGCCAGGATTTAAAACAATGCCTTCAAAATTCATTATTCCGGTACTATTAGAGTAAGAAGGTTCTTCTATCCAAAAATTTATAATAGTATCACCCTTAGATAGAGATAATAATTCCAACTTATTTTGGGGAAAGGAAATTGTGCCAGAGATAGCGTTTAAAGCTTCCTGTGGAGTGCTAACATAAACAGCTACCGAAAATGTTTTTCCTAAATTATAAGAACCAGAAGCAGGAGACATATACAAACCAGCCGCTGAAGCACTTGAACTTCCAATACCAAAAAACATCCAGCAGACAAAAATAGCTGTGGAAATTATTACTATTTTTTTTGCTTTGGGCATATTTAGCTCCTCCCTAACCTTTTATAAGGATTAAAATCAGCTAATATAATAACCTTACTATTATATCAAACAATTACATTTTAAAAAATACCCATTTAAAAAGATAGATTTTAATAAATAACCACCGGTGTGCCAATATCTGCCCAGTTATACAAAAATTCTGCCGGTCCTATGCCTAACCTAACACAACCATGAGAAGCTGCTTTCCCTAAATGATCCTCCCCCTCTCTGTAACCATTGGGCCAATAAGGCAGCTCATGCAGGCCATAAGCCCCGCTGGGAGTAAAGGCCATCCAATAAGGCATCCATAGGCCGGCCATATTAGACCAGGCATTGGCAAACTTATTATATATTTGGAACGTGCCTTTCGGCGTCTCCCATCCGGGAAGGCCGGCCGAAATAGGAAATGATCCAATTAAAATATTATTAACTAAATAACTTAATTCTTGGCGCTCTAAGCTTATTTCTATCTTTTTAGGCAACTTAACTGATTCATGACCGAGCGGATTATAGGCTTTTAAAACTTCATCGCCGTCTAAATAGCCATCGCCATCGGAATCAGGATTTTGCATATCAGTGCCAAATTTAAGTTCCAAAATATCGTTTAAGCCGTCCTTATCCCAATCCAGCTGATGCATCATCCACTCACCTGCCCTATGAGGCGAATAGCCGTTTTCTATTTCTATTTTATCATTATAGCCATCACCGTCAGTATCGGCCTTATCCGGAAAAGTATAATAAATATTTATTTCCTCTTCATCCGTTAAACCGTCGCCGTCGGTATCAACAGCTTCGGCCGATGCAAAAAATGGTGTTAACAATAAAACTGAAAAAATTAAAAATTTTTTAGCCATCGCCTAATTTCTCTTTAAATAATTTTGCCAAGGTTTCTGGATCAGCCTTGCCCTTGGTTTCCATCATGCCTTTGCCGATAAAAAATTTAATTAATGGAATTTTACCTTTTTTATACTCATCTACCTGTTGTGGATTTTCCTTAATAATTTTTTCTACTACCTCTGATATTTGGCTTTCATCTTCCACTTGGACTAAATCTTCCTCCTCCATAATTTGTGAAGGATCACCGCCGGTTTGATACATCTTTCTTAACAAAACCTGAGCTGCTGAAGAATTAACTTTTCGTTTATAAACGATGGAAATAAATTCCGCAAAATTTTCCGGCGTAATTTTAATATCCAAAATTGACTTACTTTCCTCTTTTAATAATTTAAATAATTCCGAAAGCAGCCAGCCGGTAACCAGCTTGGTTAATCTCTGGCGGTTAAGTTGCCAAATTTCTTCAGATGTTCCCATTGGATCGCCCATTGATTCCAGCCAAGCCCTGGCCTCTGTTAAAACCTGTTCAAAATAGTCAGCCACATTTTCATCCTCAACCAAAATTTTTGCGTCAACTGAATTAACCAAATATTCTTTTTCCAAACGGACTCGCTTATCTCTGGGCAGTTCCGGCAATTTTTGCTGAATTTGGTCAATAGCTTCCTTGGTAAAAATTAAAGGCGGCAAATCCGGTTCCGGAAAATACTGGTAATCAGCTGACTCTTCTTTATCCCTTTGTTCTTCTGTTTTTAATAATTTTTCATTCCAACCCCTGGTTGATTGATAATTAGGAGGCGTACCCTGGTTCCATAAATCGGTTTGCCTTTTAATTTCATATTCTAAAGCCCGTTCTACAGATTTAAAAGAGTTTAGATTTTTAATTTCCGTTTTAGGATATAATTTAGTTTCACCCGGCTTTCTTAAAGAAATATTGGCATCACATCTTAAGTGGCCCTTTTCCATATCGGCGCTGGAAACCTTTAAATACCTGGCCATCAATCTAAGTTCCTGCAAAAAAGCTTTGGCCTGGGCCGGAGTTTTAAAATCAGGATTGGTTACAATCTCCATTAAAGGGGTTCCACCACGGTTATAATCTACTAAAGTTTTTTCTTTGGAATGAAAATTTTTAGCGGCATCTTCTTCTAAATGCAGCCGTTCTATGCCTATTCTTGATTCCTCTTTATTGGCCAAAACAGTTAAATGGCCTTCAATAGCCAGTGGCTCTTCGAACTGGGAAATCTGATAGCCTTTAGGAAGATCGGGATAAAAATAATTTTTTCTGGCCCAAATTGATTTTTTATTAATCTGGCAATTTAAAGCCAGGGCCATCATTAGGCCAAACTCCACCGCTTTTTTATTAGCTACCGGCAATGTTCCGGGATGGCCTAGACAAATAGGACAAACAGTGGTGTTAGGCTTTTGATTCTCACCATCATTAGAGCAATCACAAAACATCTTAGACTTGGTCCTTGTTTGAATGTGTATTTCTAAACCAATGACGGGTTCTAAATTCATAGATTAATAATTCTTTCTAAAAATTTTATTCTATCCTCAAAAGGCAAACACATATCTAAATGTTGGTAAGGAAATTTAAACTGGTCGGCCAATTTTTTATGGTTGTCTGGGAAAACCCTTTTTAACCTCCTCTCAAAAGCGGGCTGGCCCATGTCCCTGCTGCCGTCTGCCGTAATTCTTTGCTGATGTCGGTTCGCACACTCCTCAATATCCAACTCGCAGAAAACTAAATTGATTTTAAACTTTTTTGCCAGTTCTTTTAAATTATCAAAATTAAACTGATGATGATTGGTGCCAAGCTCCAATATAATACTTTGGTCTTCTTTAAAAATTTCCTTATACATATCCTGATAAGCTTTTAAAGTAAACTTTTCGGGAACAACGGTGGTGTCTTTTGGTTTATACTGTTTTAAAAAATTATAAACATCAAAAAATTTAAATTTTTGATTCTTGCTTAAAAATTTTTCAATCAAAGTGCTTTTACCACATCCCGGCCGACCTACTAAAACCAATAATTTATTTTTATTCATAGATAAATAACCTAATTACCTAATTCCTTAACTTTCTTTTCAATTATCTTTAAAATGTCTTGATGGACATCTTCTTGCTCTTGATTGGCATTAACCACTTCCCAGCCAAAACGGGCTGCCAATTCCAAATGGTTCTTACGGCACAGTTCCATCAGTTCATCGTTTGACTCGTGCTGATGGTTTTCTTCTTTGCCGGATAAAAAACGCTCGCCATCTAATAAAATTTCTATATCCGGTTTTACCAAACCTTTATTTGATTCTATTAATTTTTCCAAATCAGCGCCCTTAGTTAGACCCCAAGCAATACCGGTGCCAATATAATCTTCGGCAATAATATTTACGCCCTCGGTAATTTTTTTGCACAATTGTGGCTGGAAATCCCGGCGGTTTTTAGTGTATAGAGCCTGAAAATCCTCTTCAGAAATTTCTTGGTCACCATTACTTCTTAAAATTTTATTTATCTGTTCACCAGTCGGTTTTAAGCTATAAATTGGGTACTTTAAATACTCCGCTTTTAAAGCGGACTTTTCTAAGGCATCCACCAACATGGCCGCCTGGGTAGACTTGCCTAAATTATTAGTGCCGTAAATTACGATAAATAAACCTTCTTTCATAATAAACCTATTTTACCCTTTTTTACCCTTTTTTTCAATCAAATTTTTAAAAATTTTGTTTTTTTGATATACTAATATAACCTATATAACCTAACTAAATAATTAGGATGCTAGAATGCCAGTTTTATTACCTCCTTACATTCTAGCCTCCTTACATTCTAATTTATGAAACAATATTTATCACTTCTTCAAGAAATTTTGGATAGCGGACAAACAAGGGATGACAGAACCGGCGTGGGTACAATTTCCATGTTTGGTGCCCAAAGAAGATATAATCTGGCCGAAGGCTTTCCATTAGTTACCACAAAAAAAGTTCATTTAAAATCAATTATTTATGAACTACTATGGTTTTTAAAAGGTGAAACAAACATTAAATATTTGAATGATAACGGCGTAACTATTTGGGATGAATGGGCTGATGACAAAGGTGACCTAGGGCCAATCTACGGTAAGCAATGGACTGCCTGGCAAGGTTATGACGGTGAAACTATAAACCAGATTGAGTACGCAGTTGATCAAATAAAAAATAATCCTAAGTCCAGAAGAATTATAGTTTCCGGCTGGAATGTGGCCGATTTGCAAACTTTAATTGCCGGCCAAAAATCTGCTCCGCCTCCTTGTCACACGATGTTCCAATTTTATGTATCAGGTGATAAAAAACTTTCCTGCCAGTTGTATCAAAGAAGTGCTGATGTATTTTTAGGTGTGCCGTTTAATATTGCCTCTTACGCTCTGCTGACCATGATGATGGCACAAGTTACCGGACTTGGTTTGGGTGATTTTGTCCATACTTTTGGTGATGTCCATATCTATAAAAACCATACTGAGCAAGTTAATAAACAACTGGCCAGAAAACCAAAAAAACTCCCGGTTATGAAGCTTAATCCGGAAGTAAAAAATATTTTTGATTTTAAATTTGAAGACTTCACCCTGGAAGGTTACGACCCGTATCCGGGAATTAAAGCGCCGATAGCAATTTAAAAAACCAAATTTTTAACGACGTCATTCTGAGCTTTAGCGAAGAATCCCATTAAACAGGCAACGTCGCTAAACAATGGGATCCTTCGGTTGTCCCTCCCTCAGGATGACATTGAAAAATTTGGGTTTCAAAAAATAAAAATATGAAAAATTTCTCCCACATCGTGGCCCTAGACCAAAAACACGGTATTGGCATAAACAATAAAATGCCTTGGCTAATTAAAGCCGATTTTAAATTTTTTACAGATACTACCACCGGTAATAATCCTGATAAAAATAATGTGGTTATAATGGGACGCAAAACCTGGGATTCAATTCCTAAACATCATCAGCCGTTATCAAACCGGCTAAATGTTGTTTTATCCAGGCAAAAAAACCTGGATCTGCCTAAAGGTGTTTTGCATTATACTTCTTTTGACCAAGCTCTTGAAGAACTGGCCAAAAATGATAATATTGGTGAAGTTTTTAATATCGGCGGCGGCAAACTTTATGCCGAAACCATTAACCATCCAAACTGCAACAAATTATATATCACAAAAATTGAACGGACTTTTAACTGTGATACATTTTATCCGCCTATACCAAGTAAGTTTAAAAAAGTTGAAGAAAGTAAAATTTTTGAAGAAAACAATATTAAATTTAAGTTTGTAGTTTATAAAAGGTAAGGTTAATATAAAATACTTGTTAAGCCGACGGTTTTACACCGTCGGTTCTTTTTTACAAAAATAAATTATAAAAAAGACAAGCCCGCAACTTTTCTTTGGATGACCAGGGGGTTATCCATTGAAGTTTGCGGGCTTTTTTGCTGCTTATAGGCGCTGTGTGTCACTTGTTATTAGAAGTAGCCTCCTCGTGAGGCACATGTGATGTCACACAGAACTTAATGAACCTGTTCGCAGCAACTGCAGCGCTTCCTGACTTTCTCAGCCCCGTAGAGTTCCTCTCCTAAGGAGAGGTTCTGATTGTCGGTGGAACTTTTGGCCATTGAGGCGGTACAGGCTTTTGCCTGTAAAAGTGTGGAAGCTGCTCGGAAATAAATAATTCCATAGAGACGTATGATTCGTCTCTTAAATAAGCAATATAATGATCGGGGATATTTACTATAGCATACTTAAATTATTTGTCAACCCTTTATTTTAAGTAAAAAAAGACCGCCGTTTTTCCTAAGAAAAACGGCGGCTTCGCGGGCTGGCTGGTATACCGTACTTTTGGCCACGTCGCCTCTAATGGGCGGCGAAATGCCTGTATCGGCTACCTGTTGTGTATCGGCTGTGTGCCGAATTTGCGATCTTTGCCGATCCGATTTCCGGAACTTTCGCCAGGATTGTGCTTTCCCTGGCGGATAGATCGCTGTAAACCAGCATCGCTGTTGTACTTGCCGTCACTGTTTTAACGGCTCCCTTTCTGGCCTAGTTCCACTAACGTTTTCGTCATTGTCATAAATGACAAATCATTGATAACGCAGTGACTTCTGGCAATTTGCGGTTGAACGCCTACGCGTTTTTTTCATGGATTTAACCATGTGCCAACAGTGACAACTACCGGTGTTCATCCGGTCAGAAGAGGATCAACGCCTTTTCTGAATGTTCCGGAACGATGATTGGAAAGCATAGCTCTCCCGTCTCGATTTCGCACTCCCTAAGGAGTGGTACCCAAACGTCCTTCGCGGACTGGGATTTTCAAATAACAATATTGCAGTGTATCACAATATTAAAATATTGTCAAGGGCTAATTTATGAATAAATATTACTTTTGCCTAATATTAGCCAAATTTAATTAATTCTATTCTTTAATTTCAGCTAATATTTCTTCAACCTTTTTATATAAATCATCCAAAGATCCATCGTTATTAAAAATGAATTTTGCCTCGTTGGCCACCTCCTCAATAAGGCTTTCTGCCTCTGCTGACTCATTTTTTTGGAATTGTTCAAAAGTCAACTCATCCTTTCCCTCCCCGGGATTCTGGCCACGGCCCATTATACGTTCATATCTTAATTTTTGATCAGCCTCTACACTAATTAAATAAAAATTTTTCAGCTTCTTTAAAAATTCTATATCTTTCGGCCTTCTAACTCCATCCACGCAAACTATCTTAGCTTGGGAGTTCTCAGCGTCTTTGGCTAAAACTTTGGCTAAAACTTCCTGCCCCAAAGCTTCACGTAATCCTTGAGAAACCTGTTGAAGATTTTCTCTGGAATGTGGCAAATAAAATCTATCTAAAACATCTCTTAGGGGTTTAGAAAAACCAAAAATCTCTGCCTGATAATTTTCTACCAAATATTTACAAAAGGTAGTTTTTCCAGAACCAATTTTACCAACAAAACCAAAAATTATTTTATTCATACTAATTACTTTTTTCAGTTTTAACTGCCGAGCTAAAATTTTTCAAATCATAATCAATTATGGTTGGCGGCATAGGCAATTTATCTATTTTAACCCCAGCTTTGGAATAAAATTCAGTAGCTTTGGTATCATGAAAATCTGTAAAAACTACTACTCTTATTATACCCGCCGCAATCAATGCCTTAGCGCAGGTTGTACAAGACATATTTGTAACATAGGCAGTAGCGCCTTCTATATTATCACCTTGGTTAGCAGCTTGGACCAAGGCGTTCATTTCCGCATGATTGGTTCTAATACAATGATTATTTTCCACCATACAGCCCACATCTTCGCAATGCTCCTCCCCTGGGATAGAACCATTGTAACCAGTGGCTAAAACATGGTTATTTTTAACAAAAACACAGCCACAATGCATTCTAAGGCAAGTTGATCGTTCCGAAGCCAACATAGCTAATTTTAAAAAGTATTCATCCCAGTTAGGACGAGGTTGAGTTCTGCCTGATGGTAATTGAGTCATATTTAAAAAAATTAATAATAAATATTTGCTATTTTAGCAAAAATAAAATTTTAAAACAACTTGTTAGTTAGCCGAAATTCTGGTTCCACCGCCTTTGCCGACTTTCCTTACGCCCGCCCTATAACTCATAGAACCAGAATCATAAGTTTGAGTGTCTCGGACTAATTTCCGCTGCCTGTTTCTCGCTGCTTCTTTTGGATAGGTTTTTTTAACATCAGCTTTACGAACCAATTCACTATTAACAACCTCCTCTGCCTCCTTTAACATTTGTCTATATTTTCTTACTGGCATATTGGCAGCAGCAGCCAGTTCCTGGATTGAAGGCTCCTCATTTTTTACAGTTTCGTATCCCATATTTTTTAAATTAATTATAGGCTTAGCTTAGCAAAATTAATAATTTTAGACAAATCAAAAACCCATCATTTTTTTATAATGAAAATATTCATTTTAAAGTCTTGATCTATTTCCTAAAATATGCTATTATATGGCATTAACGTAAATTCAAAAAGGAGGCAGATGTGTATCCCCTTTCGGTTGTTGAGCACGTTTTTAAAATAGTAACCGCGCTTGATAATAGCCGAGAAGTGTACTGGGCCGTTATGACCTTATTCCAGGTTCAGGCCTTTTACCAACACGCGAAGTTTATCAAATTAGAAAAATCAAACAATCGGGGCTTTATTTCCTTTAAACATACTTTTGAATTTAGAGGGAAAACAATCATTACCAGAACCCATTGCGGGTTAACAAAAATAAACCAGTGAGTAAGCTCGCTGGTTTTTCATTTAAAAAATCTTACACTTTCGTCATTCCGAGCAAGGCCGAGGAATCCCGTAATTAATATCGTACATAAGTAATGGGATCCTTCGACTCCGCTCAGGATGACAAGTTGGGAGTAAGATTTTTTTATTTAGAGAATTAAACTTGGACTTTTATTCCCGGGCCCATACTGGAGCTTAGAGTAACTGATTTAAGGTAAGTGCCTTTAAAGGTATCTGGTTTAGCTTTTTTAATAACATCAATAAAAGCTGTAATATTTTCTTTAAGCTGTTCCTCTGTAAATGATGTTTTGCCAACCATAATATGGACGTTGGCCGAATCATCATTTTTAAAATCAACTTTGCCTTTTTTTATTTCCTCAATGGCTTTTTTAACATCTTTAGTAACTGTACCAACTTTAGGATTTGGCATTAAGCCTTTTTGACCCAAGGTTTTGGCAATTACCGCTAAATCTCTCATTATTTCCGGCATGGCTACAGCAACTTCAAAATCACATTTACCGTCTTTTTTAATTTTATCAATCAATTCTTTGCCGCCCACAATTTCTGCTCCGGCTTCTTTGGCCTCTTTTTCCTTCTCCGGTGTTACAAAAGCAGCTATCTTTTTTACTTTACCGGTACCATGAGGCACGGTAACTGAAGCTCTGACCACTTGGTCGCCTTTTTTAGGGTCTATGCCTAATTTGATATGAACTTCAACCGAAGCATCAAATTTAGTGCCAGAAGTTTCTTTTACTAACTTTACAGCTTCATTAAGGCTATAAGTTTGATCTATGCCAATTTTTTCCTTAGCCTGTTTATATCTTTTTGATCTTTGCATTTCTTTACACTTTCTTTTCGAGGTAATGATGCATGATTTATCATCACGCTCCCTCAATTAATTTATTAGTAATTAAGCAATTTTATTATCTTCTTTTTTTCTATCTCTCTTAATTAGACTCCAGTGGATCCAATAAATTGGGAAGCCAACTAAAATCATAGCTACTGCCTGGGCTGCCTGGCGCTCTCGTTGAGCCCTTTTACGATCCATATTTTTTTCACTTTCTACAGTTTCCTGATAATCTGCTATCCAATTTTTAATCTTTTGTTTATCATCCTCTGTTAATTCATCACATGTTTTTAAAGCCTCGGCTTGATCTAAATTATTAACTAAACGGACTGCCGTTGGCTTTTCTGCATAAAAATCTGTGTCTGCCTGGGTGAAAATAAAAACCTTAAGCCCAATGTTAATAAGTGATACAGCACCGATAATAAATACCACCAGGCCAATGCCTGTCATTAAATAAAGGTAAACCAGCCTGATCCAAGAATATTTTTTTGTCTCCATGCTTTTTTACTTTCTAGGATGCGAGAAGGTTAGTATGCCAGTTTCCTGACATTCTGACATTCTGACATTCTTAATTTTATTTACTCAACCACCAAGCCCATTTGCCTGGCCGTGCCTTCAATAATTTTCATAGCACCTTCTATATCGTTGGCGTTTAGATCTTCCATTTTCTTTTCGGCAATTTCCTTTACCTGGGTTTTGGTTACTTTACCTACTTTTTCGGTATTAGGCGTGCCCGAACCTTTTTTTAAACCAGCTGCCTTTTTTAAAAGTTCAGCTGCCGGCGGAGTTTTTAATTTAAAGTCGTATGATTTATCTTCATAAACAGAAATTTCTACAGGAATAATATCGCCGCCTTTATCTTTTGTGGCATCATTAAACTTAGTACAGAATTCCTGGATGTTTAAACCATGCTGTCCTAAGGCAGGACCAACCGGAGGAGCCGGATTAGCAGCACCTGCTTTAATTTGTAGTTTAATTACAGTAGTTACTTTCTTTGCCATATTATTTGATAATTAATAAATGATAATTGATAGTTATATTTTTTTAATCTGAAGTGAATCAAGCTCAACCGGTGTTTCACGGCCAAACATGGTAACCAATACTTTAATTTTACCTTTAGATTCATCAACTTCAGAAACTTTACCCTCAAAATCTTTAAAAGGTCCGTCAATAATTTTAACTGGCGAACCAACAGAAACATCCACTTTATAAGTTGGCTCTTCTACGCCCATTCTTCTTTGCAGTTCGGCTACTTCTTCTTCAGAAATAGGTGTTGGAGTTGTTCCAGAGCCTACAAAGCCTGTAACGTTAGGCGTGTTCCTTACTACATACCAAGAATCATCAGTTACAATCATATTAACTAAAACATAACCGGGAAAGATCTTTTCTCTAACTGTGCTCCTTTTTCCGTTCCTGATTTTAATTTTAGTTTCGGTTGGCACTAAAACATCAAAGATTTTATCTTCCATATCCATAGATTCAATACGCTGTTTTAAATTTCTGGTTACATTTTCTTCATAGCCGGAATAAGTATGTAAAACATACCAGCGTTTTCCTTGTTGTAAAGTTTGCTTTGGCATAATAATTATTACTAAAAATTGAAAATTAATGATTAATTAACTAATTTATAAATCATTATTCATCATTAAATTAGTATACGAAAATTTCTAAAATTTTATTTAGTATATAGTCTACCGCACCCAAAAAAGCGGCTACCGCAATAGAAATGCCGATAACCATAATGGTGTGATTTCTGGTCTGTTTTTTAGTTGGCCAGACAACTTTTTTAAGTTCTGCCCGGGAATCTTTAATGTAAGCTCCTAATTTTTTAATCATATTTTTAGTGTTACCCTGAACCTGGCAAAATCATAGTTTAGGGCTAATATTAGCGATTTTTGAGATTTTTAAAAAGCCCTTTCTGGGCTGATGTAAGAAATATACCATATTAATTTAAATATGGCAATACTTTTCCACAGTTCCCTCTTGACGATATTACTAGTTATGTTATTATTTAGATAGTTGTCTAAATATCTAAATACTACAAATTACTAATCTATACAAATATACTAATAATTCCAATTCGTATATTTAGTAACTATTGGTAGATTAGTATATTAGTAATAATTCGTAATTAGTAATTGTATGACATTAAATAATACTTTTAAGGCTTTATCTGACCCTACCCGCAGGAAAATCTTGGAACTTCTGAAAAAAAAAGATATGTCGGCCGGCGCTATTGCCGAGCATTTTAAGATTACCCTACCCTCTTTAACCCACCATTTTAATATTTTAAAGCAGGCTGATTTAATTACCCAAGAAAGGCAGGGCCAACAAATAATCTATTCACTAAACTTAACTGTTTTAGATGAATTAATTGATAAATATTTTAATTTGTTTTCCGCCAAAGGCGGATCGGCCTCTGGTCGAAAATAATAAAAGCCTTGCCCCACTGTCATTGCGAGGAGCACTAGCGACGAAGCAATCTCACACATTTCTAGCTAAAACAAATTAGATTGCCACACTCCTTTCAGTCGCTCGCAATGACCGCTAGGCAAGGCTTACCTAACAACTAACTATATGAAATTCACATTCAAAACCGAAATTATTCCCATTCTAATTATTTTAATTTCAATTGGACTGGGGTTCTATTTCTATTCTGCCTTCCCTGATACTGTCCCTGTTCATTGGGGCGTAAATGGTGAAGTTGATAGATGGGGATCTAAATTTGAAGGAGCCTGGCTAATGCCGATGATTGCAGTTGGCATGTATGTTTTATTTTTGGTGCTGCCACTGATTGACCCGAAAAAAGAAAAATACCAGCAATTTTTTAAAGTCTATTTGATGTTTAGGACGTTGATACTGTTGATGATGTTCGGCATCTACTTAATAGCTTCCTTAAACACTTTAGGCTACAACGTTAGGGTAGAGGTTTGGATACCGGTAGCGATTGGACTTTTGTTTTTGATAATGGGCAACTACATGGGCAAACTTAAAGCCAATTGGTTTATGGGCATTAGAACTCCTTGGACCTTATCTTCTGATGAAGTTTGGAATAAAACCCATAGGCTTGGCGGCAAAATGTTTATGATCCTTGGTGTGTTGTTGATGATCACTCCCCTTCTGCCTTACAGTAATATATTTTTGACTGTGGTAATGCCGGTTTTAATTGTAGGGCTGGTGCCGGTTGTTTATTCTTTTGTTCTCTATAAAAAAATTAAGAAATAAAAAACCACCTCCATATTGATTGAAGGTGGAACATCTTGTCATAGAATGAGACATTTGCGGGGACAGAGGGACTTGAACCCCCGACTTCCTGCATTCCATGCAGGCGCTCTACCAGCTGAGCTATGGCCCCTATTTTGAGCGAGAAACCGGACTCGAACCGGTGACAACCTCCTTTGGAAAGGGAGATGCTCTACCAACTGAGCTATTCTCGCTATTTTGGGCCGCTGATCGGGATTTGAACCGACGACCGCCGGAATCACACTCCGGACCTCTACCAACTGAGCTACAGCGACCATAAAGAACAAACGTAATAAAAAAATATTAGATTATAATTAAATTTTTGTCAAATAAAAAAGCCCTGACTTAATTATAGCAGGGCTCTCCTTGCGGAAAAATGTCACCAAGCGAATAGCTCTCGGTAATGGAAGATCCGTCGGCCTGGACTAAAACTCCCGGCATACGGAAAGGTTTTATTGTTAACATATCAAAGAAGTCTTCGGCGAAGTCTTCTTCTTCCCAGGCCTGACGAGTTTTCAGATCAAAATTTCCGTCGGCCTCAATATCCAAATAATTCTGAAGGTTGCGTACTGAATAGGCAGTAACTTCTTCATAAATAGCATTAACCTGCTGGTCTTCATCGGCATGACCAAATGCTATGAGCAACATTTGCAACACTGCAACTGGCAAACCGGAAGAACCTATGCCGTTATGGTCTTGGGGTCCATCACAGGAATGATCTCCAAATAACTGTTTCATTTGAATATCCTCCTAAATGTTTGAATTTTGAATAATACGAGGTTTTAAAACCTTATAATTAAACATTATTTTTGTCAAATAAAAAACCGTCGAGTTTAGCTCAAGCGGTACCCACTAACTACAGGTTACTAACCTGCCTCATCGGCTAAATTATATCTTTCCTATTTAGATAAATAAAAATGCCTAAAATAGCTACTGCCAAACCGCCAAAAATATACCAAACTAAATTCTCATTATGAATTAAAGGCAATGACTGTAAATTCATGCCATAAAGTCCGGTTAGTAAAGTAAGCGGCAGCATGGACACGGAAAAAACAGTTAAAATTTTAATTACCCTGTTTAAACGATGGCTGGATAAAGATTCATTGGTTTCGTGAAGTCCGTCTATAAGTTCCTTGCTGGTTATAAGCAAGCCAAAAATTCTTTCTACATAATCGGCAATATCATCAAAATAGTTTGCTAAATCGCCGCTTAAATAATCTTTCTTTAAGTTAACTAAAGTTCTAATAACCAACCGCTGTGGATCTATAATACCCTTAAAAGTTAAAACGTTCCTTCTAACCAAGGCTAAATTTTTAACGGCCTGCTTGGTTTCTTCTTCATAAACTTGCTGTTCTATCTTATTAATTTCCTTTAATTGCCAATCGGTTAACGGCATGGTTTTGCGGTACATTTCTTCTAAAACATGGTAAAGCAGTAAAGCCGCCTTGCCTTTAAAAATTTCGTTCTGTAATTTTTTATTGTTGGCGATTTTATAAAAATACTGGTTTAGGGTTTTAATTTTCTTTTTTTGAATGGTAACTAAATAATCTTTACCTAAAAAAATATCCAGTTCATGGCTGCCAATTAAATTATTGGTTTTGTAAGTAATGGGAAAACGTAAAATTAAAAAAGCGTAGTTGGCATAAACATCTATTTTAGAGCGTTGAGCTTCGCCTTCTACGTCTTTTACATCCAGGGGATGGAATTTAAATTTATCTTTTAAGTATCTTAAATCTTCATTGTTAGGCTCTACAATGTTAATCCAAGTTATGTTGTTGTACTTCTTAATCTTAGTCGCCATATCTTTTCTACAAATTACTAATTACTACTAATATACAAATAATTCGTATATTTGTACAGATTCATAACTAGTAGTAATAATTAAACGTCTAAATTTTTAACAGAGGTAGCGTGGATTTGAATAAATCTTTTTCTGGAAGGCACATCCGAACCCATTAAGGTTTCAAAAACTTCATCAGCTTTTTTGGCATCATTTACCGTTACCTTTTTCATTACCCTATTAGCCGGATCCATAGTGGTTTCCCAAAGCTGGCCCGGATTCATTTCACCTAAACCTTTGTAACGCTGGATGTTAAGTTTGGCTGCCTTAGCGTCTGGCTTTGACTTACTTTCGGTTTCTTCTGGCTCTTCGGTTGTTTCTTCCGAAAATACGCTAACAGTTTCGGAAACGCCTAACTTTTTCTTTAAAGCTTCTAATTCTTCTTCAGTATAAACATAATGGGCCTCTTTGCCTTTCTTAACCTGATACAAGGGAGGCTTGGCAATAAATAAATGGCCTCCGGTAATTAACTGTGGGAAATATCTATAAAAAAGAGTTAATAACAAAGTCCTGATATGGGAACCGTCCACATCGGCATCTGTCATGATTACAATCCGATTATAACGCAAATCATCAATATTAAACTGCTCGCCAAAATTGGTACCCAGAGCAATTATTAATGATTTAATTTCAGTATTAGCAAGCATTTTATCCAAACGAGATTTTTCTACATTTAAAATTTTGCCTCTTAGCGGCAAAATGGCCTGAAAACGCCTATCACGGCCCTGTTTAGCCGATCCGCCGGCACTATCGCCCTCAACTATATAAAGCTCGCATTCTTCGGATTTTCTGGACGAACAATCAGCAAGTTTGCCCGGCAAGGTTAATCCGTCTAAAACGCCCTTCCTAATAACCGTTTCTCTGGCAGCACGTGCCGCCACCCTGGCTTGGGCAGCCAATAGGCATTTGCCTAAAATTTCTTTAGCGTCTCTTGGGTTTTCTTCCAAAAAAGCAGTAAAATAATCAGAAAAAATATTTTCCACCACAGTTCTAACTTCCGGATTGCCTAACTTGGCCTTGGTTTGTCCCTCAAATTGAGGATCCTTAAGTTTAACGGAGATTACTGCAGTTAAGCCTTCCCTAACATCATCACCGGTTACGTTAGAATCTTTTTCTTTTAAAATATTATTTTTCCTGGCGTAATTATTTAAAACTCTGGTAAGTGCAGACCTAAAGCCTACCATATGCATGCCGCCTTCTATAGTATGGATATTGTTGGCAAAAGAATAAACCAATTCCCTAAAATCGGCCGTGTACTGGACAGAAATTTCTACCTGAACATCATCTTGTTCTTTGGTTACATAAAAAACATTTTCCTGCTTAATTTCGTGGCCGTGGTTTAAATGCCTAACGTAGGAGGCGATGCCGCCTTCAAAATAAAAAAAGTAATCTTTTTCTTCGCCTTTTATCCTTTGGTCAGAAATTTCTATCTTAACACCTTTGGTTAAATAAGCTTGCTGCCTAAGATGGTCTAAAATTTCCTGCCAATTAAAATCCAGTTCCGAAAAAATTTCCGGGTCAGCCAGCCAGGTTTGCGAAGTGCCGGATTCTTTAGTGGTGCCGATTGATTTTAACTTGGCTTTAGTTTTGCCTTTCTGGTATTCCTGAACCCAAATTTTGCCATCACGTTTAACTTCGGTTCTCATAAAAGAAGAAAGTGCATTAACTACCGAAATGCCCACACCATGCAAGCCACCAGAAACTTTATAACCCTCACCGCCAAATTTACCGCCGGCATGAAGCTTGGTCATAACTGTTTCTAAAGCAGAAAGTTTAGTTATGGGATGTTTATCAACTGGAATGCCGCGGCCGTTATCGGTAACCTTTACTTGGCCTTCTGGCAATAAAGTAACCGTTACCCTATCGCAAAAACCGGCCATTGCTTCATCAATGCCGTTATCTACTGCTTCCCAAATTAAATGATGTAAACCGGTACTGCCGGTTGAACCAATATACATGCCCGGCCGTTTCCTAACCGGATCTAAACCTTCTAAAACAGTAATTTGCTTGGCTGTATATTCTGATTTTTTTTGCTTGGCAGGCTTCTTTAAAGCTGGCTTTTTACTAACCTTACTAGTCGATTTTTTAGGCATATTTATGAGGTAGATAAAATATGCTAACCTTAGCCTAATTTTTTGCTAAGATTAGCCATTTATTATACATATATATTATCATAAAAAAGGCTTTTTTGCAAGCCCTTTTTACCTATAAAAAACTTTAAATTTAGCTATTTTTCACCCACTTATTTTTAGGTAATCCGAACCTAATAAAAATAAAATAAGCGGCCATTAGTATAATAAAACTCACACCTCCAAAATACATATAACCTAGTGAGTATAAATATCTGCCTATTAAAAATGCTATTATTAAATTTGTAAAAAAGGCAAATAAATTTAATGAAAGACCTCCTATTGATAACAATGTGGCTTTAAAATGACTTGTTTTTATATAATCTAACTTATAATGATCAAATAAAGAGGTTGATCCCCACAAAGATCCAACTAATATAATAAAGGCAGTAACCACATACCAAATATTTTGAATGTAGCCGATGCTAAATATAATTAATGAATAAACAATAATGATAATAAGTAAGTATGCTTGAGCTGATAGTTTATGGTAAATTTTATAAATATATCGGCTGGTGGCTGAAGAAATCAAACGCGATAAAGCCATAAAAATTCCCAAATAAATTATATTTATTCCTAAAAACTGTTGATATACATCTCTATAGGCACCGCAACTTATTATAATAGAAGTAATGAGGCCCATTACAATTGCTATCGGGTAAAATCTTAGTACTCTACCCTCTTTAAAAACTGCTTTAAAATTTGTTTTATTTATTTCTTCAACTTGAAATTTAGTTTGCCTGGGTACTACAAAAGATAAAGTAATTAGTAACCCAATGAAATCAAAAAATAAAGCGATAATAAAAGGCAGTTTAAAATTAATAGCTACAGTAAAAGGCAAGGCTGCCAATAATATTGCTGAAACAATAAATGATTTGGAGCGAATAGAGCCGATAATTTTTGAATACTGGTGGTCTTTCTTTAAAGCCGATAAAACTTCGTGGGTGAAAGCGCCAAAAGTTCCGCTGTTAAAAGCAAAGCCAGCAGTAAATAATATTGCTCCCAAAGAAAAAATATAAACATTGCCTCCGATAACAAACAAAGTTGTTGAAGCTAACAATAATATTTTAGATAATATCAAGGCTTGTTTATGTCCGATTTTGTCGGAAATATAACCACTGGGGATTTCAAAAATAAAGCCGCCTATTTGGCCGATAGCTAAAAATAAACCAACTTGTTGGGCAGTATTATCTGGGAATGATAAAAAATAAACGGTTAAAAGAGGCCAATATATTCTGCGGTGGGTAATGTAATATAAACTGAATTTCCAAATATTAGATTGTAGCTTCTTTTGCTGATTAACCATAGATTAATAAGTTGACCTGTTAAAAATAAAACACCCGAATTAAAAAAGGTGTTTTAAAAACATTCAATTTAAGAGCTTAAAAAATTAGGGTTTGAATCTGAATAATTATCATCTTTTTTAGATTCTTTTTTACCAGATGATATGCCTTTATTAATAATGTTATCTATTTCTTGCTGGGGATTCTTTGGCTTTTTTGATTTAAATAAAGTTCCTTTTACTTCTATTTCTTCCCAGCCAATGCCGCCAACAATAGAGGCGGCCAAATTATAAAGCCATCCTAAAATAGCTCCTAAAATAAAACTTATAGAGCCAACCAAAAGCGCCACTAAAAAAGTTGCCAATAAACCGGAGCCAAAGCCCAATACATCAAAATCTTTAAAAGCAGGTATCCCAAACAATAACACCATTATATTTATAAAAACGCCGGCCACTAAATAAACACCGCCAAATAAAATACCGGAAATTTTAGCTGCGGACAAAATGTTAATTTTTATAATTACTTTCATATTTATTTTCCCCCAAAGAAATCCACTATAATTCATGATGCGCGATTCATGACTAACGGACTTCTATTTTAAATTTCTTTTTTAAAATATCAATAATTTTATCCCTTAAGTTATCTGCCTCTTCTGAAGTTAAGGTCTTTTTTTCATCCAAAAAATCTACATGGAAAGCTAAAGATTTTTTATCGGTTCCGAATTTGCCTTTTTGGTAAATATCAAATAGCTCTACCCGCTTAATTAATTTACTTACATCCATAACTTCTTTCCTTATGTCTGCCCAAGCTGTTTTAGAAGGCACCAAAATTGAAAAATCGTAAATTATGCCGGGGTACTTTGGCAACTGTTGATACTTTTTACTTTCATGAGTATATTTTAGTAAACCAGCTGAATTTAATTGCCAAACCGCTACCGATTTTTTAACATCTAATTTGGATAAAACTTTATTATTTAATTCTGCCAGCCAGCCTAAAACTTCGTCGCCTGCTTTTATTTCTAGATAACTTTTATTATCTAACCAGTTAATCTGGCATTTGGACTGATTGTTGTAACTATAATTAATTTCTAAATTGGCAAGCAATAATTCAACTAAGCCTTTAGCCTGTAAAAATACATTTTCATCATTAACTATTAAGCCGGCCAGCATTTTTGGCTGGCGTCCTAAAAATTCCTTACTATCTTTTTTTGCCTGATGCTCCCCTTTTTCTTTTAGATAGACCCTGCCCAGTTCAAAAATATTAAATTCACCATAAAATCTTAAATTATCTTCTAAGTTTATGGTTAAATTTTCAAATAAAGTTGTTCGCAAAAATTTTTGGTGTTCGGAAAAATAATTTTGCAATTGATAATGGTCGCCGGCAGATGTTCCTAAAATATCCAAATTTTTCTGGCCGGTAAAGGAATAGTTATAAATCTCAGTAGAACCGCCTGCCAGAGTTAAAATTTGCCTTATTTTGCGGTCTAAAGCCTGATCTAGGTTATCTGCAGGCGGCTCCATGGAAATAAAAGGCATAAGCGGCTTTATATTATCAAAGCCGTAAATCCTGACTACTTCTTCCACTAAATCTTCTTGAATGGAAATACTTTTATTGGTTCTAAAATCGGGCCTTTCAACCAATAATTTTTCGCCTTTATCTTTAACCTTAAATGACAAACTTTCTAAAATTTTTATAACTTCTTTTTTAGGAATCTCCTGGCCGATGCGCCTGTTTAAAAAATCGAGATCCAATTCAATTTCTTTTTTTAAATCTTCATCAAAGTTTACATCAACAACTTTGCTGATTAATTTAGCTTCCGGAATTAATTCAAAAATTAAAGTAATAATTCTATCAAGGCCCAGTTTGGCCAAAGAAGGAGCTAAACCCTTTTCAAACCTGGCAGCAGCATCGGTTCTAAGGCCCAAGGCAGTTGAGGTTTTTCTGATATTTGTCGAATTGAAATTTGCCAGCTCTAATAAAATTTCAGTTGTGTCTTCCTTTACTTCGGAATTTTCACCGCCCATAATGCCCCCTAGATCAATCGGCCTTTTGGCATCACAAACTAAACACATATTTGAAGTTAATTTTCTTTCCTGCCCATCTAAAGTTTTAAATTTTTCTCCCTGTTTGGCTTTCCTGATAATTATAGTATCCCTCTCCACGTCTCTTCTATCAAAAACATGTGAAGGCCGGCCAAGTTCTAACATTACATAATTGGTAATATCTACAATATTATTTATTGGTCTTACGCCAACGGCCTTTAATAAATTTTGCATCCATAAAGGCGAGGGTCCGATCTTTATATCTCCAACTAGCGCGCCAATATATCTTGTGCAGTTTTCTTTATCTTCAATTTTTATTTTCAAATCTGCTCCTTTGCCCTCTTTATAATTTTTAAATTCCAAATCTTTTGCTTTGGTTCCTAAAATGGCAGCTACTTCTCTGGCCATGCCATGGTGGCCCCATAAATCTGAACGATGGGTAATGGATTTATTGTCTATATCAAAAATAACGTCATCCAAGCCCAATGCCTCAACTGCCGGCTGACCAGATTTAGCTTCATCACCTAAATCGATCACCCCCTCTTCCTTGCCCGCCATAGCCTTGGCAAAGGAGGGCTCATTAAATTCATCAGACACTAAAGCAACTTCTGAGGGCGCACAAAGCATACCATTGGATTCTACTCCCCTTATCTTTGTTTTTTCTAGCTTAACTAAATCACCCTGTCCGTGCCATTTAACTAAAGCCCCTGATAAGGCTAAAACGCCTTTCATGCCTTTATAAATATTATCTGCCCCGCAAATAACCTGATATTCTTCTTTACCAGCTTTAACTTTGCAAACTTTAAGCTTATCGGCGTTGGGATGATCCACAATATTAACTATTTCACCAACAACCATATTTTTATATTGACTTTTTTGGTCAATAACTTCTTCTACTTCTACTGTAGACATGGTCAATTTTAAGGCCAGCTCCTCGGGTGAGAGATCTTTAGGAATATCTACATATTGTTTTAACCAATTAAGTGAAATTTTCATAATAAGTCTACGAATTACTAATCTATACGAATATACTAATAATTTGTAATTCGTATATTAGTAATTATTCGTACATTAGTAGTAATCAAAATTGTTTTAAAAATCTTAAATCGCCGGATAAAAACAGGCGGATATCATTAATGCCGTATTTCATCATGGCCAGCCTGGTTAAACCTAAGCCAAAAGCAAAACCGGAATATTCTTTGGGATCCAAACCCCCGTATTCCAAAACTTTTGGATGAACCAAGCCGCTACCTATCATCTCTATCCAGCCGGTTTGTTTACAAACGCTACAGCCTTGACCATTGCAAAAAATACAGCTGCAATCCATTTCAAAACCGGGCTCTACAAAAGGAAAATAACCTGGCCTAAGCCTTACTTTTATATCTTTCTTAAAAATACCTTTTAACATTTCTTTCATGGTGGCTACTAAATTTGCCACCGAAATATCTTTACCTATCATTAGGCCTTCCAATTGATAAAAGGTTGTATCATGAGAAGTATCTGTGGCCTCGTATCTATAAACCCTGCCGGGAAAAACAACCCTTAGCGGTGCGCCATATTTTTCTATAGCCCTAACTTGTTGATTAGAAGTATGGGTTCGCATAACCCAACTTGGCTTATCTTTAATATAAAAAGTATCCATTGTATCACGAGCCGGATGAGTTGCCGGAATATTTAAAGCTTCAAAATTATAATACTCTGATTCCAATTCCGGGCCTTCTATAACCATAAAGCCCATCTTGGCAAAAACATCCTCCAATTGCTCTTTTACAACGGTAATTGGGTGCAAGCTACCAACATCTTTTTTAATTCCGGGCAAAGTTACATCTAACTGAACACCGGACTTGCCGGTGCTTTGGCCCAGTTCTAACTTAACCTGATCCACAAAATTTTCCAAATCAGTTTTAATTTCGTTAGCCAGCTGGCCGATCTTTGGTTTTTCTTCTTTAGCCAAATCTTTAAGCCCACGTAAAACTTTGGTCAACTCCCCTTTCCTACCCAAATACTTGCTCTCAAGTTTTTTGAGTTCTTCGGAAGACTTTATTTTTTTGAATTCAGCTAAAGCTTTTTCTTTTAATTTTTTTATTTGTTGCTCCATGTTTTAAAATTGTGACGGTATAAAACCGTCACCTTAACGGTTTATAAATTATTTAACCTGCTGTTCAGCCGACGGTTTTATACCGTCGGGTTGACCACCGGTATCTCTCTTCAACGATATTATTAAAAATTCTACAAAAGTTACCAAAGCAACTAACAAAATAGTGTTAAACCAGCTAAGTAATTTATTGGCCTGCAAAAAAAACGAGCCGGTAATAACTATTGAAAAAAATATTGCCTGCCGAAAAGAAATTTGCACGCCTTCGGCCTTGGTATATCTTCTGGTAAAAATAAATCTTAAAAAATAACTCATTAGCGCCAGCGTGCCCACTAGGGCAAAAAATAAACTGGCGTAGAATAAAAAGAATCCCAAAAAATTTGTAGATTCCGGATTAACTAAAAACAATACTAAAAGCCATCCTCCCCAGCACAAAATAGTACATGTTACCATTAGCCATAAATACTGTTTTATTGTCATAAACTGGTTATTTTATGGCCTAATTTTACCAGTTTTTTATGAATTTGACAAATAAAAAACGTGCAAAAAATTTGCACGCTATTAACTGTTTGATGTCCAGGTGTTGCCGCAATCTTGGCATTCGTAATAATAACGAAAACCGTTGCTTGGCATTAAAATACTAACGGCCGACTTTTGACCCACCGGATTAATTAGATAGCATCGCGAGCTACATTCTGGACAAACTGGCTTTGTTGCTGCAACCTGCTTTTTGATTTCCGACTTAGGTAATATCGGAACTAAAAAAAGGCAAATAATCATTAATGGATTGATAGTTAAAGCAAAAAAAATTATCATACCCACTGCCTGAAAACGGCTCATGACTTCCTCCAAATAATTATTGAATGATCAATTTTTTTCAGCTTAGCAAAAAAATTTTTTAATGTCAAACACTATCTTATATCTTAAAAACTAAATTATATCTTTACAAAAGAAACAATCAGGCTTATGATTTTTTAATTCTTTTTCCCAATCACAATTTTTAATTTCCTCAATTGTTTTAACTATAAACTCTTCTGTTTCTTTAATATCTTCCTTGGAGGCCACAAAAGACATATCAATATTATCAATTTCATTCTCTAAATAATAATAAGATAACTCTTTAATTTTACCATCGAGGAATGTATTTGCAGCCATTTGATATAAAATTAGCTGTCTTTTATCCTCCAGCCTTAATTTATCTTTAGGTTTGCCGGTTTTATAATCTATTATTTTATAACCATCTTTAAATTCATCAATTCTATCTATCTTACCTGTTACCATATATTTTTGAATTTTTATTCCAAATCCTTTTTCTAAATAAGCTGGTAAGGACCGGTCTATAAAATCGCTTTCATAAAATCTTTTTAGAATATCTTTACCTTTTTTAAAATAACTATTCTTATCACTAACTGATTCATACCAATCGTCTATCCAGACCTCTTGATAAATGTTAAGCAAATAATCAAGACTTACTAAATCTCTAATGGTTTTTGATTTCTTACCTTTTCGGTCTGTCCCGAGCGAAGCCGAGGGACCCCTTAGTTTTGAATCCGTCTGGTCAAAAAGACCAACTTGACTAGAGCCTTGTCTGCGTTTAACTTCTTCATAAAATTTCTGCAGCGCTAGATGAATTGTTGAACCAAAACTAAAGCGAAAATTACCTTTTGAAGGAACCTTTAATATTGTGTTATAAAAATAAGCTCGTTTACATAGTTTAAAACTGGACAGTTGCGAAAATGAAAATCTAGTCGGTAATGGATATTTATAGGTTGTAGGTTGTAGATTGTAGGTTGTAGGTTTAATTTTTTCAATTGACTCAAGTTTCTCATTTTTAGAAGATTTTTGTTTTGATTGACTGAATCTTAAATCATCTAGGAAAACTGAAATTTTCTTGTTCCTTACACCGCCATAATCTTCGGCTGAAGTAAAATACAGGCCTTCCTTGGCACGCGTCATGCCTACATAAAACAACCGCCTTTCTTCTTGTAAATGAATATTGCCTTCCGGGATAATTTCCTTAACCAAACTATCTGGCAATAAAATTGGATCTTTCCTTTCTGAAGTTGGGAAGCGCCTATCTACCATATTCACTAAAAAAACATGTTTAAATTCCAAACCTTTAGCTCCATGAACTGTCATCACTTTTACCATTTCTGGACTCTCATCTTCTGTTAACGGCTGGATATCACCTTGTTCGCCCGATTCTATTTCTAAACCTAACTGCTTTAAAAAGTTTTTTACTGATTTATCGTCGTTTAATTCTTCAAAAACCTTTATTCGCCTATAAAATTGGCCCAGGTATGAAAATTGCTGCCTTTTATTAAATTCATCTAAAGAATCAACATATTTTAGATAACCTGACTCATTTAAAAAATCAAAAATAATTCTGCTGGTTTTGGCATTCTTGGCCTGGCTAATAAATTTTTCTAATAAACGGACTGACTTATCTAACTCAGCCTGGCTCACATCTGATAATCTGATCAATGCCCGGGCCTGCCTGGCCACTTCGTACAAATTCCATCTTTTTTTATAAGCTTGATGGGTAATTTTTATTATTTCTTCCTGCTCCATTTTAAAAATCGGCATAGTTAAATACCTATACATGGCATCTGATTCATGGAAATCATCAAGTAACTTTAAAAAGGCTACCAAATTTAAAATGACCGGTTTTGCATAAAGGCCTTTAGAGGCCACGAATTGATAAGGAATTCCGGCCCGTTCCAAACCTTCAATAAACGGCTTAGCCTGGTTATTGGCCCTTACCAATATTGCGAAATTTGACCAATTATTTTTTAGTGGATCTTTTTTGTAAAGTGAGCCGATTTTATTTATTACTTTTGCCACCTCTTCGTCAGCAGTAGGCAAATGCAAATGTTCAATGGTGCCTTTAGATTTTGAAGGTGACTTTAATTCCTTGGAAAGTTTTTTATTGCCTATTTTAAGCTGGGCTTCCAAACGGTTAGGATTATTGAGCTGAATGAATTTATAGGCTAAATCTAAAATATTCTGCTTGGTTCGGTAATTGATACTTAAATAAACTTCTGCAGATTTTGGAAAATCTTTTTTAAATTCTAAAATGTTTGAAATTGATGCTCCGCGGAATTTATAGATTGACTGATCATCATCCCCTACCACAGTGATGTTGTTTTGAGGCAGGGCTAAAAGTTTAATTAATTGATACTGGGCATAATTAGTATCCTGAAATTCATCAACCAAAACATATTTAAATTGATTTTGGTATTGTTTTAAAATCTTAGGCCGTTTTTGGAAAAGTTCATAACAATAATTTATTAAATCACCAAAATCCAAATAATCATTATCCAATAGCAGTTGCTGATACACATGATAAGCATTGGCTACTTCTTCTAATCTTTTAACTTCAAGAGCTGCGTCTTCATCTTTCCTTAAATCATTATCCAAACGATATGATTCGGCATATTTAAGATAATCTTTTGGTTCTACCATTTCGTCTTTGGCTTTGGAAAAATGTTTTAGCAAGGCATGAATAAATTTATTAGGATTGCCAAGGGGCTTATAATAATCCAGATCAAACTTATTTAAATTATTCCTAACCAACAACCAGGCTGCTGTTTGGTCTAAAACTTTAAATTCCGTGGTTAAACCGACTTCCAAACCGTGCTTTTTTAAAATCCGTTCAGCAAAAGCATGGAAAGTGGAAATCCATAAATCCACATAACCCATTGGTAAAGCCCTATCCACCCGCTCCTCCATTTCTGCGGCCGCCTTTTCCGTAAAAGTTAAAGCCAATACTTCTTCCGGCTGGATTTTTTGCTTGGTAATAAGCCAGTTTATCCTTTCGGTAATAACGGTGGTTTTACCGGTACCGGCGCCGGCCACAATTAAAAGCGGCCCCTTTGCATGTTGAACCGCCTTTTTCTGCTCTGGATTTAACTTGTCTGCATAACTCATATAGCCCTATTTTAGCATAAAAACCTTTTATTCAAAACTATTCTAATACTTGACATAAATCCAATTTTTTGATAATTTAACTTATTAAAAGAACATTTAAAGCCAACGATATCCTAGTGGGAGAAAAAAAATGAGGATTACAATTTTTTACCAAGGTGGGCAAGACGACACTCAACGATTCAATGGTAAAGACACGCCATTTAACCCGGAAAAAACAGTTGTAGCAAACATATTTGCTATACTGAAAACTATTCACCGGGAAAAGAAAAAGGGGAAATACAGAGGGAAACAATCAAGTTACCATATCGCCTTTACTGATAAAGATATGAGATATATCTTTCATCAATTTGAAAGTATAACCGGTTATTTGCCGGAATGGTCACGTAATGTTCACTCTCTTTTTGAATTAATATTGGGGTATTTAAAAGTTCAAGAAAACTACCATGAGTTAAATATCTCGATCTTGGAGTTAGCTGCTATACCGGCCGAAGGAGTAATGGTAGCGTCTGAATCATCACTTCATTGTCTTAATGTTAAATTTGGCTAAATCGTCAATCTAGCTTTCCAACTCCGGACACCAGTCTGGAGTTTTTCTTTATATTGACATATTGACAAAAAAAGCATAATCATTTAATATGGCCTTATAATCGTAATTTTGGGACAGGCCGTTGCTAAGTAAACGGTTTACTCGGCAAGCTAGCTATTATTGCTTCCAATGGCCTGTCCTCGTTTTTCCCCCACGGCATGGGACAAAAGTCTCATGCCACCCCTGATCCCGCTTCTACAGTTGAGGCGGGATTTTTTTGTTTAAAAAAACGCCTCTTTTTTTAAAAGAGACGTTTAGAGAACATGCTTTGTGTATTCTCTTACTTTAGGCGTAGTCAAATCCAACAGAATAATCTCCTCAGCTGCCTGCGGTGTTACCAAATCTAGATAAATTTCGGGCAAGTTACCGTTGGCTTGGCTAATTATTTCAGCTGCCTGCTTTGGGCTATATTTCCCAAAAATTATCAGCCAGCCAAAGCCATGCCAAATGCTCCATTCATCAAAAATTTCCTCTTCGCACCTTAATGAGCTAATTACTTCCCAGGGGGTTTGCCTTAAAAACATTTTGTGCCATAACTGATGAGGCGGCTGGTCTAGCCTGATTTTATTCCATCCTTGGCCATTAGGCTTCATGCCAAAAAAATTAGAAGCATCTCTAATAGCCTCAGGCCGACTCCTGGGAATACAATGATGAATTGAAATACCCCGATCAAGCCTCCCAGACCAATCTCTGTAAACTAAAAAGGGGTCCTCCATTTTGAACCTCCTCTTGTTAAATTAAATGTTCAGTTTTCTTTATTTAATCTTAATATTTTTACTAGATTTTGACTAGTGGATATTTAAAAAACCGCTCCAAATTGAAACGGTTTTTTTATATTCTATTAGCTTATTTTAACTTGCGAATCCGGAAACCAATGATACAGCTTTATTCTGGCCATTAGCAATAGCTAACTTGGCATCCTCCACAGCGGGCTTGGAACAATCCATAAAGAGCTGTTTATCTTGCCTGCGGATAGTTACTATTTTTGCCTTATCATCATCATGAGCAAGTTCTATAATTCTGTCTTCTGATTCTGATCTCAAAACATTATAGTTCATGTCAGCAAAAGCCGTAATTAAATTTTCCTGAAATAAATCCAAAGCTTTCTCTGAATTTTGCCAATTAAAGAATGGTTCCAGTTCAGTTTGTGGCACAACTGTTGATTCTTCACCCTTTAAGCCGGATTTATTATTTTTGAATAGCGGAACCAAAACTAATGGCGCCATTAAAGTTGTAATAACTGTCATCATAATTGCTACACCAAAAATTTCTTGGTTAATAATTCCGGCAGCAAGCCCTACGCCGGCAACAATTAAAGCAACTTCTCCCCTGGGCAACATGCCAAAACCGATTCTAAGCGAGCCTAAAAAATTAAAGCCGCTGAATAAAGCTGGGAGTCCGGAACCAACAACTTTACCTATAATAGCAAATACAGTTATTACCAATCCAAATACTACAGCAGACATCATAGCTTTAAAGTCAACTAACATTCCCATAACTGCAAAAAAGACCGGGACGATAATATGTGAAGCCCAAACTAATTTTTCTTCCACTTCATGGCCAAGTTTAGTAACTGATAAAATTATACCAGCCAGGTATGCACCGATAATCATAGCCAAACCAAATTCTTCGGCCAAAGCTGCAACTAAGAAACATAAACCTGCTGTAATTGCTAAATAAGTTTTACCTTGGAACTTAAGCAATAAGTTAGATAATTTTTTAGCAAACAACATCCCTAGAATTAATAGGACGCCAATAAAGCCGATAGCTTTAACTCCTATCATTCCCAGTGCGCCTAAAGAGACATCTCCGCCGCTTGTGCCAAGAGAAATAACTACGGCTAAAACTAAAATTCCTAAAATGTCATCAATAACTGCGGCCGCCAAAATTGATACACCTTCCGAAGTATCTAATTTATAAATATCTGATAAGACCCGAGCCGTAATACCAACTGAAGTGGCCACCATTACGGCACCCATAAATAAGGCTGGCACAGCAAACATAGAATCAGCAAAACCGAATAATACTGTTCCCCAAGCGCCTAAAAAGAATGGCAAAACAACACCGCCAATGGCAACACCTAAAGCTTTAACGCCATATTTCATAAACATCTTGGCGTCTGTTTCCAAGCCGACCAAAAATAATAAAATAATTGCGCCAATTTGAGCGAAAACATATAGTTCCGGCGAAACCGGAATAGCGGCAGCGTGCCCGTCTAAACCGTGAGGTATAGGAAACAGCTGTCCAAAAAACGGCAGGTTTAGGGCGCCTAAAGCGTAGGGTCCAATTACCATACCGGCGATCAGTTCACCCAAAACGGATGACTGGCCCATTCTTTCAAATAACTCTCCGAAAATTTTTGCGACTAATAAAATAACCGCAATCTGGAAAGTAAATTCAACTAGCAAGTGTGTCATAATTTAATGTTTAAAAATTAATAATTAATGATTGATAAATAATGATTAATAAACTATAACTTATGACCATACTGATTATTAATCATAGTTCATGGATTATTTAATTTACTACTAATTACGGATTATTTACTAATATACGAATTTGATAATTTATTATTAGTATATTCGTACAGATTAGTAATTCGTAGTTAATCTTCTTCAATTTTTATTTGAGGGCCGCGCTTAAGATTTTTATATTTCTTAGCCACCCGTAGCCTGGCCAGTTCTTTTTCCATTTTGGCAGCCAAGGCAGTGTAATCAACTTTGGCTTCTGAATCTTTTCTCTCCATAAGTTCTTTAACCCTCTGTTTGGCCTCTTCAGCTTTTTGTTCATCAATTTCGTCTATTCTTTCGGCAGTATCTGCCAAAATAACTATTTTATTTTCCGAAAGTTCTACAAAACCACCAGAAGTTGCCATAGGAATTTCTTGGCCTTCCTTTTTAACCAAAATTTCACCGGCCACTAAGGAACTTACCACTGGAATGTGGTTTGGCAAAATAGTTATTTCCCCCATTTTAGTTGGCAGTGTTGCCTGGTCTACTTCGTCTTCGTAGACAACTTTTTCCGGGGTAGCAATTTTAAATTTAATCTTCATATTCTACTAATTACGAATCTATTACTAATATACTAATTTGATGAATATTTATAGTTAACTCTAATAACTTAATTATTCGTATATTCGTACTAATTAGTACATTCGTAGTTTATTTTACTTCGTCAATTGAACCTTTCATATAAAAGGCTTGTTCTGATTTATCATCATGCTTGCCTTCTAAAATTTCCTTAAAGCCTCTTATGGTTTCAGTTAAAGGAACATATTTACCGGCTGCACCGGTAAACACTTCAGCCACAAAGAAAGGTTGGGAAAGGAATTTTTGAACTTTCCTGGCACGCGATACTGCCAACTTATCTTCATCAGAAAGTTCTTCCATGCCTAAAATGGCAATAATATCCTGCAGGTCTTTATAACGTTGTAAAACCATTTGAACTTCGCGAGCTACTTTATAATGTTCTTCGCCTACAATAAGTGGATCTAAGATAGTAGAGTTGGAATCCAAAGGATCCACAGCCGGATAAATGGCTAATTCAGAAAGGGCTCTGGACAGTGTTACAGTTGAATCCAAATGGCCAAAGGTTGTTGCCGGAGCCGGATCTGTTAAGTCATCGGCCGGTACATATACAGCTTGGACTGAAGTAATAGAACCATCTTTGGTAGAAGTAATTCTTTCTTGAAGTTCACCCATATCAGTTGCCAAAGTTGGCTGGTAACCTACTGCAGATGGGATTCTGCCAAGCAAAGCTGAAACTTCAGAACCTGCCTGGGTAAATCTAAAAATATTATCAATAAAGAATAAAACGTCTTTATGTTCTTTATCTCTAAAATATTCAGCAAAAGCCAAGCCGGTTAAACCTACCCTGGCTCTAACGCCAGGCGGTTCGTTCATCTGGCCGAAAACTAAGGAAGTTTTTTCCAACACGCCGGATTCTTTCATTTCGTAATACAAATCGTTGCCTTCTCTGGATCTTTCACCTACACCGGCAAAAACTGAATAACCGCCGTGCTCTTGGGCAATGTTTCTGATTAATTCCTGAATGATAACCGTTTTACCCACACCGGCACCGCCGAACATCCCTACCTTACCACCTTTTACAATTGGGGCAATTAGATCAATAACTTTAATGCCGGTTTCCAAAATTTCTGTTTTGGTAGACTGGTCGGTAAACGATGGAGCTTCCCTGTGGATTGGATTTTGGTCTTCGGTTACTACCACTTCCCCGCCATCCAATGGATTACCTAAGGCATCAAACATTCTGCCCAAAGTTTTTTCACCCACCGGTACGGAAATTGGTTTGCCGGTAGCAAAAACTTCAGCGCTTCTAGAAAGGCCGTCTGTTGCTCCCATGGCTACGGTTCTAACTGTATTAGAACCAATATGCTGCTGGACTTCCAAAACCAGCTTGGATCCGTCTGGCATTTTAACATCTAAAGCATCGTAGATTTTTGGCATATTTTCTTTAAAATCCACATCTACAACCGCTCCAATAATTTGTTTAATTTTTCCTTTGTTATTTTCTGACATAATATTTAAATTAATCTTTTAGTCTTCTAATCCTTTAATCTCAAATAAGACTAAAAGATTGGAAGATTGGAAGACTAATCCGCTTATTCAACCGCCGCTCTACCTCCGGATATATCAGCAAGTTCGGCAGTAATGGAAGCCTGACGAGCTTTATTAAAAATTAAGGTTAAGTCATCTATCATATCAGAAGCAGCGTCAGTAGCGTTTCTCATGGCAACCATCCTGGCTGAATATTCAGAAGCATCTGATTCCAAAATGGCTTGATAAATCTGCATTTCAATTAACCTTGGTAATAAATCATTTAAAACTTTTTCCGGAGTTGGTTCAAAAATATATTCAAATTCAGCAATTTGACTTTCTTCTTCCTTATTATCAGACTTATTCACCTTACCTAAATCACTTTCTTCTGACTCACTATCTAAAGGTAAAATTTCTAAAATTCTGGGCTTTTGAACTAAAGTTGAAACAAAATCGGTGTAAGCTACAGCTACTTTATCGTATTTATTTTCTAAAAAGCTGCCTATTAAAAGTTTAGCCAATGGCCTGATTTCTGTAATATCCGGAGCAATGTCTAATTTTTCAAAATCAGCCTCTATTTTATAATCCCTTTTAGTTAAAAAGTCGCCGCCTTTTTTTCCTAAGGTAACTAAATCCACTTCTACATTTTCACCGGACTGGCTTTTTACATAATTTATGGTTTTTTGGATTATCTGGCTGTTAAAGCCACCGCATAAACCTCTATTTGAAGTAATTAAAACTAAACCGACTTTTTTTACTTCATCTTTGTGAACCAATAACGGATGCAAAGAAGAATCTGTTTTTGTAGCCAGCTTCCTGACTAATTTCCAAGCAAGGTCTGCATAGCTCCTCGAACCCAAAACGCTTTCGGTAGCTTTTCTCATTTTGGCAGCCGAAACAAGTTCCATAGCTTTGGTAATTTTTTTGGTATTACCTATGGATTTAATTCTTCTTTGAATGTCTTTTGTCGCTTGTGGCATATAATTATAGAAGGTTAGGATGCTAGGAGGTTAGTAATACTTGCATCCTAGCATTCTGATTTATTTACACTTCTTAAAAAAAATTATCTATAAATCAAAATTTAATTCTTCCTTTAAAAAATTTTCTACATCGGGATAATTACGAATCTTATCATGGTCTGTTTTAGCTGCTTGCTGAGCAGCTTCTATATTACCCATTCGTAAAAAGGTAATAATTCCTTGAACACAACCAATACCGCGGCCGTCATTTTCTAATAATTGTAATTTATCAAGCTCATCAGCGAGTTTAACATAGTCTAAACTCTCTTTATTTGAATCAATTTTCTCTAAACTCATAAATTTCCTTACTTACTCTTTTTATAATCTTCAATAATTTGTTTAAGTTGGTTCTCGGTAGACTCATCAAGTTCTTTGGTTTCTTTAATTTTATCTAAGATATTTTTACCGTTTGTTTCCATATACTTATGAAAGTCTTCTTCCCATTTAGCTACATTTTCTACCTCTACATCATCAAGATAACCATTAATGGTAGCATAAATAATTGCTACCTGTTTGGCTACAGCCAAAGGTACGTATTGGCCCTGCTTTAATACTTCAGTAAGTCTTCTACCTAGATCAAGTTGCTTTTGGGTGGCTTCATCTAAATCCGAACCAAACTGTGCAAAAGCTTCCAGTTCTCTAAACTGAGCCATAGAAAGTTTCATTTTTCCGGCTACCTTTTTCATAGCTTTAATCTGGGCAGCCGAACCAACTCTAGAAACTGATAAACCGGTATTTAGAGCCGGCCTAATGCCTTTATAGAATAAATCAGCTTCTAAAAAGATCTGTCCGTCGGTAATGGAAATAACATTGGTTGGAATATAAGCAGAAAGATCGCCTGCCTGGGTTTCAATAACTGGTAAAGCAGTAAGTGAACCGCCGCCTTTTTGGTCTGAAAGTTTAGCTGCTCTTTCCAAAAGCCTTGAATGAAGATAAAAAATATCACCCGGGTAAGCTTCACGTCCAGGAGGCCTTTTTAACAATAAAGATATTTCTCTATAAGCCACAGCATGTTTGGATAGATCATCATAAATTATTACTACATCTTTGCCTTGGTCCATAAAATATTCACCCATAGCACAGCCTGCGTAAGGCGCAATAAATGATAAGGCTGCCGGATCGGAAGCTCCAGCCACTACCACGGTGGTATATTTCATAGCTCCGGCTTCTTCCAGTTTGGCAACAATCTTAGCCACTTTGGATTCTTTTTGGCCGATAGCTACATATATACAAATTACATCCTGATCATGCTGATTAATAATGGTATCAATAGCTACGGCTGTTTTTCCGGTTTGCCTATCACCAATAATAAGTTCACGCTGACCTCTACCAATAGGAATCATGGCGTCTATACCTTTAATACCGGTTTGAATTGGCGTATCAACTGACTTACGGTCAATAACTCTGGGAGCAATTTTTTCTACCGGATAAAACTTATCAGACTGAATATCGCCCTTGCCGTCTATAGCTTGGCCCAGCGGATTTACCACTCTGCCCACTACTGATTCGCCAACCGGTACCTCCAAAATTCTGCCGGTAAGCTTTACTTGGTCGCCTTCTTTAATTTCCAAGAAGTCACCCAAAATCATGGCACCAACTGTGTCTTCTTCCAAATTTAAAGCTACGCCAAACTGGCCGTTGGAAAATTCCACCATTTCTTGAGCCATGCAGTCAGCCAGGCCGGTGATTCTGGCAATGCCGTCGCCAACTTCTACCACCGTACCGATTTTTTCTACCGTAGCTTCGGTTTTAAAGTCTTCTATTCGTTTTTTTAGCTGTTCTATAATTTGATCCTTGTTTGTCATATTGTTATATATTTTAGTATTAATTATATTATGTTATTGATCAATCTTGAGCGAAGTCGAAAGGTTAGCTGTTCTATAATCTGATCTTTGTTACTCATATTTTTTAATTTATTTAATATTTTATAATGATAATGTTATTTATATCTGTGGGACATCTGCGAGCCATCTGCGGGTATATCTGCGTTTATCTATGATATCTTATTGATTAAATGACTTCTTTAAATTTTTCAACCTTGTCTTCAAACTGGCATCCAAAATTGTATCTTCCTGTTTAATAACCAAGCCGCCCAATAATGACTCGTCTACTTCTGTTTTTAAATTAACTGATTTTTTAGTTTGATCTTCCAGCCATTCTTTAACACTATTTTGTAATGAAGCTGAAATTTCTTTTGTGGTTATTACTGTAGCTTCGGTTAAGCCTTCTTCTTGGCTATAAACTTTGGTAAAACTTGCTACAATTTTATTTAAATTTTTCCAGTCCTTATTCTGCCAAACCAATTTCAAAAAATTATTAAAAACTGTCTTTAATTCTTCACCTTGCTTATCCTTTATTGCCAGATAAAGCGACTTGGCATATTGTTTTGGACTGACCTTTTTCATATCTAGTTAATTTTATCTAATGACTTTTTAATTAATTCACTATCTACTTTGCCGTCTACCGCTTCGCCTAAAACTTTTTTGGTGGTTTTAACAACTAAATCCCCTACTTCCTGTTTTACTTCTTTAAGCATAATCTGTTTTTCGTTGTTAATCTGGCTTTTGGCATCGGTGATAACCGTTTTAACTTCTTCTTTAGCTTTTTCTACCATTTCTTCAGCCTGTTTTTGGCCTTGGCCTCTGGCGCTTTCTATAATGGCTGAAGCCTCTTTTTTGGCAATTTTAATTTTTTCTTCTCTTTCCTGATCAGACATTAATAAGTTTGATTCGATTTTTTTAGCATCTTCCAAACTTTTTTCTATATCCTTACTTCTCTTATCCATAGTTTTCATTAACGGTTTTAAAGCAAATTTATATAAAACCCAAAAAACAATAGCAAAGTTTACAATCTGGGCTACTAATAGTTTCCAATCAATGTGAAATGTTTTTATTAATTCATCCATATTTTTAGTTTGTAGTGTGTAGTTTGTAGTGTGTAGAAAATTCTACAACCTACCACCTACTCACTAATTAATAATCTTCTTATCCCAGAAGACCATAATTGATCCTCTGGACATAAACAGACTAGCTGATTGAAAAAGCAATAACTAATGCATAAATAGCAATAGCTTCAGCAAAAGCTGCGGCCAAAAGCATGGGCACTAAAATTTTACCGGCAGCTTCTGGATTACGGCCAATGGATTCCATGGCCTTGGCGCCAATTTTACCAATAGCTAAAGCCGGCCCGATAGAACCGATGCCGATGGCTAAAGCCTTGGCGATTGTTACTAATTCCATAATACTTTCCTTTCTTTTTAATTATTTGAGTTACGACGGGATTATTTGTTTAACGTCGCTCAATATAATTTTTTAATCTTTTAATCTTCGGATCATTTAATCTTTTATTTATAACTAAATGACTAAAAGATTATAAGACTAATGTTCTTCGGCAGTAGAAGCGATTGAAAAATAAACTAAGGTTAACAAAGCAAAAATTAAAGCTTGGATAATTCCTACAATAACTTCTAAAAACATAAACGGTATAGGCAGACCAAAAGCGAAAATAACAGCCATGGCCGAAAGTAACACTTCACCGGCAAACACATTGCCAAAAAGCCTAAACGAAAGTGAAGCCACCTTAGCTGCTTCGCCGATTATTTCAATTAATCCTACAAAAGCTTTGATTGGATTAACAATCATGATAGTTGGATCTTTCTTTATTTTTTTAGGAATTTCAGCAATAACTTTAAAATTTATAAACTTATTTAAATGCTTCCAAAAACCGACAATAAAAATTCCGAAAAAATTTGAACCAATAACAGCCATAATAGCCAAAGCCAAGGTGGTATTTAAATCGGCTGTGCCACCCCTAAACCATGGAATAAAAACTAACGCACCGTGGTGATTTTCTATAAAACCGATTGAGCCGATGCCCGGCAACAAGCCCAGCCAGTTGTTTATTAAAACAAAAATAAAAATGGCAAACACCAAAGGAAAAACTTTTAAAGTAATTTTACGGTTACCGGTTACTGAATCAGCCATATTAAGGGCGCCTTCCACAATAACTTCAGCGGTTCCCTGCAGTTTGCCCGGCACATCTTTAACTTTCCTTTTAATTAACATGGCTATGGCAATAATAATTAAAACCGTAACCCAAGAATTAATTAAAGAGTTGGTAACTGTAAAATTTCCGATATTAAAAACAGGCTCAGCAAACAACGTTATCTCATGAGAAACGTGTTGCTCGGTAGCCTGAGAATGACTGTCTTCTATTTCATTTGTTTGGTGTTCATCAATATGAACCTCTTCTGCATTTGTACTCATTTTTTTATCTGTTTTCTCCGAGATCAGATGATTCACTAATTATCATTGATAATTCATTACCCGTGAAATATCAGTGAACCATTTATGATTCTCGTTGTTCTTTTAATTATTTAATTTCTTTATTAGCCTCTTTTTTGGCTTGAGCCTCTTTTTCTATTTTTTTTATATAACTAATTGAAACTTTAGCAATACCTACCGAGGTGATAATAAAAGCTATCATCATGGCCCCCAAGAACATCCAAGGCTCGGAATTATACTTATTATCCAGCCATCTGCCAATAAATAAACCTAAAATGATAGGACCAGCTATCCAGCCCGTTATTTGTGCTCCTATTTCTATAGCTGGCTGATACCAAGCCGGTTTTTTTTTATTGGTTTCCATCTATATAATTGTACTAAAAATTTCAATTTTCGCCCATATTATAAAGCATTTAGCCAAATTAATCAAGGGTGTTTTACACAATTTAGCTAATCTTAGCCAAAAATTAATTTTATTTTATTTACCAATTTTCTCTTATTTGCTATATTTATATACGGATTGATCATTTAATAAGCAATTTTAACCAGGGGTGGAGGGGCTATATGTGTATTACCTTGTTTGATTTACAAGGTAAAAAACCAGGAACAATTGAACTGATTGATAGATACGGTAGAACCTGGGATTTAATTAAAGTAGATGAAGGTAATTGTTTTCAAGTAAGAAAACGAGGGAGAGAACAACAAGTTGTAACGATCATTGCCTGCGCTTTGTATGGAATCCTAAACGCAAACAGACAAGGCGTTGGATTCTTTAACCATCCCAAGGCCCACGTAAGAAACATTTCATAATGTTTCAAAAAACCGCTTCAAGCGTAGTCGAGAAGCGGTTTTATTTTTGTAAAAAATCCCTTGACACATTTTTAATTTACCGTATAATACTATCTTAGTACTGCTTAAATATACTGTTTACCACGTTAATGCAACGAGGGAGGTGTTTATGAGAGTACTGGCCGTCATCATCTGGGGTGAAGAGATCGTGCAACATTGGTATGAATTATGGGGCACTTTCTTGCCATTCATTCAAGAATGGATTCAAAGTCTGATCCACTAACAGATGACGACCTAATGATATTTTCAACATCAGTTGAAAATAAAGGGCGTTGCTTATGGGGGAGCAGCGTTTTTTTATTTATTATTCAACTCTTGGTTTATCTATTTCTATTGGCTCAATTTTTGAATCACCGCCGGCTATCTTAATTACATCCTTATCTATCTTTTTAAATTCTTTATAAGAAGAATTATACATGCCAACGGCAGTTCCTAAATTACTGCCCAGCTTTTGCATATAAGTATCATAACTGCCCAGATGTTTGCCCAACTGTTCTACCCGTTTCCTAATTTCTTTGGCAGACTCTTCTATTTGAAGTGCACGCAGGCCTTGTAAAACAGTTTGAAGATAAGCGAAAAATGATGTTGGCGATACAATTATCACTTTCTTTTCTTTAAAAGCATATTCTATTAAATCTTGGGTGTTAACTTTAACTGCGCCGACCTTATTGATGAGCAGATCATAATAAATGCCTTCAGCCGGAATAAACATAAAAGCAAACTCCATAGTGTTTTCGGCTGGTTTAATATACTTGGCAGTTTCGTCGATGCGATTTTTTAAATCTTGTTTGAATAATTTTTCTAAACGTTGCCTTTCTGCCTCATCTGTTTCTCTGACTATTTTATTATAATTTTCCAAACTGAATTTTGAATCAATAGGAATAATTTTATCTTTAACAAAAATAACGGCATCAACAATATCGCCGTTCTTAAATTTATACTGGGTTTTATATGAACTGGGCGGCAAAACATTTTTTAAAACTGTTTCCAAATAGTACTCCCCTAACACGCCACGGTGTTTAGGATTTTTTAATACATCCTGGAGGGATTTTAATTGATCGGCAAAACTAACAACTTGCTTATTGGTTTCATCCAACTTGGTTAATTTTTCTGTAACATCCTTTACGATTCTAGCAGACTGCTGCAGTTGGCCCTGAAGCATTTTATTGGAATCGCCCAATTTTAAATCCAAAGTTTTAGTAATCTCATTAATTTGATTTTGGAGCATTAATAATGACTGGTCTTGAGAAGAATCTTTACCTTTTTTAGACAATAATAAATAGATGGCCACAAAACCAACTATTACTACAGCTAAGATTACTAGGGTTGAAATATCCATGAATCTATCTTAATGAATTTACTATTATTTGGCAAATTACTTACACTGTTTCTTTTCTATTAAAAAATCCTTAACAGCATAATAGGCCGGTTTAGGTTCTAAATTTCTATCAAATAAACCCTCGCCTTCTCGCCAAGTACCGTCTACCATGCCCCACGTAAATACGGCCGCCACCGATGGATGATTGTTAAAAACTTCAAAAGCTCTACTATAAGCATTAGCCTGGTAATCCCAATAATTATTAAAATCTTCAAAAGGTTCTTCCGGATCAAATGGTCCTTCTATCCTATCGTATGACAAATCAAACTCAGTAATATAAATTGGAAAACCAATTGATGCATATTGGTCCAATGCATTTATTAAACCTTCTTCGGAAGGCAACTTACCGGTTTTACCTCCTAAATGCCACATAATTCCAATGCCATCAAGCGGTGCTCCAGTTGCCGCTAATTGCTTTAACAATTCAAAATATTCCTGATCGTTTTCCGGCCAAAAATCTGTACCAACTTCATTAATAATTAAAATGGCTTCTGGATCAGCTTCCCTAGCCCATTCCAGCATCTGCTTGGTTGCCTCAAATCTGGTCCAACCGGCCATTAAATAATTATCTTGATTCCTTTTCTTAAAACTATTATTAACTACATGATTAATTACATCATAAATAGGGATCCTGCCCTTATAATGATTCATAACTGTTTTAACATGGTCTTCTAAAATATCCCTCCTATCCTGCTGGGAACCGGCATTAATATACCAATCTGGAAATTTATCCACTTTAGGGGTGATTAGATTATGAAAAATTCCATAATTAATTTTATTCTCTTCAAACCAATCTAAAGTATTATCTAATCCACTAAAATGATAGCCGCCACTCTTTGTCCTAATAAATTCAAAGTGTGGAGACCCTGCCACAAAACCCCAATCATAAGTTTCTTTAAACTTATCTTGATAAGCAAAAGCGGATGGAGTTGTATTTTTTAAAATTTTATTACTAACCATGGTGCCAAAAATAGGGCCCTCACATGAATTTAAAGTTATATGCTTATTTTTGTTTGACTTATCTTTAAAAAAATCCCAGATCATTTGAGCATAGGGCGAATACCATCTGTGGCCGCCGCCATTTAAGGTATAAAAATCAATTGGAGCCTGGCAATTTTGGTAAGTCTTTTTTTCTGTGGCAAATGAATTAATAGTGGTTTCTGAAAGCTTGGGCTGGCCAGTACAGCCATTAAGTTCACCAATAATATTTACCCTTTCAGGAATAGATATATAATCACCATCAGCCTGATAAGGCACAATATCATCCTCGGTTCCATGGAAAATAATAAACGGAGTTGGCTGGTAATTATCCAAAGTGGATCCAGAAAGGCCAATACCGGTAGAAACCAAACCTGCCGCAGCAAAAACGCCCGGCATTTCAGCCACCAACTTCTGAGACATGCCACCGCCATTGGATATGCCGGCTATAAAAATTGATGCTTTATCAATTGGCAGCTCAACGGATAGTTTGTCTATCATAGCTTCAAAAAAAGCTAGATCGTCAACATTATTAACTGTACCGTAAGTTTCTCCCCGCCCGGTATTCCAGGCAGTGGGCCTGGATTGATTGGAAACCTTGTTTGACTTATGGTCTTCACCAGTTATACGGCTATAGCCTAAAGCCTGCGGATAAACCACGATAAATTCATCCTTATTAGCCAGTTCGGCAAAACCGAGATTTTTAAACATTTTTAAAGCTGTACCTCCAGAACCGTGCAGCATAAAAACTACAGGATAATCTTTGTTTGGATTGAAATTTGTGGGCAGATGCAACAAAAACATTCTCTCCAAAGCTCCATGATTGGAATCATTCACTAAAATAGTAAATTCATGAGTTCCGGATGGCAGGCCCGATAAAGATTCTACTTGTGCCCCTGGCTTAATTTTTGCCCAAAAATTTTTAACCGGCTGGTAATTAAATAATGCTGCAACCATAAAAACAATTATAATAATTAATAACAAATATATTGCTCCAAAAAATACTCTTCTTTGCCTTGGATTTAAGTTTATCATAAATAATAATTATTTTCTCTTTTTATTCTAAATTTATTATAAATTACAAGTTCTAACCTTGGCATCCCTTAAAAAATTCTCTAGCCTGTAATAAACAGGCTTGGGATTGAAATCTTCATCAAATAAACCGGTACCTGGCAACCAAGAGATACCATCGTAAATATCCCATAAATGGATCATTTTTACCAAAGGGTATTCCGAAAATACTTCAAAAGCTTCCATATAAGCATCTGCCTGATAATCCCACCAGGAATCATAATTTTCAAATTGATCATCTGGATTAAATGAAGGGTTGCTATCCAAAATATAATAATAAGAAATATCAAACTCAGTAATATAAATAGGCAATCCAAATTGGCTATAATCCTCCAAAGATTGCCTTAATACATCAGCAGGTAATTTACCGGCGCCCTGTCCAACATCTCTACCCAAATGTCCCATTAAGCCAATGCCTTCTAAAGGGGCGCCCCTTGCCAGTAAATCATTTAAAAATTGAATGTAGATCATTTTACTTGATGAATCAGTAATTACTCCAGCCGAACTAGTATCGCCACCTTCATTTATAATTAATTTAACATTGGGATTGGCTTCTTTGGCCCAAGTTAAAATGTTATCCACTACTGTTAATCTGTCCAGACCGGTTTGTAAATAATTTTCTGAATTATTTTTGAAATGATTATTATATACATGGTTAACTACATTATAAATTGGAATTTGGGTTCCAAAATGTGCCATAATTGTCCGCACGTGGTCTTCTAGGGCAATCAATTTTTCTTCTGGTGAACTCATATCCCAGTACCAATCAGGAATTTCCGAATATTTAGGCACTACTACATTATGAAAAATATCATAACTCATCCCTTGGCCGTTAAACCAATCTAACATATTTTGAATGCCAACAGGATTATAAACATCTTGTTCCGGATGAACAAAGGGCCATTTGGCTGTACCGGCCGGCATAGCCCAAGCGAACAAATCTTCCAGATGTGTCCGGTATTGCCCTTCTAAGGTGTCATCTCCCCAGTTTCCATCTATAACAGATTTATTAACAGAAACTGCAATAATGGGACAATTGCTACCTGCGCCCGAAAGGCTGCATTGCCCTTGGCTACATTCGTATTGCTCTTCACAATTTTGGATAACGCTCCATTCTAAACAATCATCATTATCATAATTACCACATGTTTTATAACCTTGCCCGCTGCATTGGTTTCCATCAAGGCTTACGCATTCATCTGTACAGGTCGGTTCGGGCTCCGGTTCAGGATCTTCTTCGTCATCTGGTTCTTCATCCTGGTCCTGCTGTCCTCCTTGTTCTTCCTCTTCATCTTCTGGTTCTTCATTTTGATTTTGCTGTTCTTGCTGTTCATCTTCTGTTTGTTCTTCCTCTTCTTCATCTTCTTGTTGCTGATTATCAAGAGGCAAAATTTGCTGGGCATCTAAAAAACATAGGCCGGCAAAACATTCATAATTTTCCCGGCAGCTTTCCGGAGAACTCCATTCTAAACAAATATCTTCATCAAAATTTCCACAAACAGAAACCTTATCTTCTGAACAGATATTCTGTCCAAAAATAGTGCATTCATCTGAACATGGTGGTTGAGATTGTGGCTGAGGTTGTGGTTCAATAATTACTTCTTCTAAGCTCTCTGTTTCAATTTTAGCCAAATCACTATTAGTAATACCTAAACTTAAAAACCTCATTAACTGATAAGCATCGTCGCCATTGCCTAAATAATAACGTTGTTTGTTTTCCGGATTTACATACCAAGCTTCACCGTGTTTTTCTACTTGTAAAAATATTCTGCCCTCTATAAGATTGGCAAAATTTTTATCTAAAGGAAGTTTTCTGCTGCTTAAAGGATCATAGCCGTTTAAAATTTCTGCCCTATCGGAATAACCGTCTTGATCAGTATCCTGATTATTTTTATTAGTTCCTAAAGAATCTTCTACCCTATCAGATAGGCCGTCGTTATCAGTATCAATACCTTCTAAATTCTGGTTTGCCAGCGGGATTTTTAATAAATCGGCATCAGATATGCCAATGCCTAAATCTCTCATTAATTGGTAGGCATCTTCACCGTTGGCCAAATAATACCTTTTTTTATCTACTGGGTTTACATACCAAGCCTCACCGTGTCCTTCTACCTGTAATAATATTGTGCCTTTTAAGCGTTCAGCAAATTGATCGGCTTTAGCAGAATTATTATTTAAAAACCAAGAAACAGCTATTAATATAACTAAAACAATAACTGTCCAATAGTGGTTATTTTTTTAAAATGATTTCCAATGCCACCAGCATTGAATTTATTTATCATATTAATTTAAATTAAAAAGTTCTTTGGCATTTTGGAAAGTTTGCTCTACAACTTCTTCTTTAGATAAATTTTTAAGCTCAGCGATTTTTTCAGCTATAAATTCCACATAAACCGGCTCGTTTCTTTCTCCCCTGTGCGGTTCTGGTGCCAGATATGGACAATCCGTCTCTATTAATACATTTTCTAAAGGAATTTCTTTCATTATTTGCTGAAGTTCTTCAGCCTTTTTTTTGAAGGTTAACGGGCCGTCTGTTCCTAGATAATATCCCTGTTTAATTATTTGTTGAGCGGTTTTTAAATCACCTCCATAAAAATGAAAAACTGCTTTGGTTACTTTTTCTTGTTCAAGGATTTCTAACATTTCCAAATAAACATTTCTTCCTTCTATACCATTTCTTCCATGGAGAATTAATGGCAGATCATTTTCTTTAGCCAGTTTAATGTGATTTAAAAAAACTTCTTTCTGCTTATTAATGACTTTATCAAATGACTGACTTTCAGCTCCTGCCCTATCAAAAGTTGGATGGAAAAAATCAAAACCGGTTTCGCCAATGGCCACCACTTTTGAACTATTATCAATTAAATGCTGGTAATCACGCAAGTTGAATTCTTCATCAAAAACATGGATAGGATGCAGGCCCACCGAGGAGTAAAAAATTTCGTAAGCATCTGCCAGTTCCACAGCCAGCCTGCTGGTAGCAAACTGTGCCCCGACATTAATAACCTGCATCGGCTTTTGTTGGCATCTGGCAATTACTTCAGCCCGATCTTCATCATAAGCTTTAAAATTTAAATGAGCGTGGGTATCAATTAACATATTACTCTGAATCATTTCCGTCTTCATCTTCTAAAAGATCAGACATATCATCCGGAATAGTGCCGATACTTTTTAAAGTATTTAAATCTATTGGCAAAGAATCCATTTCATCCAAACCAAATGGTAAATCAATTATAGTATCGGGAATAAATGGATCAGCTATTTTACCAATTGTTTCCATTACCGGAGCAAATCTGGAATTTTTTACTGAATCCTGCAAACCGCCCGTAAAAGGCACCAAGGTTAAAAAGAAAATAATAATGCCAATAAATAAAAGGCCTTCAACTAAACCAAGTAATCCTCCTAGCAAACGGTTAAAAGTTTTTAAAAACGGAATGATGGCAATAATATTAAAAATTTTGTCAATCAGCCAGAATAAAAAGGCAATGGCCCGGTTAACAATAATAAATACCAGTAAAAAACCGATAACGTTGGCTAAAACTTCCGAACCAAACAATAATCCTATTAGCATATCGGCCACTTCATCGTAATAATTGCCGGCCATAAAAGCTCCCACAAATAAACCAATAATACCGCCAATGGATTCAATTAAGCCCAGCCTAATGCCTTTGGCCACAAACAGAGCAATTACTACTAAAATAATAATGTCTATTGCGCTCATATAATTTATGATTAAGGATTAATGACTAATGATTGATGAATGATGATTAATAACAATCTTTCAGTCTTTGAGTCTTCAAATCTTTAGCGTAATAAAGACTGAAAGACTATAAGATTAATAACTAAAGGTTTTTAAGTAATAATCTGTAACTAAATCCGTGGAAATAATGATTCTGCCGGTTTTTTGATTTTTTTAGCTGTAAAAATTTTTTCAATTTTTTCTGAAGTTTCTGGTAAAAACGGTTTAAGAGCTTCGCTCACTGATAATATTCGACCGACTATCGCTGATAAAATTTCAATTGTTTTCTCTTTATCAGTTTTAATTAAAATCCACGGTTTATCTTTATCAATTAATTTATCAGCTAACGAAACCATATCATTAACAACCCTCAAAGCATCATTAAACTGATATCCACTGATTAATTGATTGATTTCCTGATGAGCATCAGTTTTCAAATAAGAATCTTTAATCTTTGAATTAATTTCTCCATCTAAATTTTTCTCAATCATATTAGCTGTTCTAGAAACCAAATTACCAATCCCATTAGCCAAGTCGGAATTATAAACTTCTTCAAAACTTTCTATGGTAAAATCTGAATCTTCAAATGGGTGGATATATTTTAAAAGATAATACCTCACAGCGTCGGTACCGTACTTTTCCGCCAGTTCTATGGGGTTTATTACATTACCGAGTGACTTAGACATTTTTTGTCCGCCCGAAGAAATAAAGCCGTGAATTAAAATCTGTTTTGATGGCTCAATACCGGCTGACATTAACATGGCTTGCCACATAGCTGATTGCTGGCGCAGATTATCTTTACCGGCCACCTGCATGCCCGGCCAAAAACTGACAAACTTTTTCTTATCTTTAGGCCAGCCCAAAGTAGAGATATAATTAACTAAAGCATCAAACCAAACATACATTACATGGTCTTTATCGCCTGGAACTTCTACGCCCCAAGGCATTTTTTCTTTTAACCTGGAGATGCTGAAATCCTGAAGCCCATCTTTTACAAAATTTATAATCTCTTTAAACCTTTTCTTTGGTATGACAAATTCTGGATTGTCTTTATAAAAATCCAACAGCTTTTTTTGATAATTGGACCATTTGAAAAAATAATTTTCTTCTTCCCTTATTTCCAGTTCTAAATTGGGATGAATTGGACACTTGCCATCCTCCAATTCGGAATCGGTTTTTTCCAGCTCACAGCCCACGCAATATTTTACTTTATAATTTTTTTTGTAAATGTCGCCGTTTTTATTACACAACTGCCAAAATTCCTGGGCTGCTTTAACGTGATGTTTATCTGTAGTGCGGATAAAATTGGTGTAAGAAAGATTTAAGGCCTGTTTTAAAGCATCAAATTTAGCGGCATATTCATCTACATATTTTTGAGTGTCTATACCCTCTTTGGCTGCTGACTGATATATTTTTTGGCCGTGTTCATCAGTGCCGGTATTAAAAAACACTTCAAAACCCTGAACTGATTTATAGCGAGCAATTACATCAGCTTGGACAATTTCCAAAGCAAAACCAATATGCGGTTCAGCATTTACATACGGTAAAGTGGTGGTTATATAAAATTTTTCTTTAGTTGACATAATTGTTTATTTGACAAATAAATTTGAATGTAATAATTTGATAAAAAGGTTCATTTAGTGTTAGGAGAAGCAGCTGTTACCATACTGATTGTTCTTTAAAGCCCATCCGATAAAGGAGACCTACCCATGTCTGAACAAAATACGGACAATGGGGTTCTCATTTGTCCACATCAACGAGATTGTAATTATTTCTCACCTAATTCAAATTCCGGCTGTTTGATCTTAAATAATTCTAACAATTTTGGGGTACCGTGTTTCTACCTTACTCCAGACCTCACAGCAACAAATACATCCAAAAGTCACCTTTGTGCCAATTTCCTATGCCCAAAACATAAAGGGGGAAATTTTACTCCTATAAAAGTTAGCTCTCGCTCCAAACCTGCCTCACTATGAGCAGGTTTTTTTATTTTTTAATAATTACCACAAACTCACCTTTAGTTTGCTGATCGGACAATTGATCTAAAACCTTTTCTGCTGTTCCTCTATAAATTGTTTCAAATTTTTTAGTCAATTCTCTACAAACAACTAAATTCAATTTTTGATTATTAATCATTAATTCTTTAAGCAGCTTTTTAATGCGGTGAACGGATTCATAAAGGATTATTGGATATTTACTTGCAATAATTTTTTTAATTAATGTCTGCCGGCCTTTTTTGTGGGGCAAAAATCCTAAAAATAAAAACTTGTCCATAGGCAGGCCGGAAATTGATATAGCGGTTGCCAGTGCTGAAGGGCCGGGAATTGGTTCAACCTCATTGCCAGCCAGTAAAGCCTCGGCTACTAATTTTCCTCCGGGATCAGAAACTCCGGGCGTACCGGCATCAGTTACTAAGGCAATTTGTTTATCCTGATCCAGTTGATCTAAAACTTTGTCTAATTTAACTTTGCCGGAATGCTGATGATAAGAAAGTGTCGGTGTGCTAATTTTGTAGTGATCTAATAATTTTCTGGTTACCCGAGTATCTTCACATAAAATAAGATCTACTTCTTTTAAAACCCTCAAGGCTCTTAAAGTAATATCTTCAAGGTTTCCGATTGGCGTAGCTACGATATATAATTTACCCATAGTTTTTAGGCCGTAGCGAGTAGAAAATCCTACTAGCTAAATTACGCTAATTTGTTTTCCTGTCTGACCTTTTTATTAACTAAATCTTTTAAGAAAACGGAGAGGGCGGTAGAAACCGGCACGGCCAGTAAAGCTCCTACCACACCGCCAATTTTCATACCTACCAAAATGGCTATAATTACAATTAAAGGATTAAGCCCAACTGCCTTGCTCATTACTTTAGGCACAATTAAATGGTTCTCCAATTCTTGGATAATTATGTACAAAACAATTACCGAAATGCCCAATATCGGTGACTGTAAAAAGCCAAAGAAAACGGCCGGAATAGCCGACATCCACGGGCCTATCATCGGCACGATTTCAAACAAGCCGGCAATAAAAGCCAAAATTAAAGCATAGGGTACTCCCAGGATGGTTAAACCAATAAATGTTAGGGTAAAAATCACTAACGAAAGTATCAGCTGCCCCCTTAACCATTGGCCCATTTTCATTTGAATCCGCCCATAAAGCCTCATTAAATAAGGTTGGGTTTTAGTGGGCGTTACTGACTGGATAAAATTTTTCATAGCTCCTTCTTGGACCGTAAAATAAAAAGTAAGAACCAATACTAACAGAACAGAAAAGATTCCGCCAAAAATATCAAATAAAGTATTTACTACATTTGATAGCGTGTTGGGCAAATTTTCTCCAAGTGAAGTCAATCCTTTCTGAAGCTGTTCTTGGGCATCAACATTTTCTGCCACCTGGAAACTTTGAACGCCATTTACAATTTTTTCATAATATAAAGGAAAATTTTCTGCCAGCTGGCTTACTTCTTTGGAAATCGGCGGTACAATTAAAATAAAAGCAAAGGCGATAATGGCAAATAAAACAATATAAATTATTAAAATTGCTAATGAACGGGGAATTTTTTTATTTTCAAACCAGTCCACCCAAGGATCAAAAGCTGAAGCTAAAACTAAAGCTACAAAAATTATTAATAAAACCTCCTTAATTAAATAAAGGAAAGAAATTACTAAAAAAATTATTAAAACCTTAAAAATTGTGGCTGTAGAAATATTTATTGTTTGTTGTTTATCCATAGTATTAAAATTAATAATTTATGATTTATGATTTATGATTATTTAAATATATTTAAAAGTTTCTGCTTGCTGGCCTTAGGGCCGATAACTGCCAAATTTATTTTTTTAAACTTAATAATTTCGTAAGCCACTTTTTTAACTTCGGACAAAGTTACTGCTTCTATTTTTTTAATTTTTGTGGCTAAGTCTTCTGTTTTACCCTTTAGCAATTCTTGTTCGGCAAGCCAACTAATTAATTGAGATGAATCTTCCAGCTGTAAAATTAATTTACCTTTTACAAATTCTTTAGCCCGTTTAAGCTCAGCGCCCGTTACTCCTTTTTGTTTAACCTTTAAAAGTTCTTTTTTAATTACTTCTAATGCTTCTTCCAGTCTGGCCTGATCCAAACCTGATTGAACTACCAAGCTGCCGGTATCTTGGTATAAGCTGGTAGCCGCCCTGATAAAATAACAAAGCCCTCTTTTCTCTCGGACTTCGGTGAATAATCTGGAGCTCATGCCGCCGCCAAGAATTACAGCCAGTAAAGTTAGCGGATAAACTTTGGAACTGGTATTTTTATAAGCCGGAAAACCCAAAGCTACTTGGACTTGCTGGGTTTGTTTTTTTAAAATTTTAGCTCTGGCATTTTTCTGCTTACTTGAATATTCCTTAAAAGTATTTTTAACGGGTTTTAATTTTTTCTTACCAAAATATTTATTTATTAATTTTCTTACTTTGTCTTGATTAAAATTGCCGGCCACGCCCACTATTAAATTTGACCCACCGTAATTATTTTTAAAAAATTTTATAATTTCTTCTCTGGTGATATTTTTTATATTTTTTTTAGGTCCGCTAATGGTCCTGCCCAGAGAATTCCCTGAAAAAATGGTCTGTTCAAACAAATCACCAATATACATTAAGGGGTTATCTTGATACATATTGATTTCTTCTATAATTACCCCTCGTTCCCGCTCAATTTCTTTAGCTTCAAATAAAGAGTTAAAAATTATATCGGCCAGTATTTCTATAGCCAGCTCCAAATGCTCTTGGCTGGCTTTTATGTAATAACCGGTATGTTGCTTTGAAGTAAAAGCATTGTAATCTGCTCCAATGCCATCAAGTTCTTTAGAAATATCCAAGCTACTAGGCCTCTTTTTGGTGCCTTTAAATAATAAATGTTCTATAAAATGAGAAATTCCATTAAATTTAACTGATTCATGGCGTGAACCAACTTTAACTAAAACCAAAACCGTTACTGCTTGAGTATCATTAAGCGGCGCTAAAACATATTTAATCTGGTTATTTAAAATTTCTATTTTATGCATGAATATATTCTGATAACGCCGATTCATGACGCTGATCATCGTAGATTATCCGCGGATATCAGCGCATATAATCAGTGCTCTCAGCGACAATCTGCAACTATTGGCCTAATTTCTCTTTTAGATAATCTTTGAGCTCACCAATTGCTACTCTATCCTGGCTCATGGTATCACGGTCCCTTACGGTAACTTTTTTATCTTCGGCTGATTCAAAATCATAAGTTATGCAATATGGCGTGCCAATCTCGTCTTGTCTTCTATACCTTCTACCAATGGCTCCACTAACATCATACTTACATTGGAAATCGGTTTTAATTGAATCATAAATTTCTTTTGCTTCTTTTTCTAATTTTTTAGAAAGGGGCAAAACAGCAGCTTTGATTGGAGCTAAACGTTTATCAAGTTTTAAAACAACTTCTTTTGCGTGCTTGGCGTTCTCATCACCGCTTCTTACTTCCACTTCTTGGTAAGCGTCTATTAAAAACATTAAGGTGGCCCTGTCTATACCGCCGGAAGCTTCTATAATGTGGGGTATGAATTTCTTATTATTTTCTAAATCATTATATTCTAGTTTTTGATTGGAATATTTTTGATGCTGCGACAAATCCCAATCCCCCCTGTTGTGAATGCCTTCCAGTTCCCTGTCGGCAAACGGAAAATCATATTCTATATCCACGGCTTCTTTGGCATAATGGGCCAGCTCATCTTTTTTATGTTCCCTAAAACTTATCTTCTTTTTATCTACCCCTAAATCCAAATACCAATTCATTCTTTCTTTTTGCCAGTGGCTAAACCATTTTTTGGCTCCCGCGGGATCAATAAAAAACTGCATTTCCATTTGCTCAAATTCTCTGGTCCTAAAAATAAAATTTCCCGGGGTAATTTCGTTCCTAAAAGCTTTACCTATCTGGGCAATGCCAAAAGGTAGCTTTTTACGAGTAGAATTTAAAACATTTTCAAAATTCACATAAATACCTTGGGCTGTTTCTGGCCGTAAATAAATTTCTGAAGCTGTATCTTCCAGGGCGCCCATAAAGGTTTTAAACATCAAATTAAAGTCCCTGACTTCAGTTAGCTGGCCTCCACATTCTGGACATTTTATTTTATGTTTACTTAAATCTACCTGCCTAAAATCCGGCTTAATGCCTTTTGATTCTAATAAATGGTCGGCTCTGAATCTTTTTTTGCAAACTTTGCAGTCTACTAAAGGATCAGTAAAACCGGCTAAATGCCCGCTGGCTTCCCAAATTTTAGGATGCATTAAAATTCCTGAATCCAACCCTACTACATTATCTTGAAGCTGGACCATGGCTTTCCACCACTCTTTTTTAACATTATTCTTAAGTTCCACGCCCAGCGGACCGTAATCATAAATTGAGTTAATTCCTCCATAAATTTCTGAAGATTGAAAAATAAAGCCTCTTCGCTTGGCTAAAGAGACAATTTTTTCCATAGTATCATCCGTAGCCTTGGCGGAGGATGATTTCTTTTCTGATGATTTTTTTGGCATATGAGATCCTTAAAAAATTATTATTCCGAAATCCGCCTTTGGCGGAATATAAAAGCTTTCTTTGATTAAGATTAGCTTTATTATAGTAAAAAAATAGGTACTTTGACAAGGGTTAAGCTGTTTAAAATGACCTTAAATTTAGGTAAATTTTAATAGATAACAATACTTGACAAAATTGCTAAGATATGTTATGATAATAAACATAGCAAATTTAGCACTTTTTACGTTCAAACCACATATAGGGAGTTAAAATGTTGATCCCCGAGATGTTCCTGAACCCAGCAGTAAATTCCATTATCATGGGTCTTGGCAAAATTGCCGTCTATGCCCTCGCCAGTTTAGTTGCCATGTATATATGTTGTGGCATAATCGGCTATAGTACATTGGTTGTAAAAGGACTGTTCGGCAGAACAGGGCTCCATGCTTTCTGGTCAGTAATATTAGGAACTTTCAGCACTTGGTTTATCTGTTTGGGACGCCCCGACTTTGAAATACCGGTGCCAATTCCCATCTTCCTGCTACTGTCAGTACTCATGAGTGCCGTAATCTTCCTGCTACTGAAACACCAACATGACAAATCGTTGCCAGTAAAAAGTTTCTAAACCTACTGGCTGGCACACATCCGCATCACAAAAGACTCGAAATGATTTCGAGTCTTTTCATTTTTATTTTAAATTTATTCTAAATCCACATCTTTATCCCTGGACATAAGTTCCTTGATCAAATCAGCCGGTTCCATATCTTCATATAAAACTTTGTAAATGGCGGCGCAAATTGGCATATCCAAGTTATGCTTATCCATTAACAGTTTAACGGCCTTTATAGTAGGAATGCCTTCGGCGTTGGCAGCTAACTTTTTTTCCTTTACCCATAACTCCCCTGCCTTATGGTTATAACTAAAGCCGGAAAATACGGTAGCTCCATAATCACCCAAATGAGCCAAACCAAAAGCTGACTGCGGATTGCCGCCTAAAGCTTTTATTAACCGGCCAACTTCCAACGTGCCTCTGGTTAATAAATAACTTTTAAACGATGGCATATCTAAAGCGGCTAACATGCCACCAACAATTCCCATAACGTTTTTTAAAGCTGCTCCGATTTCCACGCCAATTAAGTCCTTACTGGGTAAAATTTTCATTAAATCTGTTTGCGAATATTCAACGGCTTTGGCTAAATCTTTGTTATCTCTGGCAGCCACCGTCATCACCGTAGGAATATTTTTAGAAAGCTCTTGGGGGTGGCCCGGACCAGCCAGCATGCCAATATGGTTGCTAGCTCCAATATATTCATCAAAAATTTCCGAAAGCCTTTTGCCACTTTCTTCTTCTAAGCCTTTCATGGCCAGTAAAAAAAGTTTGCCTTTTGGCTCGGCTTCTTTTAGCCTTTCGCATAAATCCCTAAAATGCTGGGCCCTAATGGAAATATAAATAACTTCCGAAGATAAAGCTTCTGATAAATCGCTGGTAATATTAACTTCTTCTGGCAAGCTTAAATATTTATTTTTTCTGGCTTTTTTCCATTGAAGTAAAACTTCATCCTCCCTGTTCCAAAGAATAACTTCCCTGCCCTGTTTATTTTGCACCCAAGCCAAGGTTGAACCCCACCTGCCGGCGCCTATTATTGATACTTTCATATATTTACTATTTACTACTAATTACTAATCTGTACCAATATACGAATTAATTACTTTTAGTCAAAAAATGATTCTTGATAATAACAGTATTCGTATTAATTCGTAATTCGTAGCCCTAAAATTTGGTTGCTTTTTCTACCCTTAATTTTCCGCCGGCTTCTAAAATAACTTTATCTCTGCGGCCAATTTTTCCTTGAAGTAAATAATTAGCTAAAGCATTATCTACTCTTTCCTGAATTACCCGCCTTAGCGGCCTGGCGCCAAAAACAGGATCAAAACCGGCTTCGGCCAGTTCTTTAACGGCCTCTGGCGTTACTTCCAATAAAATATTTTTATTTTCTAATCTCTTTTTTACTTTATTAAGCATTAAATGGGCAATCTTAACAATATGTTCTTTAGATAATGGTTTAAAAACCACTACTCCGTCAAATCTATTTAAAAACTCCGGCCTAAAATACTGTTTAAGTTCCGAAATCATTAATTGATTTTTAATTTCTTCTAAAGTTTTACCTTGCCTTAAATTATCTTGTAAAAATTGGGTGCCGGCATTAGAGGTATTAATAATAATGGTATTGGAAAAATCAATAGTTTTGCCCATAGTATCGGTAAGCCGGCCATCGTCCATTACTTGCAGGAAAATATTTAAAATATCAGGATGGGCTTTTTCTATTTCATCCAGCAGCACCAAAGAAAAAGGTTTTTTCCTTACGGCTTCTGTTAAAACTCCGCCTTCTGATCTTAAATCACCGCCTTGGCCGGTGGTCCGGCTGCCTATTAGCCTTTTAATGCTATCGTTGAGCTGATATTCGCTCATATCCAAACGGATCATATTATCTTCGGAACCAAAATAAATCTGGGCCACTGTTTTAGCCAGTTCGGTTTTACCTACGCCGGTTGGCCCTAAAAATAGTAAATTAGTAATTGGACGTTTAGCATCTCTAAGTTCTGCTCTGGCCCGCCTTAAGGCTGTGGCCACAAAATTAACTGCCTCATCTTGGTTAACCATCCGCTGATGAATTCTTTCTTCTAAATTCATCAATTTTTTTGATTCATCCTTGGTAACTTGAGTTAATGGAATCTTGGTTTTTGAAGATATAACACCGGCCACATCCTCGCCGGTAATCATTTTTACCTTACGATTCTCTTGGCTCACCTTAATAGCCACTTCTTCTAAAATCTTCATTGCTTTTTCCGGCAGATAATGGTCTGGCACAAAACGCCTGGTGAGCATAACCGATTTTTCTAAAGCGTCATAGCTGAATAATATCTTATTTTTATTTTCTATATATCCAACCTTGGATTCTACCATCTGGATGGCTCTGTTATCATCCGGCTCATCTATTATTATTTTCTGCAAGACTTGCCCCAGAGGATGATTTTCTAAATACCTGGAATAATCGGAGGGAGTAGTAGTAGTAATACTGATAATATTTTTGTTGGTTAAAAAGTCAGCGAACATTTCGGAAAGCTCTACATTTTCCGTACCGATTGATGTTACGCCGACCAAATTATGAATGTCGTCTATATGCAAAATTACGTTTCTGGCCCTGATTATTTCCTGCGCTATAACCATCAGCCTTTGCTCTAAAATCCCCGGCTGGCTGGCTCCAGCCACAAGTTTAGAAATTGACAGGCCTACGAATCGCTTATCCTGTAAAATTTTTGGCACTTCTTCGGCCACCATGGCATTAGCTAAGCCCTCTATAA
>CAZPMS010000002.1:0-181246 GCA_964588165.1 uncultured Gammaproteobacteria bacterium
TACCCGTCATAGCCTTGGTGAGCTTTTACCTCACCAACAAGCTGATAGGCCATAGGCCTCTCCTTAACCAATAAATCTTTACATGGGAATGACTTATGTCCCCCCATGTCTATCAGATATTATTCCGGATTTCTCCGGGTTATTTCTGAGTTAAGGGTAAGTTACCAATGTGTTACTCTCCCGTTTGCCATGGTCCAAAGGACCATTCGACTTGCATGCCTTAAACACGCCGCCAGCGTTCATCCTGAGCCAGGATCAAACTCTCATTTATGATAAGGCATTTATTTGTTTTATTCTTCAAAGAGATCAAAGAATAAGATGAACAGCCTTAAATAGTTCACCTTTATCCGCCTTTTAAGGCGGATTTTTAAGAATTGACTTATAAGTTTAATTCTCATCACTTTATTAAGCTGTCAAAGTCCACTACTACTAGTGAGTAGTTTGTAGTGGATAGTATTTTTGTTACAACCTACTCGCTACGAACTAATCACTAATTTTATGGGAAGAAAAAACAGCGGATACCAACCTCTGTTTGCTTTAGAATTATCCACATGGGATCTCCCAAAGCCTTAAGTAGGTTAAAACCCTCTGTTTTTTCTCCAACTTACTAAATTTTGTTTAATTTAGGGAATTTTTTGTTGGTTATTTTTAAAATTCGACTATTTGGAACCTGCGGGAATAATAAAGCATATATAATATTTTGTCAAGGCATATTAGGGAGGTGGCAAAAAAATGACAAATACCGTCTTTACAATAATATTTAAACTGTTAATATATTCTAATAAAGGGTTTAATAATTATTAAATAAAAAATAATGGGAAAAATTACTATATCTGCCATTAAGGCCGATATTGGCAGTTTAGCCGGACATGTGGTGCCTTCAAAAGAAGTTATTATGGCAGTGGGCGACCATATTAAAGAAAATAAAGAAAAAACCGGCATTATCGATTTTAGGCTTTCTACCACTGGAGATGATGTTTGTATTTTAATGACCCACCACCACGGAGAGGATAATCCGGAAATTCATAAAGTAGCTTTTGATGCTTTTATGGCCGGTGGTAATATGGCCGAAACTCAGGGTTTATATGGAGCCAAACAAGATTTATTAGTAACTGCTTTTTCCGGCAATGTTAAAGGTATGGGGCCGGCAGTTGCTGAAATGGAAATAGAAGAACGCCCAGGCGAGACGTTTATTTTATTTGCGGCTGATAAAACTGACCCCGGCGCTTATAACGGCCCGTTGTACCATCTTTCGGATCCGATGTTTAACAGTGGCTTACTTTTAAGCCCGACCATGAAAGGTTTTAAATATACAGTTATGGATGTGGCCCATACAGAAGGCGATAAAGTTATTGAATTAGAAACTCCCAAAGATTTATATGATCTGGCCGCGCTCTTAAGAGATTTAGAAAGGTTTGTAGTAGAAAAAATAGAAACTTTAGACGGCCAGCCTATGGCCGCAGTTAGTACTACCAGGCTTCATAATATTGCCGGAACTTATACCGGCAAAGATGATCCAATTTGCTTAGTTAGGGTCCAGAAAGATTTTCCGGCCACCGGAGAAGTAATTGCTCCTTATGTTAAGGCCGAATATGTAGCCGGTTTTATGAGAGGCAGCCATGTTGGTCCTTTGGTTCCATCAAAACTGGGCACTAAGATAAGTTATTTTGATGGTCCGCCTAAAGTAACTGCTGCCGGCTATTGTGTAAGAGATGGTAAACTGGCCGGTCCGGAAGATTTATTTGAAGATCCTTTTTGGGATGAAATTAGAAAGAAGGCCCACCTAAAAGCTGAATATATAAGGGAGCAAGGTTTTAGAGGGCCTGCTATGTTACCTATGGCTGAACTGGAATATGGCGGCATGAAAAAACGTTTAGAAGATTTAGAAAATCGATTTAAACTCAGGAGCTAGAATATAAAATTATTAAATAGAAAAAGAGCTCATCTTAATAGATGAGCTCTTGTGTTTTGTTGAAATGTTCGAAAGCTGGCTTCAAAAAACAAGCTTTCGGTTAGCTGATCTGCGTTCAAGCCGATTAGCGCTTAATGGTCCGATAATCAAGATATGAGAAGATCAGCAGAGCCACACCTGCTATAAGCAGAAATATGCCCCACTGATTATATCCAACAATCTCAGTTTCCTTGATTAGCCACCAGCTTATGCCGATGGCTGTCGAAAAAATACCGAGTATCGCTTTGATCCGAACCTCGGGCTTGAAGTTCTCCATTGAGAGTTTTTGGCCTCGCAGATGAAAGATATTCAGTGCAAGTACTCCAACAATGAAGACAATCGGCTGCCAGAGGTGGAAAAGAGTTTCTGAGTTGTCGTCTGCTGAGTACCATTCAAACAGAAAGGCAAGCCCGGTCACCATCATTATCAGCGATAGAAATCCTAAAATCCACAGTTTATTCATCCTATACTCTCCTTTTGCCAAGAAAAAGCCTGCAGCATAACTAACTTTTTGCTGGCGAGTAGTCAGGCTTATTCTAAATGGTTTTGGATATCGATAGCGGCAGCGGAGAATAAGCCAGCTGTAATAATTGCTGTTCCAGCGCCTGGTAATCCAGCTAAGCCACCTACAGTATCAGCAAGGAGCGTCCAGGCCCAATCATCAATTTCTGGCGGACCATCTCCATATCCATCCCACTGTCCAGTTCCGTATTCAAGTGAACCGATCGAAATGCCAATCACCGTGATCTCAAATTTTTGGCCATTGCTGTCAGCTGTCTGACCAAGAAAATGTAGGTCTTGGCTAATGTCGACCTGCCCGTTAGGACTATTAATATTTTGGCCAACAGCCAATAGCCCGTTGCCAACTTCTTGACTCAAGTTGCCATGATCCATATGATACTGAGTTCGGTTTTCAAACCGATTATAAAGATCGTTTTGGATCATCTGAGTAAAGACTTTTTCTTCCCGAGGTAACAAGATGTCTCCTGGATTAGGCAAATTTTCTTTGCCCTTATCAAATGGAGTGCCGACCAGGAATCTGTCATAAATCTCAGGCAACAGCCAACCGTCGTCAAGTGCCGTAATCAATTCATTGTAGGAATTGAATTGATTGATACAGTAGTCTGTAATCTGGTTGTGGATTTCAATTGCGTCGGTTATGGTCAACTGTTGTGCATCCACAAACGTGTTGTTGGGTTCAACCGGCTCAATTAAGAAATCCGGCGCTGTGGGTGAATTGATGCCATCAGCTTCTTCCTGATTACATCCAGCAAAACAGAACAAGCCGACCAGTAGTAGTGTAGAAATAAGCAAGACTACCGGAGTACGGGTTTTCAGGGAAACTTTCATTGTTTCCTCCAGCTTTCAGGTACTTCGATGAAACTTCAATGTTGTTTGCAAGTGTGGTTGGTTAAGCAGTCTGTACGATTTGCTGACCGTGCTTGTTTTTTTGGCTGTTCATAGGGCAAATACCTCCTTTTCCGTAATCTTTTTGTATTATATGAAGATAATAGCCGTTTTTTGCCTTAAATTTAAAGGTTCAATATAGTAATGAATAACCTTATCACTTTATATTTTTTGTTGTCAAGCTCCTTTTTTACTAAAATTAGCCAAACTTTACCATTGACAGTTAGTAGCTATTTTTATAAGCTAGCTTTGTTACAAAATAGAACATTATAACAAGCGGGGAGCCTAAGATGAAGAGCCTTAAAATTGCCAGTATAATTTTTGTACTTCTGGTGATTGCTGTAGTTACGTTATTGGGTTTTTGTCCTATAGCTCAGGAGGATTGGACTTCTATCCAGGCGCTCAGAAAATTTTATAACAAAAAAAACCGTCTTAAGTAAGATGGTTTTAATTTTCTAAAAATCCACGGTGTAAAACCGTGAGTTTGAACGTTGGAGAAATAATATGTTAAGCCGACGATTTTATACCGTCGGTGAATATAAATACGGAGGCTAAACCCTCCGCTGAACTAATTATTCATAACATCATCGTTAAGGCGAGGGTTTAGCCTCGCCAGTCGTAGTTAAATTTTTCAAGGTCGCAGGAAATTCCCTTTAAAAATAACGCACTTCCAGACCCCGCCTATTTATTTGAGTTTTATTATTTTTATTAAATCATCAGTATAACTTTTGATATTGTCTAATGATTCGACTTTTATAATTTTGATTGCCATTTTTTTTCCAAAAACAGGAATAAAATCAGTTTCATCCGCTAAAATTATAATAGGTTTATTTTTGGCATATGCCCAGCCAACTTCCAGCCATAAATTTTCTGAAGCATTTTTTACCACTACCAGTATTTTATCTGCTTCAGCCATACCATTAATATCTTGTTTGAATATTAAATCCAGACCATCTTCTTGATCAGTATCGCGTTGGGGCAAATAAACAGTTAAACCAGCTTTCTCTAAGGCTTCAGCCAACTCTTTATTAAAATTTAGGTTCCAATCTTTTTTTAAGGTTGAAGATAGATAAATATTTTTCATATTATTTCTTTTTTAATCTCCTCCATTTATCAATTTCCGCATGGTTGCCGGAAAGTAAAACTTTTGGCACTTTTTGGCCTTTAAAGTTTTCCGGCTTAGTATATTGAGGGTGCTCCACTATATCCGATTTTTGGCCGGAAAAAGTTTCGTATTGTAATGATTCAGCTGAGCCTAAAACTCCGGGTACCAACCTGGCCACCGCTTCAACAATTACGGCAGCTCCCAATTCACCACCAGATAAAACATAAGGGCCGATGGATATTTTTTCGTCTATATATTTATTAACTCTAGCATCAATGCCTTCATAGCGTCCGCAAATAAATATTAGCTGATCTAATTTAGAATAAGCTTGAGCAATTTTTTGGTTGAATTGTTTGCCAGCCGGATCAAGCATTATCACCTTTGATTTTTTTCCGCCAAAGGCGGATCCGCCTTTGGCGGACTTCCTTATATCCTTTAAAGCCCTGTAAATTGGTTCTGCCATTAAAACCATGCCCGGACCGCCGCCATAAGGAGTATCATCTACATTTTTGTGCTTATCTTTAGTGTAATCCCTTAAATTATGAGTCTTGATACTAATAAGTGAATCGCGCTGGGCTCGCTTAAGAATAGATTCATTAAAATAAGAATCTAATATTTTTGGAAAGATGGTTATAATATCGTATTGCATATACCAATTAAATCATATAATAAAATCCCCCGCAATAAGCGAGGGATCTTATCTATTCTAAAGTTTGTATTTTATAACTTTAAATCGTCTACCACGCTGGTATCAACTTCTTCTTCTTTCTTTTCACTTCTTGGAGCTCTATTTTCTCTAGCTCCTTCTGGTTCGAAGATTTTAAGATTGACTCTAGCGTTGTTTTTAGCCCCAACAACTCTTAAAAGAGTTCTGACGGCTCTTGCGGTTTGGCCTTGTCGGCCGATGACCTGGCCCATATCGGCTGGATCAACTTTGAGGGTGAGCAAAACGCCCATCTCATCAATTGTACGCTCGACTTCAACCTTATTTGGTGTGGTAACCAAGGTTTTGATGACGAACTCAAGAAATTCTTGATCTAATTCTTTCTTAGCCATGTTTTTCAACATTAATTATTATTTTAAGATAAGCTTTATTTCAAAGGACGATTATTTTTGAATAAAGCTATCGTTTATCAAATTGGATAATATATTATTTTTACCTTTTTGTCAAGCCTATTTAGTTTTTTCTGTTGAATCGTCTGATTTATTTTCAGAGTCCTCTGAAGTTGAAACTTCGGATACACTTTCTTTTGATTCTGTCGGTTTTTCTTCAACTTTAGGTTCTTCCTTAGTTTTTTCAGCTTTGTCTTCTGATTTTTCTGCATCAGCTTTTGGCTGAGGTTTTTCTTCTGGTTTAGATTCCTCTTTTTTATCTTCAACAGGTTTAGTCTCATCAGTCGCTTCTGGCTTTGTTTCTACTGGAGCTTCTTCTTTTTTATCTTCGGCAGTTGCCTCAGCTTTTTTAGTAGTTCGCTTTTTAGAAATACTGACTGCTTTCTTTTTGCCAGCTTCAATAATACCTTGTTTTACTAAAAGGTTATGGACACTGTTAGAAGTTTGAGCACCAACGGAAAGCCAGTGTTTAATTTTGTCTTCCTTAAGATTTGCCTCTTTAGTATGAGGATTATAGTTGCCCAAAATTTCCAGATTATCACCCCAAGGATCTTTATGGTTCTCGGAAATAATAACTCTGTATTGAGCCTGTTTTTTCTTGCCTGTTCTGGAAAATCTGATTGTTAGCATTTTAATTTAGTAATTAGTAATTAGTAATTAGTAATCAGGGTATAAATACCTAATTATCTAATAGAGCATATAATACGTGACTTGATCGAGTTTAGCTCGACTTAGGCCTTATTATAATAAAAAAGAGGTAGATGTCAAGGTGCTTGACACTATTGAATAATTTTGTTATATTTTAATGTTTTGTGAAGCACTTTGAAGTTCTAACAAGCTGATATTGAGGAGGAAGGATGAGAGTCGTAATTTTGTTGGTATTGGCAATATTTTTTTGTTTTGCCAATGCCTTTGCCGATGTCTATACTGGTGGAATTTTGAATATTCATGTTCAAAAAACAATCGAGCAACAATGGGGAGTGTCGGGCAGATTTAATTTTATGCAAGTCGACCCAATGATGAGCTCTGTATGGTTAGGCCCTAGTTTTTCTTGGGGCGGCTATATGTTAGAAGCTATGCCTGGATTTTCTAACTATAGTGGAGAAACCAAGTATTCGTTGAATGTTTGGTGTGGTAGAGAGAATTTAAGATACGCTTTTCCCACACTTGATGTTCGATGGATTTCCGGGGGCGATTTTTATTTCTATGCCGCATTAGATAGCCCTCTGTATAATGAATTTATTGCTTTTGGGATTGAAACAGAGAATTATATTCCACATAATGCGGATAGGGTTAACATCGAGCGATCATTGTCTATTGGTGTTCACTTAATGGCAATGATGCAACAACCCTTTCCTGGTTTAGATTTTGTTATTTATCCGGCTATTCAATATCATGAAGGCGGCCATATAATATTATTGCTTCGAGCCACGCATAATTTTATATGGGAATAGTTGAAAATTGTTCGTTATTACAACTCAACCGGTGGGTCAACTGATCTACCGGTTTTTATTTTAGTTATATTGAAAGGAAATTATTTTTTTAAGAATTCAAACCAAAAGAAAAAGGGATGCCTATTGTAACAAAAGGTATCCCTTTGATCTCCGATTGTGATCGGATGATCTTACGCTGTTCCAAACACTTTACGGACCAGTACAATATTAGGATCACCCGGGCCGCTTTGGCCGAATTCCAGACTGGCAAAATCCAGTTCCAGGCTGAGTCTGTTGGCTATCCGCTTGGCAATTCTAATGGCTGTGACGAGATCGTTCGGACCGCCACGCAGCTTAGAATAATTCGCCATATTGGAAAAACCAGTTGGCGAATATAGTAGAGCGTTGATCAATGGACGGATCCGATTTCCGAGGCTGTTTTTTTTGGTTATCATGATGGCTTTCCTCCTGAACAATACTGTCGTTGGCGAATATGTGTTTGTAAATCAATGATCTTTAATGCTATATAATAGCATAAATAGATATATTTGTCAATAGGTAATAGTATTAATTCATCATATAAAACAATAATTTAGCTAAAATTAGCTAAATTTTAATAAAGATAATTAAAAATTGATTTATTCAGCTACCTTTTCTGCTTCTTTCATATTTATGGAAAGAAGTTTGGAAACGCCGTCATCTCGCATGGTTGTGCCGTATAAAATAGCGGCTTGGTGCATAGTAGCCCTATTATGAGTGATGCAAATAAATTGAGTTCTATCGGAAAGCTCTTCAATAATTTTGGCAAACCTTTCGGAATTGGCTTCATCTAAAGCAGCATCAACCTCGTCCAAAACTACAAACGGTGAAGGATTATTGGCAATAATAGCGGAAACCAGCGCAATAGAGGTTAAGGCTTTTTCACCGCCGGAGAGCATATTTATGGATTTTAGTTTTTTACCTGGAGGCGTGGCTTGGATTTCTATGCCGAATTCATATCTCACTTTTTTATCTTTTTTTGGTTCCGAGGATGAATCCTCGGCTGCACTTTCATTTGAATTTTTTATATTGTCATTTCCATTGCCATTACCGTTTATAATTTCCGGCTCAACAATTTCTTTTTTAGAAAGGATTAATTTGGCATTGCCGCCTTCAAATAAAATTTTAAAGTAATGCTGAAATTTTTCATTAATTTTTTTGAAAGCTTCTTCAAACTGCTTAGTAATTTTTTCGTCTAACTCCTCAATGAGTTGGCCACAAGATTCTATTGCATTTTGTAAATCTATTGTTTGTTCAGAAAGGAAAGTATGGCGCTCTTTAACTTCTTTGTATTCTTCCACTACTTCATCGTCAATGCCACCAATTACAGCTAGTTGGTTTTTAAGTCTGGCGATTTCTGCCGCAGCTTCGCCTAAATTAATCTCAAATTTTTCGGATAGGGGAGAAAATTGCCCGATAAATTCAATGGTAATTTCCTTTTCCAGCTCTTCTTGCCGAGTTTCCAGTTTAGCCAACTCAATTTTAATTTCGTTAATCTTTGTATTGTGGGAATTGAGGCTGATTTGCTGGTGCCTAAGGTTTTTTTGAATGGCTATGAATTTATTTTTCTTTTCTTCTTGGTCTTTGGAGAATTTTTGTAGCCCATCCTGTAGTTTATTTAACTGGCTGTTTATTTCATTAATTTTAGCTTCGGTTTCGGATTGTTGCTTATTTAAAATTGAAGAAGCTTCACCCCCGTTACCATTAGAAGTTGTAAGTTCATTGGCTATTTTTTTTTGTTCCTCATGCAGGTTTTGATGCTCTTCTTGGGCTTGACTCACTTTTTGCTTAGCAATTTCTAAGTTTATTTTAATTTCTTGAATTTCGTTAACTAAAGAGTCTTTACTTACAATAAAGCTGTTAATTTTTTCCTGAAGTCTAAAAATATCTTCAGTCCCTGTAACTTTTTCCTCTTCCAACTGGCCAGTTAAATTTTTTATTTCCTCCAAAAGCTTGGTTGCCTTATTTTTTATTTTTTGCAAATCTATTTGGCCGTTATTTTTATTTAAATATTCAATAAATTCATGTTGCTGCTCGTAAAGTTCGTTTAAATGTTGTTTTATTTTAACAATGGAAATTTTATCCTTTTTAGAAAGATTTTTTTGAGCCTCTAAAAGTTTTTGCTGTAATATATTAAATTCCTCCAAAGTGTCTTGTTGTTCTAGAATTTTTTCATCAAGTAGTTTTTGGTGCCTGGTTTGATTTTGTTTATAGTTTTCCAGTTTTTGGAAAGTGGCCTCAAGCTTGGTATTAACTTCCGATTGTTTATTTTTTAGCCAAACCAGGTCAACCTTACCGGCTTTGGTTAAATCCAGATCAATTTTTCCGTTTATTAAAGTTAGCTCTTGAGTTAGTTGGTTTTTTTCTTCCACAAGAAGCTGGTAGTTGGTTTGAAGTTTTTGGAAGGCGCCGGCTTCGGTATCGCCGGTTTGTTCAGCATCTATTTGTTTTTGGAAGTCAGCGATTTGATTTTCAAAATAAGCTTTATCGGTTTCGGCAGAAGTTAAGCTTTTATCCAATTCATTTCTTTTTAAATTTAAATCTCCTATCAGCTTGCTGTAATATTTACCCTGGAGTATTGTGAGTTTTTTTTGAATTTCCTCTTTTTTTTCCAATTTTTTTACTTGCCTTGTAAGTGAGCGCAAGCGGGGTTCAATTTCTTGCATTAGCTGTTGAGACTGAGTTAAATTTTCTTGGCTTCTTTCCAGTTTTAAAACAGCTTGATTCTTTTTTATTTGAAATTGCCTAACGCCTGTGGCTTCATCAAATAGCTCTTTTCTTTCGGCTGGTGATGACGTTAAAATAGTATCAATCATACCTTGTCCGATAATAGAATAACTACGTTGGCCAAAACTGGCCTTGGCCAGCATTAACTGGATATCAGTTAACCTAACTTTATTTTTGTTAATTAAATATTCGCCTTCGCCATCACGGTAGATTCTTCTAGTAATAACAATTTCCTTGTAATCCAGCGGCGCAGAGCCATCGGAATTATCTAAGTATAAGTTTACTTCAGCAAAGCCAAGGCGGGATTTTTTAGAAGAACCGGCAAAAATTACATCTTGAGATTTTTTTCCTCGTAATAATTTTAAACTTTGTTCGCCTAAAACCCATCTAACGGCATCAGCCACATTGGATTTGCCAGAACCGTTGGGCCCCACAATGGCTGTAAGCTCTTTATTGAATTCTAAAACAACCTTTTCAGCAAAGGATTTAAAACCTTGAATTTCTAGTTTAGATAGATACATAGTGAGTAGGTTGTAGTGGGTAGATGATTGGTATTTTGTAAACAAAAAGCGTCGCGCAGAAACTTCGACGCCGTGCTTTATTTGATGGAAATATTATAGCATTTTTTTGATTATTTTGGTAGATTTTTTTATATTGATATTAGACAAATAAATATAAAAACCGTGTAGATATATAATACACGGTTTTAGCTCCAAAAAATTGGTTTCAATCAGCTATTTAGCATTTTTCAGCCATCAAATATGCGCAGATTTTTGGATACCTTTGCTGAATGAGAATGTTGGCTGAAGTTTCACCTGGGGCAGTCAATATTTCCTTTGGAATGTTGTCATCAGGAAATCCATTGACCATCGACTTTGTAACAATTTTAAACTGGTATAGCTCTATATATCTCATCTCCTCCTCCAATTTTGTTGATACCTATAATGAACTTTGGTTTTTTGCAGCTGATAGTGCTAATTTACGGTATTTTTTGGCTTCTGTCAATGGATTATCTGCTGCATAAATGCCCCGGCCAACAATAATAATATCAGAGCCTTTTTTAATAACATTTTCCGGAGTATTATATTGCTGTCCTAGATTATCATCACCCTGGGCCAGTTTAACGCCCGGGGTCATGGTGATAAATTTATCATCATCAACTAACTTTTTCATGCCAATAAAACCGATTATAAAATCATCATGTTTTTTAGCCCACTCTATGGCCGTTTTAGTATAGTCACCAGTGGCTAAATTATCTTTGGAGCTCATTTCGGCCAACAGCAAAAGTCCACGTCCCTTGGGCAAACCAACTTTTTTTAGGCCTTCAATAATTCCCGGGCCAGGCACAATATGGCAATTTACAATATCGGCCCAGTCTACTATTTTATAAACCCCTTGGGCATATTGATGTTTAACGGTATTGCCTATATCAGCAAACTTCCTATCTTCAAAAATTAAAAAGTTATGTTTGTGCTTAAGCTTATCCAAAGTTTTAGCAAAATCATCTGGCAGGTTACTAATAATATCAATATGAGTTTTTAAAACACATATTTCGGAACCTATTTTTTCAATCAAACTAACCAGCTCATGCCAGTCGGTTAAATCGGCAGCTACACATAAGTTGGTTTGTTTCTCATCCATCAGCTCAAACAGTCTTTTGGCAGTAGGGTTAGTGGTTAGTTGTATCCGTTGTTTATAATTCATAGTTTTTAAATTATGATAGCTTTTCTCTTCATTGTCACTCTGGAACGCAGCATAGCGAAGTGATAGAGTCTTAATATCTAATTATCCAAAATAGATTCTATCGTTCGCTCACTTTGTTCACTCACTCCAGAATGACAGAGGGAGAAAAGCTAGATACCATATTCTTTTAAATAATTTTTCATTTCTTCAGATTTTTTTTCGGTCAAATATATCTGTCCATCAATTTCTTTGCCTGTTAAATATTCTATAATCTCTGTAGTGGTAACTATGGCTTTAACAGGAAATTTTAATTTATCTTCAATATTGGCAAAGGCATCTAAACCATCTTTGGTTTTTTCCTGACGGTTAACAGCTACAACTAAACCGGTATATTTAACCTTGGCTAATTTATTAAGCAGTTCAACGGTTTCAAATTTGGTGCCACCATCTGTTATAACATCGTCAATAATAACTACCCTTTCATCATTTACTAACTTATGGCCGATAATAATTTTTTTGTCTCCGTGATCTTTTACTTCTTTTCGATTAAAAGAGTAATACTTATCCAATCCAAAATCTGAATTAAGGGCAATGGCTGTAGTAACTGAAAGGGGAATGCCTTTATAGGCCGGACCAAAAATTACGTCAAAATTATCACCGAATTCATCTTTAATTAAGGCTGCATAATAATAGCCTAATTTTTTAATAGTAACGCCTGTTTCAAAAACTCCTGTGTTAATGAAGTAGGGCGACTTGCGGCCGCTTTTTAAAGTAAATTCACCAAACTGCAAAGCCTGATTTTTAACTAAAAATTCAATAAACTGTTGTTTGTATTCTTGCATAGTAAATAATTATTAATGAATGATGATTAATGACTAAAAATCTACTTTTTGTCCAGATGAATTACGATGGTACTGGCCGAATTCAGTAATTTGAATAGCTGAGTGGTTATTAACTACTGGACCAGCTTCACATAAGCAGATACCCAATGGGTCTACACAACATTTGCCGCAAATACCAATACCGCATTTCATATAGCGTTCCATGGAAATTTGGCAGAAGATATCCTTTTCCAATGAAAGATCAACCAGCCTTTTTAGCAACAGTTCCGGCCCGCAGGCATAGATACCGTCATAATCATTGTTATTAATTAAATCAGTTATCAAATTCCATGCACGCTGGTATTTATTGTTTTGGAAACGGTGGTAAACATTAACTTTTTGTTTGGTTAACCAGTCTTCATAAATAATACCTTCTTTGGTTTTGGCGGCCAAAATAAAATCAACTTCTATATTTTCTTTTCTGGCAGCCTGAGCCAGGCAAGTAACTGAAGGCGACCCGCTGCCGCCGCCAACTAACAATATCTTTTTCTTATTTTCAAAATCATAATAAGTTCCGTATGGTCCGGTAAAGCCAAGTTTATCACCTTTTTTTAATTCAAAAAGTTTAGAAGTAAATTCACCTATTTTTAAAACTGTTAAGCCAAATTGAGAATCAGTTTGCCAAGCAACAGAAAAAGGTTTTAAATCTACACCCGGAATCCAAAGCATTACGTACTGTCCCGGCTTAGCATTTAAATTAAAATTAAAAACAAAAGTTTTATAATCCTTGCCTTCATTAATAATATCAACTATGGGCAAAACTGTTGGTTGAGTGATTTTATCCATGTGCTTTTCCGATTACGTCAATTATTTTTTTATAATTATTTTCCTTTAAAATACCTTCAGCTTCATCACAAATTTTTTTAAATACACCTACGCCTCGATAATAAACGGCTGTGCCCAATTGGATAGCGCTGGCGCCGGCCATAAACATTTCTACCATATCTTTACCATTACTTATACCGCCACAACCGATAATTGGAATTTTAACTGCTTTATACAGGTCAAAAACACATCGTACTGCAATCGGCCTTAAAGCTGGTCCAGAAACCCCACCCATGCCAAAACCTAAAATAGGAGTAGCGGTTTTAACATCTATTACCATGCCTGGACCCATAGAATTGCCGGCTACAATAGCATCGGCGCCGGCTGCTTCAGCTGCCTTGCCTACAGCCACCAAATTTTCGTTAGGGGAAAGTTTTATCCAAACCGGAATATCAGCTGCGTTTTTTAATGTTTCAGTAATTTTGGCTGCCATTTCTGGAGTATGCTGGCCGCCCATAGTGCCATAGCCGGGAGTATGTGGGCAAGAAAGGGGAACCTCAATGGCATTAAAACCGCAATTTTTTAATTCAGCCCAAACTTTTTTAAAGTCATCGATCTCTTGTCCAATAATACTTAAAATAGCCGGTCCGCCAACTTCATCAATTTTACAAAATTCATCTTTGGCTTTAATTGATCCCGGATTAGAATAACCAACCGCATTAAGCATGCCTGCTTCGTAAGTAATAATAATCGGGGCCCGGTGGCCTTCTCTAGGATTTACAGAAATTGATTTAGTAACTACACCTCCGGCACCACTTTTAATAACATTAGCCAAAGAGGCTTTAGTAACACCTAAAACACCCGAAGCCAGCATGGTGGGGTTTCCTAGTTTTATTCCAGTTATGGTTGTTTTAAGACTTATAGACATATTTTATAAAAGCACTAAATCCTAAGCATGCCATGCCTGCCGGCAGGCAGGAAATACTAAACTCTAAACAAATTCAAATGATCAAAATATTAAATAATAAACCATTTTAGAACATTTGAATTTAAGATTTTGATATTGTTTAGGATTTAGATATTAGAATTTAGGGTTTAATTATAGTGGTTTATCAATTTTATAACCATCCAAATTCAGATTACCGGGGCCTCCAAGTGATTTAGTTTCTTGGACAGCCTTAACCGGATCCGGCACTTCCAGTTTATCAAGATTTTCTTTAACTTGCTGGTAGGCATCTCTAAAGGTCATGCCTTCGGTTACCAATTTATTAGCTTCGTTATTGGCAAATAACTCCGGTGCCAGTGAATTCATCAAGACATCTTTTTTAGGAGTTATGCCCTTCATAACCAGAGCAGCCACTTCTAAACTTCTTCTGGTAATGCCCAAGCCTTTAATTAAATATTCTTTGGTTAACTGAGTATCTCTATTATAACCGGAAATATTATTTTTACATATATCTTTTATGCCAGTCTGCAGACCGACAATCACATTAACATTGCCCCTAATTAATTCAAAAACGTCAGGATTGCGTTTTTGAGGCATAATTGATGAACCGGTAGTAAATTCCCAAGGCAAGTCAAAGAAATTAAATTCCGGAGTGGTAAACCAAACCATTTCATTAGCCAATCTTCCAAGAGTCATCATAATATGGGTACAAACTGATAAAATGAAACTCTCAGTTTTACCGCGTGAATTTATGGCATAAAGTGAATTAACTTGAGTCTTTTTAAAACCCATTATTTTTGAAGTCATTTCTCTATCCAGTTCAAAGGTTACGCCAAATCCGGCGGCTGCACCCAATGGATTTTGGTCATTTAAATTATAGGCGCACTCCAACAGCTTAAAGTCATCTATAAATTCTTCCAAATAAGCAGCTGACCAATGGCCAACCGAAGAAGGCATAGCCCGCCTGGTATGGGTATAGCCGGGCATGGGAATATCTTTATATTTTTCGGCCCAGTCTAAGAAAACTTTTTCAACTTCAATTAACTCTTCGGAAATTTGTTTTAGTTTTTTACGGGTATAAAGCCTAGTGGCCACTAAAACCTGATCGTTCCTGGATCTGCCGGTATGGATTTTTTTACCCAAAGTGCCTAACTTTTCTATTAGATAATTTTCAATCGCTGTATGGCAGTCTTCATCTTCCAGTTTTATAATAAATTTACCTTTTTTGAATAAATCCAGAACTTCATCCAGTGCGTCAAACAACTGTTTTTTTTCTTCTTCGGTAATTATATTCAGTTTTAACAAAGCCGTCGCATGGGCCTTGGAAGCCTCTATATCATAAGGCAGGATTTTTTTATCCAGTTTGTAATCATTGCCTACGGTGTATTTTTCTACCATAGGGTGAAGTTTAGTTGATTTTGATTGCCAAATTTTTGCCATAGTGATTGATGATTAATGATTGATGATTAATTAAAATATAATCAATTATCAATTTTTATTTATTATTTATTAATACTATTTTTCTAATATTTTTTTGCCGTTTGCTGAAGCGATATCAACCAAGTCTTCGAATTTATAATAGCGGCAGGCTTCTTGTAATATCCTAAGCTCTGTCCACATATCGGCATCCACAAACGGTTGGTAGAAATCATAGACATTATCTACACCTAGGCCAACTAACATGCCTGCCTCTAACATTTCCGGCACATTGGCAATGGAGTTATGGACTGGCGCAGTAAATTCATCCAGTTGTTTCATGGCGATAGCAGCTGATGGGCAAACTACTGCGGCCATGCCAATATCAGCCATTTGTTTATAAATTTTTTGCCTATATTCTTTTGGCTGAGCAGAAACCGATAAAACATGCACGCCTACTGTTTTATCACCGTAGTTATGTTTTTTAGCATATTTAATTAAAATCTCAGTATCTTTTTCATTAGGGTTGTTTTCTTGGTCTATATGAACATGGATTTTTTTATTCAAATTTTTAGCGATGGAAAAGAGCAAATCATAATTCTCTTTATCATTTGGCCTATCTTTTGAAGGCAATCCGCCAACAATATCTGCTTTGGCAGTAATTTCTTCAAAAAGTTTTCTGGCCTGCCCATCAATTAGTCCTCCTAATGGTTGGGTAATGGTTACCAGTTTTATTTTATCTTTGTACTCCTCTTTAACTTTATTGGCAGCATCAATGGCTTTGTGGCCTACAGCGTCATAAGCATCTACAAAAGTGGCTGTAAGTTTGCAGCCTTGTTCAACTAAAAAATCTAAAGCTGTTTTAATTCGCTTCTCAATTTGTTTTTGTGTGGAATTGCGTTTAATATCATCACTCATTAGCCATTTTTGTTCCATATCCACCATGGTTTTATCCAGACCTTCTTTAGTTATGTAGTAAGCTTTGTCAAAATGGGCATGGCAACTTACAAAACCACCCTTAGCTTTTATGGCTTCCAGTATTTGTTGTTTAAGGTTCCAGGGATTAGTCATATGATTAAAAATTAATGATTGCCGCGCCCCGCTTGTGAAGCGAAGCGGAGTCGGGCCGGGGATAATTAAAAATTTGATATATAAAAAAACCGCCTACTTAGGCGATAAATTTTGGGAAAATAGATACTACGGCCTGCCTTGGGCGACCTGAATTTTTTTGAATTTTTCCACATCGTCCGAACATCTATAATAGTATATATCTTTTATTTAGGCGGGTCAAATAGTTTACCAACCTTTGTTTTCTATGGCTTTTTGAGCAGCATCTACCTGCGCTTCTTGCTTAGAAGTGCCTTCGCCTTCGGCAATTAGTTCATTCTCTAAATAAACACCAACCTTAAAGAATTTATTGTGGTCTGGTCCGTTTTCTTCCAAAACTTTATAAACCGGAGTAGTGCTAAAGAATTCCTGGGATTTTTCCTGAAATTTACTTTTAGGGTCTTGGTAGAGATGATTTTCTAAGATATGAGGCAGTTTTATTAAAATATTATCACTAATAAATTTATCAGCTGCTTTCATTCCTTGATCTAAATAAATAGCTCCAATAATAGCTTCCATGGCATTAGCCAAAATATAATTACGGGCCTTAGGATTGGCATCCTGTTTTTCGCCTTTGCTCATATACAAAAATTCTTCAATTTCCAGTGCGCTGGCAATTTCGGCCAACATCTTGGCGTTAACCAAGCTGGCACGCCAATTGGTTAGCTCGCCTTCTGGGTTAGGATAGTTTTTATAAAGGTATTCCGTGGTGACCATCTCTAAAACAGCATCGCCCAAAAATTCCAACCTTTCATTGTGGTCTAGGGGAAAATTTTTATGTTCATTAATGTATGAACGATGGACGATAGATGATTTTAGGAAATCTTGATTTTTAAAAGATAAGCCAAGATTTTTTTCTAACTTTTTTAGTTCTTTCATAAATTGTAGTTGTATAGCGTATAACATGTAACGTGTATAGGATACACGATGCAGGCTATACGTTAAACGTTATTTAATATTTAATTTTTTAAAAGCTGCATTTAAAATCCCTAAAGCATTTTCGTAGCCGACTATTTTTTTAGCCTCATCTTTATTTACCCATTTAGCGTCTTTTACTTCTGGCTCATTGGTGATTTTTAATTTGTCATCAGTAGTTTCTATTAAAAAGTAGTAGACAGTTTTAGGAACAGGCCTTTTATTTGGCTCTTTTACTTTTATTTCAATACTATCTAAATAACCTAAACTTTTTACATTGTTTACTCCGATTTCTTCTTTAATTTCCCTTAGGGCGGCATTTTCTTTGTCCTCATTTTCTTTTATGTGGCCTTTGGGGAAAGTCCATTTGTTATAGGCATCTAAAATTAAAGCGAATTTATAATTATTATCCTCTTTTTTAAAAACTACGCCACCGGCAGAAAATTCTTTTGGCGGTTCGGTTTCAAATTCTTTTTTTTCGCCGGTTTTTTGCATGTCTTTAAAAACACTGCCTAAAACTCCGTTAACAAATTTACCAGAAGATTCACCGCCATAAGTTTTTGCCAACTCAATAGCTTCATTAATAGCAACTTTTGGAGGAATTTCTTTAGAAAATTTTAATTCAAAAATTCCAATACGCAAAACATTTCTATCTACTGTGGTAATTTGTTCAATTGGCCACTCCGGAGCATATTTTTTTATCATTTTATCAATTTCGGGAACTTTTTCAGCGATACTTTTAATTAGATTTTTAGAAAAATCTTGATCATCAAAACCCTGTGCAAATTCATCTCGATTATTCTCTAAAAGTTTTTGTAGGTTTTCTTTTTTTTCATTAAAGTCCCATTGGAAAAGACTTTGTAAAACTAAAGTTCTGGCTAAATGTCTGTTGGACATAAATTGATGATTAATGATTGCCGCGCCCCGCTTGCGAAGCGAAGCGGAGTCGGGCCGGGGATGATTAATGATTGATTAAGTTAGTTAAAAATCATCGTTTATAGTTTATTTCTTTTTCTTTTTATCTAAAGCAGATTTTATTTTAATTGCCTCTTTACCTTTGTAATAACCGCATTTAGTGCAAGCTGTGTGCCCTAAAACAGGGTTTTGGCAATTAGAACAAAGTTTAGGCTTGGTTGCTTTTAGAGCGAATTGTGAAGCCCGTCTTTTTTTAGATGATTTAGTCCGTTTCTGTGTTGGTACACCCATAAAAAATAGATTAATTGTTAATTTGTTGGTAATAGTATAGGTAAATGAGATCTTTTTGTCAATTATGTTGATTTTTTTAAAGTTTCCTTTTTTTGCTTATTTAAGGCTTTTTTAAAGGCCTTGACAAACTATTTAATTTTTGCTAAGCTTAGAGGTCATTTTGAAGATTGCCAACTACTCTGGATTCTGCGTCCACGACAAGCATGGGGATTATTGTCAGCGCTTCTTATTTGGCGGCCATTGGTTTGCTCGATATGTGCTAGCAATAATTTTCTTGGGCGCAGTATCTAGGGTAGTTTTTTTATTACCCCACGACTCGCTACTTTTAGTCGCCTGCTCTCGGGGACCCCGATATGAATATTGTTTATGTTAAATTCGTTTATAATTATAGCGGATTTTATTATTCTTCAATAATAATTTCTTCAGTTGAGGTGGCGGCATTAGGGTCCCTGCCTATTAAGCATTTGGCTGGCCAAGGAATGTAGTGGCTGGTAAACCTTTCTTCTTCAATATTCCCATCTGGATAGGTAACTTTATAATCAAAATAAGCGTCTGCTCCGGCATGGGCGCTTTCGGTACAATTTTCTTCTCCCGGTTCCAGCTCATCAGTTTCTATATAAACTGTTTCTCCGGGAGATTTTATATTATAAATGGTTGGATCAGTTTGTTCGGCAATCCTGCCATCGCTGGTTCCCCAAAAATCAAAATATAAATTATCGCCTTCAATCCGGGCTTGTATTAAAATGTGCTTATCGGTATCATTTTTAAATTGATAATCCGGCCAGGGATCATAAATGGTAGCGTCTGTTCCGGCCGGTTCGTAATAAACAACTCTGTAAGAATGGTTGCGTCTTTCTATAACCGGCAGGCCCGAAGCCAAAGTGCTTCTAAAAACGGTAGTGCCAATTTGGCACAAGCCGCCTCCGTATTCAGGGATAGTTTCATCACCTTTAATAACCAGCTCCTGCAGATAACCAGCCTCTTTATTTATATCACCAAGGGCCTCTATTAAAGAAAAGATTTCATCGGGTGAAATAAGAAGGCCGTTTAAGCTTTCAGCGCCTACGGCAATATTGTGCCGGCGGTTTTTAGGGCTGCCCCTAAAATTAGAATGGCCGGTACCTAAAATTTCATTTACACCTAAATCATTAATGCTGCCGGTAGTAACTTTAGCTTTTGTTTCTTCAATGGTCAGCTCAATTTTAAATGAATTTTCTTCCAGCAAATCATGCTCAATTTTTTCAAAAGATTTATCTATATTTAAAGCCAGGCCATCTTGGCTGCCTTGGAATTCAGTTACCCGGCCGTTGGTAATATCAAATTTGGCATCTAAAGTGGGTATATAAATATCGGGTGCGATATTTTCAGCCAAATAGGCTTTGCTGGTGGAGGCGTCTAAACCTAAAATAATCCCATCTTCCGATTTTTTAAAAACAAACCAGTTTTTAAAAATATTATTAGAGATTTCCCAGTTTTTATTTTTACCTATCAGAGTTAAGGTTGAAGTAGAGACCAAATCAGATAATCTGTTAACAGCTATGTCTGTTATTTTATTTTTTTTAATTAAGGGGTCATCAACTATTAGGTTTAAAACAATTGGCTCTAGTGAAAGATGCTGGACACTATTTAGGGAATCCGAAAGTAATTGTTGATAATCAAAAGTGGTTCCGGCTTCTTCTGCCCGTATAGTTATATTTAATTGGCCATCAATAATTGGTACCGCTTCTATTTTAGGGGTGGAGAATTTTTCAAAGTTATCCTTTAAAATGGTTAAAAATTCTTCTTGGTCTAATTGAAATTTTACGGGAAAGTTATGGCCGAAAATTAAGGCTTTTAGTTGCTGCCAAAAGTTTCGGCTGTAACCCTTTTTACGTCCAAATAAATAGGCTTGGTCTACTGTTTCAGCAACATCAAAATAAATAAGTTGGTAAGAAACATCCGGATCTGTAGCTGGCAGTGTGGGGAAGATAGTTATTTCTTCACCATTAAATTTATATTTTAAGCCATGCTTAATAAATTCATCCACCTGGCTTTGCCAATTTTCGGTGGCCTGAGCATGGCTTAATTTTTTTAATTCCTGCTGGTTAATAGTAACGCCGGGAAAAAAGTTATATCTATTGGCTTTGGCATAGCTAAAGGCAAAAATTGCCAAAACCGTTAAAATAATTAAAAAAATGGTTACAAAAGTAAGTAGCCATTTCATTATTAAAGGAAGCGGGTATTTAGTGTTTATTGGAAGGTTCATCTTCAACATTTAAAATTTCATTTAGCATATTTTTAGCCAAACCCTCTTTGGCAGAAGTTTTATCAATATTACTTGATATAGTTATGCTTAAACTGTTGCCGGCTGTAATTTCTTCAGGTAGTTTATTAGTTGGCCAAATTATTTCTTGGCCGTCTTCGGTTTTTATAACAGCCTTGCCGTCTTCAAACCTATCAAGTGTGGCCTTAATAACCAAAGTCATAATAAATAAAACTAATTGTTTTTTTCTTTTACTTTGATTGAAATAGAACGGGTTTTTCTAGCCTTGGGCAATTTAACGGTTAAGACGCCATTTTTTAAAGAAGCATCAACTTTTTCGGGTGTGATTTCGGTTGGTAAAATAATTGAGCGGGAAAAACCTCCCCAATAGCATTCTTGATAAAAATAATCATCCTCTTTAATAGTTGTTTCAATTTCCCGTTTGCCCCTTATAGTTACCATATCATTATTAATGGAGATATCAATATCTTCTGGTTTAACGCCGGCAATGGTTGATTTAATAACAATGGCGTCTTTGGTTTGGAAAACATCAACCGAAAGCTGGCCTTCTTCGTAATCTTCATCCAGCCATTTTTCGTTTTCTTGAACTTCTTCCTGAGTAGCCACTCCTTGCTCTGCAGGCGATTCGTTATTCAAAAAAAAGTCATCATCATCTGCTTCCACTGTTTTTTTCTTAGACTTGGCTTTATTGCCAGGACTTTTTTTGATTAAATCTTTTTTAAATAGTTTCATAAGTTTTACTTTAAAAAGTGTTTATATTATACAACTTTTTTATTCACAGGGCAAATTTTAAGTGGTGGGTAGGTGGCAGAGAGTAGTTTTTAAGTTGAATATTGACAATTAGAATATTAAATGATAGAGTGTAATATTAATTCTTTTAAAATCCAACAGTTAAACAGTGAAGGAGGCACCATGTTTCTTTATTGGATGTTGAGGTATCCGGTACGTTTCTGGCTTGGATTTGGCTTATTTGTCTTTTTGACTTATTTGCCAATGAACCACTTCGTTTATGAGCCAGAACGTCAGCATCAACTGGCACTTGAGCAGAAAGCAGACCTGGCAGTTAGGCATGTTTACATGGGCCAACCACAGGACTTTGCTGATTTGTCAGCCGGTGATTATACAGTGGACATTGAAGTTCGCAACGGATTTTACGTGGTTCGGCAAATTGTTCCAACCGGTGATATTGATCAGTTCATTTCTAACATTCCGGAAAACATCCGGCCTGGCATGACCTTTACTGTTGGTTGATGACATTCATTTTTGCACGCAATAGCGTTAGAATTTTCTGGCGCTATTTTATTATTACAAAAAAAGATCTCCAATATTAGAAAGTTTTTTGCTCGCCCTGCGTCTGTTTACCGGCAAGGCAGTTAGTTTTTAATTTGAATAAAAGAGTAAAATACGTATAATATAATATATGGAAGTAATTGCTACATTATGGAAAGTGCCTTATCATCACGATCGCAATCGGCGAATGATTGAAGCTGGCGTAGATTGTTTTAGGATTAAGTGTTCTCATTGGGAAGTTAAAGGCATTTCTGGTGCACTGCAGGCTGCACGAAAGCAAATTGATGAATCAGGCAAACCAATAAAACTGATAGCTGATCTGCCTGAAGCAAAATTACGGTTAGGTTTTTTCCCACAAGAACGTCTTATTTTGCCAAAGGGCAAGGGGTATTTATTTAAATTTGCCGAATCTTCTGATAATCCAGAAAGTTTTATTCCGGTAAAATTTAAAGGTATAACTAAACATCTTAAAGTAGGTGACGAATTTTATATAGGTGATGGCTGGCTGGCCTTTACTGTAACTGAAATTATTAATGAAGATAGCTTTAAAGCCATAACCAGTAACACCGGCCAATTAGTTTTTAGAACATCTTTAACCATTCCAAAATTAATGGATGAGTTAAATCATATTACTCCGGTTATAGACGAACTAATTGTTGAATTGCCAAAGTGTCGGCCGGAAATTGTGGCTTTTTCTTTTGTAAATTCAAAAGCGATGTTGCAGGAATTAAAGAATAAGCTTTTAAAAGTTGCAACTAAAAGCTGGCAGCCAAAAGTTATAGCAAAAATTGAGTCCAAGGAAGGCGTAAAAAATATTGATGAAATTCTTGAACTGGCTGACGGTATCATGGTAGCCAGGGGTGATTTAGCTTTAAATATACCTTACGCTGAGCTGGGCTTAATTCAAAAAAAATTAGTTAAAAAGGCTAAAGAAAAAGATAAATATGTTATTGTGGCAACTCAAATTCTTCAATCACTTTTGGATAATTATTTACCAATGAGATCAGATATTCTTGACCTAACTAATATCTGTCTTGATGGGGCATCAGCTATTATGCTATGTACAGAAACTGCCCATAGTGAAAATCCTGAGCGAGCGGTAAGAGTGGCCAAAGAAATTATTAAAGCTGTTAACTAGAGATAATAATAAATATTAAAAAAACGCCCATAAGCTTGATGAGTGTTTTTTTGGTGACCCCACGGGGAATCGAACCCCGGTTGCCAGGATGAAAACCTGGTGTCCTAACCACTAGACGATAGGGCCATTAAAACTAAGGCAAATGATAGCGAAAATTTAATTGAATGTCAAGATGTAGGCTATAAAAAGGTTAAAATATATTATAATCTTATATAAATTCAGGATGGCATCTATTTTAAAAATCCGCTTTTAATGCGGCTTTTTTGTTTTTTAAAATATTTTAAACGTTAAAACTGTCATTTTTGGGGAAATTTTTGTTTTGGTTGGCGTTTATTTAATACAGCCAAAAATATCAGAACCACTATGGCTATTGCAAATAACCAGAAGTTTTTATACCAAGCCTTAGGGTAAGTTGCCGGCAAAGTAATTAGTTTTTGGTTTCCGGCTTTATCCACGGCTTTTATTCTGATTGTCTTATCCAGACTTTGATACTTTAGCAGGTAGGGGCTAACAGCTCTAGTGTATGGCCTTAAGCCTTCACTGATTTCGTAATAATCAATACCGGAGTTTTTATCATGAGCCATAAAAACCAGAAAATATTTTCCATCAAAAATAGAATCATCTTTAGAGATATATGGATCAAATGATTCAGGGGGGTAGTCGTCTTCAACTGGGGTGTAAGATGGTAGCGTAGCTATATCTAAAATTTCAAAATCAAATGGGCTAAGGGCTAGCTGGGCTGGCGTACCAAGGCCATCATTAAGTAAAACTCTAGCTTGGTTAAGGCTAAGATTGGCTAAGCCTAAATTTTTTGCCTTAAAAATAATATCAAATACTTTACCAGGCCTATAACCTTGGTAGTAGGGGCTTAAAATTCCTTTAGAGCCACCAGGTGTAATGCCACTAAAATTTATTTGGCATATATCTTGGCATTGGTAAATAGGCTTTTGGATCCATAAAGCAATAATAGAGCCTCCTTCATTTATTTCTATTAACTCCAATAAATTATTATCAAAAATAATTTTTCCTTCAACAGCATTAATTAATTCATTTTGAGTATCTAACATTAGACTAACTTTAAATAGCTGCTTTTTGGCTGGTTTACTATTTTCAGCCTCAAAAAACATAGTGGCCGCCAGTAATTTATTAGAAACAAAAAACAAGCCTGCTATTAAAATGACCAATAAAAGATATTTATTTATTTTAAATTGTGGTTTATTATTTTTCATTTTTAAAATAAATTAACTTGTCCAGTAATATGCCATTATACTAAAATCCACCAGATCAATTTTACCGTCATTATTTAAGTACTCTGCTTCAATTTGGGCAAACTCTTCATTTAAAGGTTTATTGTACCAATAAGCCACTATAGAAAAGTCAACTAAGTTAACTTGGCCGTCGTTATTAACATTGCCTCTTATAAACACATTCTCTTCCATTAAAATATTTTCGGTACCCACCTCAAAACCGATATTATAACTGTAACCGCTGACCATTTGGTTATTTATGGAAGCTCGGGATTTAGTGTTATGGTGCCCATAGTCTAAGATTGATGTATCAAAATTACTTAAATAGATGCCATTGGTATCAGAACTGGTGTAGGCAAATTGTTCAATATCTGAATTAACAGCGATAGTAATATCAGCCAAGGGAGTAGTTTGGCCAAAGATAGCCAGATTATCACCTCTTTTTACTTGGCTTTTATCTATTGTAATGGTAGGAGAAATAAATACTCCGCTAACTGTAGTAATAATGCCTTGGGATACAGTTATAGGGTAGGTTAAAATATTAGATCGCCGTTCTTCTTCATCATGGCTATAAAGAGAAAAGATATAGTTGCCAGAAGACAAGCCAGTTACATTTATGGAAAAATTGGCGTCTGCTCCGGAAATGGTAGTGGCTATTACTTGGGTATCTTTTAATAGAGTTACTATGCTTTGAGGATAAGCTTTGCCAGTAAATATTACACTGGTAGCCGGGGTGTTATAGCCTCCGCCACCGCCTCCTCCGCCACCGCCTCCTCCGCCACCGTTTTCTTCTTCCTCTTCTTCAGGCTCGGCTACTGTGGCGGAAACATTAACTGTTCCTTGTTCAGCTAAAACATAGTTTTGGGTAAAACCGAAAATAGTTAAAGAGATTACTAATAAAAAAATAGCAATTAATTTATTTTTTTTGCTATTCTTCATAAAATTAATTTATTACTTTAAACCTCGGACTTTATTAATAATCCATTGATTATATTTTTTAAGCCCTTTTCTTAAAATATAACCCGCTACCACTATTACTATAACCAATAAGCTTAAAAGTTGCCAAGGAAATACAAAGAAGTAATAACTATCTTGAGCCGTTTCTTTAACTTTTCTGCCATATTCCAAACTTAACTTAGCTTTGTAGATGCCAAAAGTAAAATCTTGCCATTGTTTTTTGGCAATTTGGAAAAAACCCTCAGCATTTTCTTTAAGTTCTTGATCTTCTATTTTAGGTTCCCAATCAACAGTGAACTTTCTTATGCTGCCGGGTAAAATATTGCCTTCAGAAGGATTGGCCAATAGTTCGGCAGCTGTTAAACCAATGGAGTTTTTTATTTTTAATTCACCGATCGGTTTTAACCTATCTCCGCCTTGGTTTTTAAAGCGGTAAATAAAAGAAATTGGCAGGCTAGTAAAAAATCTTTTATTATCTTTAGTACTAAATTCTAATAAGCCGCCGCCTTCGGAAATATTCTCGCCTACCCTTAGAAGGATTAAAATACCCACTTTGGCACCAACAGAAACTTGGGTTCCCCCTTGTTGTTGTGGCGGGGAAGTTCCCCAAAAAATGGCAGCAAAATAGCCGCCGTTTTCAGTATTATTTGGAACTCTAATTTTATATTTAATTTCTTTTTGTTCGCCGCCTTTTAAAGTAATTTGGCTGGGAGCCTCTATCCATGTAGCTAAACCTTCTGTAGCTATAGTAAAACTGGGTGTGCCTTCTTCGCCTTTAGATTCAAAATTTTCAAAAGTAGAATAGAAAGTTTTTTCTTCCAACTGTTCGTTTAGCAATAAGAATTTGCCTTCATATATTTTTCCGGCATCTGTAAACACTTCAATTCTAGGAGGAGAAACGGTTAATGCCTGAACAGGTCCTGCTAATAAAGATAACCCTAAAAATAGAATTAAAGTGAAGAGAAAATATTTCATTATGGTAATAAAAATATATTTATGTAATACCAAGACTTACATTAATAAATTTTTGTTTTTTTAGCAAGTCTGTTGTTTTAGTAGTTGGCGGTGGCTACGAAAGTCAAGGCTGATGTATAAGTTCCGGAATCAGTATTGGAGGCAATATTGGCCAGGAAAAAGACATCATAATCTGTAGTAGCTGTAGCGCTGGAGGCTGAAGCAACTTGATCAGCAGCCGATTCTCCGTCGTAGGCATAATTGGCCGTATCATAAGGTGAAGAAGCTGTACCGCTACCGCCTGATGCAGATAATTTAATGCCAAACTGTTCAGAGCCAGCACTTGGAGCGGTTGCGCTTCCACCAATAGCCGTTATTGTATCACCATATGAATTTGTTAAAGTTGGCCCTTCTATAGTGATAGTATAACCATTGGTGGCGCTACTGGAAGCGGATAGAGTGTGAGCTACGGCCTCTGTGCCGCTGCCATCCAAGTCTCCTGTAGCATATCTTGAATTACCGCTGTCTAAAGTTCCAAAACCAATAGTATTATCAGAAATGCTAAAAGTTAAAGTTTGAGGATTTTTTATGGTGGTAGTATTATTAATGGCTACAGCAGTGCCAGGTGTTACAGAACCAGTAGCAGTAACTTCAGAAGAAGGGTCAGTTATTTCTATTAAGATAGTTTCATCAGCCGAAGCTCCAGATTCAACATCCAAAACTATATAAGCACAAATTTGCGAGGTGCCAACGGTCATAGTGCCGGAAATGGTGGCGTCACTAGAGGAAAAAGAAGCAGCCGTGCCAAAAAGGCTTTCACCGCCATCGTAATTACACGATGCCGAAGTTTCATAATAAATGTCAACATTAGTTAAGTTTGAATCAGCATTAACCGTTCCGGTCTCACTAATAATAATTTCTGTCACATCGGTACTGCCAGTATCTCTAATTAAGGTAAAAGCTCCTCCAATATATATATCTTCAGTAGGGTTTACGGCATAGCCGATTTGGTTACCGGTAGTTCCGACAGTAATTTCTCCGCTAGCCTGTAGAGTGGTAGAACTGGGGATGGCTTCAGTTCCGGAATCGATGGTGCCAGTATTAACTGTTATTTCATTAGGCGGATCAGTAATTTCTATATCAATAACTTCACCAGCAGAAGCTCCGGCACCTACATCTAAAATAATATAAATACAATCTTGATTTGTGTCTACGTGTAGGTTGCCCGTTACCACAGCATCTTCTGAAGCATCAAAGGCGGCATCAGTGCCAAAAAGAGTTTCACCGCCACCGTAACTGCAAGAACCAGTTTGCTCATAACGAATATCCAAGTTAGCTAGATTATTTTGGGCGCTAACATCACCAGCTTCACTTACAGTAATTGATGTAATAGTTCCGCTACCGCCATCAGCTACAATAGTAAACCAGCCGCCAATATAATTATCAGTAGAATCAACGTTAAGGTTAGCCACTTGATTATCAGCCGCTGTTAAAGTAAAAGAAGGCTCAGCTACAGTGGTTGAACCGGCAATAGCTACTGCTGTACCTGGAGTCACTGCATCAGTAGCTGTTACTTCTGAAGAAGGATCAGTAATTTCTAATTCAATAGTTTGAGAGTCAGAAGCTCCAGGCCCTAAATTATATTCCACATAAGCACAAACTTGAGAAGTGCCTACGCTCATAGAACCGGTAACGGTGGCATTTTCTGAACCATCAAAAGCATTAGCTGTACCAAAAATCGTTTCATCTCCGTTATAAGTACAGGTAGCAGCCGTTTCATAACGAATTACAATGTCTTTTAAATTGGTTTGGGCGCTAAAAGTGCCATCAGTTTCGCTCAGAACTATTTGGGTTACAGTATCGCTGCCGGTATTTGTAACAAAAGTAAAAGCCCCGCCGGCGTTATTTACATTGGAACCGGTATAAACAGTGCCGGTTTGGGTGCCGGTGGTGCCAACAGTAATTTCGGGGCTTATAATATCTATTTGAGCACACCTGTTGGTTGAATATTCGTGCACTCCGGTTAAGCTAATATAGTAAGTTGTGCCATATGCAGCATTGCTGGTAACTTGGAAACCCCATTCAAGTTCTGAAAATTCATAAGGGCTATTATCAATACTGATAGTTTGTGAATTGGCGCTGTTATCAATTTGTGAGCCAGCTACAAAAGAAGCAGTTGCCGGGTCGGTAATCCCGCCATCCAAGGATACATTTGTGGTATCGCTGCCGCTGGCAAGTTGAGTATCGTACATACAAAAAGGATGGACACCGCAACTGCCACTAACTGGAATAGCCGTGAAGTCGGTGGTACAGTCTGAATTGGTGCCGTAAGTAACTCCAAAAGAAACACCATTGGCGTCTTTGGTGCCGGTATTGTGGACTAAATGCCTTACTCTAAGAACCTGCCCTCTATCTATACTGGTAGTAGCTGTATTTTCAGCAACGCCCCAACTGGCATTAACTTCATTTCCATCATCATTACGCCAACGATATGCTTCTAGATCTAAATTTGCTACACCTGAGGCTAAAATAAATTCTAAATTTAAAATGGTAAAAAAACCAATAGCGATAACTATCACTAAAGTTGCTATAATAATTGTTTCTTTATTTTTTTTATGATTTGTAAACATAAATTATGTCACAAATAAATAATATTCAAAATATTTATGGGCCCAATCTCTAAAAGCTTGGCCAGCTTGGATTTGCCAGAGCTGGGCTGGGTTATAATCATCGGTTAAAATTAAAGAAGTATTTGGGGGAGTAAGCTTAAATATGTCGGTTCTTAAAATTTCTTGGTATAGATTAAAACATTCAGGAGTAGGGCAGTTATTTTCTATGGCTTCATCTAAATTATCCGGCAGATTAGAGCCGGCAAAGAAAATAATATTAGTCCAATTTTCCTGACTGTCTGCCATGGTGATTATTTTTGGAAAGGCTTGCTGTAAAGTTAAATAAAGTGATTGGCTAAATTGTGAATTTAAAAAACCAAGTGTATTAATGGCTAAAATCCCTTGCGGCGTTAATTTATTTTTTATTTCTTTAAAGGCCTCCTGGCTTAATAGATGAATGGGAATTTGTTCACTGCCAAAGGCGTCAATTATAATTAAGTCATATTTTTTTTCTGTTTTATTTAAAAAATAACGGCCATCAGTAAAATATAGGTTAAATTCTTCTGAAGAAAAGCCAAAATAATCAGTGGCTACTTTTTCTACCTTAGGATCAATTTCTACAATATCACTAATAATTCCTTGCTTTTTAAGATCTCGGGGGATAATTCCAGCTGCTAACCCGATAACTAGGGCATTTTTGGGCTGTGGCATTAAATAAGCTGCCATCTGCATTTCATTAGTACAGGGTAAAGAACTTTGACCAGTGTTTTTAAAAATTCCGCTTTGATTAATACCATCAATTAAAAAATAACGTACCGGCCCTTTATCAACTACTTGGATTTCTCCGTAAAAACTGGGGGTTTTAAAAATTAATTTACTTTCTTGGGTGGCTGTTGATTTATAGGTAGGTACCAGCATTAATATTGCCATTAAAATTAAACCGCCAGCCAGTTTTAGAAAACCTTTATTTATTAAGAGCCAAACAAAAGCGGTTATCAGCAAGACTAAAGCAGCAAGGCCGAATATTTTAGTTATGCCAAAATTGGGAATTAGTAAAAAACCGGTTACTATAGCTCCGGTAAGTGATCCTAAGGTAGATATGGCATAAAGATTGCCAGCTGTTATGCCTAAGTAATCTAGGGCTTCGGTTTTTATTTTTACTGCCAAGGGGGTTACCATGGCCAGTAATAAAAGAGGCAAAGCAAATAAAATAAAGCTGGCAGCCAAAGGGCCTTGGATCATGCCAAAACGAGCCGACCAAAGTAAAATCCAGGCGTCTATTTTAGGGATTATTAAAACAAATAAGCCGCTTAAGAAAATAATCAGGTAAAGATTTTTTAGATAAGGTTTTTTATCTGCAATGCGGCCACCCCAAAAATAACCTAAAGCCAAACAGGCCATGGTAATGGTTATTAAAGAACTCCAAACATAAATGGTAGTGCCGTAGAAAGGGGCTAAAATTCTGGTGCCGGCAATTTCTATTACCATGATTACGGCTCCGGTTATAAAGAGGGTAAGATATAAGAAATATTTATTAAATAGTTTCATAAAAAATAATTTGGCACTATAAAAACTGTGGAAAAATATTTTCGCTTATTTATAATAATATTTACTATATTATAACATAAAATTGACTTTTTTATTTTAGTTAAAATATGCTATTATTTTGAATATGAAAATATTAGGTATAGAAACATCATGTGATGAAAGCGCAGCTGCGCTGCTTCACGTATCACATAACACATATCACTTATCCAGTAATATTGTTTTATCGCAGATAGATATTCATAAAAAATATGGTGGCATTGTGCCAGAGGTGGCAGCACGGAAACATGTTGAGTCAATTATTCCTGTTATTGAAGAATCCATTGGTAAGCAAAAACCGGATTTAATTGCTGTAACCTATGGTCCTGGTTTAATTACTTCGTTACAGGTTGGTGTGCAAACAGCTAAGACCTTGGCTTACATTTGGCAGGTTCCTTTAGTTGGGGTAAATCATTTGGAGGCTCATCTTTGGAGCTTTATTTTGAATGAAGAAAGACGAGTGAAGAATGACGTCACACGTCACACGTCACACGTCAAACAATTTCCGGCAGTTGGTCTAATCGTATCAGGCGGGCATACGGAAATGGTTTTAGTAAAGGGAATTGGCTCGCCTCGATTCCCGTCCCGACTCGGTCGATCCGAGGCAAACGACGAAGCGGGCAAGTATAAATTGATTGGCAGAACCAGAGACGATGCAGTAGGCGAAGCTTTTGATAAAGTGTCTAAGATGTTAGAAACTGGTTACCCGGGCGGACCGATTATTAGCCACTTTGCCAAAAAAGGCGATCCAGCAAGTATAGATTTTCCTAGACCGATGATAGATAGTGACGATTTTGATTTTTCTTTTTCCGGTTTAAAAACAGCAGTTAAGTATCATCTTAAACAAATGCCTAAAACCGGCAATTTAAGCCAGGCTTTTATAAATAATGTTTGTGCCAGTTTCCAAAAAGCGGTAATTGATGTTTTAGTTAGTAAAACCATTAAAGCTACAGAAAAATATAAGGCCAAATCAATTATTTTGGGCGGGGGAGTTAGTGCCAATGAAAATTTAATCCATAATCTATTATCCATAACCAAAAAAAGGGAGATAGACTTTTATTATCCAGAATTAAAATTTACCGGTGATAATGCGGCTATGGTGGCTTTGGTAGGCTTCTTAAATAAAAAATCTGCCAAGAAAAATAATTGGCAGAAGTTGGTGGCCGAAGCAAATCTTAAGTTGGTTTAGATAACCCGCTTATCATCAACTTTTTTTACTGATTTACTTTTTTTAGAGGTAAGTTTTTTTATTAAATCAGAAAAAAGTAAGTTGTCTTTACTCTTATCAAGCAGAAACAGAATACCGATTAAAAACAGCGGGCCGGTAATAATAAAATAAGCAATAAAGTCAGCATCACCTTTGGTTAGAATAATATAAAAGATGCCCAAGGCAATAAAACCAAGCTTGCCAACTATTTGATTTTTCCAAGCCAGGATGGTTATCAGCAAAATAATTGCCCAAACTCCGCTTTCTATTAAGGTTTCCCAAGAAAGGCCATGTGAAAGGAAAACAAAGCTCATCCAAAAGAGAGTGATTAAAGCGGATAATATTCTTGGGATCCAATAAAGAAATTTTTTCATTACTAATTAGCAGTTATAAAATAAACCACCAAACCGGCTAAAACTAAAATTCCTAAAATAATTATTATGGATTTTTTTAGTTTTTTCTCCGGTTCTGTTAGGTCATTCCAAGTTCGGCGGTTTTGTTTCCATTTGCTTTTATTAGCTAGCCCAATAACCAAAAAAACTACTCCTAAATAAAATAAGCTATTTAAGCTGTATTCTTTGGTAAATAAGGAAGGCACACCAATTAAGGTCCAAATTAAACCAATTACAAACAGAGAATAATAGTCGGTTGGAGTTTTATATTTCCTTTTTATGAAAATAAATATTGCCAAAAATACCAATAGCACGATACCGACCGAAATCATCAGCCAAGGGATTGTTTCCATATTATTTTATTTTAAGTTAATTAATACTAAGCCAATTGCAATAACAATTATACCGGCAATTTGGATAGGGGCAATGGTTTCTTTAAAGCCAAAGTAGCCCACTATGGTAACTACAATTACCGAAATAGCAATCCATAAAATATTGGTAATGGCGGCGCCTTCGTATTTTAAAGAAAGGGCAAAAACAAAACCGGCGCCGCCAAACAGCAAAACTGTTAAAATAAGCAATAGTGGATTTTTGCTAACACTGTAGAATTTAGCAGATAAAACACCGCCTAAATCAAGTAGAGTAATTATAGAAATGTAATACCAAAAGGGGCTCATTAATGTATCTTAACATATTATTAACTTTTTTTAATCATTTTGGGGCATAGATTCACAATTGCATGCACAAGGGAACTTGGATTGGCTTGGGTAATGAGCTTGTGCAAACATTTGCCTGGTGGCCTCTTTAAATTTTTGGTCCATATATTTTATTGGGCATTCAAAATTTCCATTGGTTGAAATACCCAAATGTAAATGATATTCGCCATAAGGAGTTATGGCGGCATCGCCCAAATAATCCCCTTTGTTAATCTTATCGCCAATTTTAACTTGCACATTTGTGAGTCCTGCATAATCCATTTTAAAATTACCTCTTTTAACGTCGATAATATCTCCGGCGCCTTCATCCTCGCCTACTTTTACAAATAATATTTCTCCATCTGCCGCGGCGTAAATTTTAGAATCAGGTTTTAACTCAAAATCAATTGCATTATGGAGCCTTCCAATTTCCCATTGATCTGCACAAAAAGGTACTGCTCCCCAAAACTTTGATGAAAAATCATCCATATCAAAAGGCAATGTTAATACTGGTGTGTTTGAGCCTGCCATTTTTGGATATTCTTTATTTGTTAAGCAAACATCTTCCGGTGATTTTGTCTGAATTATATCATTAATATCTTTATTAGATGATTCCTTCTTTGAATCATTTAGCGCCGAACATCCAGCCAGAAAAATAAAAATTACTAGCAATATAACTTTTTTCATAATATTTATTTAATAATCAATACTATATAATTTTTTTCTACTCATCGGATTTATCAATTACAAAATCAATATCAGTTAAAGCAACTACTTTATGATATACATTAGGGCCTACCTTAAACATTATAGGCGCTTTAACTACTTGAGTTTCGTCACTAATAGTTAATTCAATTTTTCCTTTGACTAAATAAATAATCTCGCGATCCTTATGAGTATGATTTGCGCCGATAGTCCCTTTTTTCCTGGTGATGAAACTTGATTTACCACAGTCATAGATAATGCCTCTTTCATCTGATTTGATAACTTTAATTTTGTGTAGTTCCATATTATATGCTATTTATTTAACCTATTTATTATATTTTAACATATTTTTTGCTCTTTTGTATTAATATCTTGACGTGGATTAATTAAACCGCTATAGTAAAATATAAAAAAATTTGATCAACTGAACCTTGTAAGTAGGAGGATATCGAGATGGATGCAACAAATCCAGTTGGATCTGACGGCCGCACGTATCATTTGCAGACGCGCAAAGGTGATCTTGCTGAACATTGTTTACTTGTGGGTTCGCCCGAGCGAGCGAAGATGGTCGCAGAGACTATGTTTGAGTCTGCTAAACTTGTTGGCGATCATCGAGGCCTTAAGACGTTCACCGGTATGGTGAATAATGTGCCAATATCGGTGGTTACAACTGGTATGGGTAGCGCGTCGATGGCCATTGTTCTGCCCGAAGCATTCTACTCGGGTGCCAAACGTTTTATCCGTGTCGGTTCATGTTCAACGCTCTGGCAAGAGCCGAGTCCTGGCGATTCAGCTATCTGTTCCGGTGCGGTGCGCTTGGATGGTGCCAGCGAGAACTGGGCGCCGATTGAGTTCCCGGCTGTGCCTGATTTCCGGGTTGTGAGTGCCATGGTGGAGGCGGCAGAGTTGCTTTCTCTTCCATATCATGTCGGCATTGGCGCCACAACCACCTGCTTTAATGAGGGGCAGGCAAGGCCTGATAGCTCGGGCTACCTCCCACCTCGGCTTAAGATGATGCATGATGAGCTCGTCCAGCGTGGTGTTCTTTTCTACTCAATGGAAGAGGCGACACTGTTCGTATGGTGTTCTACCCATGGCAGGGATTTGTGGGCCGGTGCAGTAGACGCTATCTTTGGAAACCGCCACACCAACGAACTCAAGGTCTGCGGTGAGGAGGAGGCAGCCAAGATTGCTATTCGCACCCTACTCATTATCAGCGAGCGCTACCCGTTGTAACTCAGAGACGAGGGCGTCTGTTCATTCAACCAATATGTTTCATAATTGTTGCATGGAAGGCTCAATATTTTATTGAGTCTTTTTTATACTTAAATAAAAAACCCGCTAATCTTGACAAAATTTAAAAAATGTGATATTTTATGTAGTTATAAGTTTTAACACTAACGTTCTTTGCCATAAACCTAAGGGAGGTTCGCATGCTTTGCAAGAAGAGAATGGTTGCGGACCTACTTTTTGCGGTCCAAATCATTTGTACGCTTGTCTTCGGCATAAAGCAATTCATAAGAATGCTCACTGTTACTGAAGGGGTGAGTGTAAGTATGTTCTGGAGCTGGGAATTTTTCTTGGCTATCAATTTGATTTTAGTGCTTAAAGCACACCGTAACCAACCGAGTAGGGCCACCCGCCAAACCATAATTAGTTATATCACCTGGATTGCCATGATCACTTTGGATTTAGGTGTTATGTATGTTAAGGATGTGGGGGTGTGGAATGCTCGCGATAGTTGGTCAGCAATTTTGGTAGCAGTAGGCATTATAGCTACCTTGATAGTTGGCCGTTACAAGCACCTGTCCATTACCGATCCAATGATAAAAACCTCTTTCGCAGTATTTTTTAAAGTTGTACCTCAAATCATTTGGGCTTACAATATAACTCTGATGGGCGGAGCAGGTTTGGCCGGGGCAGCTGTTATTGCCGGACATATAACTATTTTATCCCGAATCGGGCAAGTTTTGTTTATCATCGAGGAAGCAGGTTGGGATAGAAATAGAATTGGAGTTGCTATTAGTGAAATATCCAACGAGGTTAGTTGGCTGGTAGTAACTGTTGTTTGGGTTATTTACACATAAAAAGGCCCTTCTTCCATGAAGTTTGGGTCTTTTTTAATTCTTAAATAAAAACCTACTAATACTTGACAAAATATTGAATATATGCTATCATATTATGATGCTTGAAATAGGTTCAAGTATCAAAGATGTCCCACTACCGACCACAGCCAAGATGCTGGGCGGAAAGAAGAAAGGGATACACCCATGATCAGGATTTCGATTGATCCGAAAACGGTTGAGGGGCTTATAGGCTCCAACAAAGCCGAGATGAAGCGGTATGGTACGGAAGGTAATAATTATGTAGAGATTTGTGGGCTACATTTTTCCCGCGGATCGTGTGATGGATCTATTGATCCCTGGACGAAGGATATTCATGAATCTCTGTCGGAAGTTTTGCCACTTCCTGAAGATCTTCCTGTACAACGCATCTCGGTGCATGTCCAGTTTATCGCCCATCCCAGACGAGACAGGGGGGCTTATAAACTGGGAACGGCATCGGCAGAACTTGAAGTGAACACTCATCTCAATTCTAACGGCAATCATGAACTCAAGATGATTGCTGAAGGAGGCAAGCCAAATGAGATGCTCACCCATCTAAAGGAGCTGGAGCTGGCCATTAAGACTGGCAATCTGGATGAGGTAATCATGACTCATTCTTTCGAGAATGATCAGGTTACGGAAGCCGATTTCAAGGCACCTCCGGGAATGTTCAGGATCATTCATGAACACAAGGACGGCGAACTGGAAATCGTGGCCGATTTCGAAAGGCTCAATTTCGCCAAAACTTCATTAAGTGCTCTTCGTGAGCAGAATGAAGATGACTTTTTCACCCTTTGTGATAACAAAGGAAAAATAGAGGAGTAATCCTCACATTCAAATTTATAAACATGGGTCACCAGCAACACCGGTGGCCCTTTTCTTTTTTAATAATTTACTCACTTGATTAATTTATAGTTATTAAGTATTATCGAATTTATGAAGGAATATACAACCAACAGTCCTAAAGAAACTAAAAAATTGGCTACAGAAATTGCCAGCCAATTTAAAGGCGTAAGAGTCATTGGTTTAGTAGGTGAACTTGGTGCTGGGAAAACGGTTTTTGTTCAAGGCTTGGCAGAGGCTATGGGAATCACTGAAGTGGTTAATAGCCCCACTTTTGTTTTAATGAAGAATTACGAAGTCCATGAGCCAGAATCCACAGTCCATAATCTTGTTCATGTTGATGCTTATCGTTTGAATGATAGCCAGGAACTTAATGATATTGGTTTAGAAGAATATTTAAATAAAAAAAATACCATTGTAGTAATTGAATGGGCAGATAAAGTTAAAGATTTATTGCCAGTAGATTCAGTGATGATTGAATTTAAGGAAGAGACAGAAAATAAAAGGGTAATTCAAGTAAAAAAAGCTTGACTTTTTTAAAAAAGTGTGCTATCATGTAATTAGAGCGTAGGAAAGCAGTCCTATGTTTTTTGTTTGCCCAAATAAGCGAAAAATAAAAGTTTATATATAAAAAAATAAAATAAAAACAAAAACTATGAAGAAAAAAACATGTTGTAGCTGTCAGTGTGGCAAGCCTGACAAACTGACAAAATTTCAGGATTATTTTTTAAGAGGAACCTATGTCTTTTGTTCCTGTTTGATCGTTTATTCTCTATTGATGATAAACGGCCTGGTGGCAAGCGATCCCAATTTGAAAAGTGAAAATTTATTAGCGATTTCTTATAAACAAAAGGCAACGGCTGAAAGTAAGTTAAGTATGTTGCCTAATCCTAAAGAGGTTTGGATGGATACAGTATTTTTTATGGACAGAGTAGGCTATAATATGGGAGAACCTTTAAATGACTCTATCCACCTTTATTCCAAAACTTTAACAAGGACATTTGTGGCCACCGGCAATGCCTTGGCAGGAGTAACCAATGTTTTAACCGGATCGCCGCCATACGTATCTGCCCAGGGGTATTAGCGTTGACTAACTACAATCTTTAACATAAAATGAGGATACAATTTATAAAAGCGTATCCTCTTTTTGTTTAGAGGATAAATCCGGGAGTAATGTCGCCTGGAGAGCTGCTAGCAGAAACCCGCCTTGAGCGAAGTCGAGAGGCAGGAAATAGAGTTAGCCGGGGTAAGCCCGTTACAGCTTATAAATGAAGTATAAATTAAGGTGGTACCGCCCTGAGCGCAGTCGAAGGGCCCTTATGCATAGGGGTCTTTTTATTTTTAAATAAAAAACCATAATTAATGATATAATATAAATATGTCAAAAGTGAAAATGCCAAAAAGAGTAGAGCTCCATAACCATTTAGGAGCAGCCGTGGATCCGCCACTTATGTGGTCTATTGCCCACGGACAGGGAATTAAACTGCCTTCTAAAGATTATTGGGATTTTGAGGATTTAATTACCATTGATGTTGATGAAGACTACAACAGTGTAGCCCAGGTTGATAAAGAACTTTTTTATTGGACAGAATTGGTCCAGTCTTCGCCGTATGCTGTAGAAGCCTCAGTTAAATCAGTTATTGGCGGGGGTTATAGGAAATGTAATATTGTAATCCATGAACTAAGGTTTAATCCAATGAACCGGAACCGAGGCGGTGAGCAGGATCTGGATCATATTATTATGGCGGCTGTAAGGGGTATGGATAGAGCTATTCTAGAATACCCCCAAGTTAAAGCCGGATTGATATTAATGTTAGACAGAAAGTTTTCGTATGAACAAAATGAAATTATCTTTAAAAAAGCTTTAAAGTATCAAAACAGGGGAATTGTAGGGCTGGATATTGCTGGCCCACAGGTAAAGAGTTTTAAAATGAAAAATTATGTCGGCTTATTTAAAGAAGCTAAGCGCCGAGGTCTGGGTGTTACCATTCATACCGGTGAAGAAGGTAATTTGGCAGAACTTAAAATGGTGGTTAAGGAAATTAAACCCAATCGGATCGGCCACGGCTTTTTAGCTTGGCAGGATAAGGAACTTATGAAAGAAATTAAAAGGAAAGGTATTGTTTTAGAACTTTGCCCAACTTCAAACTTAAGATGTGGAGTTATTAATTCAATGGAAAAATTAAAGAAAATTTATCAAACCTTAAATAATAATGGAGTTAAGCTAACCATTAATACAGACGGCCCGGAAATGTATAAAACCAATTTGTATAAAGAGCTGGAAGTTTTGAGAACTAATGGCGTTTTTAGCCAAAAACAAATAAACCAATTTATGATCAATTCACGTAAAGCTACTTTTATTAAGTAATATCACGGATAATGCTGATTGTATACGCAGATGAACACTGACAATCCGCGGATATCAGCAAAGATCGGTGTCATTAATCAGCGTTATCAGCGTAAAGTATGAAAGAATTATCTAAATCATATCAGCCAGATAAACACGAAAGCTCAATTTACCAAAAATGGGAAGAGTCCGGGTTTTTTAATCCCGATAATTTGCCAGGCAAGCGCAAGAAAGTTTTTTCTGTTAGCCTGCCGCCGCCCAATGCTACCGGCATTTTGCATATTGGCCATGCTTCGATGCTGGCTTACCAAGATATTATGGTCCGGTACCATAGGCTAAAAGGTGATAAAACTTTGTGGTTGCCCGGAACAGACCACGCAGCCATTGCCACTCAAACGGTGGTAGAAAAAAAATTAATCAAGGAAGAAAAAAAGCGCAAAGAAGATATTGGCCGAGAAGAGTTCAGAAAAAGAATAGATAAATATGTAGAAGAATCCCGTGGCACCATCCGTAAACAGCTCCGGGCCATGGGCTCATCTTTAGATTGGTCTAGAGAAAGATTTACCTTAGATAAAGATTTATCATTAGCAGTTAGAACAGCTTTTGCGAAAATGTATAATGATGGACTAATTTATAGAGGTTATCGGATTGTTAATTGGTGCCCGCACTGTAAATCCACTTTAGCTGATGACGAAGTTGAGTATAAGGAACAAAAGGCCCCGTTTTATTATTTTAAATACGGTCCGGTGGTTATTGGTACAGCCAGACCAGAAACTAAATTTTCTGATAAAGTAATTATTGTTCATCCTAAAGATAAGCGTTTTAAAGATATCGCAGGTAAGGAATTTGAAGTGGAATGGATTAACGGCAAGATTAAAGCAAAAGTTATTACCGATGAAGCAGCTGATATGGAAATGGGAACCGGGGCCATGACCATTACTCCGGCCCATAGTTTTGTAGATTTTGATTTGGCTCAAAAATATAAATTAAAGGTAGAAGAAATAATTGATAAAGATGGAAATTTAACAGAAGTTGCTGGTGAATTTGCTGGTCAACCAGCTGCTAAAGCCAGAGAGAAAATTGTTAATAAGCTGGCCAAGAAAGGCTTAGTTGATAAAATTGATGAAGATTACGTCCATAATTTATCTCTTTGTTACCGGTGTAAAACGCCTATTGAACCGTTGCCTTCTAAGCAGTGGTTTGTTGATGTAAATAAAAAGATTCCAAAAAAAGGCAAGTCATTAAAGCAACTGGCCTCCGATGTAGTCAAAAATGGTGATATAAAAATAATTCCTGATAAATTCAACAAAACTTATTTCCAGTGGATGGATAATTTAAGAGATTGGTGTATTAGCCGCCAAATTTGGTATGGACATCAAATTCCGGTTTGGTATAGGGACGCAAAAGCGCAAAAGCGCAAAAGCGCAAAAAAGGAGCAAGATATTATTGTACCTAAAGAAATAACTGAAATCAATCTAATGCGCCACGGTTTAACTGATTGGAACAAAGACCAAAAAATTCAGGGCAGAACTAACGTGCCTCTAGATGAATCCAGCGTAGATAAAATTAATAAAATAATGCCTCAGTTAAGGTCAGAAAATTTTGATATAATTATTAGCTCACCCTTAATGAGAGCCAAACAAACGGCTGAAATTGTAAATAAACAATTAAATCTGCCTTTAATAGAAGATGAATTATTGGTTGAAAGAAATTATGGTAAATTTGAAGGGAAAAAAGTAAATGATATAAAAAATGACCATCCTGATTATGCCAAGGATAAAATTAATTATGATATCCCAGGAGATGATGAAGAAACCTACCAGGAGATTGCTCAAAGGCTGAAGAAGTTCATTAAACAAGTAAGTAAAGAATATCCTAACAAGAAAATTTTAGTTATATGCCACAATGCAGTTATCAGGACTTTCAAGATGATAATAAAGGATTCCTCACCTAAGGAACTTTCTGGCTATAAACCTAGTTTTGACAAGTTGGTTAAATATCAAATTTTAGATGGTAACTATAACCTAAAAGGTGTTGAGCAAGATCCTGACACTTTAGATACCTGGTTTTCATCTTCACTTTGGACATTTAGTACTCTTGGCTGGCCAGATAAAACTGACGATCTTAAGGCTTATCATCCAACCAGTGTTATGGAAACCGGTTATGACATTTTATTTTTTTGGGTGGCCAGAATGATACTTATGTCCGAATACCTTTTAGGCCAGAAACCTTTTGAAACAGTTTACCTCCACGGCTTGGTTAAAGATAAAGAAGGCAGGAAGATGTCAAAGTCGCTTGGCAATGGCATTGATCCAATAGCCATGATTGATAAGTTTGGCACTGATGCTTTGCGGTTGGCTATGATTGTAGGAGCCAGTGCCGGTAATGACATCAGGCTTTACGAAGAAAAGATAGCCGGCTATAGGAACTTTGTTAATAAACTTTGGAACATCAGCCGCTACATATTATCTACTGTTGGACAAGTTAAACCAATTGAAAAATTGCCAGAAGCAAAAACTTTAGCTGATAAATGGATTCTTTTAGAATTTAATCAAATCGTAGAATCAACCACTGGTAATATTGAACAGTTTAAGTTCTCTCAAGCCGGTGAAGAGCTTTATGAATTTACTTGGTCTAAACTGGCCGATTGGTATTTGGAAATCGCCAAGGTTGAAGAGGGAAAAGATGAGATCCTTTTATACATTTTAGAAAAGCTACTTATTTTATGGCATCCCTTTTGTCCGTTTATTACAGAAGTTATTTGGGAGATATTTAAGACAGATAAGCTATTGATGATTAAAGAATGGCCGGAAATAAAGAAACAAGATATAAAAAACAAGATACAAGATGAATTTGAAAAAGTTCAAGAGATTGTTTCAGCTATCAGGAACACCAGGGCAGAACATCTGGCTAATCCCAAAAAAGTTTATGGTTGTTCTATAAAAACTTCAAAGAAAAAAGTGATTGAAGAGAATAAAAATATAATTGAAGCTTTGGCCAAAATTAAAATTATTCCTAAGGCCACTGGCGTTGCTATTAATCTTGCTTGGGCTGACATGATTTTAGATATTAAGGAAAATAGGGAAGTGGCCAAAAATAAAGCTAAAGAAACTGTAAATTTAGAACGTTATATCCAAATCCAAGAAGCAAAATTAAGGAATAAAGATTTTACTAAAAAGGCTCCACCTAAAGTGGTGGAGGAAGAAAAGGAGAAATTATCGCAAGCAAAAGAAAAGTTAGCCAAATTAAAATAGTTAGATAAAACAAAACCCTGAAGTTAAGCTTGCGCATACTTCAGGGTTTGCTATTAAAACTTTAGAAGTTTTATTCTGAAGCTTCTTCAGTACTACCTTCTTCAGCAGCAGGAGCTTCTTCAGCAGGAGCTTCAACTGGAGTTTCTTCAGTAGTAGCTTCTTCAGTAGCAGGAGCATCAGTAGTTTCGTCTGCTACTGGGTTTGTTGTTTCGTCTTGCATGTTATTACAAGCTTTCTTTTGCCAAAAAACCCGAAAGTTTTAAGGCAATTACTCATTTTTTAACTTGATTAGTATGATATCAAAAAGTCAATTTTATGTCAAGGCCTTATGTTAATTAAATGTTGACAACAAAAAGTTGGCTATTTTATTCGGCAACTCTAAAAACTTCTTCTATACTGGTAATGCCGTCTTTGGCTTTTAATAAACCATCTTGGACCATGGTTACCATGCCATTTTTTACGGCAATTTCTTGGATAGTTGATTCAGAAACCTTCCCCGAGAGAATAATTTTTTCTATTTCAGCAGACATGGACATAATTTCATAAATGCCGATTCGCCCTTTGTAGCCTAATTTATGGCAGAATGTACAGCCAGTTGATTTATAAAATTTAAGATTATTTAGATCTCCTTCATCTAGGCGTTCGGCTGATTTAATTGGAATTTTAGAAAGTATATTTAAAATTTTGGTCATTGTATCATTATCAATCTTATCTTCCACTTTGCATTTGGCACATAATTTTCTAACCAGCCTTTGGCCAACAATGGCATTTAAAGCTGGAGCTAATAAAAAAGGTTTTACACCCATAGATAAAAATCGGGGGATAGCTCCAGAAGCGCTATTGGTATGAATAGTTGAAATAACCAGATGCCCGGTTAAAGCGGCATTAATGGTAACGTCGGCAGTTTCTAGGTCCCTAATTTCTCCTACCATTACTATATCCGGATCTTGCCTTAAAACAGACCTTAGGCCTTTAGCAAAATTATAATCTTTATGATGATCAATCTGGCTTTGATTAATGCCTTCTAATTTATATTCTATAGGATCTTCCAAGGTTATAATTTTTGTTTCAGGATCATTAAGTTTATTTAAAATAGCGTATAGGGTTGTGGTTTTGCCACTGCCAGTAGGGCCGGTGGTGACAATCATTCCGTTGGGCCTATCTATTTCGTGTTTTAAATCTACAAAAGATTTTCCCCTTAAGCCTAACTGGTCAAACTGCAAGCCCATGTTGGAAAATCTTAAAAGCCTCATTACTACACTTTCACCATAGGCCGTAGGAATGGTAGAAACCCTGACATCAATCCTATCCTTAGAAAGGAAAATGGTAAATCGGCCGTCTTGGGGCTTAGCGGTAATGTTAAGCTTTAAACCGGAAATTAGTTTAACTCTGGAAATAATTTTATTCCATCTTTCGGGTGATATTTTAGCAACCGTATGCAAAACTCCGTCTACCCTAAAACGGATCTTGATATCTTTTTCTTCAGCCTCAATATGAATATCAGAAGATTCGGTTTTTAGGGCAGCGGCAATAACTAAAGTTACCAGGCCGCTGATATTTACTCTGTCTATTTGTTCTTGGAGTTGTTCAAACGAATCTATTTCTACTTGGTATTTATTTATATCATCTTCATTTATTTCCACTCCCTTAACAACTTCTTTTATTTTAGGGATTTTTTCGTAAAGCTTAAAGGCCTGATTAAAGCTATTTTGTGAAATTAGATAAGTATTAACATTAGCCTTAAATTTTTTGGCCAACTCCGAAGCCAAAGTTTTTACTAATGGAGTTTGGGGATTAGTTGAGCCTAATCTTAATTCGGAGCTGGAATAAAAAAAGCAGACAGCTTTTAAATCTTCAGATTTTTTTTGATCAACTAAACCAATAGCTTCGGTAGAAACCGGAAAACCATCAAGATTAATATAAGGAATGCCTAATTGAGTAGCTTTGTTTTCAGTAACCCTTTCTAGGTTATTAAGATTAATTTCTGCCATTTTATCCTCCAGCTTTTGTGCTGTTTCGTCAGAGGCTACCTGGGGAGTTTTCCCGCCAGGACCGGCTGAATTTTTTCCTAGGAGATCATTTATATTTTGGTCAGTCATATATTAGATATTGTACCCCGCACTACTTATAAATTCAAGTGAAATAATGTTTTAGAATAAAGTTAACAGATGCGGGGCATGTTTTATTATCAATAAAAAAAATAAAAACGAGACTATTGGAGCCACGTTTTTTTAAATAAGAATTTTATTCAACTAAATATTTTTTTTCTTAAATTTTTCCGGCATGGTGGCTACCCACCTGACAATTTTACTGTAAACTTTAGCGCCACTTGTTAATTTTAGGTATAAAAGCGTCCAGGAGCTAATTTGGAAAGTGGCTAGCAGGGCGCCAACAAATACAGAAGCTATTAACAGAAGGGTTAAGCTAATATATATAAGGCTGTTAAACAGAGAAGGCGAGGAGATAGTATAAACAATTCCAAAAAAGAAGAAAGGAGCAAATAAAATTAGCGAAAATAAAACAAAGCCTAGGCCAATTACAATATTAATAACAAAAATAACAAAAGCCATCTCTAAACTAATCAGCCAGTTATTTGAGAATAAGCGCCAGCCTTTTTTAAATGAAGCCCATAGCTGTTCATTTTTTAAAACAACTTCGGCGCTAGCATATTTGGTAATTAATGAAACAATAATAGTAAGAGGAATAAAAATAAGGAATGTAAGTAAGATTACTAAAAAGTTTCCAGCACTGTTATTTTGGGCAAAGGTGGCCAGCATCAGTGGAGCTAAAATTAAAATTAAAATTCCGTAAACAATTACTTTGGCAATAATATTCAAGCCTAAGATAGGCCAGAATTTTTTACTTCCTTCTTTAATAAGTATTCTAGCTTTAAACCTTTCTTCCTTGTCAGCGGCGGCTGCTCCTTTAATTAAGCCGGCCAACGATGAAATTACCAGCCATAAAAAAGCAATCAGAATTATTAATGAAATAAGCAGAGATAGAGATACCAATAAAACTTTACCACTATTTAGATCCAGAGTTGGCAAGAAAGCATTTAAATTATTTTTCCAAACTAAAATAGTGTCAGACTGGTAGCTGACATCATTCATTTGTTTAAATAGGACTTGGTATTCTCCGCCATTGCCTAAAAAGGCAGCAAAAATTCCCAGTGGCCAGAGATAACGGAATTTTCTGGTTATAAGCCAGGCTTTTTTTAGAATTTGGCGATATAAACTAGTCATGGGGGTAGCTAGTTAATTTTAAATTTCGAATTTTAAATTTCGAAAGAATTTCAAATTATTTTAAAATTTGTAATTTATAATTAAAAATTCATCTATATTATACTATTTTTTGAATAGAGCAGCAAACTCTTCCTTTTCAATAGTTTCTTTTTCTAAAAGTTCGTTAGCAATAGTATCTAAGGTATTTTTATTTTTTGTTATGAGTTCTTTAGCAGTTTTTACAGCTCCATCTATTAATTTAGATATTTCTTTATCTATAGTTTCGGCAGTTTTTTCGCTATAGTCTCTGCGTTCATGAATTTCTTTGCCCAAAAAGATCATTTCTTCTTTATCACCAAATGTTCTGGGGCCTAGGGTTTCGTTCATGCCATATTGAGTGATTAGCTGTTTGGTTAGCTGGGTAGCATGTTTAAGGTCATTGCCAGCTCCGGTGGTAATATCTGAAAAAATTTCTTTTTCTGCTGTTAGACCGGCCAAAAGAACTGCAAGTTCATCTATGAATTCACTTTTAGTTTTAAAATGCTTATCTTCCGAAGGAAGCTTCATGGTGTAACCGGCTGCCCTGCCTCTGGAAATAATAGAAATTTTATGGACCGGGTCAGCGTGGGGCAAAAGGTGGGCTACCAAAGCATGGCCGGCTTCGTGATAGGCCGTGATTTTCTTTTCTTTTTCAGAGAAAATTCGGCTTTTTCTTTCCGGCCCTAACATTACTTTTTCTACACTTTCTGTAAGCTCGGCCTGGCCGATTTTTTTCTTGTTGCGCCTAGCTGTTAAAATGGCAGCTTCGTTTAAAACATTGGCCAGATCTGCTCCAGAAAAGCCCGGGGTTCTTTGGGCAACAATTTTTAAGGATATATCTGCTTCAAGAGGTTTATTTTTTACATGGATTTTTAAAATTTCTTCCCGCTCGCTAATATCTGGCAGGTCAATTATTACTTGCCTATCAAACCTGCCTGGCCTTCTAAGGGCCGGATCTAAAACATCAGGCCTATTAGTAGCAGCCATAACAATCACATTGGTATCAGTTTCAAAGCCGTCCATTTCTACCAGGATTTGATTTAAAGTTTGCTCCCTTTCATCATGGGAACCGCCCAAGCCGGCGCCTCTTTGCCTGCCTACGGCATCAATTTCATCTATAAAAACAATACAAGGAGCGGCCTTTTTAGCTTTTTTAAATAAGTCCCTTACTCTGGAAGCGCCGACACCCACAAACATTTCTACAAATTCCGAACCGGAAATATGGAAGAAAGGAACCTTGGCTTCACCGGCAACGGCCCTAGCCATTAAGGTTTTACCAGTTCCAGGAGCGCCAAGCAGTAAAACACCTTTAGGGATTTTAGCTCCAATACTTAAGAATTTTTGAGGGCTCTTTAAAAATTCCACCACCTCGGTAAGCTCCTCCTTGGCTTCTTTGGCGCCGGCCACATCAACAAAAGTGGTTTTATTTTTAGGATCAGAAGTAAACATTTTAGCTGAAGACTGGCCAAATGACATAGCCCGGCTATTGGCTCCTTGCACCTGCCTCATCATAATCCATATAAAAACTCCAATTAAAAGCAGGGGAATTAAAAAAGGCAAAAGAGTCGTCATCCAAACACTTAAGGAAGAGTCTTCTTTAATATTAATATCCAACTGCTGTAATTTTTCAGCTTCAATACTATAGTTAGCCAAAAGTTCTGATAAAGATTCTGCAGGTTCCTTTAGGGTAGTTTTTTGGCTGTCGTCATTTAAAGTTAGATTTATTTTTTCACCTTCAACTTCCAGTAATTTAACTTGGTTATCGTTAATCAGCTGGACCATTTTGCCTAAACTTATTTTTTCCGGCTGGTTAACATTAGAGTTATATAAGCTAAAAATACTGGCAATGGCAATAAAAATAATGAAGAAAATTAGAAAGTTTTTAAATAGTGAGTTTTTCATTTTTAGGTAGTTAGTTAATTTTTTTTACTACTAATTACGAATAAATACGAATATACTAATCTACAAATATAAATTATTCAGATTAACAAAGTTTAATTATTTGTATATTAGTACAAATTCGTAATTCGTAGAATTTAAAGTAGTGTTGATTATAAAAGATTAAGCTAATTTTGACAAGTATCAAAAAAGACCTACATTCAGCAGGCCTTTTTATATAAAATTATTTTTCTTCTTTTTTTTCTTCGGCTGGTTTTTCTTCTTTAACTTCAGCAGGTTTTTCTTCGGGTTTATCTTTTTTTTCTTCTGCTTCTTCCTTTTTATCATCAGCAGGTTTTTCCTTAGCCGGTTTTTCTAAAGATAGGCCTAAGCGGTGGTTTTTTGATTCAATAGAGATGATATAGAAATCATGGTCTTCACCTTCTTTTATTTTATCTTTATTGCCTTTTTCAGCAAGTTCGGAAATATGGATTAAGCCATGGATATCTTTATCCAGCTCTACAAAAGCGCCAAACGGATTTAATTTTAAAACCTTACCGTTAACCTTTTGTCCGAGTTTATATTTTTTGGCTACATTTTTCCAAGGGTCTTCTATTAACTTTTTCATAGAAAGAGAGACTCGGGAATCATCAATGGAAATAATTTCAGCTTTTATTTTATCACCTACTTTTACTATCTGTTTAGGATTATCAATTCTTTGCCAGGCAAGTTCGGAAATATGAATTAAGCCTTCCAGATTATCATCAAATTCTACAAAAGCGCCAAAATCTACTACACCGGTAATCTTGCCTTCAATTACATTACCTATTTTATATTTAGACAGGGATTTATTTTGTTTTTCTTCCCAAGCGGCTTTTTCTGAAACAATTAGTTTTTCCTCATTTTCATTAATATCTATTATTTTAACTTTAAAGGTTGTTCCGATAAATTTTTTTAAGGCAACTAAAATCTTGCTTTTATCACCGCCTTCAACTCGGGGATAATTTTCGGTAGCCAGCTGGGAAACTGGCAAAAAGCCGATTACATTGCCAACTTTAACCATTAAGCCGCCTTTGTTTGCATCCATAATAACAGCTCCGGTGATTTCTTTAGATTTAAGTAATTGTTCAAGCCTGTCCCAAGCTTTTTGGTGGCCGGCATATCTAAAAGAAAGTTCCATCTGGCCGTTTTCGTTTTCTAGCTCCAAAGCGGTGGCTGAAACTTTATCACCAACCTTAACATCGGAATATTCTCCGGATTCGTCATAAATTTCTTTGCCTCTTACAACACCGGTAGTTAAACCGTCTATATCTAAAGCAACTTCATTTTTAGAAACCGAAATAACTTTCCCTTCGATAAGTTCACCTATTTTAGGCACGGCCCTGGCTTCGCCATTAAGCAGAAGTTCATCCATGGGGCTTTTGCCTTTAGTTTTAACTATAGTTTTCATAAAATATAATTTTATATTAGCTCCTCGGCTCGTAAATATAAAAGTAAATTTTCATATTTACTCGCTTTACGTCGCAAATAAAAAAAATCTTCTAGCCTTCTCGAGCCGTGCTCGACATGAAAGCCCTCCCGGACCCTCTAAATTACGGGAGGTTAGCTTATGAGGGTCGCTTGGGATTATAGTTTATTGCTTTATTTTTGTCAATATTACTAATTTCACTAAGGCTCATAGATGTTACACTAATAACGCACTAATATTTGTGCGTTATCTGCGGGTAATTAGTGAGCATTAGCGCATTTGTGAACTATCAGTGATTATCATATAATTAAAATATGCCCGATAAAGTAAATATTAAAAGATTAGTTGGCAATATAGCTAAGCGGTCTAGAACCAGAGGTTTAACTACTTTAGCTTTTAAAAATAAGGTAAAAAGTGCCTTGCAAGAAGGCGGTTTTAGCCAAAAAAAGGCTGGTCGGATTGCTACCAGCTTAAAAAGCGGCAGTACTGAATTAACGGCCAAGGAGTCGGCAAAGGTCATTAAAGTCTTAAAAAAAGCCAAAGTGTTAAAAGGCCAAATTAAAGATATCAGAGGCGAAGTGAGTGATTTTTTAAAGGCTGATAGAGGGAGGTCTGGAGAAAGCCAGCAAAGCGAAAGGGCAAAAAAGGCTGAAATTAGAAGAAGGCTACGAGAAAGATCCAGAGAAGACGAAGAAAATATTAAAGCCTCAAGGGGGCCCAAAGGAGCTAAGCCCAGCAAAAATAATAAAAGCTCTAATGGGCAAAGTTCGGCAGCCTTATCTTCTGGGTATATTGGGGCTGAAACTGAAGTTATAAAATCTTCACCACGCCAGATGTTTGAACCAAGAATTGATGAACCAAAAGAGGCTTTTTTGCCCCAAAAAGACAAGGAAATAGAGTCATTGGTAAGCGAGGCCGAAGAACAAGATTTGCCCTTGGATTAAGGCAAATTTTGCCTTTACAGGAAAGCTATTTTATGATATTCTAATGGGGAATTTAACCCCTACTTTAGTATAAATTATGATAATAAATTGGTTTGGCTTAACTACTTTTAGAATTCAGGAAAACGGCACTTCTTTACTTTTTGATCCGCCAGCAGAGAATGTCGGTTTAAAATTACCCCGGATGCAAAATGATGTTATTTTATATACCCACCCAGAAAATATTAAAAAAAAGGATAACAGTTTTATCATTGCAAATCCTGGTGAGTATGAAATAAAAGGAGTTTTTGTTTACGGAATTCCTGCAAATGGAGAAGTGGGAACCCAGAAATCCATTTATTTAATTGAGATAGATGGAGTGAGATTGGCTCATTTAGGCACACTAAAGCAGGCTAAACTAAGCCAGTCGCAATTAGAAAGGCTGGAAGGAATAGATATTTTGCTTTTGCCAGTTGGTGGTGGAGATGCTTTAGGCGCCAAGCAGGCAGCTGAAGTAATTAGCCAGCTTGAACCCAGAGTAGTTGTTCCGATGAATTATAAAACCCCCGGTGTTAAAATAAAATTAGATATTTTGGATGTATTTAAAAAGGAAGTTAGTGCTAAATTTGAAACTGTAGATAAATTAAGGATAAGCCGTAAAGATTTACCCGAAGAAGAAACCCGATTTATTGTTTTGGAGCCGACTAAATAAAGTTTGGATATGAAACAGCCAGAGCAAAAGAAAATTATGTGGGTTTATATTGCTGTTCTTTTTATAACCATTATGGTTATCTGGAGCTTCTTTTTTTCTCAGGAACTAAAAAAGGCAACCAAAAATAACGTTTTAAATACTAAAGAAGGTTTAGGGTCAATATTGTCGAATTTTAAGAATTCTATTTCCCAAGGAAGCTATTTAATTGATCAGATAAATAAAGATATACAGAGTGTAGATTTAAATAAAGAAGAAATTCAAGAAATCCCGGCAGAAGAAGTAACTGCCGACCAAAAAGAAGCCCTTTTAGATAAAGCCAAAGAAAAAATAGAGGCTAGCCTCGATTTTTACGAGTCGGAGCTGGAGTAAAAAGTGGTTGAATAATATAATTATTTAAATAAAATTATGAAGTCAAAACATGTAAGTCCATTAGTTATCATCGCTTTAACTGTGTGTACTTTTGCAGTTTTAGTGACTGTTTTAACTTTAGCTTATTAGACTGAAAATTTAAAATTAACCTTTAAGTTGTACAACTTAGATATTTTTAAGTCTACATTTTTTATATGCCGAAAAAGAAAGAGAATAAAAAAACGAATAAAAAGTCAGTCAAGAAGCCAGTTAAAAAAACTCAGCCCAAAGCTGAAAAATCTAAAGCTGAAATTAAGAAGACAGATACTAAAAAAGAGCCTAAACAGCTTTCTGTTTTAGAAAACAATCAGGGCAAAATTGAAATCCAACCAATCGTAGACGAGATGAAGGTTTCTTATCTTGATTATGCAATGTCTGTAATAGTTTCTAGGGCCCTGCCGGATGTTAGAGACGGCCTAAAACCTGTTCACAGAAGAATTTTATATGCCATGTGGAGCTTGGGTTTAAAAGCCGGAGCAAAATTCCGCAAGTCAGCTACAGTTGTTGGTGAAGTTTTGGGCAAATACCACCCCCATGGAGATACGGCGGTTTATGATTCTATGGTTAGAATGGCCCAGGATTTTGCTATGCGCTATCCTTTGGTTAACGGCCAGGGAAATTTTGGATCCATGGATGGTGATGGCGCTGCAGCTATGCGTTATACCGAGGCTAAACTAACCCATCTTTCTGAAGAATTAATATACGATTTAGAAAAAGATACGGTAGATTTTGTTCCTAATTATGATGGTTCCCAATCTGAACCAACAGTATTACCTGCTAAGCTGCCAAATCTTTTATTAAACGGCTCTGTGGGCATTGCTGTTGGCATGGCAACCAATATTCCGCCCCATAATTTAACTGAATTAATAAACGGCATCAGCCATTTAATAGATAAGCCAAATGCTTCTACAGAGGATTTAATGCAGTTTATTACCGGTCCCGATTTCCCAACAGGAGCTACTATCTATAATATAGAAGATATTAAAACAGCTTACGCTACAGGCAAGGGATCGATTGTTATGCGGGCCAACGCGGAAATCACCGAAGGCAAAGGCAGCAGCTTTAGGGTTATAGTTTCGGAAATTCCTTATCAAGTTAATAAGGCCAATTTATTGGAAAAAATAGCTGATCTGGTTAAAACTAAAAAAATTGACGGCATTAGGGATTTAAGGGATGAATCAGATAAAGATGGCGTAAGGATTGTTATTGATCTTAAAAAAGAAGCTTATCCTAAAAAAGTTTTAAATGCTTTGTACAAGCATACCCAACTTCAGGATACTTTCCATGTAAATTTATTGGCCTTAGTAGATGGAATTCAGCCAAAAGTTTTAAGCTTAAAGACCGTTTTGGAAGAATATATAAAACATAGAAAAGATGTGGTTACCCGTCGGACCCAATTCGAGTTGAATAAAGCCAAAGATAGGGCCCATATTTTGGAAGGCTTGGTAATGGCCTTGGAAGATATTGATAAAATCATCACTACCATTAAAAAGTCTAAAGATAAAGAAGACGCTAAAGCTAATTTAATCAAAAAGTTTAAACTGTCAGAGCGTCAGGCCGTAGCTATTCTAGAAATGAAGCTGCAGCAGCTGGCTAATCTGGAAAGGTTAAGGGTAGAAGAGGAATTAAAGGAAAAGAAAAAACTTATAAAAGAACTTACTGCTATATTAAAAGACCCTAAAAAGGTTTTAGGAATTATTAAAGATGAGCTGGCTGAAATTAAAGAAAAATACGGCGACGGCCGAAGAACCAAGGTAGTTAAAGGAGCCATCGGCCAGTTTACCACCGAAGATTTAATTCCTAACGAACCGGCAGTGGTTATGGTTACCAATGATGGCTATATTAAACGTTTACCACCAGATACCTTTAAGGTCCAATCCAGAGGCGGCAAAGGCGTTATTGGCGCTACTACCAAAGAAGAAGATATTATAGAACATTTATTTACTACCAATACCCATGCCGATTTAATGTTTTTTACTTCCAGGGGCCGCTTGTTCCAATTAAAGGCTTATGAAATTCCGCAAACCACCAGAACCGCCAAAGGCCAGGCCATTGTAAACTTTTTGCAACTGGCGCCAGAAGAAAAAGTTTCGGCTGTTTTATCTACAGAAGATATATCCGCCTTTAAACATTTGGTGATGGTTACTAAAAAAGGCTTAATTAAAAAAGTTGATATAGAAAAATTTAAAAATGTAAGGCGTTCCGGTTTAATCGCCATTAAATTAAAAGAAGACGATTTATTAGAATGGGTTAAACCTTCAAGCGGTAAGGATAATATAATTTTAGTTACGGCCCAGGGGCAAGCTATAAGATTTAAAGAAAAAGACGTTAGAGAAATGGGCAGGGGCGCTGCCGGTGTAAGGGGCATTAAAATTAAAAAATCGGGTGACGAAGTAGTAGGTATGGATATTTTATATGATGGCAAGGCCGGTCCGGATGAACAGCTACTTGTGGTAATGAGGAACGGTTTTGGCAAACGAACAGCCCTTAAGGAATATAAAGTCCAGGGCAGGGGCGGTACAGGCGTTAAAACGGCTTCCGTTACAGAAAAAACCGGCCGGATAGAATCTGCCTTTATTGTTAACGCCAAGCTCACCAACGAAGATATTATTGTAATTTCTGATAAGGGCCAGGTTATTAGATTGCCTTTAAAGTCAGTTTCAAAAATTGGCCGGGCTACCCAAGGTGTTAGGTTAATGAAGTTTAAGGAAAAAGGCGATAAGGTTGCTTCGGTAACGTTTGTTTAAATTTATATTTTGATTTATCGGTAGCCCGCCGAATCGGCGGGCTACTTTTGTCTACATTAGTCTTGTCAATAAATAAAGAATATGGTAGTTTTTTAAAACGATTACAATTAATCGTGTATCGTATATCGCGTGTCTTATATCAGGTTACACGCTATACGTCACACGTTACACGACCAAAAATATGTTAACTTTAAAACAAATTTACAAATTAGCCATAGAATTAGGCATAAAAAATGACCTTAGGGGCCAAAAAATGGTTAAAGATAAATTAACCAGAGTTAAAGTAAAATATAATAAACTTTCTGATGAACAAAAGAAGAATTTTGATGAAGAAAAATTGTTCAACCCTTTTTCTGATACCAGAATTTTTGGTGATGAGGGCAGGAAAGTTAAGAGAGTTTTAGCCGGAATAGATATGGAAACAGGTGAAGTAATGCTAGCCAATAAACTTAGTGAATCTAAACCAATTGATTTAATAATAGGCCACCACCCAATTGGCAAAGCTTTAGCCGGTTTGGATGAAGTAATGGCCTTGCAGGCCGAAGTTTTAGCCGGTTATGGCGTGCCTATAAACATCGGAGAAAGTTTAACAGAAAAGAGAATGAGTGAAGTTTCCCGTGGAGTTTCTTCGGCTAACCATTATCAAGCAATTGATGCAGCCAAGCTTTTAGATATAGATATGATGTGCGTACATACTCCGGCCGATAATATGGTGGCTAATTTTTTAGCTAAAGAAATTAAAAAGAATAGATCAAAACTGGTTTATGTAGAAGATATTTTAAATTTATTAAAGAAGATTCCGGAATATAAGGAAGGTTTAAAAAACGGCGCCGGCCCCAGATTGTTTACCGGCAAGCCTAATAGGTATTGTGGCAAAATAGCCGTAACTGAAATTACCGGCGGAACAAGCGGGCATAAAGATATTTATAAACATATGGCAGATGCCGGCATCGGTACTATTGTAGCTATGCATATGAGAGAAGAACATAGGGAAGAGGCGGAAAAAGCCCACTTAAATATTGTTATTGCCGGCCATATGGCTTCTGATTCCTTAGGCATGAATTTATTTTTGGATGAACTAACCAAGAAGGGAATTGAGGTAGTAACATGTTCCGGATTAATCAGGTATTCTCGAGTTAAAAAATCAGTTTCCAAAAAGAAAAAAGTTTCTAAGAAAAGAAAAAAGAAATAGTATTTAAAATTTAAGATAAGAAAAGCCGTTCTATTTTAGAACGGTTTTTTGAATAGTGAAGATAATCGTGGCTTGAGGCTATGTGGCAAAACCACGTTTTTTTCTGGATTTTTCAAGCCGCGATGATTGGAGGGTTAAGCGACAGTGGTTAAAGAAACAGATTAGAATCCCAAAGAAAAGGATAAGGAAGAAGTTTTTCCAGTTAGTTTTTCCTCTCATTTTTTTAGCTAAACGTTTGTCTGGCCAAACCGAATAAATAGCTGAGCCAAGCTGGAATGAAAAAATCAAAATCGCTATGGCAATTAACACTGGGGTCCAATCCATTCCTTCCTCCAATCTATATTAATGAGCGTACGTTTATTTAATTTTATTATTTGCCAAACCATTGGTCAATGGGGATAAATAAAAAGGACCTTAAATTAAAGGTCCTGGAGTTTTGGGTCGTATTGCTTTCTCACTGGCTTTAATATTCAACATCGAAGTAAGCCTTGAATATTTTCTGGCCAGCCAGTAGCAAAGGCGAAGAAAGCTGGAAAGAGTAGGTATAGCCAATCTTGAGATCATGATGCACCCCTTGCTAATGGCCGTTTTAGTTTCCTGTCTAAAGCGTCAAAACAAATCATGATGGGAAACATCGGCCAAGCTACTGAAGAAAAAGAGATTTCTGAAATGCTTGATTTGTATTTTTTTCTATCCTTAAGGCCAGAAATAAAAAGCAATGAGCCAATAAGGGTATAGATGGCAAATACAAATCTGCGCCAATTCATTTTTAAACCTCCTGATGTAAAATGGCTATTTTAATCACTTTATTACTAGTTAGGCTATTAGTCAAGTGGGATAAAATTGATTTTTAAGATTAAAAATGATAATCTTTGATTATGCCAGATGAACGACTTATAACGGCTAAAGAAAAGCCGGACGATAAAAATTTAGATTTAACCTTAAGGCCCAGAGAACTGGTGGAGTATTTTGGCCAGCAAAAAATAAAGGACAATCTGGAAATTTTTATGAAAGCGGCCAAACAAAGAAAAGAGCCAATTGAACACGTTTTATTATATGGCCCGCCAGGTTTAGGAAAAACAACCTTAGCCCACATTATTGCCAAAGAAATGAATGGTAATATAAGGGTGACTTCTGGCCCGGCCATAGAGCGGGCCGGAGATTTAGCTGCTATTTTAACCAATTTAGAAGATGGCGATGTTTTATTTATTGATGAAATCCACCGGTTGAATAAAGTAATAGAGGAGGTTTTATATCCGGCAATGGAAGATTATGCTTTAGATATTATTATTGGTAAAGGCCCTTCGGCCAGAACCCTGCGGTTGGATTTGCCAAAGTTTACCATTATTGGAGCCACCACCCGCTATAATCTATTATCTTCACCCCTAAGAGATAGGTTCGGCTCAACTTATAGATTGGATTATTATAATCATGATGAAATTGAGCAGATTATTGAGCGCAGTTCAAAAATACTTTCGGTAGAGGTTATTAATGAAGCTGCCAAACTAATTGCTGAACGTTCCAGGTTAACCCCCAGAATTGCTAATCGCTTGTTAAAAAGAGTTAGAGATTACGTTCAAGTTAAAGGTGATGGTAAAATTACCCCAGAACTGGCTAAAGAAGCTTTGGAGCTTATGGATGTTGATCATCAGGGCCTTGATGCTTTGGATAGAAGGATATTAGAAAATATAATTGAAAAATTTAATGGCGGTCCAGTTGGGGTAAGTTCAATAGCTGCCGCGGTTCAGGAAGAAGAGGGCACTATTGAAGAAATTTATGAGCCTTATTTAATGCAGTTGGGCTTTATAGTCCGTACGCCTCGTGGCCGTGTAGTAACTGAAGCTGGCTATAAACATCTTGGATTAGAAGTACCGAGTGAGTTGCAGTCGAAATTAATATAATTCTTTTTATGTACTTTTTGGCGGCAAAAAGTACCAAAAACCGCTGGGGACGCCAAATAGCTCTCAGCTCTATTAAACTATAACTATTTTGTCTTGGCGCTATGCGTCGCCCCCAGACCCCCAGCCCTCTATTTATTTTTAGATATTTTAAATTATGGGAAAATTATTATTACATGTTTGCTGCGGACCTTGTGCTATATATGTAGCTAAAAAATTGTCACAAGATTATCGGGTGACCTTGTTTTTTTATAACCCTAATATTCATCCCAAAGAAGAATATGATAGACGCTTAGCTACGGTTAAAAAATGGGCAGTCAAAGAAGGTTATAATCTAATTGAGGGCCGGTTTAACAAAGATGATTGGTTTAAAAAAGTTGAAGGCTTAGAAAATGAACCAGAAGGCGGTGCCAGATGCCCAGTTTGTTTCCAGATGCGTTTAAATGAAGCGGCTAAGCATGCTAAAGAAAAAGATTTTGAAATTTTAGCTTCTACCTTAACTATTGGCCGTAATAAAAAAGCGGATATTATTAATCCGATAGGAGCTAATATTGCCAAACAATATGGTTTGGAATTTATAGAAGAAGACTGGAAAAAGAAAGGCGGCCAACAAGAGGCTTGCCGGCTATCAAATGAGGAAGATTTCTACCGGCAAAATTATTGCGGCTGTAAATTTTCTATTAGAAAATAAAAGTTTTAATTACTAAACCTATTTAGAAATTCTAACATCATGCTACCAAGTGGTTGATAGAAAACATGTTCACCATCTTCCAATTTATAGAATTCAGTGGGCACCAAACAACTTTGATGAACCCAATAATCAACACTGGTAACAGGAGAGCTATTAATAAGTGCCTGGACTGATGGAGTGCTAATATCAAGATTTTTTTCTACGGACGTGCATTGATGGGCATCGGCGTAATAATTGGAAGCTACTTCTGCTGTAGGCATTTCACCAGGTGCTGGAGATTCTCCTTCGTAAAGATATATTGAAGTTTGGTCATTAGTGGAATGAAACCGGATAATTGGAATAGCATCTTTTTGGCCGGCAGCTATTGCCGTATCATAAGCCAAGAAATCGCTACCTGGTCCGCCACAACCGCCAACGGCCATGGCTATAATATCATTTCTGGTTAAAGCCATATGTTGGGCTTGGGCACAGCCATAAGAAAAGCCGCCAGCAAAAATTTTATCAATATAAAAGCTGCTTTCTAAATTATTTACTATTATATCTATAAAACTGTCATCATCAGGCATTCTCATTTGGGCATAACAGCCCCTATCATCAATCGGTTCTTGCCCTGGGCGGGTATTCCAACAGGTTAAGCCAATTTGAGCATCATTGGTAAAACGATTATCAACCAGTTGGTTATTAGACCGTCCCATGCCTTGAGGGTAAACAACTATAAAGTTACCTTGCTGGTCAGCAATTTCATCAAATTGATGGCTTAATTGTTGTTGGGCCGTGCCTCCCTTGCCATGATACCAGAAAAGAACATCATAATGTAAATTAGGATTAAAGTTTGTTGGTAGGTGAATATAATAAGACCTTTCTACAGTAGTATTGCCTGTAAAATTAGTCATTTGGTCGTCAAACTCTATGGTAATAAGGTGGGTACCGGCACTTAAAAGGTTACATTGTCCTTGGTTGCATTCAAAATGTTCTTGGCAGCTTTGAGTTTCGCCCCATTCCGTACAGCCATCGCCATTATAATCGCCACAGGCTTGATAACCTTCACCAGAGCATTGGGTTTCATTTATACTACATTCATCAAAACATTGTGGGGGGTCTAAAGTACAGTTGCCATCTTGGCAGCTATATAAACAATTAGATATCTCACCCCATTCCGTACATCCATTACCGTCATAATCGCCACAGGTTTGATAACCTTCGCCTGAACATTGAGTATCATACAAATTACATTCATTAGTGCAATCAAATCCACCATCTCCCATTGGGTAAGCGATTTCATTTTCTAAAACAGTGATAGGCACACCATCAGTATAGATGGAAAGATCAGGAACAACTATAGTGCTACTGAAAAGTCTGTTGGCAATCATGCCAGCATTAGTAACAAGACGTTTTGTTGAACCTTCAATATAATAGATCTGTGGGCTATGATAACCTTCTTGAACCAGGGTGCCCGTTGGATAGGTAGAAGAACTGGTTAAAGGAGCGCTGGATGAATAGTTGGCAGCTAAATAGTTTGGCAATGGAATAATCATGCTTTCCCAGTTGGCACCATATAATAATGCTGCAGTATCTGCTGAATCAATGGCATGGGTTGCGCCATTGGGGCCGACAGCATAAACTTCCGGAGTGTTAGAAACATTCCAGGTGCCATCGCCTAAAACTTCAACATATTGAATAAGTTTTGTACCTTGTCTTACAACCACGGTAGAACCCAGGGTATAGCTGACCATTTCATCGGTTGGGACAGTTTTTAAACTATTAAAGTCTGGATACCATGTAACATATTCTCTCTCATGGTGGAATGGATGTTTAACTAAATTTGAATCCAAATAATAAACTGCCGGAGAGGAATCGGATTTAATTAAATCACCGGCTGTGGCAACATTAGCTTTAGCTATATTAATGGCAACCATAGTGCCCCAAACAGCAGCAGATGCCACTATTGAGATTAAGAACGATTTTTTTATGAAGTTACTCATATTTTTTTAAAAAATTGTTTTAATATTTAAAATAGAGAATAAAATAAAAATGGCTCGTCTGGCATCCTCCTAAATAAAGCCATTAGTTATTAAATTATAAAATTATTGGTCTTTTATGTCAAAGAGTTATTGTATTAAATGAAAGCAAAAATAAAAAAACCTGCATCTTTTTAGAAGCAGGTTTTATGGTTGGTACAGTTTGTTAGCTCGGTGGCAATCTTCTAGGTTACCAAGGTCAAAGCGGTTTTTAATTTCAAAACCCTGGATCGGATGTTTCTGTTCTACCAGCCATTGGATAAAGTGGGCGTAGCCAGTTTTTGGATTTTCTCGGGTAAACTTTGCAAACAAAGGCAAAGTGGATTTTTTGAGAATAAAGATTGAAGGAAAAGCCTTAAGAGTTTTGGGCTCAACGGGTTTTTCTTGAAAATCAATCAAATATCCACCTTCAAAAATCAGATTGCCACGTTTGCGCATCATTTCCAATGAAGATTCCTGATAAAAGGCGACAATGTCATGTTCAGTCTGGCTGTTTAGAGCCAAGAGCCCGGAAATATCGCCATTAAACAAAGTGTCGCCGGCAATTACCAAGATATCATCATCAATTTCGGTCTGGCTAATGGCCAAATTTATAGCTGCGCAGCTTTCCAAGCGGGTTTCGTTGGTTAGTTTTCCATCACAAATCAAATTGCTTAAAGGGAAACCGAATTGTTTGGCCCATTGCTGGAAGAATTCCAAAAAAGCTTGATTGGTTACTACATAGATGTTGTTTACCTCAACACCAAGTTTGGTAAGTTTGTTGATGGAATGTTCAAGCGCCGGCGTTCCTTTAATGGGAACCAAGGCTTTGGCCACGCCAATGTTTGGTTTACTTACTTTGATTATTTCTCCAGCAAGTCGATTACTGGAATTGCTGGAAAAAATATCATCATGTATCCTGGTTCCAAAACCGCCTACTGGGAAGATTATCCTCATATCGCACTCCTAGTGTTAATGATCTTTTAGCTAATATTACTTATTTTGAAAAATCTGTCAATTGCTAATAAATTTTAAAAAATGCTATAATTGGATTTATATAATAATATAAATTCCTCGGCTCGAAATAATAAAGTAAACTTATATTATTTCTCGCTCTACGTCATTTATGAAGCTTTCAGATTTTGATTACAAATTACCCAAACAGCTTATTGCTCATAAACCGGCCAGCCCGCGTGATAATTCCAGGCTGATGGTTTTAGATCGCCAATCAAAAAAGATTGAACATAAGCATTTTTTTGATATTGTAGATTATTTAAATAAAGGCGATGTTTTGGTTTTGAATAATACTAAGGTATTTCCGGCTCGTCTTATCGGCCAGCGTTATAAAACCGGCGGTAAAGTGGAAGTTTTCCTTTTGAAAAAAGTTGGATCGAGCTCAGCTCGATGGGAAGTGTTAATTGGGAACAGAAGAAAAAAAATTGGTCAAATAATTGAATTTGGCAAAGGTTTGGAATGTGAAATTGTAAAGCAAATTGATGAATCAGTCTGGCAGGTTAAGTTTAATAAATCGGGCAGTCAACTAGAAAAAGTTATTGATCAAATCGGTGAAGTTCCTACTCCACCTTATATTAAAATTAAAGATAAAAAGACTAAAAGATTGAAAGATTTATATCAAACAGTTTATGCAGAGCATCGTGGGTCAGTAGCGGCGCCTACGGCTGGGTTTCATTTTACAAAACCTTTAATCAACAAATTAAAAAAGAAGGGCGTTCAATTTGAATATGTTACGCTCCATGTTGGTTTTGGAACTTTTGAAGAAGTTAGAGTGAATAATATTAAAAAGCACAAAATGCATTCAGAATTCGCAAAAATAGACGCAAAGACCACAAAAAATTTAAATAATGCAAAAAAAGAAAGTAGGCGGGTAATATCAGTCGGCACAACCTCAACCAGAGTTCTTGAAGCTTTTAGTAGTAAAGGAAAAATTAAAGCTCAAAGCAAGTGGGTAGATATTTTTATTTACCCAGGCTATAAGTTTAAATTTATTGATGGGTTGATAACAAATTTTCATTTGCCCAAATCAAGTTTAATAATGTTAGTAAGTGCTTTAGCTGGTCGTCAACTTATTCTCAAGGCTTACAAGACTGCTGTCAGTAAAAAGTACCGTTTTTATTCTTTTGGCGACAGTATGTTTATTTTTTAAGATAACAAAAACCCCGCAATAATGCGAAGGCTTTTGTTTTTATTTTTATTTCAATTCCGTTGACGTTTTTTAAATGTACATATTAATCGAAAAGTGGACCCCGCTGCTCGCGAGCGGCAGGGGTGGATAGCCGATTAACAGTCCCTTTTTATTTAGTCAACGATTTTGATTATTAATTTTTTAAAGTGCTGCAAGTTTTCTTTCTATTTGGCCGAATAAAAAGGGTTATCTTTAAGATAACCGTCATTTATGATTTCACTAATTTGATTTTGATTTATGGTATCAGGCAGAACTGGTAAGTTTTCAGCGGCAACTTTGTTATTTTTTTCAAAGTTATTTTTTAAAATATTCATTCCGTAAGAAGCTCCGCCAACAATCAGCAGGCAGATAACCAGAGCTAAAACAATATTAATTTCTTTTTTCTTTTTCATTTTTGTTTTGGAAATTAGACATTAAAAAATGCCTTGAACAAAAACCAAGACATCGCACGAATCAATATTAAATTGGTTTTTGTTTTATTTTGGCCCACCTTTGCTAAAGCTTCGGCGGATAAATAAGCTATTTTGGCTTACATAAGTAATGATAGCATAAATTTTTAAAAAAGTCAACCCAGCTGCTCGCGAGCGGCTGGGTTGTTATAAGACGGGGCAAGCTTGTACACACCGTCATACCATACAAAGTGTTGGAATTAATCCAAGTGCTTTGCAGGGTGAAGTCGTTTACCATATGTTCAAGCAGACCGTTAGCTTGTCTGGAGATTTCAAAATCATTAGCCTGTCTTAGAACATTAAAGAAGTGGCAGCTCCTAGATATTATCACCTCCTATCAGCTAGTTAGCAGGAAGTAATTCACTTCGGGAGCCTCCTTTGTTAAGTGATCGTTTATTGAGTAGATTAATGGGTAGTCGCGAGGCACCTTCCATTGCCCGTTTAAGAAATCTACGAAAACCAGAAGAACTTCTACGATTGACACAAATTGAACTTCTGCCGATTGCCATCAAACCTCCATTTGTTAAAAAAAAGAGGGATCTAGCCCCTCCATTTTGTTGTTAAAAGTTCTCTTTATTTAATTATAGAAATTATTCCAATTTTAGGATAGTGGAAAACTAATTAAACAGAAAATAGGCTACATCTCCATCTTTTAATTGGTAATTTTTTGTTTTTAATAGATTTTAAACTTTTGTAGTGCTTGACTTTAATCTAATAATAGGTTAATTTAGGTTTATTACGTTCAATATACAAGGGGGTACCATGATTGGTCCGCATCCTGATGACTATGTCAGATATACGGCGAAAGAGCTTCGAGATGAAGAAAGACTTTGCGAGAGAATAGTCAGAGGGTATGGCTTTGATGGGCATGGAAGGATTTGGTGGGCATGGAAGGATTTTCAAGCATTTATGTTTAATCTTTTCAGGCTCAAGCGTCTGTTTTAAGTGGGCGCTTTTTTATTTGTTAAATAAAAAGTAAACAGTATCACCGTCTTTTATTGGGTAGTTTTTACCTTCAGTTTTAATTAGGCCCTGTTCTTTAGCTTGAATTTCTCCGCCAGCTTCAATTAAACTTTGCCAATTTACAATTTCGGCTCTAATAAAGCCCTGTTCAAAATCGGTATGGATAACTCCGGCTGCCTGCGGTGCCTGCGTGCCACTTTCAACAGTCCAGGCATGGGCTTCTTTTGGGCCGGCAGTGAAGAAGGTTATGAGATTTAAAAGATTGTAAGATTGTAAGATTAATTTATCTAAACCACTTTGGCTTATGCCGAGTGTTTCTAAATATTGTTTAGCCTCAACGGCTGGCATAGAGGCCAGTTCAGATTCTAACTTGGCAGATATGGTTAAGTAAGGTTTTTTATAATGATCCTTGGATTTAGTTAGTTCATTTTCAGAAACATTATAAACATAAAGGATTGGTTTATAAGTTAGAAGATTTAATTCTTTAATAAATTTAATATCTTCATCAGCTACTTCTAAATTAATAGCAAATTTTTCTTCTTCCAGAATCTTTTTTAAGTTTTTTAAAATTTCAATGTTTTTTAAAAGAATTTTGTCTTTTGACCCAGCTGCTCGCGAGCGGCTGGGAGAACCTTTAGCTTGCTTGGTTAGTTTTTCTAAAAGACCATTAACCGTTTCTAAGTCGGCCAGGATTAATTCTAAATTAATAGTTTTTACATCATCTTCCGGATCAATTTTGCCGTTTACATGAATTATATCGTCATTAGCAAAATCTCTAACCACCTCAGCAATCGCATCAACCTCTCTTATATGAGAAAGGAATTTATTGCCTAAGCCTTCACCATCGGCTGCGCCCTTTACTAGGCCTGCAATATCTACAAATTCAATAGCGGTTGGTACTACTTTGGGAGAATTATAAAGCTGGGCAAGCTTGTCTAACCTATTATCAGGAACGGCCACCACACCTACATTAGGCTCAATAGTGCAAAATGGATAATTAGAAGCATCCACCTGATTTTTAGTTAGGGCAGTAAATAAAGTTGATTTGCCTACATTAGGCAAGCCCACAATGCCGATTGAAAAACTCATAAACAAAAGTGTAGTTCATTTTTACCTTTTTGGCAACAATTGATTTGTTAGATGATTTTCATATGAATCAGCTTTTAATACTAATTGTTACTTTTTTATAAAAATACCGTCTTTATTTTTCAACAAAGACGGTATTATAGCTGATCTAGGAACGACGACGGCAAAAAACAAATTTAGAGTAAGGGAGAAAATAACTTTCTTCCTCAGATGATGATTGATAACAATCAAAATAAGCTGAGCCACCGTACTTATTGGAAATACCAAACTGCCAAAAGCGACCTTGGCCATCCTTAAATAGTTCCATGGCTAGTGTCAAGCTAAGCTCTCCGTCCTCCTTGGGGATTAATGTTCGCAACCTTAGAGCAACTTCCGGTGGACAAGGATCCAAATCAAACTTTTTTTTGGCTGCTGACAGAATTTTTACCAGGGGAAATGTACTACCATCAGGAAAGCCAAGCTCTTCAAACCTAACAACGTACAAATTCAAGCTTTCACGTTCATTTTGAATCGGCAGGTTGAGAGCATCAAACTCCATTGGCTTTAGAAGGGTGTTTAGATTATAACCCTTAGCCCTAATGGCTTTAAGCAAGCCCTTGGTGGTTCTTGGGCCCTGGCCCAACTCTACTGTTTTGTAAACCGGAAAAGGGTTAGGCACATCAAGTCCATGTCTTTGAATAAACTGTCGGAAACGGTGGGCGGCTTCTTTTGGATGCATATGAAGCCAATGTTGAATCCCAAAATCTTTTTCATCAAGGAAGCTCCAATCTGTGTTTGACATCAATTTCGTCATTGCCCAGAAAGGAAAGCAATCATGACCCACAGCACTACTCATATTCTGTAAAAATATTGTAAATAAAATTCCAGCAGTTTCAGGGCTACTGATTATATTTGTTTGTAAGGGTGGGAAATTCACCTTTTTCCAATCAACATTGTTGATTAGGGCAGAAATAATTGCGGCTAGCTGATCAGCTGTGGGGGGCTGCAAAGATTGGTCGCCATTGGCGATTGGTCTTTGTGCACTCATCTTTTTACTCCTTTGTGAAATGTTCTTTTGCTAGAGGACCACCCTTGGCTTATCCATTTGTGGAGGCCGTAGTCATAGCCAAAAGACATCAATTTTTTAATAGCTTTTGGCTATAACCATTTTTTGGAGTTTATTATATTTAGCTTTTTTTGTAAAGCATTAGCATATATCTTATATATTTTACGTGCTGTGGCGTAGTTTAATCAATTTTTTTAGCAACTTTGGTAACCTGCCAGGTGATTTCAAATAAATTAAGAAGAGTTTTGTAAAATTCTTCTGATTCAATAATCATGCCGAAATTTTCTTTTTCCGTGCCAATAAGAGCCACTTTGTCGTCATAAATATATGTTGTCATAGGGAAAACAAAATCATCTGAGGCATAATGAAGCTCCCGATTTTCTTTAGTGCTGGCATTCCAGGTTTCTTCAACTTCTTTTTGTTTTGATCTTATAACTTTTAGCTTTATACCGGCTTTAATTCTTTTATCTACATAATCATTCATAAAATCTTTGCCTGGAATTTGATATAGATCTTCCATGGAAAGAATACCTCTAAGCAGTTTATCGGATGTTGTCAAAGTATCTTCAAAAATAGTCTTTATACCTTCGATACCTTCATAAAGACGCGCTTTTGGTAGTAATCCCTTAGTATTTAATAGGGAAGTTAGTTCTGGTAACGCTTTTTCTAATTTAATTTGTTTTGCTTTTAAAATATTTAGTAGTTTATTAGGTTTTTCCGCAATATAAATTTTACCCCTGCCTTTAGCAATATAACTAACCAAACCCATTTTATTTAGGGTTTGTAGAATTTCATGAACGGTAGTTCGGGGGAGATTGGCTTTTTTAGCTATTTCTATAACGCTTCCTCGGCCGGTTTCTAGGGCAGCTAAGTAAACATCACCTTTGCTTTTATTTAGGCCTATTTCATTTAAAATAGTTTGAATTGACATATTTTTAAATTTAATGACGATTATTTTTGACAACATTAATATTATATATTATTGGCTAATTTTAGTCAAATTAAATTTATTATTGCTAAATATTGATAACTATAGTCGGAATATATTGACATAAATTAATATTTAATTTACAATAACTTGATTTGTACATTGGAAAACTTTCAAAAAGGAGGATAATATGAGCAATAAGGCTCAGTTTGATTCTAATTCTTTAGTGCAGTTTGAATTCAGCCGTCAAGTTGAGGTAGACCGAAGTCGTGATCCCTGGTTCATTATTGATCGTTTAGACATGGACGTGTCTGTTGAACATTTTGATGACTGTGCGGACCAAAATGATCTTGTTTTATCTATGAAACGTAATAAAGAAAATAGCGTAGAAGTTTTTTACTTCAGTTTAGATCGTTTTGTTTCCGGAAATGAACTGGAGCAGGAATATAAAAATCGCGGCCTTATTTCGGATCCCTATGCTCATATCCAAGCCGTCATTGATGATCCTAACTTCTTCAGTAGGCTTCTAACTGCTTCGCAGTGGCGTGACCCTAAAGGCAAGTTATGTCGCTGCACTATCACTCCTAGACATGACATGCCTGGATTTAAATTATGTATAAATACATATAATACTGGCTGGCTTTGGACTTTTTTATTTGCTGGCATCCGTCCTTAGGATCGAGTCTAACCCCCGCTTTAATTTATAGATCATCTGAAATGAAGCGGGTTTTTTTCTTTTTAGCAATGATTGACAAATTTTCAGAGACCTATAAAGTTAAATTAGAGCTATAAATTATTAATAAATTTATGCCAGAAGAATTAATAGGAAAAGTTACCCACTATTTTAATAAAATCGGGGTGGCAGTGGTAAAGGCTGAAAAAGGGGAATTGGCTGTAGGTGATACCATCCACTTTAAACATGGTGAAAGAGATTTTGAGCAACAGATCGTATCAATGCAGGTGGACAAGGAACCGGTAGAAAAAATAAAAAAGGGTGAAGAAGCAGGAATGAAAGTCGATGAACCGGTTAAAGAAGGCGATGAGGTTTACAAGGTAACGGAATAACTTTTTCAAAAAATTTAAGAGGTCAGTTATTGGCTTAGGCCAGGCTGGCTTTTATTATTGATTTTTAGGAATAAGACAGCTATAATACCCAAACATGAAATTACTATCAAAGCTAATTCCTTTGTTCATTATAATTCCGCTTATTGAGTTGGCACTTTTAATTCAGATTGGTAAATTGATAGGTGCTTGGCAAACAATCGGCTTAGTTATTATTACCGGAATTTTAGGGGCGGTACTGGCACAAATGGAAGGCCTTAGAACTTGGACAAATTTACAGTCAGATTTAGTGCAGGCTAAAATGCCAACGGATAGAATTATTGACGGCGTGATGATTTTAGTTGGTGGAATTTTACTTTTAACTCCAGGTGTTTTAACTGATATTTTCGGTTTTAGTTTAATACTGCCATTTACCAGACCGGCTTACCGTCATTTTTTAAAGAAGAAGTTTAAGGGAAGATTTAATCAACCATATCAAAGAGATAACGTAAAAGTAGTTGAAATATTAGAAAATAAAAAATAATTATTTATAATTTATAAATCTATGATCAATAAAACACTCCTGGCCAACATTAAGAAAAAAATGGAAACTTATCAAAAAGAACGGAACCAAATTATTGGCGATTCCCGAAGAATCCTGCAGGCTTCTAAAAAAGCTATTTTTGCTCTGCATAGAGCAGACAAAAAATCGGCTAAGCAGTTTATGGCCGATGCGGAGAAAGGTTTAGCCCAGCTTAATAAAACCTACAACAAAGGCAACCGCTTAAGATTTGAAGGTAGTTTTAAGGCGGCGGTAGAGGAATATGTAGAAGCTAAAATGTTTGCCACTGTTTTAGAAAAAAAGAGTTTATCTGAACTTAAAATAGAAAATATTGGTCCAGAGGAATATATTGGTGGTTTAGCTGATACAACAGGTGAATTAGTAAGGCAAGCTGTTTTACAGGCAACCAATGGAAATACCAAAGAACTCAAACGTTATAAAGAAATAACTGAAGAAATTGTAGGTTTTCTACTTACTTTATATTTAACCGGCCACATGCGTCAGAAATTTGATGAAACCAAACGCAATTTGAAACGCCTTGAACAAATTATATACGATATACAGATTAGAAAATAATACGCCCGCCCGCCATGGCTCCGCCGAAGGCGAGTCGGGCGGGGAGCAGATAATTTATGAAGTTTCAATCAGGGATTAATATGGATATGACTAAGTCAAAACTGTCAAAATCAATAAGAAAATATATTAGAGGCGAGAAAGCTAAAATTCGCAAAACTTTTTCTAATCCCGAAGAAGCTGAAAGAAAAGTAAAAGAATTAATTCAAAAATTCATAACCAATGACTAAAACTTTTGTTTTAAAAGACCAGGAGATTCCTAAAGATTTAAAGGTAGATTACCAGTCAGAATTAAATAAGGAACAATACCAAGTGGTAACCGGGGCCGAGGGGCCTTGTTTAGTCTTAGCCGGTGCTGGTAGTGGTAAAACCAGAACTATTGTTTATAGAGTAGCTTATCTTATAGAAAGAGGAGTAAGCCCTGAAAATATTTTATTAGTAACTTTTACCAATAAAGCAGCCAAAGAAATGTTAAAAAGGGTAGAAATGCTTTTAGGTAAATTCCCCGAAAAGTTATGGGGTGGCACTTTTCATCATATTGGTAATCGAATTTTAAGAAAATACGCCAAGCTTTTGGGTTATCAATCCAATTTTACTATCTTAGACGAAGAAGATGCTAAAAGTTTAATAAAAGTTTGTATTAAAGAAGAGGGCGTGGATATAAAGGCACGTCGTTTTCCTTCAGCTGCTGTTTTAAAAGATGTAATAAGCTATTCAAAAAATTCTCAAACCAAACTTAAAGAAGTAATAGAAGCCAGGCATCCAAAATGGCTGGAATTGGAGCCTCAAATTAAAAATATAAGCCATCGGTATCAGCTAAAAAAGCAGGATAACAATAGCATGGATTTTGATGATCTACTGGTTAACTGGTTAAAATTATTAAAACAAGAACCAAAAGTTAAAGAAAGGCTGGCCTCTCAATTCCAATATGTTTTAGTGGATGAATACCAAGATACCAATTATATTCAAGCTTCCATTATTAAAGAACTATCTTCTGTCCATAAAAATATTTTGGTAGTGGGTGATGATGCCCAAAGTATCTACTCGTTTAGGGCGGCAGATATTGGTAATATTTTAAATTTCCAAAAAAACTTTCCCGGCGCCAAATTATTTAAATTAGAAACCAATTATCGTTCCACTCCAGAAATTTTAAATGTAGCTAACGAAGTTATTAAACAAAATGTGGCCCAGTACCCTAAAGTACTTCAGCCTAAATTAAAGAATTTTGTAAAACCCAGCTTGGTTCCATCTACTTCCGCCGGTCAAGAAGCTGATTTTATTAGCCAACAGATTTTGCAGTTAAGAGAAGAGGGCGTACCTTTAAAAAAGATGGCTGTTTTATTTAGAGCGGCCCACCATTCACAAGAACTGGAGTTCCAGCTAACTAAAAGAGATATCCCTTATGATTATCGGGGCGGGGTTAGGTTTTTTGAACGAGCTCATATAAAAGATATTTTGGCTTTTTTAAAAGTGATGTCTAATCCTAAAGATGAAGTTTCTTGGATGAGAATTCTAACTTTGCAGGTAGGTATTGGTGACGTCATGGCCAGTAGAATTTATGCCAAGGTAAAAGATTTAGATTGTCCGATTGCTTGTGTTGAAGCAGATTTAACTGATGTTTTAACATCCAAGGCTCAAATTGGCTGGCAAGCGGTGGTAAATATTTTTAAAAAAGATTTAAAGATAGAAAGATTGAAAGATTTAAATGATCCGGCTGAATTTATCAGGTCATTGGCAAAATCGGATTATCGTAATTATTTAGAGGCTAGTCATCCAAATTGGCAGGAACGTTTAGAGGATTTGGAACAGTTGGCTAAGTTTTCGGAAAATTATGAAGACACCAATTCATTTTTAGCAGAGATAACTTTACAAGAGGCCTTTGCTGTTAGTCGAGCTGAGCTCGATGAGCGAATCCAAACAGATGTCAGCGACGATGAAAGATTAATTTTATCAACCATTCATCAAGCTAAAGGTTTGGAGTGGGAAGTGGTTTTTGTTATCAATTTGGTAGATATGGCTTTTCCAAATCGCAGAGCCCAAACAGAAAAAGGAGGCTTAGAAGAAGAGAGAAGATTATTTTATGTGGCCGTTACCAGGGCCAAAAGGCAGTTGTTTATGTCTTATCCAATAACGGGCAGTTATTCATCAATGTTTTTGAATACGCCCTCCCAGTTTTTGCAAGAAATTCCCGAAGAATTAATGGAAGAGATGAAATTATTAAGCAGTAGCAATTGGATAAAGAATGATGATTTAGATGATCGAGCTAAGCTCGATGATGGCGATGTTCAATATCTGCCGGAAGTTTAAGTGCCAAACAAAATATGGTAAAATACTTTAGCAAGTGTTTTTATGAAAATTTTAGGAAAAGTTATTAAAGGTAAGGGCTTAGGCTATAAAACTGCTAATTTAAAAATAGAAAGCAGGAATTTACTTAATGATTTGGCAGACGGAGTTTATTTAGCCAAAGTTTTTTATAAAGATATAAAATATCCGGCCATAGCCATTAAAGGCGTTCGGCAAGATTTAGAAGTTAGGCTTTTAGATTTTGAAGGAGATTTATACAGCCAATTTTTAGAAGTAGAGATTTTAGAAAAAATGAGGAATCTAGCAGAATTTAATGATAAAGAAAAGCTTTTTAAAAAAATTGATGAGGACATAAAAAGGGCTAAGGAGCTTTTTCACAGATGAATCGCAGATATGCCCGCAGATAACCCACAGATATCTCGCAGATAGATTATTATTAACTTTTATTCATTAATCATTAATATAAATGGGTGATAAATTAGTTTTAGATTTAGAAACAAAAAAATCTTTTGAAGAAGTAGGCGGCGACCATAATAAAGACAAGCTGGAAGTTTCGGTTTGTGGAATTTATTCTTATGATAAAGATCAATTCAGGTGTTTTAGAGAAGAGGAGTTTAAAGAAATGGGCGAATGGTTAAAGAACGCTTCGTTGATAATTGGTTTTAACAGTAAATATTTTGATTTTGCGGTCCTGCAGCCTTATTATAAATTTAAGCTTTCCAAACTGCCTCATTTGGATATTTTAGAGGAAGTCACCCACGCTCTAGGGCACAGGCTTAAACTTGAGTCCATTGCCCAGGCAACTTTAGGTGAAGGCAAATCCGGTAGCGGTTTAGATGCTCTTAAGTATTATAAAAATGGTGATTGGAATACTTTAGAAAAATATTGTTTAGACGATGTTAGAATTACCCGTGATGTTTATGAATACGGTAAAAAACATGGCCATCTGTGGTACGAAAACAGAGGCAGAAGAGAAACAATACCGGTTAGGTGGAACGGTGATCAGACAATTAAACATCAAATAGTGGATGCTTACAGAAACGGCGAACAGGTAGAGATTGAATATTTAAAAACAGAAACCGAAGATAGAACTATAAGAAAAATTGATATTAGGACTATAAAAAATAATCAAGTTCAAGCTTATTGCCATTTAAAGCAAGCTATTAGAATTTTCAATATAGATAAGGTTATGGATGTTAAATCTGTGGGTCAAGCAGAAAATTGGCAGACAAAGTTGTTTTAGGCTCTAGTAATCGGTAACTAGTAACTAGGGATTATATGAAAAAAATATTATTACTATTTATTATCACAGTCGTATTATCAGGTTGTGAGGTTGAAAGACCCAAGCCGGAAATTAATCCTGCTAAATTAAATTGGGGCATGGAATCCAATATAGCTTTTAGTAAATCTCAAGAGATATATAATGAAGCTGTAAAACAAGGTTTAGATTTATCATCCGGGCCGTGCCTTTCCAATTCTCTACACGGTAACCAAGACTATCCGGAAACTATGTGGGTTTTAGATATTGCCCATAATCCCAGGCAGGATATTGATAACTTGCCAGAGAACCAATGTTCGGCTTTTAAAGAAGGCAGAGCAGTTAATTTTATTGAACTAGATGAGAATGGTAATGTCATTGCTATTTTTTCGCCCTATTTTGATGAATAAAAACTAATAATTAATGATTGATATATAATTTATTAATTTTCAATCATCATTTGTCAATTATCATGATATTAATCTATACAGTTTGTAAGAATAAAACAGAGGCAAAAAAAATTGCCAATATGTTGTTGAAGTTGAAATTAATTGCTTGCGCCAACTGGTGGCAGGTGGAATCATGCTATAAGTGGAAAAATAAAATAATGAATGGCAATGAGGCAGTTTTGATTTTAAAAACCAGAAAAAATTATTATAAAAAAATAGAATCAGTAATAAAAAAAGTGCACAGTTATGATACTCCGTGCATTATTAAATTAAAACCGGATAAAGTAGAAGGTGATTACCAGAAGTGGCTGTTAAAAGAAACTAAAATTATATAAAAAGAAAAACCGACTTTCAAGAAGAAAGTCGGTTGGGAATATCGTGGTGTTCTGGCTCATGTAAAGAAGCCATGTTCGCCCTTGCCGTGTCCTTCACAGCTGCCATCACACCTTCCAATAATGGTGGTGCCCTGTAGGATGTCAGCGTGATAAACTATGTTGCCAGTGTTATACCAGACCGCAAACTTCATAGCGGCATGGTTAACCCCGTCACAGCCTATGGCGATCTCCTCATGAATAGCTCTGTGGCCTTCATGCCTGACCGGAATGCCGGCGCTGTTGAAGATCCGGTAACCCATGATCCTGCCTCCTCGTTTGGCTCACTCTGGAGCCGATTCACGAAACAAACCTATTGACTTCATCCTGTCTTGCTAGTACAACCTTTAGACCAGTTTTTTACTTTTTTTACTTTAACTAGGCTAACTTGCTTCTAGCTTTAGGTTTGCTCCATAAATATGGAGACTGGCACATCTAAGTTAATTAAAGGGTAAATGGGTTGACTTTTTGAAGTTTTTTTTAACTTTTTACTAATGAATTTAGTACAAATAGTTAAGCACAACTAAGGCTAACAATGAACAGGATTTAGTATAATAGCATATATTTAATATTTTGTCAATACAAAAAACAGCTTATTTTAGGCTGTTTTTAGATTATTTAATGATTTTTAGTTATATTTCAAGCCAGGATATAATGGATACTTATCAGTCAGATCTTTGACTGATTTTTTGATATCATCTTTTATGGAATTGTCATTAACATTTTTTAGGGTTTTGGCAATCAAGCTTCCTATCAATTTCATGTCGTCTTCCTTAAAACCTCTGGAAGTTAAAGCAGGCGTGCCCAATCTAATACCGGAAGGATCAAATGGGCTCCTGGTATCAAACGGAACTGTATTTTTATTGGCTGTTATTCCAACTGCATCTAAAGCCTTTTCACCGTCTTTACCACCTACGCCTAAATTGGTTAGGTTAATTATCATTAAGTGGTTATCAGTACCGCCGGTAACTAAATTCAAGCCTTCGTTCATTAAGCTGGCAGCCAAAGCTTTAGCATTTAATACAATTTGTTTGGCATAATCTTTAAATTCCGGTTTGTTGGCCTCCTCAAGAGCTACAGCAATAGCGGCGGTGGTATGGTTATGCGGACCGCCTTGCAAACCAGGTATAATGGCTCTATCTATTAAGGTAGGAATATTTTCTTTGGTTCGTTTTACCTTTTTAGTTGGGTTAGAAACTTTACCATGGGAAAGAATCATAGCGCCCCTGGGTCCGCGCAGGGTTTTATGAGTGGTGGTAGTTATTACATCAGCAATTTTAGTTGGCGTTGGATGTTGCCCGCCAATTATCAAACCTGCAATATGGGCAATGTCGGCCATAAAAAAGGCACCTACTTCATCAGCAATAGCCTTAAACTTTTGCCAATCAATAATTCTGGGGTAAGCAGTATAGCCGGCAATAATCATTTTTGGTTTATGTTCTTTAGCTAGAGTTCTTATTTCATCGAAATCCAAATAACCGTTTTTATCAGCTGTGTAATTTATGGCATTATACAAAGTTCCGGAAAAGTTTACTTTTAGGCCATGGGTCATATGTCCGCCAAAAGCCAGGTTAGCGCCCATTACAGTATCGCCAACATCAAGCAGGGCATAATAAACTGCCAGGTTGGCAGGGGAGCCGGAATAAGGCTGCACATTGGCATGGTCTACGCCGAAAAGTTTTTTAGCCCTATCAATAGCCAGCTGTTCAATATCATCAACAAATTCACAACCTCCATAGTAACGTCTGCCCGGGTAGCCTTCGGAATATTTATTAGTACCTACACTGCCTAAAGCCTCAAGAACTGCAGAGGAAACAAAATTTTCTGAAGGTATCATTTCCAGACCGTTTTGGCTGCGTTCCAATTCTTTTTGCAATAATTCAGCTATTTTTTTGTCAGTTGTAGAAAGTTTCATAGAATTATATTTTACCCTTTACTATTTTTAAAATCAAGTTTAAAATTTTTTGTAAAAAAAGAGAGCCAACACTGTGTAGTGTCGGCCCAATACTTCAGTACTTCCGTCGTTGGATCCCCGTATCAGCCATTATTGTTCAACATTTGGGCTTAATACGGGATCGCACCGGCGATCGATCAGCACGTCAAAAGTGTACTCGTTTTCAAGATGGAGCGTATCAGCACAAGCATAGTCTTCCCTCCATTTGGGACGAATTTGGCGTTTAAGGAGAAGCTTTTTCTCCTATTTAATTAGCATTATACATTATTTTAAAATATTGTCAAGAGCTAGAAAAGGGGCAAGTTTATATTAAAATTTAGCTCATCAAACTAAAAGTAGAAGCTAAAATTTTTGTTAAATGGTTGGGTAATAATTTATTTCACCTTATCTAAAACCGGTTTTATGTTTGGAGCCAAATCATCCGGCAGTTCATCAACCGGAAACCAGTTCCATTCTTCAATATCTTCTGCCGGTTTTATCTCACCGATTCGTTTAGCTAAATAGTGGACTAAGATTATGTAACCGCCATCTTCTTTTTTATGCAAAAATATATCAATTAGTTTGGCAATTTCAATATCTATGCCCATTTCTTCTTTACATTCCCGTTTGGCAGTATCTTCTAAAGAAGCGTCAAAATCTTCCATTTCTCCGCCACAAAATTGCCATTTAGGATTAGGCTTTTTATCTGTTTTTTTGTGTTTGTTTAATAAAGTTTGGAGTTTCCCATCACGCTCTTCTATAATAACCGGTCCGGCTGCAATCAGGGAATTTGGTGGTAAGTTCATATATTTATTAGTTAATCATTTTTATTTAATGATTTTACCATATAAGTTTCTTGTAATCTATATCCCAATTTGCGGTAGTAGCCTCTTACGCCAATGCCAGAAATCACAGCTACTTTATTTAATCCATGTTTTAAAGTTAAGTCTTCAGCAATTTTCATCATGCGTTTGCCAAAACCGGTGTGCTGGACTTTAGCCTGTTTGGATTTAACCGGCACCAACTGCCCGTAAGTATGGACTTCTCTAACTAAAGAGGCATTTTTTAATTCCGGTAGAGCCGCGGCTAAACCCGCGTCTAAACGGTCGGGGTCGTTTATTCTGAATCTTAAAAAGGAATAAAGTTTATCACGTTTGGGTGATTCATAAGAAATAAAATATTCTATACCATCAGAAGCTTGATATTTTTCAGTAAACAGTTTGGCTTTTTTTATATCGTCTAAACTTTCTCTGGTTTCCCGGCAGCGCATGCACTTACATTTTAACTTTTGTTTTTTAAGTTCAGCTTGCAAGTACTGTCGTAAGTTTGTAATCTTATTTCCAGCTTCTATACTTTCTTTAGGGATATCACGAATTAGTCTGTTTATTCTAACGTAATATGGTACAGCCTGTTTTATTTTTAAAAGTAAGTTTAAAAGTTGTTTTTCTGAATAAGGTTTATATTTATCCGATTTATACCATTTGTAGAGTGGGGCGAATTTATTAACCACCGTAGGATAGATTTTTATTTGGTCGGGCTGGAATCGTTGATCAGAAAAAACAGTTTTAAACATTTTTAAATCCTTGGCTGGGGTGGAGCCTGGCAGGTCGGGCATTAAATGGTAGTCAACCTTAAAACCGGCTGACTTTAATAGTTTAGTAGCTTTAGCTGTCTGTTCAACGGTATGTCCGCGTTTAACATATTTTAAAATTTTATCATCCAAATGTTGGACGCCCATCTGAATTCTGGTACATCCCAGTTCCCTTAGCCTTTTTACTTCAGCTTCATTAATTAAATCTGGCCGGGTTTCTAAAGTCATGCCGATAATTCTATACTTGGCAGTCTCATTTATTTTTTGAGCCTCTTTTAAAGTTTTAGAAGTTTTGCCTGTCCTGAGCGAAGTCGAAGGGCGATTACATACATCAAAACACTTTTTTATAAACCACTCTTGGTATTTATTGTCATAAGCAGACCAAGAACCGCCCAGTACCAACAGCTCAATTTTATCAACTGTATGGCCGTTAGCCTCCAAGGCTTTAATTCTCATTTTAGTTTGTTTGGCGGGGTCAAAATCCAAGGCTTTGGCCCGCTGGGCGGCCGGTTCATTAGAAAGGTAGCTTTTAGGCATGCCTGGCTCTAAAGGGCAGTAAACACAGTTGCCGGGGCAGAAAAACGGCTTAGTAAGCACTGTAACGGGAGTTACTCCAGAAAGAGTCCGGGTAATCCTTTTAATTAAGTACTGCCTTAACTTTTCTACTGTTTTATGGTTAAATTGGTTTAAGGTCTTTTTATCAAGTTTTTTAAAAGCTTCGATTAATTCAGAGTTAGGTGCTGGCGGAAGCTTATGCTGACCTGATAGCTTTTTCTTTAAGTACAAAAACTCGGCATAATTTTTGGGATCTGCCTTTAAAAGAGATAAAACGATTTCTTTATTGATAATTTTAGTCATGAATAAATCAGAAAAAGTATTAAATCAGGTTAAAGATGGTTACAATAAAATTGCTGACCATTTTTCCAGCACCCGCCACGCTCCTTGGCAGGAATTTGAGCTGTTTGCTGATTATATCAAACCTGGCCAAAAAATTCTAGATCTGGCTTGTGGCAACGGTCGGTTGCATAAATATTTTAAGGATAAGAAACTGGAAGTTGATTATTCTGGTTTGGATAATTCAGAAAATTTAATTGATATCTGCCGTCAAAAATATCCAGAAATATCAGATAAGTTTAAAGTTGGTGGAATGACTAAGCTGCCGTATCAGGAAAATCAATTTGACGCAGTTATCTGCATTGGCAGTTTTCATCATTTACCAAGCAAGAAATTAAGACTCAAAACTTTATCAGAAGCTCGTAGGGTTTTAAAACCGGGCGGATATTTGCTTATGACCAATTGGCATTGGCAGCATTGGCCTTTTTGGAAACATTTTTTTAATAATTTTTGGCAAAAAAACTCACCATTGGATTTCTTTTTTCCTTGGAAATCTGCTGATGGCCAAAAACAGTGCTTAAGATATTATCATGTATTTACTAAAAAGGAGTTAAAAAGTTTGCATAAAAAATCAGGTTTAAAAATAATTAAGCTTTTTCCTGATTTGGATACTCATAACAAAAAAGTTTACAAAAGAGGGGTTAACATTGTGAGTATTGCTAAAAAAATATAATAAAAAAAGGCGCAAAAAAATTTGCGCCCTTAGTTTGACTGGTAAATATATTTCGGATATAGTTAAACCCGCAGAACGGAAAATGGAGCCTTGTATCTGGTGTGCAAATTAGATATTTTGGTTTCCAGCCGTTCTGCTTTTAGTTAAAGCAGACAGAGTTAAAGTAAGCGTCTCGTGCGCCGTGTACTACCGGCGATTTGCGAGCATGGAATTCCGCTCCTGCGAGTTTGCTTCCGAAAATATAGATACCGTATTTTGAAAATAGTTTGATGGTTTTTGTTCCGACCTCTGCATCAGCCACCAGCCGTTCTTCTACCACTTTGTAGACTTGCTGGACTATGCTGCCGGAGCTAATGGTTTCCATGGCATCTTGCCATTTTTTTTTGCCCATGGTTAAGCCAAGATACATCCGGCGGGCAGAAGAGCTGGCCGGATCTTTTATAACCCACTGTTTGCGTTCAAGTTCAGATAAGGCAATGTTGCCCTGACCATTTGGGAAATTAACAAAGCCGCTTTCAACCAAGCCAATGGGCACAAAGACATCATCCAATACCTGATAATCGTCTTGCAGATACTCCCGGAAGATGGGCGAAAACTGTTCAAGACGGTAGAGGTACATCCAGACCTTGTTACCCAAAAACCTTCTAAAAAGGGGAGAAAGCACGCAGCGGTTTTGTGGGTAATTTTCTTTGAGAATGTTAAAGGCAGGGTCTCCTTCCTTGATCCTGCTTCTTAAAACTGCGGAAGGTTCACAGTTAAGCTGATCTGGCCCGATCATTTCGGCATTAAAACCACTGCCGAGCAAACACTTGTAAAGTGTTTGGAAGTTGTGCCAATCACCGTCAGTTGGGCGGGTAACCACTTTAAATGGCGTGGATTCACCGGGTAGGTTTTTGTCAGAGCACCATTCGTCAACACATTGTTTGATGATACTGGCAAAACTGCTGCCAATATCTGGACATAGTCCAAAGTCGTCGCCACAAGCGGCCTGGAAATTCATTAAGTCGCCAGCTCCAGCCGGCCGAGTGGAATTGATATCCATAACTTTAAAGCAGTCGCCGACCAATACAGCATCTAGCCGGATAAAGGGATGAATAGTTTGGTAGCCGGGATCAGTTAATCCTTTGTCCCACTCTTCCTCAGTACACAGGCTTTTTATCAGCTCTGTATCTGGTGGATTAAGTTGCCCGGTTTTAGCCAGCCTAAATATTTCCAGTTGGGCGGCTAAAAGTTTGGGCCAGGCCCTGGCAACGGCCTTTAGCTGGCTCAGCTGTTCAGGGGTAAACTTTACCGGTTCAAGTACTGGTTGAATAACTTCTTCAACCATCTGGCCGGCGCTGGTTTCAATGATCCTAGTTGGTGAAGGATAGGGATATCCTTTTCCGGTTAAGGCTTTAAACCTTTCCGGATGGTAGCGATACACCAAGTTGTTTTGCAGCAACTGCTGCAGCATTTCGTTAACCTGACTGTTCTTCATGGCCGATCTCCTTTTGTTTACTTGGCCTTTTTTCAAAATACTTGTTGTAGTTGTAAATGAGCGAACTTTATTTAAACGCCAAGACTGGCGATTTTGCTTCCGGTTCTTACCACTCCTTTTTCTAAGATAGTCATAATTATTCCGTTAGCAGGCGCCGTAATTTCTATTGGTTTAAAATCAGGCAATTGATAAATTATACCTATGGGCTGGCCTGTTTTAATTTGATCCATAACTTTTACTTTGGCTTCAAATAATCCGGCAAAATTAGAATAGATAAATTTGGCTGAATATTGCTGGCAGATAATTTTATCACTAACTAAATCAGGATAGCTTTTAAAAATATTAATTATACCGTTGGTTACATCATCAACAGCTTTATTTTTAATCAGCTGGTAGTTAGGCATTTCAATAAAAACAGAGGGAATATTTATTTTATTTAATTGGCCATTTAAAGAACCTTTAAACTTAGAATCATTTTTTGAACCTTCATCGGTTTTCCAGACAATTTCCGGATTAAGCCCATTTAGTAATTTGTTAGTTTTTTTCTGAACAGGATCTTGGCTGGCGGAATAGCCTGCAATAAAAGGCGATTGCCTATTGGAAAATGTGTGCAGATCAATAACAAAATCTTGTTTTTGGCAAATTTCAAAAATATTATTAGCAAGTTTGGAGGTGAAGTCACCTTGTTGGCTACCCGGGAACGATCGATTAAGATTTTTGTTTTCCACACTCTCATTTCTGGTGCCATAAACAAAGCCCATGGGATTAGCTACCGGGATTATAGATATTGAACCTTTAAGGCTTTCTTTTTGTTCAATAATTTTCTTAATAACCCACAATGGGGCAACTTCTGCCCCATGCTGTAGGGCCAAAATTAAGCCTTTTGGGCTGCCACTGCCCAACTCTATTACGGGTAGATTTATGGGTAAAACTCCTAATTTTCCTAGATTTTTATAAGTAATTTTCATTTTTTTTAGTTAATAATTAAAAATCCCTTTGGTTTTTAGCCAGAGGGGTTAATATATCTAGTAGATTTTAAATTCAGTTAGAATTTATCAGAAACACAAAAACCCCCTTTGGTTGTAAAACCAAACGTGATTAGTATAGTATCTGCAGTTTTTGTATGATTGATTATTCATATCATTTTTATAATAATCCTATATAAAAAGTTTGTCAAATCTGTTATAAAGCATCAATTTTTATTACCAACCAATTTTTGGTATAATTACTACATTATAATTGATTTAAATAATCTATGAAAAAGACCAATCGTATTATTTTATTTGTGGGGCTGGCGTTGTTTTTAACCTTGCCTTTATTTGGACACGCTGCAGTTAAAAAAGCCAGTGAAAATGTTTATTTAGCTTCTGGCGAAGTTCATGAAGGAAACTATTACGCAGCTGGAAATGCCATTGAGATTGCCGGAATAGTTAACGGCGATGTTTTTGTGGCCGGTAATACAGTCACAATTTCCGGCATAGTTAACGGTGATGTTTTTGCCGGGGCTTCTAATATTATTATAAGTGGTGAAATTGACGGAAGTGTAAGAGTGGCCGGTTCTAATGTTTCTATTGATGCTAAGATTTCCAGAAATCTTATGAGCGCTGGCAGTAATTTAGTAATTAGCGAGAAAGCAGAAGTTGGCAGGCACGCTTCTTTAGCCGGTGCTGTTATTGATGTGCGTGGTATGATTGGTGGTAATTTAGAAGCTGCTGGCGATACCTTAAATATTGCTGGCGAAATTGGTGGTGATACTAATTTATATTTTGAAGATGGCGAAAGAGTTACTTTACTGCCTAAGGCTCATTTAAAGGGAGATCTTGATTACACTGCCAGGAATGATTTAATTATTAAAGAAGGCGCACAAATTGATGGCCAGACCAATTATCATCCTTTTGTTCAAAAACCAGATAAGGAACAATTTTTAGGTTTTATTGCCGTAGGCTTTTTCTTCTATAAACTGGTTCAGATTTTTGGCATGTTTATTGTGGCTTTATTGGTAATTTCTTTGTTCCGTAAAAAAGTTTTAGAAGTTACTGATTTAATGATAAAGAAACCATTTGTCCAAATGGGCCGGGGAATTGTTTGGTTTTTCTTAACACCTATTGCCTGCATTATTTTACTGATAACTTTAATTGGCATTCCTTTATCTTTAATTGTTGGCGTGCTTTATGCTGTGATGTTATATTTTGCGAAAGTTTTCGCTGGCATAGCTTTGGGTTTGATTTTAACCAGGGCTCTTGGTTGGAAAAAAGCAAGCTTAATTGTTAGTATGATATTCGGTGTACTTGCTTTGGTGATTCTTGATTGTTTGCCAATTGTTGGCTGGTTAATTTGTTTAGTGGCTATTTGGTGGGGCATGGGTGCACTTATTGAAGTAAAGAAAAAGGCTTGGAAAGAAATGAAATAATTGTTAAAAAGAAAATCCGCAAATTTATTTGCGGATTTTTTAATACCTTTTTTAGATGTAGTATTATTGATTTATTTGGTTAATTCAGCTAAAATTTTATTATTATGAATATAGATGAATCAATATTTAAGGCCTACGATATTAGGGGTATTTACCCTAAGCAACTAAATGAAAAAACCGCCCAGCTGGTAGCCAGGGGGTATCTTAAGATTTTATCCGAAAAATTGAATAAAAAAGTTGAGGATTTGTCAATTGTGGTGGGTAAAGATATTCGTCAGTCTTCTGAACCTTTATTGGCAGAAGTAATAAAGGTTTTTTTAAATTCCGGTGCTTCAGTTACCGATATCGGGCTTATTTCCATTAATGACATTTATTTTGCCACAGGTAATTATAATTTTGACGGAGGTTTAATTGCCACAGCCTCTCATAATCCTCCGGAATATGGCGGTTTTAAAATGCCTATTAAAAGCCCTGATTATAAAAAGACAGTAGAATTTATTAGCGGCAAAGATATTTTAAAAGTAATTAAAGATTTACCAGAAGCCGATGAGCCTAAGAAAAATGGAAAGCTAGAGAAAAAGGATATTATTGAAGACCATCTTAATCATATTTTATCTTTTACAGATATAGAAAAGATTAAACCATTTAAAATTGTGGTTGATACCGGCAATGGCATGAACGGAATTTTAATGCCAAAACTTTTTGCCAAATTACCTTGTGAATTAGTTCATCTTTTTTCTGATCTAGATGGTAATTTTCCCAGTAGAAATCCCAACCCTTTAATAAAAGGAGCTGCTGATAAAGTTAGCCAAAAGGTTATTGATAAAAAGGCGGATTTTGGCTTTATTTATGATGTTGATGGCGATAGGATGTTCATGGTTGATGAAAAGGGTAACTTTATTAGAGGCGATATTGTGTTATTGTTGATTGCCAGGGCTATGTTAGTCAAACATCCAAGTTCTGCTATTGCTTATAATTTAATTTGTTCCCATGCCGTTCCTGAGTTTATAGAAAAATGGGGAGGCAAGCCAATAAGAAGCGAAGTGGGTTATTATAATTTAACCAAGCATATGAGAGAAGAGGACGGAATAATGAGTGGAGAAGTTTCGGGCCATTTTGCTTTTAGAGATAATTATTATACAGACTCCGGTTTTATTGCTTTGGTGTTGGCCATTCAGGCTCTTTCGGAAGATGGCAGAAAATTTTCTGAAGTTATTAAAGAGTATCAATTATATTCCAGAGGAGATGAAATTAATTTAAAAGTTGATGATATTAAATCAAAATTAGATAAAATAAAAACTCATTACCGAGATAATATAAAAGATGAAATTGACGGCATTACAGTTGAATTTACAGATTGGTGGTTTAATATTAGGCCTTCTAACACCGAACCTCTTTTAAGGATTACAGTAGAAGCTGCTAATAAAGAAGAGCTTAAAAAAAGACAGGAGGAAGTTTTATCTATTATTAAAAATTAAATAATGATTGGAATTTTTGACTCTGGATTCGGTGGGTTAACGGTTTTTAAAGAAATTAAAAAAGCCTTACCAGAGTACTTATACATTTATTTAGGTGATAATTTACGAGCGCCTTATGGCGGCAGAAGCCAAGAGGCGATTTTTGAATTTAGTAAACAAGCAGTAGATTATTTATTTAAACAAGGCTGCCAGTTAGTAATTTTGGCCTGTAATAGCGCTTCGGCCGAAGCCTTAAGAAAACTCCAGCAGGAATGGTTGCCCACAAATTATGCTAACCGCAGAATTTTGGGAGTAATTAGGCCGGTAGTAGAAGAAGCGGCTGAAATATCAAAGTCAGGCAAGATCGGTGTGGTTGGCACAGTTGCTACCATAAAGTCAGGTGCTTATAAAAAAGAACTGGAAGGCCAAAAATCTGAACTTAAAGTTTTTCAACAAGCCTGTCCATTGTTAGTTCCTTTGGTTGAAGAGGGTTGGCTTAAAAAACCGGAAACCAGAATGATCATAAAAAAATGTTTGCGTCCACTCAAAGATTCTCAAGTTGATACTTTAATTTTAGGTTGTACTCATTATCCATTATTAATGAAAGAATTTGTCAGGCTGGCCGGCAAACAGGTTAAGGTTTTAGACGCACCAAAAATTGTAGCAGCCAAATTGGTTGATTATTTTAAACGTCATCCGGAAATAGAATCAAAAATAGAGAAAAATAAAATGGTTAAATATTTAACAACTGATAGTTCTGATAAGTTTGAAACTTTAGGCAGTAAATTTATAGACAACAAGATCAAAGTAGAAAAAATTGAGTTATAAAATGTAGCGACACAAGATTTTGTGTCGCTACATTGAATATAAAAAACCGCTCTAGATAAATATCATGAGCGGTTACAGGTTGATAACGGTGGTGCGGATTCTTTCACAGATAGCAGTTCTAACTTCGGCTGGTTTTCCAGTTAAATCATCAAATTTCAAAGGTTTTCCAAAAGTAATGGAGACCCTTTTTCTATTTAGAAAAGGAAAACCGACTCTAAAGCCTCTAGCGCCAACTGGCATTACTTGGCTAAAGTCAGATATCTTTACAGGAATAACTTTTTTTGGATATTTGCTCTGAATAATTTTAGCAACGCCGCTACGGGCTTCACCAATTTCACCGGTTCTGGTTCTGGTGCCCTCAAAAAAGATCAATAAGTTGCCTGATTGTAGAATAGTTTTGACTTTATCAAAGAATTCTCTAAAGTCGTTTCTTCCCATGCCATTGCGGGTAACCGGCAGACATCTCAGATTTTCAAAAATTTTCTTTAAGATAGGAGTCTTAAAAAAATTAGTGAATTCCGGGGTGTTCCATATAATAAACCTGGGCTTTCGGGCTTGTAAGATGAATTGAATATAGAAAGTTCCAATAAAGAATGAGTCTGCTAAAGTTTGGTGATTGGCTACCAAGAGCAGCCCAGTTTCTAAAGGAACGTTATCCTGGTCATTAATTTCCAGCTTAAGGAACAAGGTGCTAAACAGCCAGGTTGAAAATCCGCCAACTAATAGAAAAAGGTACGAGATCATCTCCTTTTCCTCCTTATGAAGTTGATTTGACAATAGTAAGTTATAAAAAAAATAGGTTTTTGTCAACTGGCTGTATTCGTGGACTAACTAAAAAAGCCTTACCATTTTGTGGGAACGCGCCGTGGCGCGTTCGTACATTTAGGTAGGCTTTTAATTTTACATTAAACCCATTCTCTTTTTTATCTCTACAATATTTTTTTGCGCAACTTGGCGGGCTTTTTTAGTACCATTATCTAAAATTTTCTGGACCTTCTTTTTGCTAAGTTGTTTTTTCTTAGCTTGAATTGGTTTTAAGTAGGAAATAATGGCCTCAGCCAATTCAGATTTTAGGTCAGCATATTTTAGATTGTTATTATTAAAATCTTTTTGGAATTTGCTATGGATTTTTTTATCAGCCAAAAGTTCTAATAAAGTAAACAGGTTTTTTACTCCGGCAGACATTTGTTTGCCATCACCTGCATCGGTAACAGCTTTGGCAATTTTCTTTTTAATAACTTCTACTGAATCATTTATGGCAATGTAATGGGCTGGCCCAAGTGACTTACTCATTTTTTTAGTTGGGTCAGCCAGTGACATTATCCTGGCGCCGCTGGATAATACCGGTTCAATTTCTTTAAAATAATCACCGTATTTATTATTAAATTTTCTGGCAATTTTATTGGTCAGCTCTAAGTGTTGTAATTGATCCTCGCCAACTGGCACAACTTCACCATGATAAAGTAAAATATCGGCTGCTTGCAAAACTGGGTAATCAAACAATCCGGCATTAATATTTTGTTTATGCTGTTTTGATTTATCTTTGAATTGAGTCATCCGTTCCAGTTCAGCTATAGGAATCAAGGAATTAAATAACCAGCAAAGTTCAGTATGTTCCGGTACTCTGGATTGGACAAATAAAGTGGATTTTTTTGGATTAACGCCAATGGCCAATAAATCCATGGCGGTATTCAAAATTTGCTCCTGAAAATTTTCAGGTTTATAATCAATAGTAATAGCATGAAGATCAACTATGGAATAGTAGCAGTTGAATTTGTTTTGCAGATCCACCCAGTTTTTAAGGGCACCTAAATAATTGCCTAAATGGATTTGGCCGGTAGGCTGAATTCCTGAGAATAGAGTTTTCATATAATGAATTTTAGCATAAAGAAAGATTTATAAAAAGCCTTGCCTGAAGCGACGCGCAATTGCACGTCGGTACAATAATAGGCAAGGCTTTTTGAGTTAGAATTTATCCAAAAAGAATAATAATTATAGCTCCGCCCAGCATAGTTAAAACGCCTGGCAGCCTTTTAACCAAGTTTTTTTCTTTAAACAAAATTGGGCCCAGCATAATAGGAATTAAAAAGGCAGCCCGTTTAATAGAAACGGCATAATTGATTAAAATTGTTTGGTAAGAGGTTAAAATAAAGATCATGGCCAGGGTGTTTACGGCGGCAATAGCTAAAAACCAAGGCCAGTTATTCTTAAAAACAGCCACCAATTTTAATTTAACTGGATTTTTTTTGGCAGCAAAATTATAAATAAAAATATAGTTGATAATAATAAAAAGGTAAGACCAAGATAAATAGCCAAGCGGCGTGGAGCTTAAAGTGCCGGCTTTATCTATATTGCCTGCCAAGCTGTAAATAAGTGCTACAAGTATCATTATCTTGCTGCCTTTTTTTAAATCCCATTTTATCTTTTTTTCTTTGGATTCAATGTAGCCAAGCCAAAAAGTGCCAATAACAATTCCGGCTATGCCAATATAGGCTAGGGGTGAAGGAGTCTGTTTAAAAAATAAATACTCAACCGGAATTAAAAATAGGGGAGTTAAAGCTAAAAAAGGCAGAGTTAAAGAAAAATCTTCAATGGTAATGGCTTTAACATGGAAGTAGATGCCAATACTTAAAATAATTGCCCCAATAAAGCCGTAAAAAATTGTAGTAGGATTAACGGTCTGGTTATTGGTGATAAAAGTAATGATAATAACCAAACTAAAGATAAGAATATATTGAATAGTTAATACGGAGAGCAGAGGCAGCTTTTTAGTTTTGGTTAAAACTTTTTCTATAATCTGGGTAAAACCAAAAAGGACTGCCGCTAAAATGGCAGCCCCTAAGCCGACAAACAAAAATGTAGAAATATTTTCCATTTTAAACTTCAATAATCACCGGCAAAACCATTGGCCTACGTTCTGTTTTTTGGAATAAAAATCTGCCGATTTCGTTTCTAATTTTATCTTTCATATAAACATCATTAACGGAAGATTTTGGATTATAATCTTTTAATAGGCTACGGACTTTTTTTCTGGTTTCTTCTACCAATTTTTTATTTTCTTTCATATAGATAAAACCCCTGGAAATTAAATCTGGATTTTGGACTAGCTGGCCATTTTTACGGATGGTGGCAATTACCACAATCATGCCGTCATCGGCCATCATTTGCCTGTCTCTTAAAACTATATTAGAAACATCGCCTACGCCCAAACCGTCTACAAAAACGTAGTCGGATGGAATTTTTTTATCTGTTAGCCTGCCGCCTTTTTTAGTGAATTCCATAATTTGGCCGTTATCGGCAATAAAAATATTATTTGGCTTAATACCTGCCGATTCGGCGATTTTAGCATTCATCCTTAAGAAAGAATGATGGCCCTCTACAGGAATAAAATATTGCGGTTTAATTAAATTTATTACAAATTTAAGATCTTCGGCTTTGGCATGGCCGCCGGCATGGACATCCATCATTTGGTAGTGGATAACATCAGCTCCTTCGCGGTAAAGGGAGTCTTTAAGTTTTTGGACAGCTCTTTCATTGCCCGGAATAACAGATGAGGAAAAGACTACAGTATCACCAGATTCTATTTTTAACGATCTATGCTCTCGGTTGGCGATTCTCATTAAAACTGCCCGGCCTTCGCCTTGTGCTCCGGTGCAAACGATTAAGATTTTATTTTTAGGATATTTATCAACATCTTTAAGCGGAATTAAAGTGCCTTTTTTAATTTTTAAATAGCCTAAAGCCTGGGAAATCTCCACATTAGTTTTCATGGAATAGCCTTCTACAACCACTTTCTTTTTAAAGCGCTCGGCCGCATAAATAATCTGCTGGATTCGTCCTAAAAGAGAGGCAAAGGTTCCCATAATTAACCGGCCGGAAGAATCTTTAATAATATCATCAAGATTTCCTTGGATTTCTGATTCCGAAAGCTGGTGGCCGGATTGAGAGGCGTTGGTAGAATCAGCCAATAAGGCTAAAACTTTTTCCTTGCCCAGCTTGGTAATTTTATTTATTTCCGTTCCGGTATCGCCAGATTCATTAAGATCAAGCTTAAAGTCGCCGGTATGAACTATTTTTCCTACAGGAGTATCAATTATAACACCCATAGAGGTAGGAATATTATGGCTTACTCCAAAGAAACTTATTTTAAAACAGCCGGCCCTTATCACATCATTAGTGTTAACAGATTGCATGTTTAATTTAGGTGCATTTTTATAATCTTCCTGCCTTTTGGCAATAATGGCTAAACTTAAATTAGAACTGTAAAGAGTAGGGTTGCCTAATTTTTCCATTAAATGAGGTATGCCCCCGATGTGGTCAAAGTGGGCGTGGGTAATAAATACCCCGCGGATTTTATTAATTTTATCTTTTAAATAATCAATGTTGGGAATTATATAATCAATACCGGGCATATCTTCTTCTGGGAACTGCAAACCAATATCTACGATTATTATATCTTGGCCGTATTCCAAAATAGTCATATTGCGGCCAACTTCTTCGTTGCCGCCCACAACTATAATTTTAAGCTTACTTTCTTTTCTTGCGGAATAATATTTAGAAGGTTTTGATTTTTGCGCAACCTGAACAGGCCGTTTTTTGCTTCCAGCGGTTTTTTTTGAAAAACCTCTTCTTTTATTTGAAGCTGATTTTTTTGATCTTCTTTTATTTTTTTCGTTTTGTCTTGTAATCATAATTTAATATTGTTTAGTGGTGCCAGAGGTGGGAGTTGCCACGCCCCGCTTGCTCCGCGAAGCGGAGCGGGCTGGGGAACCCACATGATTAGTTGGTGCCGAAGAGAGGATTTGAACCTCCACGAGCAAAATGCTCACTAGATCCTGAATCTAGCGCGTCTACCAGTTCCGCCACTTCGGCTCGTCGGCAGTTATTCATAGCCGTGCTTGTTATTGAGTATTTTCTTGAGGCTTGGTCCAAGAAAATTGCCGTTTGGTTTTAATATACCAATCAGTAATTCTGGTAAACCTATCTGCCGGAGTAGAAATTCTTCTGGTGGTAATACCATTTATTTTTTCATCAACCGGATAGGTGTGGATAGGATTATAAAGGAAAATTGCCGGGATATATTCGGCTAAAATATCTTGGAATTCTATATATTTTTGGTTGATTATTTTTATATCTTCCAAAGTCCTGGCTTCTTCTAGAATTTTATCAATATTTCGGTTAGCCCAAACTGCTAAATTAGCTCCTGGGCTTTCGGCTTGCGAAGAATGCCAGAAAGGATATGGATCAGATTTTATAATTTGTCCGAATAAAAGTGTTTGGTAGTTTCTAGGTTCAATAATATCTGGCCGGATTCTTTCTTTGGCTACAATTTCTATATTAGTGCTTATGCCGATCTCCTCCCAATTTTTTTTGATAAGTTCAGTGGCCTTAACATACTCAACTTTTTCTACCGTGGTTAAAGTAATTTGTAAAATATCATCGCCTTTTTTTAAAAAGCCGTCTTCACCAAGTTTCCAACCGGCATCAGCCAGTAATTTTTTTGCTTCAGAAGGGCTATGAGTATATTTTTTTATATCAGAATGGAAGCCGATAAAACCTGGCAAAATAGGACCATTAATAATTACCCCTTTTTGCCCCAAAGATTGGCTAAGAATTTCCTGCCTGTCTATAGCATAAGCCAGGGCCTGCCGAACCTGTTTTATTTTTAGAATTTCGTTTTGTTTGGTATTTAAGAAAATAGCGGTATATTGCGGCAGGGAAAGGGAATAGAATTTTAAGTTTTTATTATTGGCTACTTGTTCTTGGTATTCTTTGGGCAGCAAGCCTAAACCCTCTATATTATTATTAACCAGCGCCTGTGTTGCTGTTTCAAAATCGCCATAAAATTTAAAGCGCAATTCTTTTATATATGCTTTTTGGTTATGGTAATCTTCATTTCTTTCTAAAGTAATAGTTCTAATATTGCCACTTTTATCTTTGGTAAAAGATTTAAATTGGTATGGGCCGGTACCAACCGGTTTTTTATTGAGTTCAGCCAGAGTAGCATTAGAAGCCGGGATAGTTAGCCAAAGGTGTTCTGGCAATATGCCGAAAGTTAAGCTGTTAATAAAATTAGCTATAGGGTCTTTTAAAATAAAGCGCAGGCTATAGTCACCGGTTTTTTCTATCTGGACATTATCTAAGACGCTCTTAAGCTGGCTTTGCCATTCCGGATCTTGGATACTGGAGACGGTAAAAATTATATCATCGGCTGTAACCGGCTGGCCGTCGTGCCATTTAAGATTTTCTCTTAATTTAAAAGTATAAACTTTTCTATCCGGGCTTATTTGGAATTGTTCAGCCAGATCAGGGACTAGAATTCCTTCATTATTGTATTTTAATAAGCCGTTAAATAATAACCTGGCCAAATCCCTATCCACATCGTTATAAGAAGCCAGTATAGGATTTATATATTGTGGCGTTCCAATTAAACCTTCGGTATAACTGCCGCCAACTTCCGGAATTAAAGTTGTATGTTTGTAATAAAAGTCGCCAGCCAGCAAAATAAGACTGATAACAATTATAACAGTTAAAGATTTAACAATTTGCCTTTCTTTAGTATTAAAAAATTTTGGAATAATTTTTAACTGTTGCCAAGTAGGTAAAGTTTTTTTGGATAAATTAAAGACCAGCTTTTGGTCAGCTTCTTTAGAAATAATCGGGTTATCAGAAATTAAATTCTTCTTCTCTTTCTTAAGAAGCTTAGAAAAACCTTTGGTTTTGGATTTTAAAAAAGGCAAAACCTTTTTCACAGATTTTAGGTTAAATATTTAGAGTAATTGTAAAATTTAACTGGAGAGAAAAACGTTCAGCAAAGTGGTTACTAAAAAGAGAACAGCTAAAACAATTGTGGTAGTAAAAATTATCTTTTCGGCACCTCGTTTAGTCCTGTAAACTCCGCCTTCGCCGCCAAAAACACCGCCTAAACCGGCTCCCCGTTGCTGGAGTAATATAAAGATAACCAACAATATGGCTACAACTAACTGGAATATATTTAAGATTTGTTGCATAAAGAAATAATTGTTTTGAATAATAACAGGCGATTGAATATTTGTCAAGTTTTGTTATATGTACTTTTTGGCGGCAAAAAGTACCAAAAACCGCTGGGGGCACCAAATAGCTCTCAGCTCTATTAGGCTTATATTATTTTGCTATGGCGCTATGCGCCGCCCCCAGACCTCCGCCCCTCTATTTATGTTAGGTTATTTAAGAATTTTTTTCTTTCTCAAATTCCTATGGTAGTTGATAGCGAATCTATGGGCCTCATCCCGTATTAATTGAAGTAATTGTAGGGCCGAAGAGAATTTAGGCAGTTTTATGGGAACAGCTTGTCCGGGCAGGTAAATTTCTTCATTTTTTTTAGCCAGCGAGATGATTGTAATTGCCGAGGCTAAACCCTCGGTTGAACTTGAAAGGGAGTTTATAGCGGCATTAACTTGAGCAATTCCACCGTCAATTACCATTAAATCAGGCTTTGGCCAGCTGTTTTTAAATCTTCTTTTTACTACTTCACTAATCATAGCCGGGTCATTGGCCTTTTTTACGGTTTTAATTTTAAATCTTCTGTATTCACTTTTATTAATTTTGCCATTAGTTAAAACTACCATGGAACCGGTGGCCAGATGGCCTTGGATGTTGGAAATATCATAGGCCTCTATCCGTTTGGGCAGATTTTTAAGATGTAAGATTTTTTTAAGTTGCTCCAGTTGCCCATCAATTTTATTTTTTTCTTTTTCAAAAGAAGCTAAACTATTTTCTAAAAAGTTTTTAGCATTTTCTTCAGCCAGTTTAACTAATTTTTTCTTTTGGCCTTTTTGCGGACAAGTAGCATCAAACTCAGAATCTATTTTTATTGGCAAATAGATTTTTTTAGGCAGGTCATTAGTTTGCTGATAGTATTTTTCTATAAATTGTCCCAAGATATCACTAGCTTGCAGGTTTTTAAGATTTTTTAAAGTAAAATTTAACTGGTCTAAAAGTTTGCCCTCCCTTATTTTTAAAATAGTAATAACTGCTTGATTGTTTACTAGGCTTAAGCCAAGATAATCATCATTTTCATTTTTAGGAGAAACAACCTTTTGATTGACTATTATTTTTTCAATAGCCTGTAGTTGGTCCCTTATGGCGGCCGCTTTTTCAAAGTCATTTTTAGCAGAAGCCTGCTTCATTTTATCAGCCAGCTGTTTTTTAATGTCATTTGTTTGGCCTTTTAAGAATCTTTTGATCAATTTAATATTATCCAGCCAGTCTTTTTTAGAAATCTGCCTATTTTTTAAATACCTGCCTAGGTGGTAAGGCGAACCGGTTTTTTTACCCAATTCCACCATGGGGCCGCCTGCTGTAAAATAGGGGAAGATTTTTCTAAGAAGCCTCAAAGTTTTTCTAACAGAAGAAGCTGATGTATATGGTCCGAAGAATTTAGCTGGTAGCGAGTAGCTGGTAGCGAGTAGGTTATTTTTTCTAACGGCTAGAACTTGAGGAAAATCGTCAGCTGTAATTATTATATATAACCAGCTTTTATCATCTTTTAAAACAATATTAAAAGGTGGTTGGTATTTTTTAATTAAGTTTGACTCAAGCAGTAAAGCTTCAGTTTCGTTTGAAACAATAGTGAATTCAATTTTTTTGATTTTAGAAACCATCTCCAGCTTGGCCGGAGTAAGTTCAGCAGACTTATTGAAGTAAGAGCGGACCCGGTTTTTTAAATTTTTAGCTTTGCCAATATACAAAAGCTTGCCGCTTTCATTCAAAAAACGGTAAATGCCCGGTTTAGCAGGTATGGATTTTAATTTGTCAGTTAAAGCCATAATTTAATACTAATATAACAAATTGATAAGGAATTTACCATAAAGATGTTGACCCAGCTGTTCGCGAACGGCTGAGTTGACAAATAAGTAAAAATATGATATTTTAATTTGTTAGATTGAACATCGAAAAGTCAAAAAAACAAAGGGGAATGTCCATGGACTGGTCTCAAACACTTGAAAAAGCCAATGGCGTAATTGTTCATTGTGCACCTGATCTAGATGCAGTGATGGCTGTAGCTTTACTGGGTATCCACTATCCAAATTTACTGGAAGGATCGATTTGTTTTGTGCCTTCCGGCATCTTCGATTCAAAGCGATGGAGCGAAGTTATTGCCGCCGGAATGATTCCGGTTGATGTTGGTGGTACTTCTCAAGACTGGCCGCATTTTGATCATCATGGTGATGTTTCGGCTAAAGGTTCGGCTACCAGGCTAGTAGCTAAACATTTGGCTTGGGAAAATGAAGACTGGATTCAGCCTCTGCTTAAGTGGGTTGATAGCCAGGATAGGGCTGGCACTAACTTCCGGTTGGCCGTGCCTGCTGCCGGGGGACGTTATATTCCGGCTGACCATTTCCTTTTTACCGATATCATCAGGGGTTCGAGCAATGTTCGGTTTAGTCCATTCAACTCGAAAGTTACTATGGAGTCGAGAGCTAAGGCTTTCTGCCGTCTGGTTGCCATGGCACAGCTTATTATTCGGCAATTTCGTTGGGTAGGTAAGCCTACAAAATATGAATCGAGCCAAGAGGCACAGCAGTTGGTCAAGCAAGGCTTGTTAATGGCCTTGGCTAAGGATTTGGAACTGGATCAGCCGTTTGAACTCCGACCTGGGGCAGATTTTAGATCTGAGTTGGGGCGTTTGAGTGAATTGGCCTATGATGGTGACAGGCTTGAGTTGGCCAAAACTCTGGCAGTTGCAAAGTTGGTGAATACTATTCGTTCACCAATTAATCTTAGTGTAAGGGCTGGTAAAAACGGGCTTGAAAGCCAGCCGTTAGCTTTGAACTTTACGTTGTTGGCAATTGCTGAGCAGGCACTGCAGATGGATAGTTTCAGCCATAGCTACAAAATGGAGCTGATTCGCGAAGCTTGGTTGAATAACTTGGCAATGGCTGCCGATTTTCTAGAGGCTTTGAATAGTTTTAGAAAACTCGAAGCAATGAAAGATCAGCGTGAAGTGCCGGGCGTTGGTTTGGTTGAGTGGTCAGATGATGGCTGTTATCATGCCCGCCGGGTTTCTGGTTTCAACCGCCCAGGCCAATCTCCGGCCGTAAGTTTAATCCGCAATCCTACTGGACACTGGCAGATTTTTATAAATTTGCAAAATGGTGCCAAGCCTGTGATTGTTGAGCGGATGCAGGAAGTAGCGATTGCGCTTCAACAAGCTGAACCTGGTGGACAAGCTGACGGTCCATTTGGAGTGCCTGGCCGGCTAATAAACGGCTGGTATTTCTCTGAGTTTGGCGGATTGTTTAACGGTACGTTAACCAATCCTTTTGTTCCAGCTAGCCAGATACCTCCTGAAAATGTTTTTGAGATCGTTTGCCAGAACTTGGCGAGCTGATTCCTGAAGACTATTCAACCCGTTGTTTGCTCAACAGAGCAGGTAGCGGGTTTTTCTTTTAGGTTGACAGAATAGTAAAAATAGTATATTGTTTTTTAGTTAAACGTACTTTTTGGAGGCATACATTATGGCTAATCGTTGTGCATTTTGTGGCGGAACCACTAAGCCGATCGGGAAAGATGAGGGTGGCAATACAAGATTGGAATGCCAAGAAGAAGTTTGTGGCAAAATATCTTTTAAGCCTCCAGCAATTCCACAAGTTGTTTGGCAGAGGTTTCTGCGCTTAAAATCAAAACAGCCGGGAATTGCCTAGTTGCATATCCAGGTCCCTGAATCAATTTTAGGGACTTTTTATTTACACTTGACCAATTTATCAATAAGGTATATAATATTCGTCAGTCTGTTTTTAACTAGTGTGTAGTGAGTAGTTTGTAGTGCATATTTTTATCTTAAAATATTTATTATCTTATTCTACAACCTACCGAAACCTACCGACTACAACCTACCAACTATTATGTCCTCAAATAAAATCATCATCAAAGGCGCCAGGGTTCATAATTTAAAGAATATTGATGTAGAAATCCCTCGCGACAAATTTGTAGTTATTACCGGGCTTTCCGGCTCGGGCAAATCATCTTTGGCTTTTGACACCATTTATGCCGAAGGCCAGAGAAGATATGTAGAATCTCTGTCTGCTTATGCCAGGCAGTTTTTAGGTTTAATGGATAAACCGGACGTGGATCAAATTGAGGGCCTTTCACCGGCTATCTCCATTGACCAAAAATCAACTTCCCATAACCCGCGTTCTACAGTTGGAACCATTACTGAAGTTTATGATTATTTAAGATTGCTGTTTGCCAGGATCGGCAAGCCCCATTGTCCTGAATGCGACAAAGAAATTAAAAGCCAGACTGTCCAACAGATTGGCGATAAAATTTTAAAAATGCCAGGGGGCACAAAAATCTGGCTGGTGGCACCGGTAATTAAAGATAAAAAGGGCGAACACAAGCATGTTTTTGAAGAATTCCAGAAAAGCGGTTATGGCCGAGTAAGAGTAGATGGCAAACTTTATTCAATAGAAGAGGCTTTAGACATGAATTTGGATAAACAGAAAAAGCATAAAATAGAAGTGGTGGTTGATAGATTAGAAGTTGATTCGGCAGATAAAAAAAGACTGGTTGAATCATTAGAAAAAACTGATGATTTGGGCGACGGCATAATTATTGCCCATTTGCCGGACAGCAAAAAAGATTTAATTTATTCCAAACATCTTTCTTGTCCGGAATGTGATATTAGCCTGCCTAAATTTGAACCTCGGAATTTTTCTTTTAATTCTCCCCATGGAGCTTGTGATGATTGTTCCGGCCTGGGCACTAAACTGGAAGTGGATCCTGATTTAATAATCCCCAATAAAAAACTTTCTTTAGCCGAAGGCGCTATTAGGCCGTGGTCCAGAACAGCTTCTAACCAAACTTGGTATTACCGGATGTTGGAAAATGTGGCCAAAGCCCACAAATTTTCTACCAGAGTACCGGTTAGCAAATTAACTAAAAAACAATTGGATATTGTTTTATTCGGCACCGGTGCCAAAAAATATAATATGAATTATTCCAGCGATAAATTTTCTGGAGATTTTAATACTTCCTACGAAGGCGTTATCCCCAATTTAGAAAGAAGATATAGGGAAACTGAATCAGATTATATCCGCAGTGAGATTGAAAAATATATGAGGATTTATACTTGCCCTAGATGCAAGGGCAGGCGTTTAAAGTCCGAAGCTTTGGCCGTAACTGTTGGTGAAAAAACCATAAATGAAATTGCCACCATGACCATTGAACAGGCAGCTGATTATTTTGGCCGAATTAATAATGGCAAACATAAAGAAAATATAAAACTAAATAAGCGGGAATCCATGATAGCCATCCAAATCCTTAAAGAAATTAAAGCTCGCTTAACTTTTTTAGATAATGTTGGCCTTTCTTATTTAACTTTAGATAGGGCCGCCACCACCCTTTCCGGCGGTGAATCACAAAGAATCAGGCTGGCTACCCAAATCGGCTCATCTTTAGTTGGCGTGTTATACATTTTAGATGAACCTTCAATCGGCCTTCATCAAAGAGATAATGATAAGTTAATCAGGACCTTAAAAGACCTGCGGGATTTAGGCAACAGCATAATTGTGGTAGAACATGATGAAGAAACAATTTTATCAGCTGATCATGTGGTAGATATCGGTCCGGGCGCCGGCAACCATGGCGGTAAGATTATTTCCCAAGGAACTCCGGCCGAAATTAAAAAAGATAAGAATTCTTTAACCGGCCAGTATTTATCCGGCAATTTAAAAATTAAAACCCCTAAAAAGCTGCAAAAAGGCAATGGCAAGTATCTAGAAATCATAGGCGCCGAAGAATTCAATTTAAAAAACATTGATGTTAAAATTCCTTTAGGCAAGTTTGTAAGCATTACCGGCGTTTCCGGTTCGGGCAAATCCACTTTAATGACGGAGATTTTAGCTAAAGCCCTTTCGCAGCACTTTTTTAGGGCTAAAGATAATCCGGGCGCCCATAAAGAAATCAGAGGCCTCCAGTATTTAGATAAAGTGATAGATATAGACCAGTCGCCAATTGGCCGGACTCCAAGGTCTAACCCGGCAACTTATACCGGCGTTTTTACTTACATCAGGGATTTATTTACCCAGTTGCCCGAGGCAAAAATCCGGGGCTATAAGGCAGGGCGGTTCAGTTTTAACGTGCAGGGCGGCAGGTGTGAAGCCTGCCAAGGCGATGGCATGGTAAGGATAGAAATGAATTTTTTGCCGGATGTTTATGTGGAGTGCGAAGAATGCCATGGCGCCAGATATAATCAACAAACTTTAGAAGTCCATTACAAAGGCAAAACCATTGCCGATATTTTAAAAATGACAGTAGAAGAAGCCATGCGCTTTTTTGCCAATATTCCTAACATCCACCAAAAGCTAAAAACTTTATATGATGTCGGCCTGGGTTATATTGAACTTGGCCAGTCTGCTACCACCCTTTCCGGCGGTGAAGCCCAGAGAGTTAAATTGGCCACCGAACTTTCCAGAAGGTCTACCGGTAAAACTTTGTATATTTTAGATGAACCAACAACCGGTTTGCATTTTGACGATATCAGCCGTTTGCTTCAAGTACTAAAAAGATTGGTTGATAAAGGCAATACCGTTTTAATTATTGAACATCAGCTGGATGTAATAAAATCAGCAGATTGGATTGTAGATTTAGGCCCGGAAGGGGGAGATAAAGGTGGTTATATTGTAGCCCAAGGCGCCCCTCAAGATATTGTTAAAGCAAAGGGAAGTTATACTGGCCAATATTTAAAAAAAGTATTAAAATAATTAAGTACAATTCGTTCATTTTGAAGGAGGATTAGTGTTTTGAAACTACCAACTGGGAAACAGGCAGGACATGTAGTAATGTCAGCAGCTAGTTGGACCGGTATGAAGATTGGCAAACCGCTTGTTTTTGTCATTGCCACCTTCATGGTTATCATGACGATTATCGACAGCTTTGGCCTAGTATAGGCTAATTCATTCTTTCGTCTTGAGTTACGGCTTCCTTTTTTTGGAAGCCGTTTTTTTGTTCCAGCAAAAAAATAATATTTATGATAGAATATCTTTATGAATGAACTACAAAAACCAATTTTATCCACTTTAGCCTATTTTGATATTTTTGAATATCCACTTACTTTAGTGGAAATTTGGCGGTGGTTGTATTACACAGATAAATCACGAATAAGCACGGAAGGTTCACGGATCAATCAGGGATCAATCACGGATATTGAAGAAAGTTTAAGTCAACTGTTAAATAAAGTGGAAAGCAAGAACGGTTTCTTTTTCTTAAAAGGTAGGGAGGATATAATTCAAACCAGATTAAATCGATATTCGATCGCTGAAGATAAATTTAAAAAAGCCAAAAGAACGGTTAAAGTTTTAAGGAAAATTCCTTTTATTAAGATGGTGGCTGTGTGTAATACTTTGGCTTATAGTAATACTGATAAAGCAGGCGATATTGATTTATTCATTATAACTAAAAAGAACCGTTTGTGGCTGACCAGATTATTAGTGGTCGGTTTTTTAAAATTCAAAAGGCAGCGGCCAGTTCCGGGCAATAAACAAGATGCCATTGATACCAACTTTTTCCTTTCCGAAGAAAATTTAAATGTTAGTTATTTAGGAATTCAATCTAACGATATTAATAAAAACCTTTCATTGGTTTATTGGATTGATCAATTGGTGCCAATTTATGATACAGATAACACTTATAAAATTTTTTTAGAGGCCAATGGCTGGATTAAAAACTATCTGCCCAATTCAACCGGTTATCAGCTAAATGACAGGCGGTTAATAAAATCAAATTGGTTTTCAAGATCGGTCAGTATGATTTTAAATTTATTCAGTTTTGAAAAACTGGCTGAAAAATTCCAGCTTAAGATTATGCCAAGCGGACTTAAAGAAATTATGAATAAAGATAGCCGTGTGATAGTGAATGATAAAATTCTTAAATTTCATTTGGAAGATAAAAGGGTGGGTTATTTGGATAAGTTTAATAATACGTTAAAACAGTTAGTGTAAAAGTCTTAACCTACTTTTGTCATCTCGACCGAAGCGGAGAGATCCCGTTAACAAACTACGTACTGTCAACAATGGGATTCCTCGGCAAGCTCGGAATGACAAGGGAGGGTTAAAGCTTTTAAAAAATATTATGAAATTACTAAACAAATTTATTAATTACGGATTATTCCTGTTTATCATTTTATTACCCTGGCAAACCAGGTTAATTTATAAAGATGCCAGTTTGGGCGGCAGTGTTTTTGAATATGGCAGGTTGAGTTTATATGCTTCAGAAATAGTTTTATTTTTAGTATTAATAGCTGGCTTGGCCGGAATTTTATGTAAATATATTAAGAATCCGGATTTACGGTTTAAAAATTTTAAAGATGAATTAAAAGGGGCCTGGCTTTGGATAATATTGCTGGCAGTTTGGTCGGCTGTAACTATCATCTGGTCAGCCGATAATTTAATAGCTTGGTATGGCTGGTTAAAGTTGGTGGAAGGAATAGGTTTGTTTTGGCTTGTTTCACAGAGAAACACGGATGGCTCACGGATGGCTCACGGATGGCTCACGGATTCATTAATTATTTCCGGCTTGATTCAGGCTGGGTTTGGCATTTTACAATTTTTTAATCAAACAGCAATCCAAGCCAATAAATGGTTGGGTTTGGCTAAAATAGATCATTGGGAATCCGGACCTTCTGTTATAGAATTTTTAGACCAAAGGTGGCTTAGGGCCTATGGTAGCTTGCCGCACCCGAATATTTTGGGCGGCTTTTTAGCCATTTGTTTGATTGTTTTAATTATAAACATGTTCAAACTGCATAGCCGCCTTTTAGCCAGCCAAACTGTTTCTAAAAAAGATTTGTATTTGAATATTTTTTATTGGCTTTCATTGGTTATAACCTTTTTTGGCTTAATAGTAACTTTTTCCAGAAGTGCTTGGCTGGGTTTTGCAATAGTTTTTGTCTTTTTAGCTTTACGTTCATTTATAAAAAAGTTAAAAGTTGCCAGAACCGTCATTATAAAAATCAGTACGGTATTTATGGCTGTCTCAGTATTATTTTTAGTAAGTTTTCCTTACCAGTTAATAACCACCAGAATTAAATCCGAAACCCGTTTGGAAAAGATATCTTTATTCCAGCGCCAAACAGCTTACCAACAGTCAGCTAAAATTATCAGGGCTAATTGGTATAAGGGAGTAGGCCCGGGAAATTATTTAGTGGTGGTTAATCAAATTCAACCGGAATTGGAGCGGAACCAGCTTCAGCCAGTCCATGATACAAGCTTGCTTACCCTGGCTGAACTGGGAATTATTGGTTTAGCTTTATATATATTAGTTATAGTTTTAATTTTAAAGAATAGAAGCAGGTATTGGCCGATTATAATTTGTTTATTAATTATTGGACTGTTTGACCATTATTTTAGAAGTTTGTATTTTGGCCTGATGTTGTGGTGGCTGGTTATGGCTTTAGCCTATAAAGAGAAATTGATTGACTAAAAAAAATTGCTGTGTTAATTTTATAAAAATAGTACACATTAATAGTTGCCAGGAGGGAAAGATGAAGTTTGGAGATTTTTGTGCAGGAGCAGCAATTTGTTTATTTTTGGCCTATATTGTGATTAACACTTGTAGTTGGGGGAGATTTGGAAAATCTTGAAGTCAAACAGCTGTCTGTTTAAAAAATAGGCAGTTTTTTTATTTATAAAAAACCGCTTTTCAAAATGTGAAAGGCGGTTGAGTGTTTATGTTTGGAGCTGATCATCAAATAGATGATGCAACATTATTCCAAGAGTAGCTTGTGCAGAAGGCATTCGGTCAGCAGCTTTTAGATACTTTAAAAGCTGCTGTTTTAAATTAATGTCTTTATTGATATTATTAATGGTTTCAGCAACATTGGCACAGGCGAAAATTAATTTATAATCGCGATAAGCAGAGGCCAGCTGAATTACGGTATCAAGTATTTGTTGATGGATCTGGGACGGAATTTTATCAGTCAGCAATGAAGAGGCGAGTGATTTAAGATATTCAAGCATATCATCATACATTTCTTCATCAAAATCCCCGATCACATCTAATATATGACCACCTTGTGGTGAATCATAAATAATATTCCTTTTGAGAAAAAAAGTAACAAATGAGATAAATTTATCTACATCAAACCTCTGTAATGGATTTATCATGGTTTTTCTCCCCCAGTTTTTTGTTTAGGTACATGATTTATTATTTTATATGTAAATTAAATTTTGTCAAATAAAAAACCGCCAGGTAGAACCTAGGCGGTTGAGAATGTTAAGGCAGTTTTGGAGCTAATCTAGACGACCAATACTTCTACACTCATGAAGTGTTATCCCGCCAACGGCAAGAATGAGACTTTCAAGAGTAAAGAAATCATCATCAAGTTCACCTGGCCAATCTTCCCAGTCAGTTTTGAAAATCTCTACTAGACCGGGCAGTTCAAATAACTTTCTCATGATCCTGGGATTTTCCCGCCAAACAGTATCACAGGCTTCCCATGAAAAAAATATTGCTTTTTTCAGGCTGGTTAGTTGTTCTTTAACCTCCCATTTGCACATGGTAAGTTGAATGACTGCAATCGCAATAAAGTCAATTGCTAAGGAATTTGGCTGATTGAATTTTGGCCAAAATTTTTCTGGCCAATCTTCCCAGTCGCCGTTGATAATGTCCAAGTTCATCTGCCACCAGTCTTTTTTGTGAGCCTCAACCCATTCTTGTTGGTTTTGGATAAACTCAACGACTTGGCCAGTAGAGAGGTTGTTGACTGGTATGCTTGGATTTTCCAGGACATATCGGCTCCAGTCTTCCCAGCTAACTGCTTTACTCTCCCAAGGTATTATATCCATACTTGCCCCTATGTGTTTGTATAAAAGTACGTTTTGTTTAATGAATAAATATAATATATTTACATTATTTTGTCAATATCTTATAACTATTGACACTATTTTTTATATACTTTACAATACAGCAACAGCTTAGCACTCAATTAATCGGAGTGCTAGAAATGCTTAATAAACAATCTTTTAATCATTAAGTCTTTAAATCTTTTCCATCTAGAATTATATGATTAAAAGACTAGAAGATTATTTGAATTTAACAAACTTAATAAAAAAAATATGAATCTAAAACCCCTATCTGATAATATTGTGGTTAAAGCAATTTCTAAAGAAGAAACCACTAAATCTGGTATTATTCTGCCGGAAACTATAGATAAAGAAAAGCCCGAACAAGGTGAAGTTATTTCAGTTGGCTTAGGTAAATTGCTTGATAATGGTACACATAAGCAAATGGAAGTAAAAGTCGGTAACAAAATTTTGTTTAAAAAATATGGAGCAGATGAATTTGAAATCGATGGTGAAAAGGTTTTGGTAATATCCGAGGATGATGTTGTAGGAATTTTAGAATAATCACGATAACGCGGATGGTTCCTGCCTGCCGGCAGGCACGGCGCAGATATATCGCGGATGACTCGCAGATGTTTAATTATTAACTATTTATAAATAACAAATATTATGTCGAAACAAATATTATTTAACGAAAAAGCTCGTCAGGCAGCCAAGAAAGGCGTAGACCAGCTAACTGATACAGTTAAAGTTACCTTGGGTCCTAAAGGCAGGAACGTAGTTTTAGATAAAGGCTATGGTGGCCCAACTATTACTAAAGACGGCGTAACTGTAGCTAAAGAAATTGAACTGGAAGACAAGTTTGAAAATATCGGGGCTGAATTGGTTAAAGAAGTTGCTTCTAAAACTAATGATGTTTCTGGTGATGGAACTACCACTGCTACTATTTTAGCCCAAAGCATTATTGCTGAAGGCTTAAAAAACGTAACAGCCGGCTCTAATCCAATCGGTATTAGGCGCGGTATAGAAAAAGGTGTAACCAAAATTGTGGAAGAATTAAAAGGTATGTCTAAAGAAGTTTCTTCCCAAGAAGAGATTGCCCAAGTAGCTTCAATTTCCGCCAATGATAAAGAGATCGGCAATATAATTGCTGAGGCCATGGAATCAGTTGGCAAAGATGGCGTGATAACTGTAGAAGAATCACAGTCATTTGGTATTACTAAAGAAGTGGTAGAAGGCATGCAGTTTGATAAAGGCTATACTTCACCCTATATGATTACTAATCCAGACAGAATGGAAGCTGATTATGATGAACCTTATATTTTAATTACTGACCAGAAGATTTCTTCGGTCCAAGATTTACTGCCTTTGTTAGAAAAACTGGCCCAAAATGGCAAGAAAGATTTAGTAATTATTGCTGAAGAAGTAGAGGGCGAAGCTTTAGCTACTTTGGTTGTAAATAAACTTAGAGGTACCTTTAATACTTTAGCTGTTAAAGCTCCTGGTTTTGGCGATAGAAGAAAAGAAATGCTGGAAGATATTGCTGTTTTAACCGGCGGTAAAGTTATTTCCGAAGAAGTAGGTTTAAAACTGGAAAATACCGATATAGAAATGCTGGGCCAAGCCAGAAAAGTCAAGGCCACTAAAGAAAGCACCACTATTATAGAAGGTAAAGGCGATGAGGCCTTAGTTAAGGAACGCGTTGAACAGATTAAAAAAGAACTGGCTCAGGCTGATTCAGATTTTGATAAAGAAAAATTCCAAGAAAGACTGGCTAAACTATCTGGTGGCGTGGCCGTAGTAAAAGTTGGTGCTGCTACCGAGGTAGAAATGAAAGAAAAAAAGCATCGGGTAGAAGATGCCTTGGCCGCTACTAAAGCTGCCGTAGAAGAAGGCATTGTGGTTGGCGGGGGTGTAGCTTTACTTAGAGCTCTAAAAGAGCTTGATTCTATAGAAGTTGTTGATGAAGAAAAAATTGGTGTAGATATTTTAAGAAGAGCTCTAGAGGCACCTATTAGGCAGATTGCCGAAAACGCTGGTAAGGATGGTAGTGTAGTTGTTGAAGCCATTAAATCCAAAGAAGGCAATGAAGGTTATAATGCAGCTGATGATAAATATGAAGATTTAGTGGCAGCTGGTATTGTAGATCCAACTAAAGTTACCAGATCAGCTTTGCAAAATGCTGCATCGGCCGCTGCTATGTTTTTAACCACCGAAGCTATAGTAACAGATATTCCGGAAAAGAAAGAAGATATGCCGCCAATGCCTCCGGGCGGTGGTATGGGTATGCCAGGTATGGGGATGATGTAATATTAGGCTGTAGCGAGTAGCTGGTAGCTAGTAGGAAAAATTTAATTCAAATTTAAAGACCCGTCACCCGCCGATTCGGCGGGGGCGGGTTTTTGGATAAAGAAAAAACCACCGGAAAGTTCCAGTGGTTGAAGAGGGTATGGAAGATTTACTGTGGCCCCATCCAGTAAAAAGTGATAGATGTGGATAGATTACCAGAGGCAATTATTAGTGGTTTGCTAGTGGTGTTATCGCCTCTTAAAGATCTACCAAGTTGGGGATAGAGAAGATATTCCCTTATTATTGTTCCGGATTCTGTAGTCCATTCTTGGGGTGACTCTGATTTAAAGCAATCAAGTCTGATAAAATCATTCCCCCAGCGGATTTCTGTTAAATCCAGGATATACCTTACGGCAGTGTCTTCGGTAGCGGAGACCCAAATCATATTAGTATCAAGCCAGCCCCATATCAACTCGTAGTCATCCCAATATTGTTGCCACGATTCTTTATTAGTCGTGTCTTCGCCAGCCCAGTATCCGGTGTCGATACAACGAGAGGAATCAAAGGGTATTTCAGCTTGAGCCGAAACGGTCTGGTTGAAGCTAAATATCATAACGATGATCAACACAATCAGTAGTAACGTACGCATGGTAGGTCTCCACAGTTGTTGGATAACAATGAGCGAATTTCTCCTAAAATAATAAAATAGAATATCATATTTATTTGTTTTTGTCAATATCTTGGTTTACTTAAAGCTGTTATTATCTTATAATAAAGGCAGTAAAATTATGCCAAATCCAGTTCACAAAAGAGAAATAAAATATTCTTCAGACGATGGCCATCCCTGGGAAGAAGAAAATAAGGATGATAAGGGAGTTTATGCTTCGGCCAAGCCAAAAGTGGAAGTTTCGGTTCCTGGAGAATTTTTATATGATAAGCCGCTAAAGTGGTATTTTGAAGTGGTTGTTTGGCCTATGTTTATTTTAGTGATTTTGGAAATAGGCATAAGGGTAATGCAGACCAAATATTTTTTAAATATTAAGCCGGAAATTTTTGAATGGCTGATAAATTTTGTACGAGCCTTTTTGCTTTCCTATTTATCTGCAATGGCTATTAAAAAGTTTTTTGGCAATAAAAAACAAATATTAACGGTTGGGGTGATCGGCGGTTTAATAGCCGGAATTATTTTGGCCGTTTTTCAACTATTCTGGTATTTTGAACTTTGGACCTTTTTCAATTTACTGGGCTTGCCATTAATGCTGGCTCTGGAAGGCTTGGTAATAGGCTGGCTGGTTTTTATAGTTTTTAAAATAAAAGATGATAGAAATAAATAATTTATAAATAAAATATTAATTAATTAAACAAATTATTTTATGACTCAAGTTCAAAAAACAACCGATAGAGATGTAGAAGATAATAAAGTAATGGCCGCTGTTGGCTATGTTTGGATTTTATGTTTGGTGCCCCTGTTTTTAAAAAGGCAATCCAAATTTGCACAGTTCCATGCCAAGCAAGGTTTAGTTTTGTTTGTTTTAGAAGTTATTGGCTGGCTGGTTTTCTGGATTCCTTTAATTGGCTGGTTATTATTCCTCTTTATTTTGATTATGGCTGTAATGGGGATTATGAATGCCCTGCAGGGTAATTATTGGGAAATGCCGGTATTGGGCAAGTACGCCAGAAAAATTAACTTATAATTTTTTTTAGTTTGTAGGCAGTAGTGAGTAGTTGGTAGGGATTTAAAATTTTTCCTACAAACTACAAACTACAAACTACTCCCTATTTTATGAAGCGAACAAAAATAGTGGCCACTATTGGCCCGGCTTGTGATAGTACAGCTAAACTTTCTCAAATGGCTAAATCAGGGATGAATTTGGCCCGTTTTAATTTTTCCCATGGAACTTATGCCTCTAACAGGCAAGCTGTAAACCGGGTTAGGGTAGTTGCTAAAAAGCTAGGTAAGCCAATAGGTATTATCCAGGATTTACAGGGACCCAGGATTAGGGTGGGAGAAATAAGTAAAGACGGTTTGGAGTTAAAAAAGAATGAGACGATTGTTTTAGTTGAAGATAGTAAAAAAATTAATTCCAAAAAAAAATCTATCCCAATTCAGTTTGTAAAACTATCTAAAGTTCTTAAAAAAGGCAGTAAGGTTTTAATGCTGGATGGTTTAATAGAACTAAAGGTGATTGAAGTAAATAAGGTTTCAGTAAAGGCCAAAGTTTTAAAGCCAGGCCATATATATAGTTATAAGGGAGTTAATATTCCAGGTATAGATTTGGGATTGCCAGTGATAACTAATAAAGATATTGCAGATTTAAAATTTGGTTTAAAACTGGGAGTAGATTATATTGCCCTTTCTTTTGTAGGTACAGCTAAAGACCTAAAAGATTTAAGAAAGTTAATAAGAAAGTTTGATAAAAAAAGCCAAGTTCAAATAATGGCTAAAATTGAAAGGGGAGTGGCCGTAAAGAATATTAAGGCCATTATTAAAGAAGCAGATACTATTATGGTAGCCAGGGGAGATTTAGGAATAGAAATGCCGGCTGTTAAAGTTCCTATCATCCAAAAAGAAATGGTTAAGATGTGCTTGGAAGAAGGCAAGCCGGTTATTGTAGCCACTCAAATGTTAGATTCCATGATCAGAAATTCTAAACCTACCAGGGCTGAAGTTTCTGATGTGGCCAATGCCGTTATAGACCATGCAGATGCCGTTATGCTTTCCGGAGAAACAGCTTATGGCAAGTATCCTGTAGAATCTGTTAAGATGATGAGCCAGATTATCCAAGAAACAGAAGCCTCAATTTATGATGATATGCAGCCCGGCTATTTTTCTGAAAAAAACCTTTCGGTTACTAAGGCAATTTCTGAATCAGTTTTTGAACTGGTTAAAGATACTAAGGCCAAAGCCATTGTGGCAGCTACTGATTCCGGTTATACCGCTAAGATGATTTCCAGATACCGGCCAGAAACCAGAATTATAGTTTTAGTTAATCAACTGGAAATTTGTCGTCAATTAACGTTGGTTTGGGGAATTTATCCAGAAATGATGCCAGTTTGTAAAAGTATGGATGAACTAATTGATAAATCAGTTAAGATAGTAAAAAGCCAGAAGTTGGTTAAAAAAGGCGACCAGATAGTGATTGTTACTGGACAGCCAGTGGGCAAGTCAAAAAATATGAATTTAGTAAAAGTTCAGACAATTTAATAGATATTTGTTTTTATTAATAAAGGTTGACAAAATGTCAATTTTTATTTATACTCCAGAAAGTCTTTAAAAAAGAATAGATATTTAGACGTCGCGGGGTAGAGCAGTTGGCAGCTCGGCAGGCCCATAACCTGCAGGTCGCCGGTTCGAGTCCGGCCCCCGCAACCAAACCTTTTAATACTTTATATATCTCATATGGCGGCGTAGCTCAGTGGTAGAGCAGCAGACTCATAAGCTGTTGGTCGGTGGTTCAAATCCACCCGCCGCTACCATGCCGGAGTGGCGGAATTGGTAGACGCGCACGACTCAAAATCGTGTGGGCTATGCTCATGAGAGTTCGAGTCTCTCCTCCGGCACCATAATGCCTAAGTTAAAACAAAAGATCTGCTAATGAGGCAGTTTTTTTGTTGAAAAAAAAGTAATTATTAAGTATACTTATCAAGTCTATGGGCAGAATTATTTCAATAATTAATCAAAAAGGTGGAGTTGGTAAAACCACCACCGCTGTGAATTTAGCCGCCTACCTTTCTGCTTATGGACAGAAGGTTTTATTGGTTGATGTAGATCCTCAAGGCAATGCTTCGTCCGGTTTGGGTATAGATTACCGTAATTTGGAAAAAGGCATATACGATGTAATGGTGGTTGATAGGGTTACCATGGAAGAAGTTTTACATGATACTAACCATGATAATTTACATATAGCACCCGCTAATCTAAATTTGGCCGGAGCTAATGTGGAGCTTGTTAATTTAAATCGTCGGGAATTTAGGCTAGCTGATAATTTACGCAGAGTAGTAGAAGATTACGATTTTATTTTAATTGATAATCCGCCTTCTTTAGGCCTATTAACTTTAAACGGTATAGTAGCGGCTGATGAGTTATTAATTCCTGTCCAGTGTGAATATTACGCTTTAGAAGGTTTAGGCCAGTTATTGCATACCATTAATCTTATTCAAAATAATTTAAAACCAGATTTACATATTTTGGGAGCTGTTTTAACAATGTATGATGGACGCAATAAGCTTTCCGAGGCTGTTTTTAACGAACTGTACCAGTATTTTCCGAGAAGAATTTTTAGGTCAGTAATTCCACGGAGCATCCGTTTGGCAGAAGCGCCTTCTTACGGCCAGACTATTATGGAATTTGATCCGCATTCCAAAGGCGCTAGGGCATACAACAAGCTGGCTCAAGAATTAATTTTTTCAAAAATAAACAATTAATCATAAATTATATGGCTAAAAGTGGTTTAGGCAGGGGACTTAATTCTCTTATCCCAAACAGAATAAATAATGAAATAGATGAAGCAGAAAAAGTTAAAGAAGTTTTTGATGACAGTTCAGAAAAAGTTAGGCAATTGGAAATAGATAGGATTGCAGTAAATCCTTGGCAACCGAGGGAGCATTTTGACCATAGCCAGTTGGAAGATTTGGTAAATTCCATAAAACAACATGGCATTTTACAGCCATTAATTGTTAGCCCGGCAGAAGGCGGCAATTTTCAATTAATTGCAGGTGAAAGAAGGCTAAAGGCAGCCAGCATTTTGGAATTAAAAACAGTTCCTTGTTTAGTTAGGGATACCGAAAAATTGGAAAAATTAGAGTTAGCTTTAATAGAGAACATCCAAAGGGCTAATTTAAATCCTATAGAAGAAGCAAAAGCTTATCAGAAATTGATAGATGAATTTGATCTAACACAGGAGGAAGTAGGTTCCAGAGTAGGCAAAAAAAGGGCCACTGTTTCTAATGCCCTACGGCTATTGGATTTGTCTGAAGAAATTCAGCAGGCTTTAAAAGAAAATAAGATTACTACCGGCCATGCCAAGGTAATTTTGTCGGCCGAAGCAGAAGAAGTAAGGCAGAAATTATTTAAAAAGATTTTAAAATTTAACTTAACAGTTAGAGAAACAGAAGGCGAAGTTAAATCCGCCAAAGGCGGACCCGCCTCTGGCGGGAAGGGGCATGAGAAGGATATAGAAATCAAGGAAAAAGAAGATATTTTAAGAAAAGCCTTGGGTACCAAAGTTACCATAAATAAAAAAGGCGAAGCGGGCAGCATCACCATTGATTTTTATTCCCAAGAGGAATTAAACGGAATTATAGATAAAATTAAGGAATAATTTATTTTTTTAAGATTTTTCCCAGTCGCCCGGCTTGTTTTTTTCTCATGGCGATTTTTATTTTATCTTTTGCCAAATTGGTTTTTATAAAACTAAGCCAGTCCTCATTAGGCACCTGGCGATTTTTATTTATTAAAATATCAATCACATCACCACTTTTAAGTTTGGTATCCAGTTGGACCATCTGGTCGTTAACGATAGCTCCAGAACATTTATCACCGATATCCGTGTGAATATGGTAGGCAAAATCAATCGGAGTTGCGTTTTCGGGCAGGTCTATAACATCGCCTTTGGGGGTAAAAACAAAAATGCGATTTTGGAAAAAATCCACTTTTATTTCCGAAAGGTAGGTTTTGTTATCAGCTATTTTTTTCTGGACCTCAATTAAGTTTTTTAGCCAGTTAGTTTTTTCCTTAGTTAGTTTTTTACCTTTAAGCTCTTTAAAATGCCAATGGGCGGCAATACCATATTCAGCCAATTCGTGCATTTCTTCATCCCTAATTTGGAATTCAACTATTTTTCCCCTTTCGGCAAAAACTGTGGTATGGATTGATTGGTAGCCATTGGGCTTGGGCTGGGCAATGTAATCTTTAATCCTGCCTTTTAGCGGAGTCCATTTTTTATGAATCAAGCCCAGAATTCTATAACAGTCGGCAACATTTTTGGTTATTACCCTAATAGCGATTAGATCATAGATTTTATTTATGTCCTCGCCTTTTTCCAGAAGTTTTCTATAAAGGGAAAAAATGTGTTTAATTCTGCCATGTATAGAAAAAATTTCTATATTATTTTCTATCAATTCTTTTTGAACAGCTTTTTTAACTTTTTCAATATATCTTTTTTCCACTTTTAACCTGGTTTCAACCAAACTTTTAACCCAATTGTATTCTTTAGGGTAAACATACGGAAAAGCTATATCTTCTAACAGCCCTTTCATTTCTCCCATGCCTAAGCGGTTGGCGATAGGCGCATATATTTCCAAGGTTTCCTGGGCGATCCTTTTTCTTTTATCTGGCCGGACAGCTTTTAGGGTATTAAGGTTATGGAGCCTATCAGCCAGTTTAATTAAAATGATCCGAATATCTTTAGCAATGGCCAGGAACATTTTTCTTAAGTTTTCAGCATATCTTTCCAGGCCACGGTATTTAAGGGTACCTAATTTGGTAATTCCTTCCACCAGTTGGAAAACTTCCTTACCAAATTTAGTTTTAATATCTTCCAGTGAATAATTAGTATCTTCGGGTACATCATGAAGCAGGCCAGCTATTATAGTTGGCAGGTCCAGTTTCATGGCCACTAAATTTTTAGCTGTAGCTAAAGAGTGTTGAATATAATCTTCTCCCGAAAGACGTTTTTGTCCTGCATGGGCCATAGCTGCAAATTCGTAGGCCTGTTTTATTAGTCTAGTGTTTACTTCGGGGTTATATTCTTTAATTCCTTTGATAATTTCATCAATGGTAATGTTATTATTGGGAATTATAATCATATTTTTATTATAACACCTTATCTGCCCCGCACCAAAAAAGTGATTTTTTAGTTGGAATTTAGATAATTAAGTAATCTTACAGTTAGTTATTGAAAAAATCAAATATAGAATTTAAACCGTGGTGCGGGGCCTACTAAAAAATCACCTAGTCAATAATTAGGTGATAGCTAGTAGCGAGCAGCTTATAGGAGGATTAGAAGCTGGTCCTGCTTCGTAAAATTTGCTCTTCGGGTATCCAATTGGTTCTAAGTTCTCCGGCCAGGAAAAAAGAGCCGGTAATTAGGATTAAATCATCTTTTTTTTGGATTTTACGGGCATAGGCCAGCGCATTTTTAGGATCTAAGAAAACTGTTGATTTTTTAGAATTTTTTTTCAAAAAACCATCCATATTTTTAAGATCAGCCGTTTTTCTTAGAGGTTTAGAGAATCTGGTTAGGATAATTTCATCCACTTTAGGCAGAAGGACCTTTAGAATTTTTTTATAATCTTTGGTGTAAGAGATCGCAAAAATCAAAATCAGCTTTTTGTATTTAATATTATTTAAATTGTTTATAAGTTTAGCAATTTTGGCTGGATTATGTGAACCATCTAAAATTATTTTTGGATTTTTTTGAATAAGTTCAAAACGGCAGGGTAGTTTTGTATTTTTTATAACCTCATTTATTATTTTGTTTTCAATTTTTAAAATTTTGCCAACTGTCCGAATCACAAAGTTATTATCATGCTTTTCGTTTTTATAAAGCTGGCAATATTTTGCTCCAATTTTTTTACATCTTTGTTTTAAAATTTCAATTATAGCCGGCCTGGCTTCACCGGTTATAAATGTGGAACTTTTTTTAATTATTCCAGCCTTGTCATTGGCAATTTCAGTTAAAGTTTTTCCTAAAATTTCTTGATGATCTAAATTAACATTTGTGATGATAGCTATTAAAGGTTTTTCTATAACATTGGTGGCATCTTCTTGGCCGCCTAGGCCAGCTTCTAAAACCACATACTCACATTTTTTTTGCTTATAATACAAAAAAGCTATACTAAGGAAAATTTCAAAATAAGAAGGCGTACCATAAGGGCTTTTGGTTTGGCATTTATCCAGAGCCGGTTTAATTTGATTAATTAGTTTAGCAAAATCATTTGGGGAAATATATAAATTACCCACTTTAATTCTTTCAATAGGAGTTGTTGGATGAGGTGAATAAAATGAACCGACTTTTTTGCCGCTTTTTTGTAAAATTTCATGAATCATGGTTACGGTGGAACCTTTGCCAGCAGTACCGGCTACATGGATATATTTAAAGCCTTTATGCGGATTACCTAAAAGCTTTAAAAGGTACTTTAACCTTTTAGTAAAAAAGCTACGGTCGTATTTACTATTTTTTTTGTCCAGTTCATAATTTTTGCTGGGGATATTAAAAATAGAGTCTAAAAACTTAACCGCATTGTAGTATTCACCGAATTGTTTCATATTTTTATTTAGTTTTTTGAGATTTTTTTAGCCAATTAACTCCTAAGTAAACAAAGGGCGTATCAATTAAAGCAAAGGCTATCTTAAAAAGAAAGTAAGGGATTATTAAGTTCCACATAAAAGCAAAGTCAAACTTGGGAGCGACCTTATAAAAGGCAATAAACATAAAAATCACTGTATCAATAAATTGGCTGATAAATGTGGAAGCATTGTTTCTTAACCATAAAAATTTCCCCTTGGTTTTCTTTTTCCAAAGATGGAATGACCAAACATCATGGACTTGAGCCAAAAGGAAAGCTATTAAAGAAGCAACAGTAATCCTTAAAGAGCCTTGGAAAATAGTTACATAGCTTTCATTGAAGGGATATCTGGCATTTGGCGGAAGAATGATGGAAATGTAAGTTATTAAAACCAGTAAAGCTAAAGCAACTAAACCAGCAAAAATAAGGCTGTAGCTTTTTTTCTTGCCATAAACCTCGGCAATAATATCGGTTACTAAAAAAGTTAGCGGATAGGTAAAAATAGCCACCGAAACAGCCACACCAAAAATAGTGGTTATTTTACCGCCCAAAAGACTAGCTGCAATTAGGCCGGTAAAAAAAATAGCCACTAAAATATCTGTTTTATTTTCCAAGGTCAGCTTTTTCATACGCTTAATTATAAGTTATTCAGGGCTTATTTTCAAGATAGAATTATCCAAATGTCAAGATATTATAACTTAATATAATTTTGATTACCGATATTTTTTATTAAACCTGCCAATTCCATTTCTATCAGGGCAGAATTTATTATTGGAGTATCCAGATTACTATTTTCTATAATTTTGTCAATGTGGATAGGAGTGGCAGAAAGCAGTTTATAAATAATTTGTTCATATCTGGTTAAAGAAGAAATATCAACAACTGGTTTTTTTGGCAACCCATCATCAATAAAGATATTTAAGGCATCCAAAATATCAGCCGGTTTAATTACAACCTTAGCTCCTTTGCTAATTAAGGCATTGGTTCCTATAGAAGTTGGTGAATTTATATTTTGAGGCACAGCTAAAACCTCTCGGTTTTGTTCTAAAGCGTAAGAGGCGGTTATTAAAGCGCCGGATTTTTGGGCAGCCTCTACTATTAAGGCGGCTTGCGATAGGCCGGCAATAATCCGGTTGCGCCTGGGGAAGTTGGACGGCAAGGCAGGAAATGGAGGCGGGAATTCCGAAGTAAGCAAGCCGCCTGATGAAATAATTTTTTCAGCCAGCCTCCGGTTAGATTGAGGATAAAGGTTTTTATCTGCTAGGCCGGCTCCGGTTACGGCAATTGTTTTACCGCCATGATCTAAAGCTAACTGATGCGATAATTGGTCTACTCCGTAAGCCAAGCCGGATATAATAGTTACTTCTTTTCTGATAACCTCTTCTAAAAGTTGTGGCATTACTGTTTTTGCATAAGCAGAAATTTTTCGGGAACCTATTACAGCCAAAGGGTAGTTGGTATTAAAGGCATTAACATTTCCCCGATAGAATAAAACTAAAGGAGGCGCATAAGTTTCCTTTAGGAGTTTTGGATAATTTTTTTCAGAAATAGAGACAGTTTTAATGTTTTGTCGGATTAAATCATCAATAATTTTATCAGGATTAATTTTTTGTCTGCCACTGATTAAATTAGTAATTATTTTTTGAGGTAGATTAATTGATTTAAGATCAGCTACCGAGGCCTGCCAAATTGTTTGGGCACAAGTAAAATGATTAAGCAGCCTTTTTAAAGTTACCGGTCCTATCTCTTTAAGGTAGGTAAGGGCAATAAGGTATTTATCCATAGTGTTTGTGAAGCCTTGCCTGCAGCGACGTGCAATTGCACGTCGTTACAAAAGCAGGCAAGGCTTTTAAAATAATAAAAAACAGCATCAATAATTAAAATGACCCCGTTTTTTTACTTCTTAACCCAGTCACTCGCGCCATGTCTCGCCGGCAGGCAGGAGCAGCGGGGTTGACAAATTGTATAAAATAGTGTATCATACTAGATAAATTAAGTAAAATAGCACCTTTCATTGTAACCTCAAAAGATTACTACATTGAGCTAAGCTCAACACAGTAAGAGGAGGAACAGATGCCAAAGTGTTTAGATTGCGACACGGGCCACCTTGATGAACAAGGTGATTGCAATAACCTGCAGTGTCTCAGCCATTCAAACCCTTTGCAGGCTTCGGTTAGGCCGCCCAATGCTAAGACGATTAAGCCCGGGCCCGAAGTCAAACCACAATACGTTAGTTGAGATTTACTGATTTATTTTCCATATAACCCAAGGAATGCCTTAAAAAGCATTCCTTTTTCTTTTACTTTACAATTTATACTAAAGTGTTATGTTTTAAGAAGTAGCACCCTTTGTTAACTGCAAAATTCGCTAAGCTTAGCTAAGCGAAAAGGAGGTAAGAATGGCTGAAAACAAAAAACAAACCAGCTTACCTTTTCCTAGTCCAGATGATTTATCCCAGCCGCCAGAATTTAAGAATTTAGGCTGGGCTAAGTGTGGGTCATGCGGGGTGTGCTTACCACCCGAGGATACTAAAACTGAAACATGTCCAGTTTGTAGCGATCCAATTTGGCCAGATAACCAATAAGACATTTTTACCCTGTTATTTTTTAGCAGGGTTTTTTATATACTAAATGTCAATTATTTTAAAACAGCAATTTTAGCTAACTTTAGAAAACTATATGGTTATCAAATTAATTGTAAAGTTGGCCCTTGACACTTTTTTTATATTTTGCTAAGGTGAGCTATTATTTAGAAAATATAAGAATTTTGTTTATGTTCAGGTGTCTGCTCGCCAGCGGCGAAGGCCTGGTCTCCCTCCTAGCTTGGCCGCTAGCCACTAAGTTAAGTTATCTGCCCTTGTGGCAGAAAGCTTACGCTGGTGAGTAGTAGTTTGGGCAGAAAGCTCAAATGTTCTTATAAAATAAAACCCTATTGTGTTTTTCACGATAGGGTTTTAAAATGGTGGATATAAAGATCATTACATAAACAAGAAGGAGGGCATTGTTATGAAGTGGTTCATTTCTTTGGCAGTATTGTTGTTATTGATATGTGGTTGTACTAATTCACCCACCAGCCCAAGTGGCGGTGGCGGCGGTTCAGAAGTGATTGAAAATCCCTGGGGCAGGACGGTAATTGTTGAAGGCGAAGTGGCCAACCTATCTTTAACGGCAACTTTTAATTTTGGGATTGCTGTTCTTATGGTTTCAATTGAAAACACTTCAGAGTTTATTCTGGAGCCGCACATGGTTGGCGAAAGCAACCAGTATTATTGCTATCTGGTAACTATCATGGGTAGCGATGGTAACGTGCTTTCTACTCGGCCTTTTGGTTTGGATGAGTTTGAGGATAATTTTGATGATTCTCAACTTTCTCCCGGCCTAACCTATACCGAGTACCAATGGATTTATCCTTGGAATTTACCCAATGATCCATTTGGCGGCCGGATGAAAGCCGAGGTTTGGCTTTCCAAAGAAGATGTTCCTGATACCACCTATCATAGCTGGGCCGAAATTGATTTGGCAATTGATTGGTGGTTTGATGATGATTGATTTTTATCAAACCAAAAACCGCTTCTTACATTTTGAGGCGGTTTTATTTTTGCCGAGGATAAATTTTTCGGTTACAGCAGTTTTTTTATTTCATCAGCTGCCTCTTGAATAGCTTGTTTAACTTTACCTTTTTCTAATAGCCCAAACCGGTTTAAAACAAATTTAGAAGTATCAACCATCTTACGGGGATTATCAGATGCAATACCCACTCTTATTCTGGTAAAGTTTTTAGTTTTTAAATGATCCATTATAGATTTAACTCCGTTATGGCCGGCAGAACCGGAATCAGTTTGCACTTTAATTTTACCAAGAGGCAAATCCTTATCATCATGAACCACTATAATATCTTCAGCTGTTAAATTATGTTTTTTAGCAGCATAGGCCACAGCTTGCCCGGAATTATTCATAAAAGCTTGAGGTTTATAAAGTTCAACTTCAACTCCGTTAATCTCTTTTTTAAAATACTCAGCCTTGGCTTTTTTTGAACTATTCCACTTATCTTTTTCAATCAAAAAATCAAGAACCATAAAGCCTATATTATGGCGAGTTTTAGCATATTGTTTGCCTGGATTGCCTAGGCCGATAATTAATTTCATATTTTTAATATAGTCTTTCAGTCATTTAATCATCTAGCCTTTTTATTTTATAAGACTCGAAGATTTAAAGATTAGAAGATTAGTTTTTTAATTTGTAAGCTTTCTCACCTTAATTATAATAGGTGTGCCTAAAAAGCCAAATTTTTCTCGCAGTTGGTTTTCCATAAATCGTACATAGGAAATGTGCAAATCAGATTTAAAATCTTTAACCAGCTCAAACTGCGGCGGGTTGGTAGAAATCTGCTTTAGTTTATGAATGCGCGGTTTTATAGCACCCTTGCCTTTGGCCGGCGGGTGTTTTTTAAGCAGGCTTTTTAAAAATCTATCTAAAGCGTTTTCGGTTATTTCCCTAAACCTTTCATTATAAACTTCTTTAGCTACATCCAGCATTTTTTTTACCCTTTGTTTTTCCAGTGCCGAAGTAAAGATAATTGGAGCATAAGTTAAATAGGGGAAGAAGGCTTGATAATATTTAATGAATTTGTTAATTGTTTTTTCATCCTTATCATCTATTAAATCCCATTTGTTGGCAATTATTATTACACTGCTAGAAGATTGCATAATTTCATCCGAAAGGTGCTTATCTTGCTTGCCCATGGGTTCGGCCACATCAGTAACCAGCAGAGTTACATCCGAACGGTTAATGCTCTTTAATGATTGTTCTACGCTGTATCTTTCCAATTTACTTTTTATTTTATTCTTTTTTCTAACTCCGGCCGTATCCACCAAAACATAAGGTTGTTTTTTATAAGTTAGTTCAATATCTTGCGAGTCGCGGGTAGTATAGGGAGTAGGGCTGGTAATAACCCGTTCTTCTCCCAGGATGGCGTTTATGATAGAAGATTTGCCTACGTTAGGTTTGCCGATAATAGCTATTCTAATTGAGCTGATAGCTTGTAGCGAGTAGTTAGTAGGTTTTTTGAAGTTTTTAATCACCTCATCCAATAGGTCGCCAGTACCAGAACCGTTTATGGCAGAAACAGCTACGGGGTTGCCTATGCCAAGTTTATAAAATTCTTCAGTTTGTTTTTTAAGTTGAGGACTATCTGCTTTATTGGTCACTAAAATAACTTTCTTACGGGCTTTTTTTAAAATTTTTGCCACATCTTTGTCCTGTGGCATTAAGCCAACTTTAACATCAACTAAAAATAAAATCAGGTCAGCTTCATTTAGGGCCACCTTGGCTTGGTTAATTACATCTTCTTCAAAAGCTTTATCGTGGACAATATCAACTCCGCCGGTATCAATCAGCTTAAAGTCAAAACCGCCCCAAGAAATTTTGGTGTAGTTCCGGTCGCGGGTGGTGCCGGGGATATTGGAAACAATAGCTTTTTTTCTTTCCGTAAGTGTATTGAACAAAGTGGACTTGCCCACATTAGCCCGGCCGATTATAGCTACTTTTGGTAATTTATTCATTAAGTATTAGGAATTAATTGTATATTAGGTAATTAAGTATATACCAATAACAATAAAAATTACAGATATAACTTTTAAAGCAATTATACTGCCTTTAAGCTCTTCTTTTAAAACTTTGGGATAAAAAATACTGAACAGTAAAGCCAATATTAATAAAAATAGATATTGCAAAGATCCTAAAAGGCTTACTAAAGAAACTAAGCCGATAGATATGGCTGTTAGCATTGATAGGGTTGCAATAATCACTGCCGATTCGTTTATGGCAACTATTTTTAAAGCTTTTCTATCATTGATAAATGATTTTTTTATAGTTTGCCAGTTAAATAAAAGAAAGGGAATAAAACCTATAAAAGCACCAATTTGGATAATGGTAAATAAATGAAACAGACTAATACTGGCCAATAAATATTTTTCCAGCAAAACTTGAGCCGCAAACAACAAACTTGAAAAGAACATATAGATCATCCACTTATTGGGTTTAACAGTAAAGCCTTTTTTTAGGGTAATAGTGAATAATCCAATAAGTAAAATTCCAGCGCCAAGATATTGATAGGCTGATAGTATCTCATGTAAAAAAATTCCAGCGCCAATAACTACCAATAAAGGTGCAATAGCAAACCAGGGTACCACCCTGGAAACTTCTTCTAATTTAATTGCTTTAAAGTAGAGAATATTAACTACAGGATATAAAGCGCCATTTAATAATCCTAATAATAAAAGCGGTGAGTATTCAATTTTTTGAAATAGAAAAAGTATTATTCCAACAATTAATCCTATGGTGCTTAGAAAAAAAACAAAGACGACCGGCTTTAATTTATATTTAGAAATAACGTGTTTATCTATTATATTTACCCCGGCCCAAATTAAGGCCGCCAGTAATGAAAAAAATATCCAAGCCATATTTAAGATAATAGCAAATTTATAGAATTTTTTCTATATAAAAAGCCTTGCCTGCAGCGACGTGCAATTGCACGTCGGTACAAAAGCAGGCAAGGCTTTTTATTCTTCAATTACTTCATCGGTTGAGGTTGCCACTTCATCTGTACTGGTGGCGATATCTTCTTCAAGCTCCGGCAGTTTAAACCAGTTGGAATGGTCTAAGCCTAAAATAGCAATTAAGTCTGGGGATTCATCCAACAATTCGTCATCTCCTTCAGAAACAGATGAACGGTATCTGTCTATCAAATAGTCAGGCACCGGTTTGGCAACATAGGCATTAAGCTCTTCTTTAAGATTTTTTAAAGAAGCTTTTTTTTGCCCATCAGTTAGGTCGTAAATAACTGTTCGTTGGTAATCCTGGCTGGGAGCATTGCCATAAGTAAAAATATTGTAACCCAGTTTTTCTAAAAATGAGGCTGTCCAGTAAGCTAAGCCGCCTGTTTCGGTGCCGTTTAAAACTTCTACCCTGGCATATTCTTCTTTAATTTTGCCGGTATCAAAAATGTTGTTAAATTGCCTGGCTAAGGTTTCAAAGTTGCCGTCTTTTGGCTGTAAAATCCAGGCACCTTCTTCTGTAAAGCCGGGTTCTAAGATACTATCTGGCATATCATCCAAAACTATCCTGTATATTTTATCTTCGTCAGTTTCTTTTACCATGTTGGCAATTTTAATGGCTTGCCAAATGGACATGTTGGTTTCCACAGAACTGCCTAAAAGGTCAAAAATTGCTGTAAGTTTTTGTGGTGAAAGCAAAGTAGAGAATTTAAAAACTTTATCTTTCATGCCCTGGAGGATAAGTTGCTGTCTGCGGCTTCGGGCAAAGTCTGAACCTTCAAAATTATTGCCATGGCGGGATCTGGCGTAAATTAAAGCAGTTTCGCCGTCCATAATTTGCGGGCCTTGTTCAAAACTAACGGAAAAAGTTTTACCTTCAACATCGGTTGGGTATAGCGGGTCAGCAAAGGCTACGGGCACATCAACCGTTATGCCACCAATTTCATCAATAAATTCCATAAAGCCTTGGAAGGTAACTACGCCGTGGTAATGGATGTTAATCTCTAAGGTGTCTTCTATGGCCTGGGTAATATATTCGGTGCCCTGGTCTTTTTCTTGAACTTTACCCATGGAATAAACCTGATTTATTTTATACCACTGGCCGTCCCTAAGTTTTACAATCATATCCCTGGGGATAGAAATCATGCCCACCTCGCCGGTGGAAGGCTTAATGCTGGCTACAATAATAGTATCTGTTAAATAAGGGCCGTCGTGGCCTTCACCGCCAATGCCCAGGAGCAGTACATTAACCCTATCCTTAAATTCACCAGCCACTCTTTTATCGTTGGAAGTAACCAGCCTGGCCAGCCTGGAAAAAGGGTTATATTTGTTTAAACCGGCCAAACCGCTGGAGGGGGCGAACAGCCTTTCCGAAAGATACATGGCTCCAGTTACCAAAACAATCAAAAGGGCTATTAAAAAGATTTTTAAAAATGTATATTTTTTTATTTTTGGCTTTTCAAAGTCGGCCATGGGTTTTATTGGCGCTTTTTTTTGGTCAACTAAAAAATTAACCCGACTGTTTGATCGGTAGATTTTATCTTGTTTTTTGTTTGAAGGCCTAAGGCCGTCTATGGGATTCATAAGTATAAAAATTATAGTAGTTTAGCAAGTCAAAGTCAATCTAAAAAGCTGTTGATTTATTGTTTTTCGGCTGATATAATGGGCATACTTTTGGTCGTGTAGTTCAGCGGTTAGAATGCTTCGTTCACATCGAAGAGGCCCCTGGTTCGAATCCAGGCACGACCACCATAATAGACGTCCCGATGTCGCCTGTGGCGAATCGGGATCCCGACAGCCGACCAGTCGGCTCGTCGGGAGTTCGAATCCAGCATTGTCCACCATTCAATTATATCGAGTATAAATATAAAAGTTAGAAAATTATGTATAACATTCAAAAATGTCAAAAAATAGAGATAGAGCAAGGTACGTTTTTTCTGGGAGAGTCTACTAAAGAAAAAAGTGTAGGTTATCTTGAATTAAAACCTCACACTTCTTTAACAATCCATAATCGTCTAGGTGGAATTGAGAATTTAATTCAGGTTGAAGGGGACTCTGTGATGATTGTTTTTGATACCCCCAGCGGTACAAATTATAAGCTAAGTAAAGGTGATAAATTACAAATTAAGCCTGAAGGTGTCTGGCATATTCATAGTAATCCATTTGATAAAACTTCTTTAACTTATTGGTATTTTGAAGGGGATATTAGAAATGTGATTAAAGCAATAAGGGATGGTGCAGGAGAAAATAAGGGTTAGTATTAGTAAGGGTTCGCGTGTCCGCCGAAACGTAGTGGATGCGGGACTCCTCCATTGCCCACCACTGTTTTATAGATTATATATGATAAAATCATTCGATATTAAATTTTGGATTCTGTCAGCAATAATTTTATTTTGCCTAATTCTTATAATTACTGGGATGTTTACAGATGCAATTTTGGCAGGAACAGCAGTTTTAATTGCATGGTACAGCTATGAAACTTTTTATTTAAGAAAAGAAATGAAAAGACAGCAAGATTTAGCTGAAACCCCAATAGTAAATTTGTACTTAAGGGGTAAAAAAGAAATTCCGAATTCAGAATATTTTACTTTAAGAAATGTTAGCTCAATTACAGCTTATAATATTACTATTGATTCAATTAAAATAAAGAATTTTAAATATACTTTTTATTTTGATCAACCAAATATTGTGCTTGAGCCAAATGGTGACGAAAAGCCATTGAAAATGAATACAAGAGAAAATCAAAATATGACGATGCACGACATGGTTTATTTTAAGAGCCATTTTTCGATAGGATTATCTGGTTTAGCTGATGATGAAATGAAAGATCGCTTTGCAACTTTTTTGATTCATTTAACAAATCTTTCAGGAAAACAGTTTTATTCAATATTTAAGTTCTATTCAAAAACACGCGTAACAAAAGAGTTTACAATTGAACACATAAAAACAGGTGAGGGGTTAATTTCTATAAGCGAAGCTGATAAAATTTCTGAAAGTGTAGAAAAAAGAAAAAGTATTTATAGTAGCGGTGATATATGATTGAATATAATTTCCCAGTTACCACTACGCTCTGCTATATCCTTAATAACAAAGATGAAGTTTTGTTGATAATGAAAAAGCGGGGAGTGGGTGAGGGCAAATGGAACGGTCCGGGTGGAAAAGTTTCAGAAAAAGAATCAATAGAAGAAGCAGTTGTCAGAGAGGTAAAGGAAGAAACCGGCTTGGATATAAGTAACGTAATTAATAAAGGCGTGCTGGAATTTGTGGCACCTCAAAAGCCGGAAATCCAAAGCAGGTGCCATATTTTTATTACCCGTGATTATAAAGGCAACATTATAGAGTCAGAAGAATGCTACAGCCAGTGGCATCCTGTTAGCAAATTACCGTTTGATAAGATGTGGGAGGATGATATTTTATGGCTGGAAAAACTGCTTAAAGAAGAAGCAGAAGTTAAATACAGATTCTTTTTTGATAAGGATGAGAAAATGGAAAAGTATGAAGAGATATAAGTGGCACGGATAAAACACAGATCTATCACTGATGAAGCACTGATTTATCACAGATTTTAAGCCAGTTATTATTTTTAATTATTCGTGATAACTCCGTGAATATCAGTGATATATCAGCGTATATCAGTGAACTATCTGTATCCTTGTTTGATAAAGATGAGAAAATGGAGAAATATGAAGAGATTTAAATACGCTGATAGCGCGAACTAAACGCAAACATAACGCTAACCGCTGACCCGCCAATTCGGGGAGCTGACAATTATTATGTTCGCGGTTGGCAAAAGTCAGCGCAAGTTTGCGTTATTTGCGCTATTGATTTAAACCTTTTTCTTTGCTATATTATGACTTATAACCCTTAATTTATTATAATTTATGAACGACGTTTTGGATTTAAAGCCAGATGAAAACTCCCAACCTTCGTTGGATAATAATTTAAATAACCAACCCTCTGCCTTTAAAAAAGTAAAGGAGTATTTGTGGGAAATAATTAAGATTGTGGTAATTTCCTTAATTATTATTGTGCCCATAAGAATGTATGTAATCCAGCCTTTTATTGTTGAGGGCGAATCCATGATGCCTAATTTCCATGATGGGGAATATTTGATTGTGGATGAAATAAGCTACCGTTTTAATGATCCTCAAAGGGGAGAAGTGATTGTTTTTCATCCACCACAGGATTCTAAAAATTATTACATAAAAAGAATCATCGGTTTGCCCGGTGAAACCGTAGAATTAAGGGAAGGTAAGATTTTTATTTATAATGATGAGTTTAAAGATGGCAATAGATTAAATGAAAGTAATTATTTAACCCAGAGCAGTATAAACGAAGAAAGCAAAGTTAAACTGGCAGAAGACCAATATTATGTTATTGGCGATAACCGGGATAACAGTTTGGATTCCCGGCGAATCGGGCCAATTACTTCCAGCAATATAAAAGGTCGGGCCTTTTTTAGGGCTTTTCCTTTTAACACATTAACCTTACTGGAAACCCCGGAATATTTTTTTAATTAAAAATTTGTATATGGAAAAAAAAGAATCTAAAAAAAAGAAGTTCCAATCAGTTAAAGGCATGAAAGATATCCTGCCCGAAGAGCAGCGTTATTGGAATTTTGTAAGGAACAAAGTTGATGAGCTGGCTTCTGTTTATGGCTTTAAGCGGATAGACACCCCTATTTTAGAATCTACTGATTTATTTGTTAGGTCAGTTGGCCAAACTACTGATATTGTAGAAAAAGAAATGTATTCTTTTGTAGACCAAGGCAACGATAAATTATCCCTTAGGCCAGAAGGCACTGCCGGAGTTGCCAGATCGTATATTGAACATGGCATGTTAAATAAAACCCAACCGGTTAAACTTTATTATTTTGGGCAAATGTTTAGGAGAGAAAGGCCGCAATCAGGCAGGTACAGGCAGCACTGGCAATTAGGCTTTGAAGTTATTGGTGAAGCAGAGGCTGTGGTAGATGCCCAAATAATTTTACTGGCCTATAAAATTTATCAATCGGCCAGTATTAACACTACCGTCCAAATTAACAGCATTGGCTGCGTAAGTTGCCGTCCTGAATTTGTAATCCAACTTAAAGATTATTTAAAAAAGAACAAAAGCAAGCTTTCAGAAATTTCTAAAGAAAGGTATTTAAAAAATACTTTAAGGATTTTAGATTCTAAAGAAAAAGAAGATCTGCCGATAATTGCCGAGGCGCCCCAGCAGATAGATTTTTTATGCGAAGGCTGTAAAAATCATTTTATACAAGTATTGGAATATTTAGATGAATTGGAAATTCCATATGCCTTAAACCCTTCTATTGTAAGGGGGCTGGATTATTATTCCAGAACCACTTTTGAGATTTGGACCACCGAAGATGAAACGGCTAGGCAAAAAGCCTTGGGCGGCGGCGGCAGATACGATGGCTTGATTGAGATTTTAGGCGGGCAACCTACACCGGCAGTTGGCTTTGCTTCTGGAGTAGAAAGATTTATAAGCCAAATAAAAGAAAAGGATTTTAAAGTCCCTGAAATAGTTAAGCCGGAAATATTTTTGGCACAGCTAGGGCCTGATGCTAAAAAGAAGGCTTTAATTTTATTTGAACAATTACAGGCAGCAGGCATCAGAGTGGCAGAAAATTTCTCTAAAAACGGTTTAAAGCCCCAGCTGGAAATTGCTGATAAGCTAAAGGTTAAATTTACAATTATGCTTGGCCAAAAAGAAATTGTAGACGAAACTGTAATAATAAGAGATATGGAAAATGGCAACCAAGAGATTGTTGATTTTAAGAAAATTGTAACGGAAATTCAAAAACGTCTGGCAAAATCTACTGTTATCCGTTAATGGTTTAAAGAGGCCGGAATTTATTTGACTTTATTTTCAAATTGTGTTATTACTATATAATATTATAGTAATTTTTTATTACTAATTATTTAATAAACCCTATAAAGAAAGGAAGGTGTATTTAAGTGTTAGAAGTTAAAAAGAAAGATACAGAAAGCTTTGAGAGTTTAATAAGAAGATTCACAAAGAAAACAATTCAAAGTGGTAAAATTCTTCAGGCAAAAAAAATTAAATTCAGGCAAAAGCCAATAAGCAAAAGAGCTCAAAAAGCTAAAGCACTAAGAAGAGAAGAAATTAAAAAACAGCGGGAATACTTAAGGAAAATAGGCAAACTGGACGATTTTTTAGATAACAAGAAAAAGATAGTTATCAAAAAAAAGAAAAGATAAATTAATTAAATGGCAAGCTTAGAAACTGAGATAACAACTAATTTAAGCCAGGCAATTAAAGATAAAGACGAAGTAAAGGTAGCAACTTTGCGTTTGTTAAAGTCGTCTTTAGAAAAATTAAAAAAGGCCGGCTCTGTAACTGACCAAGAAGCTTTAAAGCTTAAAGATGACCAGGTTTTAAAAATAATACGGCAGGAAGTGAAAAAGCGTAAAGAAGCCAACGAAGGCTTTAAAGCCGGAGGCCGCGAAGAACTGGCTAAAAAAGAACTCCAAGAAATGGAAATTCTAAACGAGTATTTGCCGCCGGAAATCTCTGAAGATGAGCTTAAAGAAGTTATTGATAAAATAATAACCGAAAACAGTTTTACGGCCCAGGATTTTGGACAAGTTATGAAACAGGTTATGGCGGCTACAGGTGGCCAGGCCGATGGCAATAAAGTATCGGCCTTAGTAAAACAGAAATTATCAGAGGAATAATTTAAACAAAAAATCCCATGCAGTTACTAAAATCTGAAAAAAAAATAAAGACAGCTACTTGGATAGTTGGTTTTATATTATTAGTAGCTGTTTTTGTTTTACTTGCTCCACAGGTTATGGCCCAAGCTTCTTTAGGGGTAGAAGTTGGAGCAGATACTGGCTTAGGCACAGCTGATTTAAAATTGGTAATTACCAGGATAGTAAGAATTATTTTGGGCTTTATTGGAATTATAGCGGTGATAATTATTTTATACGGCGGCTATACTTGGATGACAGCTGCGGGCAACGAACAAAAGATAGACGATGCCAAAAAGATTTTAGTAAATGCGATTATCGGCTTAATAATAATATTGGCTTCTTTTGCTATTGTAAGTTACGTTATAAGCCGTTTGCAACAGGCTACCATTAGCGGCCCAGGAGCAGGGGGCAGGGATCCTTACCATATTAATCCGGGCGCTTTGGGTGGCGGAATTTTACAGAATGTTTATCCGGAACCGGGCGCTACAGAAGTCCCCCGCAACACTTTAATAATGGTCAGTTATAAGGAAAGTATGGATATTGCCAGCATTATTGATATAGAAAGCGATCCAGCTGATTGTGCAGACTTGCCAGAAGAAGTTTTTTGCGGCTTTTTAGCAGAGGTAAGCGGCGATCCTACCACTTTAGTAATTAACCGTTCCGAAGATAACGCCCAATTGGCTGCCGATGAAGTAGTGGTAATGACAAATGACGGCAAAAATTTTGTTTATGATCCAGTTGTTTATTTAGGAAGCTCTGATGCTTATACAAATTATTCAATAAATTTAACTGATCAAATAAATAAATCAGGCGGTGATCCGGCATTTTTAATTGGCGGCTATTTATGGTCGTTCCAGGTTAGTAATATAGTAGACCTAACACCTCCTAAAGTAACCGGCGTGGTGCCTGTTTCTGGAACGGCTGTTCCTAAAAATACCACAGTGCAAATTAATTTTGATGAAGCTGTTAATGTGGTTACAGCCACAGGCCATGCCACTGGAGATCCAAGCCTGCCTTTTAATAATATTTTAATAAGTTATGAAGATGATATAGGCAATATCATTTATATGAGCGGCGATGCCACTATTAGCAATTTTTTTAGAACCGTTGAATTTATAAGTGATATCCAGTGCGAAATTGGCCCTATTCCGGTAGTTAATTCCTGTGGTACTGTGCCAACCTGTTTCCCGGGTGAAGAAGACTTTTTAGTTTTGGTAAAAGCGGCTTTGGTTGATGTAAATGGCAATACCATTGATATATTTTCCGGCATTACCGATGCAGCCGGAAATTCTTTGGACGGTAACGCCGACGGTTTCTCTCAAGGCCAGCCTGATGATAATTACAGTTCAAATTTTTCTACCACCGACGAAATGGATTTAACACCGCCGGAAATAATTTCTCCTTTAGAACCGGAGCAAGGCAATGAATCTGTGCCCCAAAACAAACACCTTAAAGCAATATTTAATGAATATATTTTAAGTAGCAGTTTAAATACAGAAAATTTTGTGGTTTTTGAATCAGCTTGCGGTTTAGAGTTGCCTGAATTTCCAGATGACGGATCTTGTTATCCAGAAGGCGGCTTTACTACTTATAAAGAAAATATATCAGGCAATCCCGCTGTTAACGGCGGCAATCCGGCTACCAAGGCAATTTTAAGAACATATTATCCTTATTTAAATCCTTTAACCGATTACAATTCCCGTTTAACAGCAGGGATTAAGGATGCATATCAAAACTGCTTTAACCCGGCTGTTGGGCCGTGCCAGCCTGGACAGATCACCCCAAATTGTCCGTAGAATTTATTTATGAATTTAAAACCTAAAACAAAAATCATCTTCATGGGCCTGCTTTTATTAGTAGTTGCTATTTTATTGGTTCCCCAGTTGGCCTTTGCCCAAGCTTCTTTAGGAGTAGAAGTTGGCGCAGATACTGGCTTGGGCAGCCGAGACCTTAAAGAAGTGATAGTGGCTGTAGTCCAGATATTTTTAGGATTTTTGGGCATTGTAGCCGTAATTGTTTTAATTTATGGCGGCTATATTTGGATGACGGCCGGTGGCAGCCCCGATAAAGTGGAACAGGGCAAAAGGATTGTTATTAACGTAGCTGTTGGTTTGGTGGTTATTTTAATTTCTTTTGCCGTAGTTACTTTTATTGCCAATGTTATAAGCGATGCTACTGGCAGTGAACCGGGGGAACCGGGCGATCCAGGGGAACCGGGCGATCCAACTGTAGAAAGTTTTATCGTTCAGTCAATTCAGCCCAGGGGCGAACAAAGCATCAGAAATATTGTGGTGCAAATTGCTTTTAATGAAAATGTTGATGCCAGTAGTTTAATTTCCAGGCCAGATAGCGTGGTAGTTGCCAAGTCAAACGGCCTTGGCGGTTTTGACAGAGTAAACGGTGTTTTAGAGCTGGCTGCAGGCAATCCCAAAAAAGTTTTGTTTACACCAAGCACGCCTTGTCCGTCGCCAAATGAAGATTTATTCTGTTTTGACTATGATGCCATAAACCCCGACTTAAATGTCCATCAGGTAGAAGTGAGCGGCGATGGAGCAGCTTCTTTAAAGAGTGTTAGCGGTAAAACGGTTACCTGCACTTTAGACAGTTGTTTGGCAGAATTTTCAACCGGCCCGTTGGTTGATATTGAAGATCCGGAAGTGGCTTTAACAGAAGCTATAGATCTGGCTGATCAAGTTTTTATTTTAACCAATGGCGTTTCCCTTTCGGCAGATGAATTGTATCAGTTGTATGCCGATGCCACAGATGATGGTGGAATTACCGGCGTAGATTTTTATCTTGATGGCGATTACATTGGTTTTGATACGCCAGTTGGCGATGCCCCGTTGAATTTTACGGCTCAAATAATTCCTGATTGGCATACCGACGGTTTAGAGTTAAACCAAAATTATTATCTTACCAGCAGGGCTTATGATGTGGCCTATAACGAAACTTTATCCGATTCAGTTAGAGTGGTTATTAGGCCGGCCCATTGTTTTAATGATGTAATAGATCCTGATTTAGGTGAAACCGGTTTGGATTGTGGCGGGCCTTGCCCGGCCTGTGAAGGTGAATCATGCGGAGAACTGGTTGGCGAGATTTGCACTAATCCTGATAATAATGCCTGCGCTTCCGGTTTGTGTGATACAGAAACTTGCTATTGTGTGCCGGCTCCACAAGTCAGTTCGGTGGATCCGGATAATGGCGCTTCAGGCAACTGGGTAACTATTTTAGGCAGCCATTTTGGTGACGAAATCGGAACCGTTACAATTGGCGGTGAGACTGCCAACTCGCCTCCGGATATTTTATGCCCCAGCAGCTGGCAAGATAGCCAAATTATTATAGAGCTTCCCGAACTGGATTTGGGCAATCAGCAGCTTCAGGTTACAACCAGTGAGGGATTAAATAGCAACTTTTACGATTTTTTAATAAATGATACAGAACGGCCTGGTATTTGCTCGGTAGCACCGGCGGAAGGTAAATTTGAAGATAGTTTCCAGGTAGATGGAATCCAGTTTGGCGAGGATTATATGGAAAGGGATGTTTATTTTGGCCGGCCAGATGATCCTATCTCGGCTTTTAATCCCAGCTGGTCGCTTGTAGGAGATTATGGCAGGGTAGTTGCCGATGTTCCTAATTTACTTAAAGGTAATACGGGCGTAAGAGTAAGAGTTGAGGGTGAAAGTAGTAATGTTTTAGCTTTTACAGTTTTGGAATCAGCTCATGAAGAGGTAAGGATTGATTATTTTACTCCTGAGTCTGGAGCAGACGGCCAGTATGTAACTATTTTTGGCAGTGGCTTTGGCAATTATGTGCCGGGCGAAAGTTTGGTTAAATTTTCAACAGATAAAGAGGGCAGCCTTGATTTTCCGGATGAATGCGGCACAAATTTCTGGACCGATACCCAAATTGTTGTAAAGGTCCCGAATACAGAAGAGGTTGGCGAACTTGATGACCAAGGCCCAATTACCGTAATTACTGCCTCCGAAGATTTAGCTGTTTCTTCCCAAAACTTTTTATATACCCCGGTAGCAGATGTGGCGCCCGGTATTTGCAGCCTATTTCCTCAAGAAGGAACTATTGGCTCTACCTTTAGTGTTGCCGGTGAGGGTTTTGAAGATTCTACTTTATATTTGAATGATTTGTCTTTTGTAGATGCTCCGGTAAACGATAATTATTATGAAGATGTAATGGTGCCAGAAGGCTCTGAGTCTGGCCCGGTTAAAATAGTAAAGGATGTTTTAGAAAGTAATACAATAGATTTTGAAGTAACAGCCGATGCTCCGGATGAGCCTGAACTGCCCAGTGATTATTACCAGTGGCAGTTTACCACCTGCCAAGATTGTTTGGTTCCGGAAGTTGTAGAGATAGGCAGTTGTTGGTTTAGCTTGGCCTCGCCAACTCCCTTAAAAAACAGCCAAGATAATTATAGCGATACTTTAATTTCCGCCACCTTTAATACTGATATGGATGATTCATTATTTGAACTTGGCACCACCATTTTATTAGCTGAGTGCGGTGACGCAGAATCTCCCGGAATTTGTAATCCGATAACTGTTGCAGGTGATTTTGAATTTGGTTTAAGCGGATCTGATTATGAATATTTCACTTTGGATTTAGATGATAGTTTAAATCTTAATACCTGGTATAGGGCCACCTTAACTAACCTTAAGAGTAATCTGGAACAGATTGCCATGGAAGATGATTACCAATGGTTCTTTAAAACCAAAACTGTAGATTCCCAGTGTGATGTTACTGATGTTATGGTTAATCCGGCACAAAGGATAGTTGATGCTTTAATTCCAGAAAACAATAACCCAGTTTATTTAGATGAACAGGTTTGGTATGACTCGTTGGCTTATAATTCAGCCAATTGTAATGTTTGTCCGGATGTTTATGAATGGTCCTGGAGTTCTTCCCAACCGTCTCAGGCTAATATAGACGAAACATCAATAATCAACAGCAGCTTACTTTCGGCCGATGCTTATACTAACCTCGGTGAACATGCTGTTATCACAGCCGTAGCCGTAAATGCAACCAGCACACCTTCGGGCACTGCCGAAGTGGATATTGTGCCCAGGAATCCGGAAATAGTTTATCATTGGGAGTGTACGCCAGAACCGCAAACCCCCAGCCCTTGGCCAGGCACCGAAGAAGCCTGCATTAATGCCAAGATAGCTGTTGAGTTTGATACAATTATGGATCCGGCCACTACTTTAAATATAAATAATATATCAGTAACTTATGATAGCGGTTTTGGCTGGCTTGATATATCGGGTTCCTTGGAGGGCCTATATGGAACCAGAGGAGATTTAGCCGGTTTAGTAGGCCTGGTATTTACTCCGGATAGTTTTATGGATCCTGATAGCTGGCATGAAGTTATTTTAAGTTTTGATATTTTAAGTGCGGAAGGGGGAAGTTTAACAGGCACTAACAGTTGGCAATTTAAAACTAAAGATAGTGATGAAGTTTGCTCTATTACACAAGCTATAGTTGATCCTTCATCCACAATCTTAACTGCCGAAGGCGCTACCGAAAATTATACAGCCTTTGGCCAAGGCGAAAGTTGTGAGCTGGTGGTAAATCCAGATTTAAATTGGTCATGGAATAGTGAGGATAATCAAGTGGCTGCAATTTTTGCAAGTAATAATGATGAAGCAGTTGTTATTGCCAATAACGAAGGCCAAACTTATATTAGGGCAGAAGCTAACGGCATTCAAAATGAAGGTAATAATGGTTTGGTAACCGTTAATTATGGCCCAGGACCAACAGCTTTTGAGATAACTGAAAATCTGCCGGTTGGTGATGATGTTTGTTTAAATGCCCAGGGTTTAGTTAGATTTAATTTGAGCTTAGATCAAGAAAGTATTGCCACTGAAAATTTTGAAGTTTGGCAAGAAGCTGAAAGGTTAAGTTATTGTGAAGATAATCCGGATATAAATTGTACCAGTGATATTGATTGTTCTGGAACATTTTCAGGCAAGTGCCAAGCCGAATGGACAGTTAGCAGCAGCGGGCCAAGAACGGCTATAGATATTTTACCGACAATAAATGATGGCCTGTGGAATCCCGGATCTGATTATTCTATCAGAGTCTACGGCGGCGGTTTGGGAGTAATTTCCGATTCAGGAGAACAGCTAATTCAAGAAGGCTGTCCGCCAAGCATGTCTTGGAGCGAGGCCGGCCAGTATTGTTATTGGGATTTTAAAACTGCCGGAGAAATTTGTGCCATAGATAACATTCAAATAGAACCTGCTTCTGCCGCTACCACCGTAGGCATGATAGTAGATTGGCTGGCAACTCCTTATGCCCAAAATGGCAATCCTCTTTCCAATGAGCTTGATAGGTGGCGCTCAGAAAATGTTTGGTCGCCTAATAATTTATTGGTAGCTGATGTAGAGGCTACTTCGCCAAATGGGCACCAGGCCTCTTCTTTGGCTTTAAATGTTGGCAGGGCTTTAATTTTTGCCGGCGCCCCGATAGAAGCAGGCAGTGAAGAAATTATCTGGGGTTCTGCCGATTTGCAGGTGCTAGAAGAATTTAATGGACCAGAAGTAACCGATGTGCAGCCTCAACCGGGCGAAGAAGATGTTTGCCGCAACAGCTTGATTAATATTGGCTTTGATCAGTTTATTAATCCGGCAACAGTAAGTAACAGCACTTTAAAGGCAGAATATTTGTCTACCGAATATTCAGAAGGCTGCTACGAAGTTGATATGGGCGGTGAAATAAGTTTTTATAAAAACTATAATAATGTTATTTCTAAAACTTTAGCTTCCAGGCTGTTTAATTGGTTTTCGGCTAATATTTTAAATCGGCTGATCGGTCCGGTAAAAGCCCAAGTAACTAATTATATGTGTCCTGTTCAAGGCACTCGGGAATTGGTAAATAATTTATATGATAGCGAAGTCAAGTTTAGTCCGGCAGAAGCTTTTCCTGCTAATTCAGAAATAAATGTAATAGTTGTTGGCGGGGATAACGGCATTAAAGGCACCAATGGCCTGCCTTTGGAAGGAGATGGTTTAGATGAAGACGGAAATTATTCATACAGTTTTACCACAAGGGCAGATATTTGTACTTTAAGCATGGTCAGTGTAGTAGCTGATGAAGCAACAGGAGAAAGTGAATGGGTATTTACCACCAGTTTTGATAATCTTGATGACAATGATCCTGATGATTTGGCAAATTTTGATACTATTTATGATGGTGATAAAAAATATACAGCTTCCGGTTACAGCCTTGAAGGTACAGAACTTTTTCCAATAGAAGGAGTTTATGAGTGGGTCTGGGATTGGAGCAGTAGTGATACTAATATAGCCAGCCTTGCTTACGCCGCTGATGATATTTCGGTAGTTAGTGTTAATAATATTAAAACAGGCCAAAGCGATATTGTGGCCGAGGCGGTTTTCCCTAATTGGTATAACCAACCCAATCTGCCAGGTTCAGGTTTGGCTATTGTTAATTTATGTGAAAATCCTTGGCCGGCAGTTGTTTCTGAACAGCCAGAGCAATTTATTGATGATGATTTTAATTTCGGGCTTTCTTATTGCAGGGATGCTGGTGGTTTAGGAACAGAAGATGATCTACCAGCTCTAAATGTAATTGATTTTGTGGAGAACAGCCATCTGCCTACAGATCCGGCCGAAGATGAATTATTAAAAGAGTATTTAATACCAGTGCCTACCACCGGAGATTTAATTGGATTAAGGATTTATGAAAATTCTTTCCACTTATCACCTTCAGATTGGTATAAAAAGAACATAGCTGTTCAGGGCTTTCCAAATAGCACTTTAGTGGATGGTTATAAAGCTATTGTAGACGGCAGGACAACTTATGTTGCAGCCTCTGATGTAGAATCACTAACTGAAGAAGACCCTTTGGCTTATATGCTACCGAGTAAAGGTTCAATAATTTCAAGAGTTGTTAACAATATCTGGCAAGGTTTAAAAGAGTTTATAAATAATTCTTTATTTACTGTGAAGGCGGCAGAAGGCGAAGATGAAGAATCTGAAGGTGGTTATAAGGTAACCGGAATTGAGGGCGGTTATACAGATATTTTTTTACTTTCTTATAATCAAGGAGCCAGGCCGGAAACTTTAGAAATAGTTAACCAGCTTATTGAAAGGTGGAATTTTAATACTAATGTAGATAATCCTAAAATTAAAGAAAAAATTATTAGAGATGTAGAAAGATTAAGCCATTTAAATTCTATTGCTGGGAGCCTGGACCAATATCAGTTAAGCCATGAAGGCACTTTTCCAGCCTTAGAGGCCGGCACTTTTTTAAAAACCATGAGTACCAGCAAATGGCCTTCTTGGAACGAAACTTTGGGATCAGAACTGGGAACAATTTTACCATTTGATCCAACCAATAAATTTGGCGCCTGTATTGATTGCCAGGAACCGGAATTAATTAATCCTGGCTTTGAGGATGACCCTGATTCATTAGTAGGCTGGGCAAATGTTGGCGTTGTAACAATGGAAGTTAATACCGATCCAGATTATGTTCGTGAAGGCAGTCAGTCCGCTTTTGTTATATCGCCTGTTGTTCCTGAAGATGGCATTAAGAGCAGTAATATACCAGTTATTACCAACACTACTTATGAATATTCTGCTTGGGTTTATGTTGAGCATCCAAACAGGGTACAGATTAGAAATCTTTCTTATCCACGGTCGGGTAATGAGTGGTTTACTCCGCCCGATTACACTGGCTGGTTTCAGTTAAAAGACAGGTTTACAACTTCGGATGTATCACCAGTTAGGATACAAATTGTCTCATATGGGGGCCCAGCCACTTTTTGGGTGGACGAGGTTTATATTGGCACCTCTAATGGCAACTGCGGTTATGACCTAGAAACTTGCTGGAATCCCGAGGCAAATTTTGGTACTGGGGCTTTTGCCTGCGATGCTGATTCATATTTTTACCGCTATCAAGGAGAAATTGATTTAGATTCAGAAGTAACAAATTATACTTTAGCTGCTAAATTGGAAACAACTACCAATTGGTATCCTAATAACATTGGCGATAATTATTATTTAGATCCCCATTTGGTTATTAGCACTAATAATGTTTTAGGCTGTGATGCCAACATTTTTGCCGGTTTTTGCGGCGACTCCATTGTCCAAGAACCAATAGAACAGTGCGAACCGGGCAATTCATATTATTTATGCAGTACAGATATTTTGTGGTACACCCCGGCCGGCAGCGGTCCTTATGGCTGTTTCCCTGCAGGTGATCCTAATCAGTGCAATTGGTATAGCCCATTACTTGATTCAGATGATGAATGCTACGGTTTAAGTTCATCCCAATGTTGTGGTGGCTATTGCGGTGACAGTGTTTTAAATACTGCAGCCGGAGGCTATCTTTTAATAGATGATGAAGAATGCGAATTAGGAGTGGGCGGTTATGGCGATGGTACGGCCGAAGATGAACAGTATTCTTGTTCTGGCAGTTGCCAGGATGTTGGCGGTTGGTGTGGCGACGGTTCCATTCAAACCGGTTATGGCGAAGAATGCGATGGCAGCACCAGTGGCTGGGATTGTTTGGCATCACTTGTTAATCCAACTTGTAATACTTGTGAGGTAGAATGCTCAGAAGGCAATCCTTACCAGGGAACTTGCGGCAATAATACCAGGGAAGCTATAGAAATATGCGACGGAACGGATAATGGCTATCCTAATTCAACCTGTATAGAATATTGTTCTGATGTAGAATGTGTAGGTAGTTGGCAGGCTTGCGATGGCAATCGTTTGGATTATAACGGCTGTGAAACTGATACTGATAACGATCCAAATAATTGTGGAACTTGTTTAAATAATTGTCCTGGCCCTGTTGGCGGCAATGGCTATGCAGAATGTGAATCTGGAGGCTGCACAATTGTTTGTGACCCCGGTTATGATCTTGTGGGCGACGAATGTGTTTTAGTGGCTATTTGCGGTAATGATATTATTGAAGGCGGTGAAGTTTGTGATGATGGCGCAAACAACGGCAACTTTGGCTATTGTAATGCCACTTGTGATGGAATTGAAGGTTTGGGCGATGCTTTATTTTATGATAATTTTGAAGACTGGAATTTTACCACCAGTAATTGGGAAGAAGGCTATAATTATAATGGTCCTGGCGGTGGAGAAATTTGGTCAAGATCTTTGCCAGGCGGGGGGATAAATTACAAATTAAAATCAGAAATTAATAATGTTGCCCCTAATTTCCCCAGAGATTTCAGGGTAACCAATGCCAATGCCAATAATTTATTAAATGTAGATATATTGGTAATGATAGATTTTAGCTATTCAGCTGATGATGATGCTGTATTATTCGCTAGGCATAATGGCCAAAATCATTATATGGATCAGGAATATTATGCTTTGTGGAATGACCATAATAGTGAGATTCAAATAATAAGAGTTGGGCCTGATGGATATCATGATGAAGACTTAGCAAGCACTTTTCCCTTAACAAGTGGTATTTATTGGTTACAGTTTAAAGTTTTTGATGTAGGAGGTAATATTAGACTTCAAGCCAGATGGTGGCCAGAGGGTACCGAAATGCCGGCTGCCTGGAATTTTGATATAATAGATAGCTCTGAAAATAAAATTACAACTTCTGGACAGGTAGGAGTTGCCGGTTGGATGAACTCAACTTTTTACTTTGATAATTTCCAAGTTTATGATGCAGATGTTGTTGCCGAGCCGGTTCCGGATGAACCAGCCTATATCTCAGCTGTAGCCACTTCGCCTACTTCCATTAATATCCAGTGGGAGGATGTTTCAGCTGACTATTACCAATTAGTTGGTAAGGCGGGCAGTTGTAGCGGCGATTTTGATCCGGTTGATAGTGATATAATAACCAATGAATATGACCATACTTCTGGTCTTTTTCCGGAAACAACTTATTGTTACCGGGTTAGGTCTTGTAATAGCCTAGATCAGTGTTCTGGCTTCACCATGCCTGGCGATCAGGCAACTACACCGGCTATGCCACTGGATCCTCCAAATAATTTAATAGGTAATTGGGTTGATTATGATAATTTTACAGGCACCTGGGATGAAGTAGATGGGGCTGATCATTATGTAGCTAGAATACAAAATAAAAGAAACACTAATTGGGGTCCATGGGAAGCCTTAATAGAGACATTTTATACTAATGCCCAATGGTCCGAGGGTAGCGGCATATATGGTAATACCAATACAGTTAAATTTCAGGTAAAAGCTTGTGATATAAATGATGTTTGTTCAGCCTATATTGAAAGTGATCAATATAGTAGATAAGTTAATAATTAATTAAAAATATATGTTTGAAGACAAGCAAAATTCTAATAACACTTCTACCGATGATTTAGGTTCAAGTAATTTGCCCAAATCATTTCCTAATCAGCAACCTTCAGCTTCGCCAGTAGATTTGCCTTTATCCAATCAGCCACCGGTTAAACCTAAGCCGGGCAGAGAAGTGCCAGGTGCTGAAGATATGTTTGCCGATACTGAAAAAGCAGAAACCATTCCACAGCCTGTAGCTGAACCAACAGTTATGCCGGAACCCCCTCTTGCTCAAAGTCCTCAAGCTCAACAGGAACCTCAAGCTGTAGCCGCGCCACCGGAGCCTTTATCAGAACTGCCGGATGATTTAGAAGAAGAGGGCGGGGGCAGCAGGAAATTTTTCTGGATTGGTTTGTTTGCCCTGATAGTTATTTTAGGCGGCGGAGGCTGGTTTGCCTACAGCCAATTTTTTAAATCGGAATTGCCAGTAGATTTGCCTAATGTTAATTTAGGAGATCTTTCACCTACTAATTTAAATCAAGAGTTTGAAGACCAAATAGTAAATTTGAATTTAAACAAAAATACTAATCAGCCAGAAGAATCTTTAGAGCCGGAAATAAACCAGAATAAAAATGTTAATCAGGCAACTGAGTTAGATTCCGATAAAGATGGCCTAACTGATGCCGAAGAGGATTCATACGGAACTGATCCAAACGAACCGGATAGTGATGGCGATGGGCTTTATGATAGGGAAGAAGTAATAGTATACGAAACCAACCCTTTAAATCCGGATACTGACGGCGATGGCTATTTAGACGGCAATGAAGTTGAAAACGGTTATGACCCCAAAGGCCCAGGCAGATTATTGGAATTAAATTTTGATGAATAATCCAATTATTAAATTTATATTATTAGAAGTTTAGTGATATAATAAATTAACTATGTTTACTCCACCAGAAAGCAAAGAACAAGTAAGTGAGCAGAATATGCCTCCAAAAGAAGGAGCGGTTACTGCAGAAGTTTCTTCTGAAGATATTCATACTATGCCTAATAGATTTTTAAAACCTTCCGTGCCCAAAAAGAAGGGCCGTTTAAATTGGTTAATTTTAGGAACAGTAATAGTTGTGGCGCTGGGAGGAGTAATTGCAGTGGTAGTTGTGTTTTTAGGCAGGCAAACAGAACAACCTACTATAAATTTAGATATAAACCAGCCCATAGTAAACCAAAATACCAATCAGGAGCCTGTCAACCAGAATTTAAATACTAACCAAAACCAAAATTCTAATGTTAACCAGAGTCCGGATACTGCCAGTGCCAGAGATATAAAAAAATTAGAAGATGCCACAGCCATAAGGTCAGCCTTATCTTTATATTATAAAACCTATGAAGTTTTTCCAACCACTTTATCCAGTTTATTAGAGAATTATTTAATTGATTTGCCTCAAGATCCTTTAACAGAAGAAAGTTATATTTATTTTGCAGATAGTGGCCAGCAAAATTATCAATTATATATTTCCTTAGAAGAAAATTCAGAATGGGGGATTATGGTATTGCCTCAAGGAGATTATTATTTTTCTGCTGAAGGTATTTTTCCGGATGATGTGAACCAAAATTCAAATATAAATAATAATACAAATAATTCTGTGCCCATTCCTCCTCCGCCGGTGGTAATAACTCCAAGCATGGGTTTGGATAGCGACGGCGACCAACTAACAGATATTGAAGAAAATATTTATCAAACCAATGCCACTTTAGCCGATACAGATGGCGACGGCTATACAGATGCAACTGAGATATTAAATTTTTATGATCCTTTGGATCCAGAAGGGCGTTTGATAAATTCCGGTTTAACAGACCTTTACCAAAATCCTGATTATAACTATTCAGTAGTTTATCCCGCAGCCTGGGTTGTTAGGTCATTAACTGTAGATAGCAGCGAAATAATTTTTACATCTAATACCGGCGAATTTATTGAGATCATTATTCAAGAAAATCCTTTAAGCCTTTCAGCCCTAAATTGGTATCTGTCACAAAACCCCACGATAGACAGCACTACTTTAGAAACTTTGGTTATAGATGGCTTTCCGGCAGTGCAGACTAAAGACGGTTTAACCACTTATTTATCTGTTGGTTCAAATATTTATATTATCGCTTACAATATTGGCGCCCAGCAACAGATGTATTTTTATACTACCTATCAGCTTTTACTGCGAAGCTTTATGTTTATTGAATTAGAGTAAAATATCGTAGATATGTTTAAAGTTGAAATTAATTATAAAATAAGAACGCCTCAAAAATATGAGGCGCTTTTTGAAGTTATTGTTAAAAAAACAGCTAAACATTTAAAATTAAAAAGTTTAGATGTTTCCGTAGCTTTCATAGGCCCAATGGAAATGAAGAAATTAAATAAAAGATACAGGGGTTTGGATAAAATAACCGATGTTTTGTCATTTGAGGAAGTAAGTGAGGTTGTAATTTGTTTGGCCCAGGCTAAAAAACAGGCTAAGAGCCAAAAAAAATCAATCAAGGAAGAGGTAGCCTTTTTATTTTTGCATGGCTTATTGCATATATTGGGTTTTGACCATAAAAATAAGTTACAGAAAATAAAGATGGAAAAATCGGCCGAAAAAATTTTAAAAAATTAAAATAAACAATAAAAAAGCTTCGTTAATTACTGTATATAAAGTGAACATATTTTTTGTTCAAAGTGTGGATTGCCAAAAAATTCTTTTCTTATTATAATAAAGGTTAGTAGATACCTAAAATGGTTGATAGGTAATCAATTTTAAATAACATCCTATCAATTGTTTTAACTATCTATTTTATTACCCAATTTAAACTAATTTTAAAACATGCTGCAATTAGAAACTAAAACAGGCCTTGATATCGGTTCCAATAATATTAGAGTAGTTACCTTGCAACATCAGCCCGATGAAACCTGGCAAATTATTGGAGCAGCCGAGCGTCAGGCAGAAGGCATGGCCAAAGGCATGGTAACCAATATAGAAGATTTGGTTTCTTCCATATCCGAAGTTTTGGAACAGTCAGAAAGAATGACAGGCACGCCGATTGAAAGCAGTGTGGTGGGTATTTCTGGAACTCATATAAAAACCTTAGAATCAAACGGAGTGGTAGCGGTAGCCAAGGCCGATAAAGAAATAACTGAAGAAGATGTAGCCAGAGCAATTGAAGCTGCCCAAGCTGTGGCCACTCCGGCAAATTATGAAATTTTGCATGTTATCCCTAAAGATTTTACAGTAGATAATCAATCCGGCATAAAAGATCCAGTAGGCATGACAGGCGTACGTTTAGAAGTGGCCACTCAGATAATTATCGGCCTATCTTCCCAGATTAAAAATTTAACTAAATGTATTTATCGTGCCGGAATAGATGTTGATGATTTGGTTTTTAGTATTTTAGCCTGCAGTGAAAGCACTTTAACCAAACAACAGAAAGAGCTTGGCGTGGCCTTGGTTAATATTGGCAGCCAGACAACTAATTTAATAGTTTACGAAGAAGGCGAAGTTTTACATACAGCAGTTTTGCCGGTTGGCTCTAACCATATTACGGCCGATATTGCCATCGGCCTTAGGACTTCTATAGAAACAGCAGAGGCCGTTAAATTAGAAGTAGTCCAGTTAAATTCTAAAAAAGTAAGTAAGCGCGATGAGATAGACTTGGCTAAATTTTCATCTACCGAAAAAGAAAGGACCATGGTTTCCCTAAAACATATTTGTGATATTGCCACAGCCAGGGTAGAAGAAATTTTTGTTTTAGTAGATAAAGAATTAAAAAAGATTAACCGTTCCGGTTTGTTGCCCTCAGGAGTTGTTTTAACGGGCGGCGGTTCTAAGCTGCCTGGTTTGTTAGAACTGGCTAAAGATAAGTTTAAGCTGCCAGCCTTTGAAGGCAAGCCACTTGGAACAGAAGAAAGCCCGGTTGATAAAGTAACAGATTCAGCTTATACGGTGGCCTTGGGATTGGCTATTTGGGGTACCCAGGGAATAGTTCAAAAAGGTAGATTACATTTACCAAAATTTTCTTCAGTGGATGAAGTTGTAGGCAAAATGAAAGACTGGTTTAAATCATTATTACCTTAATTGGCAATCGGTAACTGGTAATCAGTAACTGGGAACCTGTTTTAAAATAATTACCAGTTACCGATTACTAATTACTAAAAAAATTATGGCTAGATCAAAACCAATAGAAATAAAACCCGAATTAGAGACATTTGCCAAAATAAAAGTTTTAGGTATCGGCGGTTCAGGAGGATCGGCTATTAATAGGATGATTAAGTCCAAAATCAGAGGCGTTGAATTTGTGGCTATTAATACCGATGCACAGGCTTTAAACAATAATTCTGCTTCAAAAAAAGTCCATATAGGTAAAGAAACTACCAGAGGTTTGGGAGCCGGCATGGATCCAGAATTAGGCGCCCAATCAGCAGAAGAAAATGAAGAAGATATTAGAAAAGCCATAGAAGGAACCGATATGGTTTTTATTACTTGTGGTTTAGGGGGTGGAACAGGTTCTGGGGCGGCGCCTATTATTGCTGATCTGGCAAAAGAAGCCGGCACTTTAACGGTAGCTGTCGTTACTAAGCCTTTTAGTTTTGAAGGAGCCCAGCGCAAAACTATTTCCGAAAGAGGGCTAGAAAATTTAATTGATAAAGTAGATACTATAATTACCATACCTAACGATAGGCTGTTACAAGTGATTGATAAAAAGACTTCTTTATTGGATGCCTTTGCCATTGTGGACGAAGTTTTAAAACAAGGCGTACAAGGAATTTCTGAGATAATCACTATCCCCGGATTGGTTAATGTAGACTTTGCTGATGTTAAGTCAATCATGAAGGATGCCGGTTCAGCTTTAATGGGCATAGGCAGGTCTAATGGAGAAAACCGGGCCGTAGAAGCTGCCAGGTCTGCTATAGATAGTCCGCTTTTAGAACTTTCTATAAAGGGCGCCAAAGGTGTGTTATTCACAGTGGCCGGCGGTAAAGATTTATCTATGCACGAAGTTAATGAAGCGGCAGAAGTTATAACTTCTTCCATAGATAGCAATGCCAAAGTAATTTTTGGAGCAGTAGTGGACGAAGATCTAGGAGACGAAGTGAAGATAACAGTTATTGCAACCGGTTTTAGCCAACAGCCAGCCAGAGAATCTGAATCCGAAAGAATAGTAAGCGAAGAGAAGGTTTTTTCACCAATTCCGGCCGATAATAAAGCGGAAGAAAGACAAAGCTCTTTAGCAAAATCAATTTTTTCTAAAAAAGGAAAAACTGTTCAGCCTGATAAAGTAGAGTTGCCTCCAAAATCAAAAGAGGAGGAAGAACTGGAGATCCCCGCCTTTATCCGTAAAAAAATGGGAAAAAAGTAGATAATAATTAAAAAATAATGAATGATGATTGATTAGTTTATTTTATTAATCATAAGTCATTAATTATTAATCATCATTTATAAATTATGAGGTGTCCTGTTTGTTTAGCATTTGATACTAAAGTTAATGATTCCAGATTAACCGAAGACGGTTTAATGGTTAAAAGGCGCAGGGAGTGCCAGAAATGCAATTTTAGATTTTCTACCTATGAACAAATAGAGATACTTAATTTATTTATAATAAAAAGAGACGGCAAAAAGGAACCTTATTTGCGGGAAAAGCTGGAGCAGGGTTTAAAAAAATCTTTGGAAAAAAGGTCATATACTCAGGATAAATTTAAAAAATTGGTAAATACCATAGAGCGCGATATTCAAAAAAGAAAAAAGGATGAAATAACCAGCCAGCAGCTTGGTGAGATAGTCATGAAAAAACTAAGAGTTTTTGATAAAGTGGCTTATATAAGATTTGCCTCAGTTTATAGGGCCTTTGAAGACGTTAAAACTTTCCAAAAAGAACTCAACAGTTTGTTAAAGATAAAATCAACTAAAGGCCAAGGGAAAAAGTAAATGTTAGAACATTTTAACAGATCCACCAGAATAATTATTGGAGTAGCTTTGGCTATTTTAATTTGGATTACTGGTATTATTATTGGTCAGGAACAGACTATTACTATTTTAAATCCTGAGGGTGGTTTTAAAGGTATTATTTCCGGAACTAAAACCATAACAGTAAGCTTAATGTTGGATTATGGCAATGGCAATGTTAATGTTTTTTCTGATGTTCCATTAAATTATGGAGAATCCGTTATGAGGCTTTTAAGCAAAGCGGATCATCTGGAAAATAATGAATTAAACTTTAAATATCAATTCAGCCAAGCTACGGGCCAATTAGAAAGTTTTTCCATTTTAGGATATAACAACCAATCAGCTGGCAAACAGTGGCTTGCCTGGGTAAACAATGGTTTGCAAACAAAAAATATAAACGAAATTCAACTTAAGGCAGGAGATATTGTAGAACTTAAATATATAAGGTTAAAGAATTAAAATATTATGACCAATTATCAAGGCGCTCCCATGGAAGAACAGGTGAAAAAGCTTTTGGAAGAAAATTTAGCCTATTCTAAAGAAATTCATCAACTGGCTAAGAAAACTAAAACTTATATTATGTGGGGCAGGATAATGAGCTTTATAAGTTTATTATTTATTATCGTGCCTATTATTTTGGGTGTAATATATTTACCTTCAATTTTAAACAATACTTTAAGTAAAATTTTACCTACTGGTTTAAATCCCAGTGGCGTAGAAGGTTTGCTTCAGGGATCTAATTTAAGTCCGGAAGAATTACAACATGCGATTGGCAATCAAGGGAGTGTTTTGGATTCATATAAAAACATCCTTGATATTTATAAATAATTTTAGATAAAAATTAAAACTTACTTTGGTAAGTTTTTTTAAATAAAAAAAGCCTGCGAGCAGACTTTTAGGGGTATTGAAGGTGTTTCCATCAACAGTATGTTTCTACTACCACATCGGGTAGTAGATTAAGCTGACGAATCTGTTCAGAGGATAAAATATCTCCACTGATTTCGTAAGATCCAATTTGAAGTGTTTCCCAGCCCGGAATAATTCCCGAAACGTTTATTGGGCGAGTGGGAACTAAAATCCGGCATTTTCTTTGAGTTAGTGCTAACGTCAAGCTCATGTTAACCTCACAAGTAAAGGACAATTTTTTTCATCTAATAAAAATAGGTTATAATTTATTCTTGATTTTGTCAATTACAAATAAAAACGGTTTCTTTAGAAAAGAAACCGCGCTGATTATTCCTGGATAGTGATTCCATCTTGCTCTCTTAGCCAGCATTCAGCCAGTCCAATATTGGTATCGGGTATAACTAGCCAGGGATGAGAATTATCTAAAGGGCTGTCAATTCTTTCAACTCTGTGTTTTCCGGGTTGCAGATTCTGGTGGGCTGGCTCGCCATTTTTATTGCCATCTCGGAGTGGAAGAACTTTGCTAGTGATTAAAATCATCTTACCCTCCTGCTTTTTACTTGAACTTACTTCACAATATCAACTTACTATTTTAGTGATAATTTGTCAATTTATAGTTAAAATTATCTATAAATATCTTTTAATTTCCCAAGGAGTTACTTCTTGCCTGGCACTGGCAATATCTTTATTAGCGGCACTGGCAAGTGAGTTCAAAACGTGCTTGCCTAAAAGGCTGGTTAAAGTATAATCATTTTTTAATTCAGCCAAGGCTTCTGCCAGGCTTTCTGGCAAAGTTTCAATATTCTTGGATGATTTTTCCTTTTCAGTCATTTGGTACAGGCTTTCTTCAATTGGATCTGGATGGGTAAAATTATTTTCTATGCCGTCAAGTCCGCAGGCCAACATAGCAGCAAAGGTTAAATAGGGGTTGGCTTTGGGGTCTGGGTTTCTTAATTCAGCGCGGGAAGATTTGGGGCTGCCTTTAGTAATTTTAGGAATCCTGATTAAAGCGGAGCGGTTAATTCTGCCCCAGCAGATATTTACCGGCGCCTCAAAGCCTGGTATTAAGCGTTTGTAAGAATTAACAGAAGGGTTTGTTAAAGCTGTTAGGGCTTTGGCGTGGTGCAGTTGCCCGGCAATAAATTGGTAGGCTGTTTCAGAAAGTTGATATTTGTCATTTTCATTATAAAAAGCATTAACATCACCTTTAAATAAGCTTTGGTGGATATGCATGCCGGAACCGTTTACCCCTTGCAGAGGTTTTGGCATAAAAGTGGCTTTTAAAGATTCATTATTGGCGTAAGCTTTAATGGCTGATTTAATGGTTAAGATATTATCTGCTGTTTTTAAGGCTAAATCATATTTAGTATCAATTTCATGCTGGCCTTCGGCCACTTCGTGGTGGTAAGCTTCGCCTTTAATATTAAACGCATTTAAAGAATCCATAACCTTTCGGCAAATCCTGGAGGCTCGGCTTAAGGGCGTATAATCAAAATAGCCTTTATGGTCATGCGGAGCCAGCCTGTTTGGCAGTTCGTTTCTTTCAAATAAAAAGAATTCCAACTCGGCCGCAGTATAATAATCAAAACCTAAGCGTTTTGCTTGGGCTACAACTTTTTTTAAAATAAACCTGGGGTCGCCCTCAAAAGGCTCGCCATCTGTAGTAAAAATATCGCAAATTAAGCGGGCTGTTTTAAATTCAGTATTGGTCCAGGGTAAAATGGCAAAGGTGTTTAAATCCGGCTTTAACAGCATGTCGCTTTCGTAAATTCTGGCATGTCCTTCCACAGAAGAGCCGTCATACCAAATGCCATTTTCCACTGTTTCTGCAAAACGGTGAACTTCTATTTCCACCACTTTAATATTGCCCAAAAGGTCAGAAAATTGGAGCAACAAGGTTTTTACCTCCTCTTTTTTTAGTATTTCTTGAATCTGTTCTTGGTCCATAAAGCAAAAAAGCTTAAAGATTATTTTCAAGTTAGATTTAATATACAACAATCTTAGACGACTATTTATGGTCTGGCAAATGAAACTTTGTGGATAATTGAAAAATGGACATTTTTTTGTTAAGCTTAAGTAAGTTTATGAAAGAGATTATAGATAAAATAGAAGAATTTAAATCCAAGATTCAAGATTTAGAGTCCAAGGTAGGCTTAGATTCAAAAAAATCTGAAATAAAAAATCTGGAACAGGAAATGAACCAGCCCGGTTTTTGGCAAGACCAAGAGCGGGCCAAATGGATTTCTCAAAAAGTTGCCGATTTAAAAGAGGAAATAAAAAATTGGCAGGATTTAAATGATGAGGTTGGCTTGCTTTTGGCTTTAGCCGATGATGACGAAGATGATAAGAAAACAAATTTAGAGTCAGAAATTAATGCTAAGTATCAAGAATTGGAACATCAGTTTACTGATTTGGAAGTGGCTACTGTTTTATCCGGCAAATATGATGATAATAATTCCGTTTTATCCATTTATGCCGGAGCCGGCGGTGATGACGCCCAAGACTGGGCCCAAATGCTCCTTAGAATGTATTTAAGATTTTTTGAAAAAAGAAATTGGCAAGCAAAAATTTTAGATGAATCAAAAGGTGCAGAGGCTGGAATAAAGTCAGTAACTGTGGAAGTAAAAGGCAGGCTTGCCTATGGTTATTTAAAGTCAGAGTCGGGCGTCCATAGATTAGTCAGGCTTTCACCATTTGATGCTGATAATGCCAGGCATACTTCATTTGCTATGGTGGAAGTTGTTCCGGAACTGGAACAGGAGTCAGATTTAGAAACAAAAGATGAAGATTTAAAAATTGATACTTTTAAAGCTTCTGGACATGGAGGCCAAGGAGTTAATACTACAGATTCAGCTGTTCGGATCACCCATTTGCCAACAGGTATTACGGCCACTTGCCAAAACGAACGTTCGCAACATCAAAATAAAGATACAGCTTTAAAATATTTAAAAGGCAAGCTGGCTAAATATAACGAAGCAAAACAAGAAGATGAACGGCAACGTTTAAGGGGTGAATTTACCGAAGCAGCCTGGGGCAACCAGATCCGTTCTTATGTTCTGCATCCTTATAAAATGGTTAAAGACCACCGGACAGATTATGAGGAAAAGGATCCGGATAAGGTTTTAGATGGAGACTTGGATGAATTTATCCAAGTTTACTTAAAAAGCCAACTCAAGTAAAATAAGTTTATGAAATTATATAATACTCTCACTCGCAAAAAGGAAGAATTCAAACCTTTAAAAGGTAAAAAGGTCAGTTTATATTCCTGCGGGCCGACTGTTTATAACTTTGCTCACATTGGCAACCTTAGAACTTATATTTTTGAAGATATTTTAAGGCGGGCTTTGGAATTCAATAATTATAAAGTAAAACAAGTAATGAATATTACAGATGTCGGTCATTTAACCTCAGATGCTGATAGCGGTGAAGACAAATTAGAAAAAGGCGCAAAAAGGGAAGGCAAAACTGTTTGGGAAATTGCTGAATTCTACACCAAGGCTTTTAAGCAGGATCTTAAAGATTTAAATATTTTAGAGCCTCATAAATGGGTTAAAGCCACTGATTGCATCAAGGATCAAATCAAATTTATTAAAAAGTTAGAAAAGAAGGGTTTAACTTACAAAATATCAGACGGTATTTATTTTAATACTTCAAAATATCCTGATTATCCAAAATTGGCCAAGTTAAATTTAGAAGGCCAAAAAGAGGGTGCCAGAGTAGAGGCTAACAATGAAAAAAAGAATCCAACCGATTTCTCGGTTTGGAAGTTTAGCTATCCGAACGGGAGATCTTTCGACTCCGCTCAGGATGACGCCTCAAAGAGGCGTCAGATGGAATGGAACAGCCCTTGGGGTAAAGGATTCCCGGGTTGGCATTTGGAATGTTCGGCCATTAGTTTAAAAAATTTAGGCAAGGAGTTTGATATTCATACTGGCGGAATTGATCATATTCCAATTCATCATACTAATGAACGTGCTCAAAATTGGGGATTAGTAGGAAAAGAGTCAGTAAAGTTCTGGATGCATGGAGAGTTCCTAATTATAAACGAAGGTAAGATGGCTAAGTCAGAAGATAATTTTATCACTCTTCAAACTTTAAAAGATAGAAACATCAATCCGTTGGCATATAAATATTTTGTATTGCAGGCCCATTACAGATCAAAACTTAATTTTAGTTGGAAAGCTTTGGAGGCCGCACAAACAGGTTATAATAATTTAATCAGAGATATCAAAGGTTTAGAAAGGCCTGGGAAAGCTTGCAGTAGCTGTAAAGAAAGATTTTTAAAAATTATTAATGATGATCTTAATACTGCGGAAGCCTTGGCTTTGGTTCAGGAATTGTTAAAGTCAGATAAGCCTTCTTCTAAAAAACGTCAGACCATTATTGAATTTGATAAAGTTTTGGGTTTGAATTTGAATCAATATAAACAAGAAAAAGAACCATCAGCTGAAGTTAAAAAGTTAATAGAAGAACGTCAGCTTGCGCGTAAGAATAAAGATTATAAAAAATCTGATGAGTTACGTCAGCAGTTAGAAGAACAGGGGATTAGGATTAAGGATTTGCCGAATGATGGATACGAGATAGAATAAATTGAGTTTATTAAAAAACAGCCTATCAAACTGACAGACTGTTTTTTAGTTTTTGTTTATTTAGTAAATTCAAAAGTGTTTAGTATTTCGTCCAGAGCGGAAAAGTCATTATTTCCCCCAGCAATTTGGTTGATAGTGCCCAGATTATTCCAGCCTTCGGGGATTGATGTAAATTCTATTTTAGTTCTGGCAGTAGGAATGTTACCGCCCCAGTTCTGATTAGAGTCGGGAGTGTAAATAGTTTTAAGAGCAGATTTTTCATCTATTATAATATTTTCCTTGTTTTCATTCCAGATACCATCTTGAAATAGTACATAATTGCTTAGTGGACTGACAATAAATTTTTCGTCATCATTTTCTATTATTATATAGATGTACTTAGAATCATCCGGGTATGTTCCAGATTTTTCTGACAAAATCCAGCTATTTGGATACTCAAAACTGAAGTTATATAAATCATTTGTGTAAACTTTCCAATTAGATTGTTCATCATCAGAACTATCTACAGGTTCGTTAGTATTTAATTCATCTTGTTTTACTTGAGTTTGCTGAAGCTGACTGATTTGGTTTTGTAATAAGGTGATTTCTTGCTGAAAGTTTTTTTCAGTTGTTTTTAAATTTGAATTTTGCCAAGCATAAACACCGCCGCCAAATATTAGAGCGGTAATTACAATTGAAACAATTATAACCCAGGGGTTTTTTGAGCCTTGGATTGGTTCTGGTGTTGGCAACTCGTTTTGTTCATCCATAATGAATTTTGTTAAGTAATTATAAGTTTAATTTTAGCTAATAATAGTAAAAAAATCAATATATTAGTTATTGACAAAATATGAAATATATGATAAATTTAGGCGTATTTTAAGTAAACAGGACTTTGACAAAGTAGTTAAAAACACCCCAAAATGGGGCTTTTCGCGGAACGCAGAGTAGCAAAAAGCTACCTGCAACAGGAGATTGGATTGATGAAACGATTCACACTCAGTATTCTTGTGATCGCCATGCTGGCGATGGTTGTTGGTGTTCAGGCCGAGCCGATTTATCTCGGTACTGTGGACAAGAGTGAATTTATCCAGCAGGGCCAAACCGGCGAACTGGATGAGATTATTGACCCCGAGATAATAGGAGGCTATTTGTTTGAATGCTCTATCAGCCATCAAGGATTATTTTATTCGGCTTGGCTTGATAACGGCCAAGGAGTTCCGTTTGCTATAAATCTTGCTTGTTTTTCACAACAAGAAGGTGAGCCTTTTGAACTTTGGAGGATGGAGATTGATTTAGATGGAAGAAGTGTTATACCTCATGATATATTAGTTCACAACGACCAGATTTTTATTCTAGCTGAAGTTGAAGATGATGGTTATTATCTTTCTTTGATAAAGGTGGAGAATCAAGAAGTTGCTTCAATCGCTCTCACTGAACGCGATCTTAGTTTTAGATTCCATTTTTCCTCAAATCTAGTTTTGGGTGAGGATGGGACGGCATTAGCTTATTGGGCATTAAGAAGTGATAGTTTTGTCACTTGTATGGTCATTGATCTTGACGCCTTTGTGCCAGTAGCTCATTCAATTGTGTTAGATATTACTTATTTGGTAGTTGACGATATAAATTCTGGTTGCGAAACTAGGCCGTCTTTTGTAAACGGCGCTTGGACATTTTTTGCTAATAATGTAACGAGAGATTGCGAGCTAAAGGTGGTCGTTTGGCCTAGTGGGCTGGCAGAGCAAACGATAATTTGGGACGGAATGCTCGTCGGCGCGTCCTTTATAATGGAATACCCAGTAGGCTCTTTTTTTAGGACTCTTGGCCGGGGTTATAATGATCCCGGTACTTGGTTTATTCAGGATCGTACTTTATCTGGGAATTTTTTAAGGCAGACAGAAATTTGTGGGGCTTCTGAGGGGCTTTCGCCTAAGTATTCTCAAATAAATAATAATATTGCTTTTATCCAACAAAGCAGCGTGTTTGAGCCTGATTATTTCAATTATATTATTATTATAAACGATCAAAGCCAGGTAAGTGTTGTTCCTTTAGCCTTTGATCACATGCATCGGCTGTCTTCTAATATAGCCTGGCTTGAGGGAGAAAGGTTGGCTAATATAAGAGTAGTCGAAAGCGCGGGTGGCTATGAAGTAGATGAACTTGTTTATGTTGAGTTGTCTGCTGACGGTCAAGTAATAAGGCAGATGACTTTAGCACCATATCTTGCGCCACATACTGTTTACAATGAGGAGTATTGGTGTACTTCGATAATCCAGCCAGCAGATGACGGTGGGGCCTGGGTTCTTTGGGAAGAACCCTTAAGTGAGGAGCAATATTGGTTTTCCAAGTTATATCTTGAATATGTTGCTCCACCGGCTCCTAACCAACCAACCCCATCAGTAAACACCGAACAGGAACAGTTCAGTGTTCATCCTAACCCATTTAACGCTTCTACGACCGTTACAGTCAATCTACCACAGGCAGGTAAGCTGAAGGTAAACGTCTTTGACGTTCTGGGTCGTCAGGTTGCAGAGTTGGCCAATAGTCAGCTCGAAGCTGGCCAACATCAGTTCACGCTGGACGGTTCAAATATGTCCAGTGGCATTTACTTCGTCCGTGCGAATACGATGGATGGTTTGCATGATGTTCGCAAGATCATTTTGATGAAGTAGAACTTGTTCTTTACATGATTTATTTAACCGCGTTTCTCAACAGAGAGATGCGGTTTTTTCTTTGCTATTGACAAAATATGAAATATATGGTAAATTAATACGTATTTTAAGTAAACAGGACTTTGACAAAGTAGTTAAAAAACACCCCAAAAAGGGGCTTTCCGCGGAACGCAGATAGTCTAAAGAGACATCTGCAACTTGAGGAGAAGTCGATGAACCGGATCTTTACTGTTATTTTTGCAATCGTCATGATGATGGCGATTGGTTTTTCAGTCAATGCGACTGAGGCACCTGATTTCAGTTGGGATTACACCATACAGAATGGTGAGTCAGACTGGGCCAACAGTGTCATTCAGGCCGAAGATGGTGGCTATCTCGTCATCGGTAACTCAAGTTCATTCAGTCCGAACGAACAAGCCAACCTTTACCTCCACAAGATCAATGCGGAAGCCGAGTTTGAGTGGGAGGTCGCGCTTGGTGGTGATCTTCATTACTACTCCGGCCTGCATGGAATCCAAGCCGAAGATGGTGGTTATGTTATAACTGGTCAGAGGCACGAAGGTATCGGAGGCTCGTCAGATTTGGCTTTGATGAAAATTTCAGCAAACGGCCAGGGGATTTGGGAGCAAGTGTTTGGTAATCCGAATATAACCGAATATGGGAGCTATGTTCAGCAAACTGCGGATGGTGGTTACATTGTAACCGGTACAAGCTATGCTGAGCAGTTCGACCATGTCTTGGTACTTAAGACAGATACCAACGGTAACGAGATTTGGGCCAATGTATATCTGGGACATCACGGTGAATCTATCCGTCAGACTTCAGACGGAGGCTACATTTTGGTTGGTGATGTTTCGGGGCAAAATTCGGACGTTCAAATCCTGAGGCTTGATCCGAACGGCAATGTTATTCGGCAGGATATTTTTGGTGGCGGTAGTTTTGACCATGCCTATTCCATGGTTCTGACCGACGAGGACCACTGTGTAGTAACGGGTTCGAGTCAGACCGGCGGTGATCCTTCCAGGGTTTGGTTGTTTGAGGTCGATTTGGATGGTCAGATGGTTTGGGAGTGTTTATATTCCGAACTTGACCTAAACGAAGGTTGTACTGTCCGATCGACCGAAGACGGCGGATATGTAATTTCGGCAGTTCGGTGGTATGGCCAGCTTGATACTGAGACTTCACTGGTCAAGACAAATGATCATGGCGGGCTGGAATGGACCAAGACATTTTATTTTATTGAAACCGGCCATGCAGGAGACACTGTTCAGCAAACATTCGATGGTGGCTATATCGCTGTCGGTAACTACGAGATGGAGGATACTAATCATTTTATCAAAGTTTTCAAGCTTACCGCTGAACTTCCTGATGTAACGGTTATTCTCACTCCTCACCAGGTTGATATTCAGATCCCTGCTGGCGGTGGTTCGTTCAATTTTGATATCGAAATCGCCAACGTTTCCGACGAAACACAGTACGTTGATGTTTGGACAGAGATTTATCTGCCCAGCGGATATACCTATCCGGTTCTGAGCCGTTCGAATATTGAACTGGCAGTCGGGGAGGTTATCACTCGTTCAAATCTTCAACAGATGGTGCCGGGCGGAGTGGCAGCTGGCGAGTATATGTATTTCGCTGTTGTAAAAGATCACAACACTTGGGAGGTGTTGGATCATGACAAGTTCAGCTTCGTGAAGTTGCCGGGCAATGGGGTGGCGAGTGTTCAACCCGTGAACTGGCCGGGCTTTTCCGGCTGGGATGATATTGAAGTAACAAATCCAATTGTTACAGAATCCAAGCTTAGTTCGGTCTACCCCAATCCGTTCAATCCTACCACAACGGTCTCGATCAGTTTATCGCAAGCTGGGAATGTTCAGCTGGCGGTTTACAACGCGCTCGGCCGGCAAGTCGTAGAATTGGCCAATAGTCAACTCGAAGCAGGCGAGCATCAATTCACTCTGGATGGTACAAACCTTTCCAGTGGAACGTATTTCATTCGAATGGACGCCGGTGAGACATCACGAACGCATCGGGTAATTCTGATGAAGTAAACTTTTCGAACATTATTCATTACACCACACCGCATTTCTCAATAGAGAGATGCGGTTTTTTTGTTTAACTATTAAGGGCTAAGGATTAAGGATTAGAAGTTGAGATTGATTATTTTTTAATAATGATTTAGGATGATTATAAGTAATAAGGGTCATTTCGGATTTTTCCGGAGGGCCTTTTTTTATTTTAAGGACTAAGGATTAAGGACTAATAATTAAAAAAATCAAAATATGGAATATAAATCGTTTAAAGAAGTGCCTATTTGGCAGAAAAGCGTCAAATTAATTGAAGCAGTTTATAAAATAACTAAAAATTTTCCTGAAAGCGAAAAGTTTAATTTAACAAGCCAGTTAAGAAGATCAGCTGTTTCAGTAGCCAGTAATATTGCAGAAAGTTGGGGCCGATATCACTACGCTGATAAAATTAGGGTTTTATATATTGTTCGTGGTGAAATAGAAGAAACTAGAAGTCATCTAGCTATTGCAAGAAAATTGAATTACTGTTCAGAAAATAATTATCTAATTCTGGAAAAGTTTTATGAGGAGTTATTACATGACCTGAATAAGCATAAAAAGACATTAAATAGTAAAAATATATAATTCTAATCCTCAATCCTTGATCCTCAATTTTAATGATTATCAGAAAATCACAATTTGTATTCTATATATGCCTAAGTTTTATTATTGGCGTTGGTTTAGCCTCATTTTTTAATATTGCTTGGCTGATAATTTATTTAGTTTGTTTGGTTAGCATTGTTTCAATAATTTTTGTGAAAAGAAAATCATTATTGTTATTAATTTCCCTTTGTTTATTATTTTTTGCCTTTGGAATTTCTCGGCAGCAATTATCAAATCCTATTGTTAATGAAAATCATCTGGCTTTTTATAACAATCAGTCAGAAACAGAATTCAGACAGCGTAAGTCAATCACATTTAAAGGAAAGATTATTGATGAGCCTGATGTAAGAAAGGACCACATTAAATACAAAGTCCGCGGTATTGATAAAAAAGGAAATGTTCTAGTTAGAACTTCTTTGTTTCCTCAATATCAATATGGTGATGTTTTAGAAATAAATTGTGAGTTTACCCAGCCGGAACCGATTGAGGATTTTAGATATGATAAATATCTGGCCCTTTCAAATATCTATTCAATTTGCTATCGAGGGCAGATTGAAAAAATTGAATCAAATCAGGGGAATTTATTTAAATCAACAATCTTTAAAATAAAAAGCAAGGTGGTTAAAGTTTCCAGCCAAATTTTGCCGGAACCGCAAGCTTCATTTTTGGGCGGCCTTTTGTGGGGCGCCAAAAAAGGCATGCCCCAAGATGTTTTAGAAAATTTTAACCGAACCGGCGTTACTCATATAATTGCTGTTTCCGGCTATAACATAACCATCATCGCCGTAATGCTGACCAATCTATTTATTGGACTTGGCCTTTCCAGGAAAAAAGCTTTTTGGCTGATTGTTTTGGGAATTATTTTTTTTGTGGTTATTACAGGTTCACCAGCTTCAATCGTAAGGGCCGGCATAATGGGCATAGTGGCTTTAATTTCTACCACCGTGGGCCGGGCCACCAAGATGCATAATATTTTAGTTATTGTTTGCGTGATAATGCTTTTATATAATTCAAAGGTTTTAATTTGGGATGCCGGTTTCCAGCTTTCTTTTTTAGCTACCATTGGATTAATTTATTTTGTGCCAATTTTAGAAAAATATACCAAATGGCTACCATCAACTTTTGAACTAAGAGAGTCATTTACTACAACTTTATCGGCTATTATATTAACTACGCCTTTAATTTTGTTTCAATTCGGCCGGTTTTCCTTTTTGGCACCCATTGCCAACCTGCTAATTTTACCGGTTATCCCGATAAATATGGCAGTTGGTTTTTTGGCTGTAGTTTTTGGTTTAATTTGGCTTCCTTTGGGGCAAGTAATCGCTTGGATATCTTGGGTAATATTAACTTATGTTCTTAAACTGACAGAAATTTTAGCAAAGCTTGAATGGGCCTCGGTGCCAGTAACTAATTTACCCTGGATTTTTATGGTTTTGGGATATTTAATAATTGGCGTACTTATTTATAAAAAAAATAAATATTTAATTTTATGAAAAAAGTTATTAAAATACTGATTGGACTTTTTCTAGTAGTTACAGTTCTTTTAACTTCAGTTTGGTTTTCTGGTAAAGATAATGATCTCGAAGTTTATTTTTTTAATATTGGCCAGGGTGATGGAGTTTTAATCAGGACGCCTTCATATCAAAATATAATTATTGATGGCGGACCGGACAATTCATTTATTACTAAGTTGGGCCAAGCTTTGCCATTTTATGATAAAACTATTGATCTAATGGTTTTAACCCATCCGCACGACGACCATATATATGGTTTAGTAGAAGTTTTAAAAAGATATAAAGTTAAACAAGTTTTGTATACCGGAGTTTTGCATCCAACTGATGCTTATTTGGAGTGGCTGGTAATTATTAAAGAAAAACAAATCCCTTTAAAAATCGCTTTGGCTGGCCAGAAGTTCATTTTTGGAGAAGCTGAATTAAAGGTTTTTTATCCTTTTATTGATTTTACTAATCAGAAAATTGAAAATCTTAATAATAGTTCGGTAGTGGTCCAACTAATTTATGAAGAAGTTAAAATATTATTTATGGGCGATTTAGAAATTGAAGGAGAAGAAGAAATTTTAGATAATAATTATGATATTAGATCCCAAGTTATCAAACTGGGCCATCATGGCAGCGACACTTCATCAATAGAAGATTTTCTAAAAAAAGTCCAGGCAGAACATGCCGTTATTCAAGTAGGGGAGGATAATAAGTTCGGCCACCCTTCCAGAAGAATATTAAGCCGGCTTAAGCGTTTAGAAATTGGGCTGTTTAGAACAGATTTATTAGGAACAATTATTTTAATCAGCGACGGCATAGATATAAAAATAGGAACTTGACCCAGTCGCTCGCGCCATGCCTCGCCGGCAGGCAGGAGCAGCGGGGTTGATTCTTGGCTAGGTTTTGCTATAATATTAGTATTCATGGAGAATAAATTATTAAGTTATTGAAAAAAATTATGGCAGAAAAACAATATAATATCGTTTTAATAGAAGATGAAGAAATGTTGGCTAACATGTATGAAACAAAGTTTCAAAATCAGGGATATAAAATCCGCAAAGCTTTGGATGGTGAGAGCGGGCTAAAATTAATAGAAGAGGAAGTGCCAGATTTAATACTGTTGGATATTATCATGCCAAAATTAGATGGTTTTTCTGTTTTAAAAAGAATTAGAGAGATACCAAAAATAAAAAATGTGCCGGTTATTATGTTAACTAATTTAGGCCAGGATGAAGATATAAAAAAGGGCCAGAGCCTAGGGGCAGTCGGCTATTTGGTAAAGGCAAACTTGACACCTGCTGAAGTTGTTGCTAAGGTAAAGGACTTCTTAAGTAAGTAATAATTATATATATGGAAAAAACACTAATTATATTAAAACCGGACGCCATCCAAAGGAATTTGGTAGGTGAAATTGTTTCCAGATTTGAGAAAAAAGGCTTAAAAATAGCTGGTATGAAAATGGTTGAGCTGGATGACCTCAAACTTGATGAGCACTATGAGCACCACAAAGACAAGCCTTTTTTTGGCAATTTAAAAAAATTCATGAAGAGTTCACCCGTTTTATTAATGGTTTTAGAAGGCCATGATGTTGTTAAGGCTGTTAGATTGGTTGTCGGTTCCACTAAACCGATAGAAGCCGACTCCGGAACCATTAGGGGCGATTTAGCCATGACTAACTGGAATTTAGTCCATGCTTCTGATTCTTTAGAAACAGCCACCAAAGAAATTAAAAGATTTTTTGAAGATGATGAGCTGTTTAGCTATAACAAAACCGGTTGGGAAATGGTTTACGAAGAAGAGTTCAAATAATAATTTGCTATAAATAGAAATTTAGTGTAAAATATTTATACTATGAATATAATTCAAAAAAGCCAAAATTGGTGGAATATGTATCTTCCTTTTCTACGGGTGGCTTCTTTGGATGTTTAAATACATTATTTCCTCTTAAATAAAGAATCCTCCCAGAGAAAAGGAGGATTTTTTGTTCTTTACGCCAGGAGGAATTATGTTCAGCAAAAGAAACAAACCTGAAACATCAGATGATTCAAACCAAGAAGAAACTACTGATGATTTTGATTTTCTTAGAGGTTTTTTAGGCTGTTAACCGTAAGAAGGAGAGGTTTTTTATGGACGGTAAAGATTCGATTGTTCCAAGTGTACAGCCAGAAGGGGGTAATTCGTCTGATGAGCCAAAAATGGCCAGTAAAGATGGTTTAGCGCCAGAAGTTCCTTTGGAAAACCCGCCCAAAAATCATCAACCCTACGCTAGTTGGGAAGAGTAAGATTTGTTTCAAAAGCCAGGCACCAGCTTGGCTTTTTTTCTTGAACCAGCCCTTCGCGAAGGGCTGGTTGACAATATTTTTTCTCCTTGCTAAACTTTTATTAATCACTATGAATAATCAAAAAAGCCAGAGTAAATCACAGATTATGGTACAAAATGTCTTTTTTGGTTTCTTTTTTAGCTAGCTATCTGGTGGTTAGACGTTTTTAAATAAATAGAAACAGTAAATCTAGTCACCGGATAGGTGGCTTTTTTAGTTGTTCAAAGATTCTATTTTCTAATTAATCAATTGGAAAACTCAATTTTTGAACAATTCAATAGTTGCAAAAGTTAACTGGAGGTGTATTATGTCTACCAGACAACCACAAGTAGATAAGCAAGCAGAACAGATAAGTGATCAAAGGAGGAACGACCATGGAATCAACGATAATGGAGAGATGGGTAGTGAGACTGCAAGTTTTATTCCTGTGTCCCCGAATACTTTTCACCACCAAGCTACTTTGGTGAGTGGGATTGATCCTGGTTACGACTGGGAAAACCATAAACATCGGCCTTGGTAACACATTTTTCGGACAGGATCCAAATTCAAAAAAGGTTCCTGTCCGAACCTTATATTTTTTAGAAAATTTAAATATTTTTAAAGCGGCAGAGTTTGCCTCAACTAAATCCGGTTAAGGACTAATTGAGACTAAAGACTCGTGCCGCTTTTTTATTCGTAACAAATTTTTATAAAAAAGTCAAGGTATTTTTTTTATCAACGTTTTAATTGATTTGACACTTTTTTAGAATATGATAAAATTATTCTTGATATGAAAACAGCCACCGAAAATATATCAAGAATAACAAATCTAAACATCTTAGATCTTATTTTAGCTATTATTATTTTAATTCCGCTGATGGTGGTCAGTTAATTCGTTTTATAAGTACTTTATATAACGCTGACCACCGGTCAGCGTTTTTAGTTTGTTTAGCTACGCTAAACAAACTACCCTGAGCGAAGTCGAAGGGTTTAAAGTCTAATATAAATATTGGACGCCAGATAAAAAGAGTTTGTCGTTTAGTCAAAAACATAGTGAAAGAACCAACGGAGGATAGTGTCATGTGCACAAAATGTGGTCATCCATTACAGCCAGTTATCATTTCTATTGAATCTCTTGATCCGGTAAACGGAGCCAGTGGCCCAACCGTGGACAGGTGTGTTAATCCTAAATGTGAGAGGAATTACAAAAAGGTTGAAAAGTAAAATCAACCTTAATCATTAAACCGTTCTCAATTTTGAGAGCGGTTTTTCCTTTTTTAAAAATATGATATAATTAAAGAGCCCTACCAATAAAGGCAACAGATTGGAGCTCTACAATCCTATTGGAAAGGGAGTTCGTATAAGGATAAACCGTGGTTTATTCTTGAGAATACCCATCGGTCGCAACTTAATTGCTACAAGTAAGAAAAGTTATATCTTTGCTAACTGCTAGCTATTAGGTGACCAGTTTGTTTACCAGGAACTTCCAATCTTAGCCATTTTGGCTAGGGCTTTAAGTTAGAAAAACTGGCTCTTTTAGTCAGTTTTTTGTAACAAATTAAGGTTTTTTACGTCTTAATTAGTGCAAGGAGCTATCACCAGGCTTGTGTTTAAGCTATTTAAAAGCTCCTTTTTTTATCTAAATATGAAGAATTACACTAAACAAACATTTAAAATTTTTTGGCAGCACACCAGGCAACATTGGGTTAGTTTTGTAGTGGTTACTTTTTCTGTCATCATTGCCTCATTAGCTAACATAATTGCTCCGCTTTATTATAAAGATTTTTTTGATATTCTAAGCGGTCCAGGTTCAATTGACTCAAAGCCACCAATATTGGTGGGCATACTTATTAAAATATTGTTAGTTTATGCTGTTGCCTGGACATTTTGGCGCCTGGCCACTTTTTCCATAAGTTATTTTGAAACCAAAGTGATGGCCAGCCTGTCCAACTTTTGTTTTGGTTATCTTCATAAACATTCTGTAAATTATTTTAATAATAATTTCGTTGGATCCTTGGTGAAAAAGGTTAACAGATTTGCCAAGGCTTTTGAAGGAATTTCTGACGCCTTATTTTTTGAAGTTCTGCAAATAGTTACCAGCATCACTTTTATAATTTATATTTTATGGGGCAGGAATAAATGGCTGGGCATAATTATTCTAGTTTGGATTACTATTTATTGTATTATCAATTATTTTTTCAGCATCTACAAGTTGAAATATGATTTAAAAAGAAGCCAAGCCAATACAGAGGTCACGGCAGTTTTGGCTGATACTATTACCAATCACCAAAATGTTAAATTGTTTACCGGTTATGGACGGGAAAGAAAGCTATTTAAAAAAGTGACTGAAAAGTGGCGAAAGTTACAGCGGTTTTGCTGGGATTTGGGAAATATTTTTGAAGCTGTTCAGGCCTTGTTAATGATTGGTTTGGAAATCGGCATATTTTATTTTGCTATTGGCCTTTGGCAGCAAGGAATTTTTACTATAGGTGATTTTGTTTTAATTCAGGCTTACATAATTACGGTTTTCCATCGGCTTTGGAACTTTGGTCGGATTATCAGGCGCTATTATGAACATATGGCCGATGCCAATGAGATGACTGAGATTTTAGAAACCCAGCATGAGATAAGAGATGTTAAGAACGCGAAAAAATTAGAAGTTACCCAAGGAGAAATTGAGTTTAAGAACGCTAACTTTAGCTATCACAAAACCAGGCGGATTTTCTTTAGGCTTAGTTTGATGTTTAAACCCAGGAAGCGGGTGGCTTTGGTTGGGCCTTCCGGTTCTGGTAAATCCACTTTAGTAAACCTCTTGTTAAGAAATTATGATCTGGGCGGTGGTAAAATTTATATAGATGGCCAGAAAATTTCTTCAGTTACCCAAGAAAGCCTGCACAAAAATATCAGTATGGTGCCGCAAGATCCAATTTTATTCCACCGGACTTTAATGGAGAACATTTGCTACTCCAAACCAAGTGCTACCAATAAGGAAGTTATTAAGGCTGCCAAACTGGCCAGGTGTGATGCTTTTATTAAACAACTCCCAGAAGGCTACCAAACTTACGTTGGTGAAAGGGGAGTCAAACTTTCCGGCGGTGAGAGGCAACGAGTGGCTATTGCCAGAGCTATACTAAAAAACGCCCCAATTTTGGTTTTAGATGAAGCCACTTCCAGTTTAGATTCAGAATCAGAAGAGCTTATTCAAGATGCCTTGAAGGTATTAATGAAAGATAAAACAGTTATTGTAATTGCCCATCGCCTGTCAACTATTATGAAGATGGATAGGATTGTGGTGCTTAATGAGGGTAAGATAGTGGAACAAGGCAGCCATCAGGAATTAGTAAAAAAGAAATCCGGCTTATATAAGAAGTTATGGGATAAACAGATAGGCGGCTTCATCAAATAATGTAAAATGTAAATAGAAGCCGTCTTGAGCGAACCAAGCTTTGCTTGATGAGTCGAAAGACGGATTTATCAGCTGACTATGATATAATAAGGAATATGATATTCTCAATTTTTTCTGAAAATCCAATTTTAATAATTCCATTTTTGTTGGCAATTTTTTATTGTTTAACAATTCATGAATTCGCTCATGCTTGGGCGGCATCAATACAAGGTGATAATACTGCTAAATTGTCTGGAAGACTTACTCTAAATCCATTACCTCATATTGATATAGTCGGCTTATTGATGTTTATGTTTGCTGGTTTTGGCTGGGCAAAACCTGTTCCAGTAAATCCAAATAATCTAAAAAATGGAAAACGAAGTGACATAATTGTATCTTTAGCTGGAATAGTTTTTAATTTAATAAGTTTAGTTATATTTACAATAATGTTTAAAGTGTTATTTTCCAATTTACACCCATTTTATGTATATAATCAGGCTTATCCAGAAATAAATATGTTAGCCTATTTTTTATCTACTTTAATCGTTATAAATTTAATCCTTGCAGTTTTTAATTTAATACCCATACCTCCTTTGGATGGTTCACATGTTTTGTTTAATATTTTACCGGATAAGTACAATCAGTTTAAAATTAATTTAGCTCAAAATGGACCGATGATTTTATTGATGTTGATACTAGCTGATAATTTTTTAGGTATTAATATTTTTGGTCATATTTTTAGTCCATTTTTGTGGGTTCTCAACCTTTTTTTATAGGAGTTGATATACTTTTAAGTTTTATATATAAGCTATTTTAATGGGTTGACCCAGCCCTTCACGAAGATCTGGGTTGACAAAATAGTCATTCTAGATAAAGATATTAGTAAGTTTTTTGGAGGGTAAACCGTAAGTTCAGACCAAGGAGGGAATGTAATATGTCACTTTTTAGTAGGAAACCAAAACCCATTAGATTTTGGAGCGGGCCAAGTAGATGGTTTTGGAGCCTTCCCATGCGTTGGAAAATTCCGATCTTGTTATTGATTTTTATTATCAGCCTCGCTAAGTATTTTGCTGCAGGATTCGTAGGTGGCTGGGCCTCTGAAAAGATTGAATAACGAATCCATGGAATTTCTAACAACCCCTGTATTTTATAGGGGTTTTTTGTCTTCTTGACATCAAAACCTGCCTTTGCTATAATCCTTCCAAGCATTAAAAACCCATTACCACTTTAGATTATTTGGTAAAAAAGTGATAAAGGGAAAAGTGAATATTTTCGCAAGAGAAGAATAGTATTTTGCGGAATTGGTCAGTTAAACCGTCCATTCCGCAATTTAAGCGGAATTTTTTATTTAAATAATATTTAGAAGGTTAGGATGTCAGTTTTAAATCGTCATAACCTCTTAATAATCTTATAAAATATATGCCAACAACAAATCAATTGTTAAGAAAACCAAGAAAAATAAGCAAGAAAAAGCCTAAAACCCCAGCTTTGAGGTTAAGGCAGAATACTTTAAAGAGAAAAAAAAGAGAGGAACTTAGAGGTTCTCCTTTTAAGCGTGGCGTTTGCGTTAAAGTGACCACCACCACTCCTAAAAAACCTAACTCTGCTTTAAGAAAAATCGCCAGGGTAAGGCTTTCTAATGGTACCGAAGTAACTGCTTATATTCCGGGCATGGGCCATAATTTACAGGAACATTCAATTGTTATGATAAGGGGCGGCAGAGTTAAAGACTTAGCCGGTGTTAGATACCATATTGTTAGAGGCAGGTATGATGCGCAGGGAGTAGAGAACAGAAAACAGAGCCGTTCACTTTACGGTGTTAAGAAAGAGAAGGCGAAGAAGAGTTAAACTTTTTTAACAGAGTTGGTAATGGCTTATAGGTTATTAATTATTTAAAACCTATGACCAATAATCCATGAACCATAATTAGATAGAATAATTAAATCTATTAACTAATAATTCATATGCGTGGAAAACAAGCACCCAAACGAAAGATCGCAGCTGATCCAAAATTTAACAGTGCTAATATTGCCAAGTTCATTAATTATATTATGCAAGATGGCAAAAAATCCGTAGCCCAAAAAGTAGTTTATGGAGCTTTTGATATTATTTCTGAAAAAACCAAAGGCGATGCCCTGCAGACTTTTGAAGAAGCTATTAAACACATCTCTCCCAATTTAGAAGTAAAAGGCAGGAGGATCGGCGGAGCTAATTACCAGATTCCAATTGTGGTAACTGGTGAAAGAAAATTAACTTTGGCCTATAGATGGCTCATTAAAGCCGCTTCCAGCAGGAAAGGCAAACCTATGTCCGAAAAATTAGCAGATGAAATTATGTCAGCTGCCAAAGGCGAAGGAGATGCTGTTAAAAAGAGAGAAGATACCCACCGAATGGCTGAAGCCAATAGAGCCTTTGCTCATTTTGCGTAAGTCACGTATCACGTAACATGTATCGTGTATCGTTTATCAAATAATCTATCAAACTAATAATCAAATAATTTATGTCACGAGAATATACTATAGATAAATACAGAAACATCGGCATTATTGCCCACATTGATGCAGGCAAAACAACTGTTACCGAGCGTATTTTGTTTTACACCGGTAAAAAGCATAAAATTGGTGAAGTCCACGAAGGTGAAGCAGAAATGGATTGGATGGAACAGGAACAAGAAAGAGGAATTACTATTACTTCTGCTGCTACTACCTGTTTTTGGCAAGACTGCCGGATTAATATTATTGATACCCCAGGACACATTGATTTTACGGCTGAAGTCCAAAGGTCATTAAGGGTTTTAGACGGCGGCGTAGTTGTATTTGACGGCGTAGCCGGTGTAGAGCCCCAATCCGAAACCGTTTGGCATCAGGCCGATAAGTATAATGTTCCTAGAATCGCTTTTGTAAATAAAATGGATAGGATGGGTGCAGATTTTTATAAAGATTTAGAGTCAATCCATAACAGGTTAACTAAAAATGCTTATCCAATGCAGCTGCCAATTGGCGCCGCTGAAACTTTTGAGGGCTATATTGATCTGTTATCCAAGAAAGCTTTCTATTATAAAGATGATCTAGGTAAAGAAATAGAAGAAAAAGATGTTCCGGATAATATGAAGGATAAGGTAGAGGAATACCGGGATAAAATTATGGAAGCTGTTTCTTCTACAGACGAAGCTTTAATGAATAAATATTTGGAAGGCAAGGAAATAGAAGAAGCTGATTTTAAGAAAGCTTTAAGGAAAGCTGTAATAGCCAACGAGATTGTACCGGTTTTTTGCGGCAGCGCTTTAAAGAATAAAGGCGTACAGCCCTTATTGGATGCAGTTTGCGATTATCTGCCTTCTCCTTTAGATGTTCCCCCGGTAGAAGCAATTGATCCCGATGATGAAGAGAAAAAAGTATCCAGAAAACCGGAAGACTCTGAACCGTTTGCTGCCTTGGCTTTTAAAATTGCTACTGACCCTTACGTTGGCAAACTTTGCTTTTTTAGAGTTTATTCCGGAACCTTAAAATCCGGATCTTACGTATATAATTCTTCCACCGGAAAAAAGGAACGAATCGGCCGGATTTTAATGATGCATGCCAATTCTCGAGAAGAGATTCAAGAAGTTAATGCCGGTGATATAGCTGCTGCTGTTGGCTTAAAATCAACCGTAACTGGCAACACCCTATGTGATGAAGATAACCAAGTTATTTTAGAAACCATTGAATTCCCAGAGCCGGTTATTTCTGTAGCTATCGAGCCTAAAACCAAGCAGGACCAAGAAAAAATGGGCATGGCCTTGCAAAAACTTATGGAAGAAGACCCAACCTTTAGGGTTAAAACCGATGAAGAAACTTTGCAAACTATTATTGAAGGCATGGGCGAACTTCATTTAGAAATTATTGTAGATAGAATGAAAAGGGAATTTAGCGTAGAAGCCAACGTGGGCAAGCCGCAGGTTGCTTATAAAGAAACCATTAAGGGCACAGCCGAAGCTGAGGGCAAATATATTAAACAGTCCGGCGGTAGGGGCCAATACGGCCATTGCTGGCTTAAGGTAGAAGCTTTAGAAAGAGGTAAAGGTTTTGAATGGGAAGATAAAATTAAAGGCGGTGCTATCCCTAAAGAATATATTCCGGCTATCCAAAAAGGTGTTAAAGAAGCTTCAGATAATGGCGTCTTGGCCGGTTATCCATTAATTGATTTTAAAGCTACAGTTTATGATGGTTCTTTCCATGAAGTAGACTCATCCGAGGCTGCCTTTAAAATTGCCGGTTCTATGGCTTACCAGGCAGCCGTTAAAAAAGCTGGTTTGGTTCTTTTAGAGCCAATGATGAAGATTGAAATTATTACCCCGGAAGATTTTATGGGCGATGTTATTGGCGATTTAAATTCCAAACGCGGCCAAGTTAATGAAATGAGCGATAGGGGACAAATGAAAGTGGTAGATGGCATGGTGCCGCTGGCATCAATGTTCGGCTATGCCACAGCTTTAAGGTCACTTACCCAGGGTAGGGCCAGTTATAGTATGGAATTTGACCATTACGGAGAAGTGCCTAAGAATGTAGAAGCAGAAATTGTTGAAACCAGAGGTAAAAAGTAATCAGTAACTGGTAATTAGTAACTCGTAAATAGGCCCCGCCTTTCGACTTCGCTCAAGACGGGGTTTTTTGATTCCTGATATCGTGATATAATAGTATAACCTATGAAAAAGCCTTTAATTATCAGCCTTTTATTGCTAATAATACTAATTATTCCGCTAGGAATGCTTATTTGTGGTGAAAACGGTTTTTATATGACGACTGACTGTGATAGCGGAGATTATTGTTTTGTAATGAGCTTGAACCACCTTTTAAATATGAGAAATTTACTGACAATTGGTTTAATTACTTCAGTGGTATTTTTGTTAGTTATTGTTTTTAAAAATAAGATTTTTACTTTGTTTAAAATAATTAAGAAAGAATTTTGTTTAAATCTAAATTTATTTTATAAAAATATATCAGGCAGAATGAAGCCATTTGATTCTTTAATGTTGGCCTATTCTGCCGGCCTTATACAACCAAAGACATTCTGTAAATAATGATTACGTGTTTTTTGATGATCTTAATCATCAATTATTAATCATTAACCATTAATTATTATGGAAAATAGACAGAATGTTTTTTCGTCTTTAAAGCCTAAAACGTTATTTATCTTAGGCATTGTAGCCAGCTTTTTAGTTGTGTTTACAATTGGATTTTTTGTCCTCTTAGCCAATGTTTTAGGCGATGATGAAAAACAAACCAATAAAATCTCAAATACCAACAGTAATAAACCATCAGCTCAAGCTCCGGCACCTCCTGCTGGCGGAAAAGTAAATGTTCAAATAGCCGACTCCGACCATATTCGAGGCAGCATTAACGCTCCGGTTAAAATTGTAGAATTTTCTGATTACCAATGTCCGTTCTGCAACAAGTTTCATCCTACAATGGAACAAGTAGTAGCTGAATATGGCGACCAAGTAGCTTGGGTCTATAAACATTTTCCTTTAGATTCAATTCATGCGCAGGCCCGGCCAGCTGCTGAAGCAGCTGAATGCATGGCCGAACAAGCCGGCGATGAGGGCTTTTGGGAATTTACTGATGAAATGCTTGCCAACCAAAGCCGTCTAGGCAGCTCATTATATGAACAAGTCGCAGAAGAAATCGGCGTAAATATGAATCAATTTGAGGACTGCGTTTCTTCAAGGAAGTACAAGGATAGAGTAGAGGCAGATTATCAGCAAGGTTTATCACTTGGGGTTCAAGGCACACCGGGCAGCTTTATCAATGGCATACCGGTTAAAGGAGCTTTGCCTTTCTCATCAATTAAGCAAATTATTGATTCAGAATTAAATAAGTAAACTCTATGAAAAAAACAACAAACCTTAAATGGTTTATAGTTGGCTCTTTTTTGGCATTGGGTTTAATTGGGGTTATTTATGCTTCAATTTATTACAATAACCCAAATAATTCTAAGCCAAACAAAGCATCAGTTACCAGTAAAATATTAGTAGAAGAAAAAGACTATGATTTTGGCAGTATTGCAATAAAGGGAGGCGATGTAAGCCATAGCTATAAGCTATTAAATGAAGGTACAGAACCAATTGTAATTAAAAAGGTTTACACTTCTTGCATGTGCACTACAGCAAATGTAATATCTAAATCCGGCAAAGCCGGACCTTATGGCATGCAAGGCCATAGCGGATTATCCAGGCAAAAGGTTGAAATTGCACCAGGAGAAGAGTTTGAAGTGGAAGCAGTTTTTGATCCGTCTGCCCATGGGTTATCCGGCATAGGCTATAATCAGCGTTCTATTTATTTGGAGACAAATTCTGCCAGTTTGCCTAAAATAGAATTAAAATTTGTAGCCCAAGTAACCAATTAACATTATGGACATTATATTCAGTGCTTCAATGATTGCAGCTTTTTTGGCAGGCATGGTCGCTTTATTCGCCCCCTGTTGTATTACAGTGCTATTGCCCGCTTATCTGGCCTCTGCTTTTAGAGAAAAGAAACATCTGCTAAAAATGACTTTTATCTTTTTTGCAGGAATTTCAGTTATTCTAATCCCGATTGGTTTAGGGGCAGCCAGTTTGGCCCAGTTATTTAAGGATTTCCACAAAGAAATGTATATTTTTGGCGGCTTACTTATGGCTGTTTTGGGAGTTATGGCAATCTTAGGCAAAGGCTTGGCTATGATTCCAATGTCTAAGAGGCTAAAAGCCGGACTTGATGTTAAGCATAATAAATCAGTTTTTCTTCTCGGAGTATTTTCCGGTGCAGCCACTTCTTGTTGTGCTCCGGTTTTAGCCGGCGCTGTAACTTTAGCCGTAATTTCCGGAGCTTTTTGGAAAGCTTTATTAGTTACCTTTGCTTATGTTTTTGGCATGACTTTCCCTTTGTTTATTACTGCTTATTTTTATGAAAGGTTTAAGTTAGCTGAAACCAAGTTTATTAAAGGTAAGCTGTTGGAATTAAAAATAGGCGCCAAAACATTATATATTCATTCCACTAATCTTATAGCTGGGTTAATATTTTTGTTAATGGGCGTAGTTTTGTTAATTTTGGCTTTTTCTGGAAACGCTTTTTGGTCTCCAGTTTGGCAAGCTAAAATCGGTGAAACTATAAGCCAATGGTCAGAGAGCTTAACTGAAGTCTTAATTAAAATGCCTGAAGGTGTTTGGGCAGTTCTGATTCTTGGAATATTTTTCTTTTTTCTATATCGAACTAAGAAAAGTTTTTCGGGACCTAAATAAGTTAATTACTAATATATGAATTTTGATTATACAGTTACTACTTCTAAAAGTTTTGATTTAGCTGTAGAAAGTGTTCAGGAAGAGATTCAAAAAGCTGGCTTGCGAGTCCTCCATGTTCATGATGTAAAGAAAGATTTGGCTGAAAAAGGTTTTAAACGGGAGCCTATTAAAATAGTTGAATTTTGCAGTGCTAAATATGCTAGTAAATTTTTAGAAGCCGATATTAAAATCGGACTTTGTATGCCTTGTAAGATAAATGTTTATTTTACAAGCGGTCAGGTTTTTATTTCTGGGATGCGCCCGGTAATTTTGTATGAGTTTTTCCCCGAAGCTAACTTAAGTGAAGCACCAAAAGAAATTAATCAGATCATTCAAGATATTATTAATAACGCAAAGTAAATTATGAAAGATAAAAAAAATTCTAAGGAACCATTCTTATGGGGAACGCTATTGATAGTGATTCTATTGCTGGCGATTAATCAAATACAGATTTTATCTATTGCTAAATCAGCTGGCATCTCAATGATGCCAAAGATAATTTCAAGTTCAAAGGTTAAGTTAACAGGCAATTTGGCTGAGGATGCCAATAAGGTAATTTTATTAACCGGAATTCCTAGAGTATATGGTGCAGAATTAGGAATTGAGTATATCCATCCCAGCCAGACCGCAGTTATGGACCAAATGATTAAAAAAATGTCTGTTTTTGATCCAACCTATGGCCGACAAAAGATTACTTTATCAGGTGATTTATTACAGAGATATATTGATATTGCCATTAGAATATCTTGTGAGTATTGCTGTGGCGCTAAAAGCATTATCCGTCCTGATGGCCAGGCAGCTTGCGGTTGCGCTCATTCCCAGGCTATGCGTGGTTTGGCAGCCTACTTGTTACAGAATCACAGTGATGAATTCACTAATGATGAAATTCTTCAAGAACTTGCTAGATGGAAAGGGTTGTATTTTCCTAAACAGATGATGCAAAAATATATTAGCCAAGTTAGCACTGGAGAATACACACCAGATATGGCAGCTTTAATTATGGGTTTAGATGTAAAGAGCAGTTCCGGTAAGAATACACCCTTGCCAACAGATTTATCTTTGCCTGATATGGCCGGAGGTTGTTAATTAGATAATTAAATAAAATAAAATATATGAAAGAAGAAAATATCTTACTTAAAGAAATTAGCAGTATATCTAAAACCTTAAAGCCAAAAAGTAAAAGGCAGGAATCAAAAATAAACTATTGGCTGGTAGCTTTAATTATTATGGTTGTTCTACTTATTTCTCAAACTCTGCAGCTTTCTATTATTAAGGCTAAAATTAGTAAAGGTAATTTCGGAGCAAGTTCTGTTCCAGCCAGCAGCAATAATAATCTGCCATCAATGGCCGGAGGTTGTTAAGAACTTAAATTATTAAAGTTATGAAATATATAATTATAATTTTGGTAGTGTTTGCAAGCCTTGGTTTGATTTGGTCTGCGGTAAGTTTTATCAACTCAAATAAATTAGAAAATAAAGTTTCTGATTCTGTTGACGATTATACTCAAGCAGTTAATTCAGAAGCTTCAGATATATGTCAAACACCAACAGGTTATTCTAATGAAGAGTGGTTAGAACATATGAGCCATCATCCAGATAGGTACAAAGACTGTTTTAAGGATGGTCAATTTAACCCACCTTTAGCTTATCAAGATATTAACCCTAAAGAGTTAAGCCAGATGCTTAAAGTTAAAAATTTTACTTTAATTGATGTTCATATCCCAGAACAGGATCATATTCCGGGTACAGATGCGTTAATACCGTATAATGAAATTGTAAGTAAATTAGCCGATCTACCTCAAGACAAAAAAGCTACTATTGTTTTGTATTGCCGGAGTGGCAACATGAGCCAAACGGCTTCTAAAGCATTAATTAAAGAAGGTTATACCAATGTTTACAATCTTGCCGGTGGGCTAAAGGCTTGGCAGAGCGAAGGTTATGAAGTTGAGGAAATGTTATTAAATTAAGAATGACAGTGACAAATAAACAAAAATCTATTCTGTTTGGAGTATTAGCGAGTTTTGCTCTCGGATTGTTTTATTTGATTATCATGTTTCTAACTATGCCTAGCGCTAAAGAAGTTTGGGTCAACTTTGTTCAGTTTTGGTATTTTATTATTATTTTGGTTATTGGCTTTGGAGTTCAGATCGGCTTTTGGTTTTTCTTAAAAAATTGCAGCAAAGAACACAGCGGCGGAGTAATATCAGGTGCTTCTGGCACTGCTTCTGGCGGAGCAATGCTTGCTTGCTGTGCCCATCATTTGGTAGATATTTTGCCGATTGTAGGTTTTTCAGGAGCAGCAATTTTTTTAGCTCAATATCAAAAAACCTTTTTGGTTTTGGGTGTTGCCATAAATTTATTTGGCGTTGCATATATGCTAAACTTATACGAGAAACATTTAAGGTATAGTAAACAGAATAAAGAACAATGTCATTAATTTAAATGACAAGAAAGTATTATTATTAATTTATTGATTAAAGTAAAAATATGAAAAATTCAAATGTTATCTTAGCTGTAATTTCTGTTTTTGCCATTGGAACATTAGGTTTTATAGTTTTTCTGCCACAGGTATTTATGTACCAATTCATGGGAGCAGAAGGCATGCACGGGCATATGGTTAAAACCAGAGAACATGGCATTAAGATGGCTAAAGAAAATGGCGATTATCGTTGTTGTATTGAGCCAGACTGCACTATGTGTTATTCCGAAGGCAATAAATGGAATTACGGCATAGCTGGCACTTGCGGCTGCGATGATTTTATTGCCAAAGGTGAAGAGCCCTGCCCGCAATGCGCTAGGGCCCTTTCTTGTGATGGCACTTCTCAAGAAATTTCAGAAGAGCCTGCAACTTGTACTGTCGATTTTGAAGAGTAAATATGGGATCATTAATAAAATCATTAAAAGTTGTTTTTATCCGTCCAAGTTATATTATTTTAGCCTTGGCTTTTAGTTTTTTGATTTTTTTAGTGAGCATTTGGTTGCCTTCTTGGGAGTCTATTAAATTTTTTATTATTTCAGATTTTTTTAGCATTGGCGTGAAAATAAAAATTTTAGCAGGTACCCTAGGTTTAATAAAAACAAATTTTAATTTAGTTTCAGCAATGATAGTTATTGCCTTATCAATATTGTCCGGAATTAATATGGCTATGTTTATTTTTTACCTAAAAAGAAGGATTACTCTCCAAAAATCTGCCAATCTTGGATTTATTGGAATAGTGAGCGGACTACTGGGCGTGGGCTGTGCTTCCTGCGGCTCGGTAGTCCTCTCTACCATAATTGGCCTTTCGGCCACCACCAGCTTTATTGGAATTTTACCTTTTGGCGGCCATGAGTTTGGAATTTTAGGTTTGGCAGTTATCATTTTATCAATTTATTTAATTGGCAAAAAAATTCCTAATCCTTTATTGTGTAGAATTTAATTTTATAATAGAAAAATATGAAAAAAATATTATTACTCATTATTTTATTAACAGTATCTTTAATGCTTGCTGGCTGCATTAAAAAAACAAATTTAAATAGTAATTCATTTATTGATGATACTTTATTAGATAAAAAAGCGGATGAAATATTCAGTTTTACAGAACTTGAATATGATTTTGGAGTTATCAAACAAAGTGGAGATATAGTTAACTATGATTTTAACTTTGTTTATAATGGCAAGGAAGATCTAACAATAATTGCAGTTCCAACCAGCTGCGGTTGCACTTCGGCAACTATTAATAAACAAACACTATCACCAGGCGATGAAGCTATAATTACAGTTTCTTTTGACCCCAATTTACACGAAGAACCCAAAGGTAGATTTTTTAAAACAATCACTTTGCTAACAGAACCTAAAATTGATAACCCGCCAGAATTAAAAATATGGGCGGAAATAGATTTGGATTTAGGCCCAGAGGCTTATAAGCTAAAAGGAGAGCATCTAGATTAGAAAATGTTTACTATTATCCTTTTAAAGCATACAATTAATATATTAATAGATTAAATATTATGTCAAAAAATACTTATCCTATAAAAGGCATGCATTGTGCTAGTTGTGCCCAATCAATAGAAAAAGAGCTAAATAAATTACCCGAAGTAAAATCGGCAGTGGTTAATATTGCCAATGAAAAGTTAACTTTAGAGGTTGCTGGCCAGCCCGATATCGAAAATTTAAAAAAGGTAGTTGGCTCAGTGGGTAATTATAAATTAATTATACCCAAAGAGCGCCATCAAATGGACCATTCAAAAATGAAGCATGATGCTAGCCAAGGAATGGACCATTCCAGCCATGGACCGGAAGTAAATCAGCAAAAGAAATTAATGATATGGTCTATTATACTTACGGCTGGAATTTTTTTAATAAATTGGTTTTTAGATTTTTCCGGCAAGAATTTATTAATGCTGATTTTAGCTACACCGGTCCAATTTATTATTGGAAAACAATTTTATCAGGCAACTTGGCCGGCTTTAAAACGTTTTAGGGCTAATATGGATACTTTAATTGCCATGGGCACCTCAGTTGCTTATTTTTTTAGTTTAGCTGTAATTATTTTTAATAAAGATCAGCACGTTTATTTTGAAACTGCAGCTGCCATAATTACTTTGATAATCGTCGGGCGTTTTTTAGAGGCCAGAGCAAAATCACAAGCTTCTAACGCTATAAAAAAATTATTAGAGCTGGGAGCAAAAAAAGCCAGAGTTATAAGAAATAATCAAGAGATAGAAGTCGAAATCAATAAAGTTAAAGTTGGTGATATTATTTTAGTTAAACCCGGCGAGAAAATTCCAGTAGACGGCGAAGTTACAGAAGGCCATTCATCAATTGATGAATCTATGGTTTCCGGTGAAAGCATCCCTATAGAAAAATCTGTTGGTGATTTAGTAATCGGCGCTACAGTTAACCAAAATGGAGTTTTAAAATTTAAAGCAACCAAAGTTGGCAAAGATACCATGCTGGCTCAGATAATTAAAATGGTAGAAGAGGCCCAAGGTTCTAAGGCGCCAATCCAGCGCTTAGCTGATAATATTTCTGCCATTTTTGTGCCAATTGTAATTTTAATTGCCGTTATTACTTTTTTAGGCTGGTACTTTTTTTCTCTGGTTGGCTTAACCATATCTATAATTAATGCCGTAGCTGTTTTAGTAATTGCTTGCCCCTGCGCTTTGGGCCTGGCTACGCCAACATCAATCATGGTCGGTTCCGGGAAAGGGGCTGAAAATGGAATATTAATAAAAAACGCCGAAAGCTTAGAATTAGCTCATAAAATTACTACAATAGTTTTTGATAAAACCGGGACTTTAACCAAAGGCGAGCCAGAAGTGGTAAAGATAATAGGTTCAAGTGAAGTTTTAAAAATATCTTATTCTTTAGAAAAGAATTCCGAACATCCTTTAGCCCAAGCAATAGTAAAAAAAGCTGAAGCAGAAAATCTATCAGTTGAAAAAGTTGAGAAATTCCAGTCAATTACCGGCCGAGGTATTACCGGTATTATAGATAATCAAGATTATTTATTAGGTAATTACGACTTGCTTAAAGAAAATAATATTAAATTAACAGATGCCGAAAAAGCAGAAATTAGAGAAGCCGAAGCTAATGGCCAGACGGCCTTAATGTTAGCTTTAAGGGGTAAATATTTAGGCACAGTTTTAGTCGCTGACCAGATTAAAGAATCTTCAACAGAAGCAATTAAACGATTAAAAGATTTAGGCATTAAGACTATTATGCTTACCGGTGATAATGAGCTAACGGCAGAGGCTGTTGCTAAGCAAGCAGATATTGATGAATTCTATGCTCGGCTAATGCCAGATAAAAAAGTTGAGAAGATTAATTCATTGCAAAAAGAAGGCCAAGTTGTAGCTATGGTGGGAGACGGCATTAATGATGCGCCGGCCTTGGCTCAAGCTGATGTAGGTTTAGCCATTGGAACAGGCACAGATGTAGCTATAGAATCTGCCAATATAACATTAGTCCACGGTGATTTAATGAAAGTTGCTGAAGCTATTTATTTAAGCAAAAAGACAATCGTAAATATTAAACAAAATCTGTTTTGGGCTTTCTTTTATAATTCAGTTGGCATTCCATTGGCCGCCTTTGGCGTTTTTAGCCCTATTTTTGCGGCCGGCGCTATGGCTTTTTCCTCAATTTCAGTGGTATTGAACTCATTACGATTAAAAAAAGTTAAACTTTAATAAAAAAACTGCTATAATTAACTCATGTTAATTACCAAAGCTTCGGGCGAAAAGGTGCCCTTCAACAGAAAGAATTATGAGAATACTTTAAAGAGGGTTGGTTTAACAGTTGACGAAGTACGTGAAATTTCCAATAATATTTTCCAGGATTTATATCCTAAGATTCCCACAGAAAAAATCTATCAAAAAACTCATCAGGCTTTAAAAAAGAAAAATAGATTGTATGCTGCCAAGTATAGCCTTAAGCGGGCGATAATGCACTTGGGGCCTGGCGGTTTTTATTTTGAAAGATATATGGCAGCTGTTCTTAAGGCCTATGGTTATCAAACCAAGTATAATCAGTTTTTAATGGGCAAGTGTACTGAGCATGAAGTGGATATTGTGGCCGAAAGAGAGGGTAAGAAATATATGATAGAGTGCAAGTTTCATACCAACCCTGGCAGGAAGTCTGACCTTAAAGTGGCGCTTTATGTTTATGCCAGATTTTTAGATTTAAAGGATAAGAATAAATTTACAGAACCGGTTTTAATAACCAATACCCGCTTTACTTCCGAAGCTATAAAGTATTCCAAGTGCATGGGAACAAAAGTAATTGGCTGGCATTATCCCCGCGGCAAGGAAAGTTTGGAACATTATATTGAGTCAAAAAAATTATATCCGGTGACGGTTTTAACTTCCTTAACCGGCCACCTTAGCCGCAGGTTTAGGGAAGTGAATATTGTATTAGCCTCGGATTTATTGAAGTTTACTCCTAAATCATTAGCCAGAAGATTCAGAGTTAAAGAAGGCCTAGCTGCCAGGTTAATTACCGAAGCAGGGCAGTTAAAAGGTGAAGTTTGACTCGCCGAATCGGCGGGTTGACAAAATAGTTAAATTGAGCAATAATGCTCTTTAAGTGTGTAAGTTTTCTCGAATTGAGTATTTATTAAGTATAAGCTTAAAAAAGAGTCAAATTAGAGAATCAGTCGGCTTACATTTAAGTATTAATTTGAGAAAACAAATCAAATGGGTAAAAAATTATATGTTGGCGGTTTGCCATATAGTACCACTGACGAAGGGCTTAAAGATAGTTTTTCTGCAGCTGGTAATGTTGAATCAGCCACAGTTATTACTGATAAGTTTTCCGGAAGATCAAAAGGTTTCGGTTTTGTAGAATTTTCTGCAGATGAAGAAGCTGCTAAAGCCATCGAAATGTTTGATGGTAAAGATTTTGAAGGTAGAACTATTAAGGTAAACGAAGCCAGACCTCGCGTAGAACGCTAAGTCTAAATTAAAAAGCCTCTGTTTAAAACGGGGGTTTTTTGATACTTGCCATTTTTATAAATACTGGCATAATACCTATATGAATCCCAAGTTTAATACACAGCAAATAGTACCTTTTCTCTTTTTTTTATTTGTTTTAGGCCTTATTTTTGGCAAGAATTTTTTCCCTATTTTAATAGCAATCTTTGTTATTTTTCTAATTATAAACATATTTAAAAAAATTAACCTTAAAAAACATATGGATCCAGAAAATGTAATAAATGTGGGAACAGGCAAATCTAGCCTTAATCCAAAACTTGTAAAAAAAACCGGCTTAATTATAGCTGGCGTTGTTATTTTATTAATCCTGCTGCCTTTGGTTATCAGGGTGGTGCCGGCTGGTGAAACCGGAGTTTATCATCTGTTTGGCAAAGTAAGGGATGAAGAGCGCTCATCCGGTTTGCATTTTAAAAATCCTTTTGCCCAGATTACTACCATGACCATTAGGACCGAAGAATATACCATGAGTGGAATTATGGATGAGGGCCAAAAAAAAGGTGCTGATGAAATTTTAGCTTTAACTAAAGAAGGCTTGGAAGTTGGTTTGGATATTACAGTTTTATATCATTTGCAAGAAGAAAGCGCTTCGGATATTTATAAAAATGTTGGCTTGAATTATGTAGAAAAAATTATCAGGCCAAGTATTAGAAGCGGTATTAGGGAAATCGTTGCTAATTATGAAGCCAAAGATATTTATTCAGAAAAAAGGGAAGAGGCCGCCAGTAAGATTTTAGAAAATTTAAAAACTGATATCGGATCCAGGGGCATAGAGGTAGAAGATGTTTTACTAAGAAATGTTAATTTGCCGCCAAAACTTTCTAACGCTATTCAAGAAAAATTAACGGCCGAACAAGAAGCCCAACGTTACGACTTTGTTTTAGAAAGAGAAACCAAAGAAGCCGAAAGGAAAAGGATTGAGGCCGAAGGCCAACGTGATGCCCAGCGGATTATTAATCAAAGTTTAACTTCAAATTATTTAAATTATCTCTATATCAATTCATTAAAAGATAGGGAAGGTACAATCTATGTGCCAACCAGCCCTTCTACCGGCGTACCGTTGTTTAGAGGATTGTAAGTTTTTGTTTTATGGAGCCGAGAAATTTATTCTCGGCAATTAAGCAGAGGATAAATTCCTCTGCTTCGGGATTAGAACTATGGATTAAATAAAAAAAGCTTTTCCTGTTACGATGCGCAATTGCGCGTTGTTACGAATCGGGAAAGGCTTTTTAGATAAAGAAAAAATCCTGACCTTGGTCAGGATTATTGAGGTTGTTTTGATTTCTTATTATAGTGTTGTTCCATGGCTTTTTCATGTTCCCTTTTCTTGATCGCATCTAACCACTTTTGAATTGTATCCGTATCCACGTCAATATCTTCCCATGTGAGTGTTCCGGCCTCCACCAGGTTTTGAATTCTACCAAGCTGGCTTCTAGCATCAACATGAGAAATTTTTCCATTTCGGATTTGCTCCAAAATGTACTTTATTCTTTCAAGTTCTTGTTGTTTGTTTAAGGCCATGGCAGACCTCCATCTTGTTAACATCAAGTGCCGTATAAGATTAGCCTGGGCTAAAATCTGTCAGGCACATGAAAAGGCAAATCATCATAACCAACAACTATGCAGTGTTTAAAGTTATCATGGCTAAGGATACTTTCAATTGCCAGCTTATCGTGCTGGCCATGAATTATTAAAATCTCTGGGAATGAATCATTTCTTTCAATTTCGGAAAATAGTTGGGTTTTTATTTTATCGGCCAGTGCATCAGTCCAAGTTAAACTATTATTAAGTTCAATTTCAGTAAATAAAGCTTCTCGCCTTTTTCTCTCTCTTTCTAGGCCCATGGCGTCCATAATTGCCTCCAGTCTTTAGCTTCCTTTTAAAGGACGTTTTCAACTTAACTTAACCAATAAATAGCAAATTAGTCAATAGATTTAACTCGGCCGTTGTTTAGTTTGACAAAAAGGGTAAATTTCAATAAGATTAGCTATTAAATTAATTTATTTTTTTGAAACCGAGATTTAAATTCTCGATTATAGAATATGCAGAAAATAGAAGAAATCATTGATTTTATTGAACAAACCGGTGAAAAGTGCGTTATTGTGCACCAAGAGCGGGGAGCTTATGTAATGCTAAAAGCTGATGAATATAAGGGTCTTTTAGCAGATAAGCAGAAAAGACAAGAAATAGAGTCTTTTGGCAAGCCGGAAACAGATGTTAGATTGTATGAAATTCCCAGAAAAGAAGAAACAGATGATATATACTATCCAGAGCCTTTAGATTAGCTAATTTTGGAGATTGTTGATAAAAATGTGGATAGAATTAATAGGCTAATTGTGTAATAGGCTAATTGTGTAATAGATTAAATAAAATTTAGCTAATATTAGCGAAAAAATAAAGATTTTCAATAAAAACAAAGAATATTCAAAAAAGGGCTTGCATTATTTAATTCAACCTGCTATAATCAAGCCTGAATTTATAAAGTAATTAACTTAAACGGCTGGGTAAAACTGTCCCCGCTATAAGCTGGATAGGTCGTTTAAAAGGAGATAATAATTATGGCTGCTGAAGCTTTTGATCGCTCCAAGCCACACGTTAATGTAGGTACCATTGGCCATGTTGACCATGGTAAAACTACCTTAACTGCCGCTATTTTAAAGTATTTAACTACTAAAGGCGGTGTTGCCCAAGATAAAACTGTAGACCAAATTGATGCCGCTCCAGAAGAAAAAGAGCGTGGTATTACTATTGCTACAGCTCACGTTGAGTATGAAACCGAAAAAAGGCATTATGCTCACGTTGATTGTCCAGGACATGCCGACTATGTTAAAAACATGATTACCGGTGCCGCCCAAATGGATGGCGCTATTTTAGTTGTCAGCGCTGCTGACGGCCCAATGCCCCAGACCAGAGAACATATTTTACTGGCCAAACAGGTTGGTGTTCCTAATATCGTGGTTTTCTTAAATAAAGTAGACCAAGTACAGGATGCCGAACTTATTGATTTGGTTGAAGAAGAAATTAAAGATTTATTGAAGAAATATGAATTCCCTGGCGACGAAATTCCAATTATTAGGGGCTCTGCCTTAAAAGCATTGGAAAATCCAACTGGCGACGATGCTAAACCTATCCAAGAACTTTTAGACAAGGTTGATGAATATATTCCGGAACCAAAAAGGGATATAGATAAAGATTTCTTAATGCCTATCGAAGATATCTTCTCAATTGAAGGTAGAGGTACAGTAGTTACCGGTAGAATAGAAAAAGGCGTTATTAAAGTTAACGAAGAAGTAGAAATTGTCGGCATTAAAGATACCACCAAAACTATTGTTACTGGCGTAGAGATGTTTAATAAGTCTCTGGACCAAGGACAAGCTGGTGATAATGCCGGTATTTTACTTAGAGGTACCAAGAAAGAAGATGTAGAAAGAGGACAGGTTTTGTCTAAACCAGGAACAGTTACTCCTCATACTGAATTTGAGTCCGAAGTATACGTATTATCCAAAGATGAAGGTGGCAGACACACCCCATTCTTTAAAGGCTATAAACCGCAGTTTTATATCAGAACTACTGATGTAACAGGTGAAGTAGAACTTCCTGAAGGAACTGAAATGGTTATGCCTGGTGATACTATTACCTTTAAGGTTAAATTGATCCAACCAATCGCTTTGGAAGAAAAACAAAGATTTGCTGTTAGAGAAGGCGGTAAAACTGTTGCTTCTGGAGTTGTAACTAAAATTATTAAGTAATAAACTATATTACCCAGCCCCTCGCGAGGGGCTGGGTTAATAATAATTGTTCTTTAAACCATGACTACAAAAACTGCACCCAATAAAGCCCCAGCTCAGGCAAATAATAAAGAATCCAAAAATAGTGTTCCTAAAGTCAGGATTAAAATTAGAGCTTACGACCATAAAATTATAGACCAATCCACTAAGACAATTATCGAAACTGCCTTAAGGAGCGGCGCTAAAATTATTGGCCCTATCCCTTTGCCAACTGAAAAGAATAAGTATACCGTTTTAAAATCTACTTTTGTGCATAAAGATTCCAGAGATCAGTACGAAATGCGCATTCATAAAAGATTGATTGATATTGTTGATCTAACTCCTAAAACAGTAGATTCATTAATGAGCTTAAGCTTACCAGCTGGCGTAGACGTAGAAATAAAATAAGTTAATTTTTAAGGTTTAATTTAGATAACCCTAAAAGTGGGAAGTGTCTAGAAAGAAGCTTAAGGATTGTTAGGTAAAAAAAATCAGATTATTAAAATAAAAATTGGCTTTAATTTATCTTTCATAATTATTATGGAAGATGAGATCAGAGGCCGCGATGTTATTTAAAATCACTCGCCAAATGGTGAAGAAAAAAATAAGATCACGGTTTTTGCTTATTTATAAGCTTATATCGTATATCGCACATCTTTTATCGATAAATATTGGTTAAAAATACGTTATACGATACACGAAACCCCAGCCCGACTCCGCAAAGCGGAGCAAGCGGGGCGCGGCAAGTTAAACGATTACTATGAAATTTATTCTAGGTAGAAAATTGAATATGACCCAGATTTTTAATGAAGACGGTGCAGTAGTTCCTGTAACGGTTGTTGAGGCTGGACCTTGCCAAGTAACTCAAGTTAAAACTATGGCCAAGGATGGTTATTTAGCTGCCCAAATAGGCTTTATGGAAAAGAAAAAGCTATTAAAACCTATTCTAGGACACTTAAAAGGCTTTAAAAAATTTCGCTATTTAAAAGAATTTAAAATAGATGAAGATCAAACAATAGACAAAGGCCAGGAAATTACCGTTAAGTATTTTGAACTGGGTGAAAACATAAAGGTAACCGGTATTTCTAAAGGAAAAGGGTTCCAAGGCGTGGTTAAAAGACATGGTTTTAAAGGCAGTCCTGCTTCTCATGGCCATAAAGACCAATTAAGAATGCCAGGTTCTATCGGAGCTACAGATGCTGCCAGAGTTTTTAAAGGCAAGAGAATGGCTGGCAGAATGGGAACTGATCAAGTTACGGTGGCTAATTTGGAAATTGTAAAAATTGATGAAGAAAAAAATTTACTTTATATCAAAGGAGCTGTACCAGGAGCTAGAAATGGTTTAATTATGATTAGGGCAGAAGGTGAGCTGGTCGCAGAAACGCCAAAAGCAGAAAGCGCAGAAAGCGCAAAAGCGCCAAAAGTTGAAAACGCAAAAGAAGAGAATAAATCAGACGAGCCAACAAAGCCAGAAGAACCTAAAAAAGAGGATAAAAAAGTTGAAGATAAATTGGAAGATAAAGAAGAAGCTAAAAATTAATTTTGCGACTTTGCGATATATTATGAAAGTTAAAGTTTACAATTTAGAAGGTAAAGAAGTAAGAGAAGAGGAATTAGACCCTAAATATTTTGATATTGAAGTTAAGCCAGAATTAGTTCAGCAGGCAGTAGAAACTCAGATGGCTAATTCCCGCCAAGTTTTAGCACATACCAAGGGCAGGAGCGAAGCAAGAGGCGGCGGCAAAAAACCTTGGAGGCAGAAAGGCACAGGCAGGGCCAGGCATGGTTCTATTCGTTCACCCCTATGGAAGGGCGGTGGCGTAACTTTTGGACCTACCAAAGAACGTAATTTTAAAAAATCAATCAATAAAAAAGCC
>CAZPMS010000003.1:0-143851 GCA_964588165.1 uncultured Gammaproteobacteria bacterium
GTTCGGGGATCGTCTAATGGTAGGACACCTGGTTTTGGTCCAGGCAATCGGGGTTCGATTCCCTGTCCCCGAGCCATTTAAAATTAATAAACAATTAAACATAACAATATGAAAATTTTTAAACATAACAACAGATCTAATGGAAAAAGAAGAGGTAAGGATTTTAATGATAGAAATTCAGGCAGACCTTCTATGCATAAAACCACTTGCAGTGAATGTGGTAAAAACTGTGAAGTGCCATTTAAACCAACAGGCGATAAGCCGGTTTTTTGCAGTGAATGTTTTGGTAATAAAGGCGGCGGCAATGCAAGAAGATCAGATAATAGAAGAAATTCTGGCAGATCTAATTATGGTGAAAAAAGAATGCATAGGGCCACTTGTGATAGTTGTGGCAATAACTGTGAAGTTCCCTTTAGGCCAACAGGCAATAAGCCTATTTATTGCGATAACTGTTTTGGCAAGGGTAAAAAATCTAATACCAGAGGCGATAATCAAAGCAGGCCTCAAACCTCAAGTGATAATAAACAGCTAGAAATGATAAATAACAAGCTTGATAAAATATTAAAAGCTTTAGGAAATAATGAAACTGACGTAAAAACTGATATTATAGTTGCAAAACCCAAAAAGGTGGCTTCTAAGCCTAAATCAACTACAGTAAAAAAGAAAGCTACAAAAAAAACGGTTACCAAGAAGAAAGTTAAAAAAGCTGCTAAACCTAAAACCAAGAAGAAAAAATAATTAAAACGATAATATAAATTAACAGCCCACCAAATCGGCGGGCTGTTTTTATTTATGGGTTTTGTTTGACATTCAAAAAAGCCTTGCCCTGTACGAACGCGCCACGGCGCGTTCCTACGAATTGGGCAAGGCTTTTTTAGCTTTTTGTCGACCCCAAACAAAAAAATCCGTCTCGGTATGGTCGAGACGAGTTTTTTATTTAAAATTAAAACCACCTTGAGTAATAAAAGGCGGTTTTGTGTTGTGCGTGGGTACAAATTGACCTTTGTCGAGTGGTGACTCTGCGCCATAATTAATGTGTCACCTGCGCGCGAAAGGTTTATTCGACGGCCATCACGCTGTTAATTGTGTGAACCATGGTAATACCCTCCGTAAGGATTCACAATTGGCTGAAATACTGCATGCACAAAAGTGCTTTATTAATAATAACAAATATTTAGCAAAAAGAAAAGGCCACCGATCATGCGTAATCAGTGGCCTAGATGAGGGGATGTAATTCAGTGCTGTAAAAAACACTGTAGTTGCATTTGATGCATCTCTTATGTGGCCCGTGCCAATACTTAGATTATTGGGCGGTGCACCCTGCTTTTACTATTTTCAATTTATATTTATTTTTTAAAAAAGTCAATTCTTCTAATCTAGATTTTCAACTTTAGAAATAATTTGAGCAAAAGGATTTTTTAAGTTGTCCTGCGCAGATGTGATGGAATCAGTTGAATTTAAAGTTTTAATTACTCTTTCAGCAGATTCAACTTCTACTTGATCCAAAGAAACACTATCTAAATAGCTTTTAAGTTCAAAATCTAGGCTAAAGGTTTTATAATACCTATTAAATATATTTAAAAAGGAAATAATAATGATAATAGATAAAATTCCAAAAAAAACAACATAGATAGATTTAATTCCAATAACTTTTATTATCTTTAACATAAAATTATTCCTGCCAATATGTATTTGTTAATAAGCTGGCCTTTAGCTGATCCCCGCCAAGCTTTTGTAAATTAAGGCTGTTAATGCTAATTTTAAACTTCATGGACTCTAAATCATTAATGTAATTTACTATATCGCTGAAATCACCCGAAAGATCCAATTTTAATCCCATTGATAAAACATTCTCCGAAAGTTCCTTTTTTTCTGAACTTAGGTCTATTATTTGGTTTAAATTATGTTTACTGGCTAAACCTTCTAGCTCTGTTATTAAAGTAAGTTCCTGGCCGGCAGAATAAAAAGTATTTTCAAAAGTAGGCAACTTATCTATTAAATTATTATATTGGGCCAAAGATTTTTCATAAGAATTACCCTGCTCAAAATTAGCAGAGTATTCATCTCTTGCCTCTGTGAACTTAATATTTATCCGATTAATTTTTTTATAAAGGGGCATATTAAAAACACTCATAACCACAATTAAAATAGTTATTAAAATTAAATTCTTAATTATTTCTGTTTTATTAAATTTCAACATTGTTGATTATTTTACCGGTTATTTCAAAGCTAATATCGGCCTGTTGCAAATAATTTTTAAAAGGTGAATCTACATCTACAAAAAACTTAGAATTGCTAAGATTATCAATTAACACTATTAAATCATCTCTGGTCGAAGAAAAGCCACGAATTATAAAATTTCCAGAAATAACCGAAACATCAAACTGGCTTAAAGAAATGTTATCAGGAACAGAAGAGGATAGACTAACCAGTAAATCGCTCCAAGCGTAAGAGGAGCTTAGTATAGTATCATATACTTCTATTTGGCTGTTTAGAAAACTTATTTTCCTGGTGATGTCTTTATTCTTATTTAGGCTGGATTTTTGCGAATATTCGTTTTGGTATTCTAAAATTACTAAATTCTCGCTTAGGGGAATTAAAATTATGGCAAATATTACAACGGCGATAACAAAAACTCCTAACAAATTTTCCATAAGTAAATGGATATATTTAACTGTAAGCTTATCCTTTTGTTCTGGTGAGATTAAATTTAACTTGGTCATAAATAAATTATTTACTCGTATCTCCTAAGTGCCAAGCCAATGGCTGTGCTAAATGATTGGACTTTTCCTTCTGGAATTTTTAATTTACCCGGAGCAATATTAACCAGTGGATTAGCCATTTCTCCGTTTAAGTTAGAGTGCTCCGAAATACAGCCGGTAATGCCCGGCAGATAAGATCCGCCGCCGGTTAAATAAACATTATCAATTTCTTCCGAAACAAAATGTTCACGATAAAAATATTTTGCCTCTCTTACTTGCCTGCATAGTTCAGTTAAAGGTTTTTCTAAAACCTTTTTTAAACCTCCTTGGGCCTTTTTTTTATCCAGGCCGATTTCTCTTTTAGCTTCTTCTGCTTTTTCTAAACTTAAATTTAGGGTGCTCTTTATATGCTTAGTAATATCATTAGAAGAAACATTTAATGAAAGGCTAAATGGGATATAATTTTTTTCATAAATAATTAAACCGGTTCGGCTGGCTCCTAAATCTATCACAATTACCGAATTTTCTATTTTTTTATTCAAAGGGAACAAGCTCCTTACAATAGCCGAAGCCTCTACTTCCAGGGCAATAGGAATAATACCGGCATTACTTAGAACTTCCTGATAGTTATCTACAATCTCCTTGGGGCAAACACCTATAATAACTTTGGTTTTATCTTTTTCATCTATATACTGCCAATCAAAATAAGACTCTTCTAAAGAGTAGGGGATATGCTTTTCTGCCTCTGCAATAATATCACTAATAACTTCCTTGCCCTTTCTAAAAGGTACTCTGATGACTTTTATAAAAGTCCTTGGCTCGGACAGGCAAATGTTTGCATATTTAGTATGTATTTTTTTACCTTTGGCTTTTTTTATTAATTTCTTTACTAAATCTGAAACTTCATCTTTTTTTATTATTAGGCCATCTTTAATCCAGCCGTCTGGGACGGTTATTTCACTATAAGTGGAAATTCTGATTTTTCCGGCCAGCTTTTTTAACTGGATAATCCTTAAAGAATTTTCACTTATATCCAAACCAAAAGATTTTTCAGAAAATTTCAATAACATATCAATCTAATTATATCATAAATATTATTCATTAAACTAAAGTTAGTATTCTTCTTCCCAGTGTTCAATATTAATTATCGGAGCTGTTAAAGGGGTTCCAATGGTCCTGATTACCAAATCAGGGCTGCTTACTAAGGTTAAATTCAGCCATATGCTGGTAAAAACTACTTTATATCCTATAATGCCGCCGGTAAAGCTAAAATTAACTCCATAAGCATCAACTTTGAGCTCATCGGTTACATAAATTAAACCGGTTATATTTGCAGTATTAGTATAAGAACCAATATGGACCTTTCTTTTACTAACAATGCCCACAGGACCGCTGCCAGGATCAGTTACCGTTATAGAGGGATCTGTATCCCAAAACGGCCACCACTCTGTTCCAATATTTAGATTGCCATCCAATACTAAAACACCATCAACCGTTAAATGGGCGCCCCTGGGAATTATCACGTTGCCTGTAACATAAGTTATGCCACTTAAGGTTAAGTTGGGATTATTTATGATCAATTGGTTAAACTGGCTGGTAGAGTAAACATTATCAGCCCGACTTAAAAATGAGCCAGGGTCTACTGAATCAAAATCCACTTGAGGCATATCAAACCTTTCGGGGGCCGGCGGATAATTTACTGATTCCTTTTCAGAAGCAGTTAAGCTGGATCCCCAAGCAACAGAAATTTGGTCTACCGCCGATGCAGTACCTTCTAAATCTATCTCGCTAAAAAAATCTAAATTTATATCATCATTGGCAAAAATTCCGCCGCCAACCACGTTAACACTAGCACCTGTAAAGCGGGTATCATCATCAGTTAATAAAGCAATGCTGGAAGTTGAAGATAAGCCTTGAGGCTGAAAAACAACCGTTTTCACCCTCCTTTGTGAAATCTGCTGGCCATAATCAATTGTACTGGAAGCAGTAATTTCCGCATGGGCCAGTTGGTTATTTTGTGCTGTAACAGTATAGGTTCCTCCCGTTCCAAATGGGTCGTTTCTGGTAATGGTTTCTTGCCAGCCTGGATCTGTTTGAAAGCCTGTTAGCCAGGCATTATCGTTTTTTATTTTCCACATAGCCTCCTGTACGCCCGCTTCGGAAAGATAATAAGTTTTAGTGGCTAAGTTATGGCTGTTAGAAATCTTTGTCTCGGTAATTATAAACTGCAAGTAATAATTTATGAGTAGAAAAATTGCCATCATTACCACTACAACTAAAATCAAAATTGCGCCTTTTTGCTCTTTTAAATTTTTATTTTCATTAAACATAGATTTTAAAGCCTGGTGTTTCTGCCCCATACCCCGGTATACAGATGCAAATCTACATCATGCTTGGCCAACCAAGCTTCTAAATAGGTGATTGAGGAGCCGTAAAAATTTAATTGATTAATATATTCAGCAATAGTCCTTTCTTCTAAAATTTGGCTTAATGGGTCTTCTCCGAATTCATCTTTTACATTCCAATAAACCGAGGTATCAGGATCAGCGGCAAAATAATATTTTTTTCTTTGCCTTTTAACTAAATTACCGTCCAAATAGTATCTAATGTATTCAATAGTCTCAATATCATGCCCGTCTTGGAATTCAATTTCTTCTGCCGGCGGAAAACCTATAACATCTTTAGTGGCCGGCAAGCCGGTCACAATTTCCGGTGTCTGCCTTAATTCCCGGCTTAATCTATCAAAAAATACTCGGCCGTTTTGGCTAATTTCTAAATGTTTGTCTCCAACTCCAAAAGAATCCTGTGAAAGCAGAAAAATATTATACATTATTAAAGTAATTACCAAGGCTAAACCAAAAACGCTGATTATTTCCGTTAAAGTAAAGCCATATTGGTTTTTAATTTTATTCATTTATAAATCGGCTATTAAGGTAACTAAGGTTGTGGTTGTCTGGCTGCCCTCCAGCTTATCTTGCCAGCTCACATTCACTTGTACTTTTTTCATGCCAATATCTATAACAGAATCATTTAAATTTACATCTAGGTAATTGATATTAGTTGTCCTGGAAAACCCGGAAAAATCCGAATCGATTGTAGAGAGAGAAGCTTCTATAGTTTCTCCTACGGCCACATCAGCATAGTTTGTACTTATAACTTCTTCAATTTTTTCTTGGGCCAAATAAATAGCCACTGTTTGTTCTCTGGTACTAACCGCAGATTTTAAGCCTATGGGAAAAAAAGATATAACAGAAATAACCACCATTAGCAAAATAGCAAAAGAAATAAGCACTTCTATTAAAGTAAAGCCTTTAATTATAAAAATATTTTCCTTTTTATTCCTCATAAGTTCCCCAGCTTACATAACCAGATGGTTTAATATATATTTTTGTCATATCGCCTGTTGCCTGGTGTTTTAAAATAATCTCTCCGCTGTAATCTACAGCTCCAGTAGGATTAAAAACCGCCTCATCATTTTGTATGCCAGTGGTTTGCAGAAAAAAAACATTATTATCCAATTCAAAACCGCTAATTAGTTCGTCAGGGGAGCCTTTTTTAAAGAGGCTGTAGGTGGGTACTAATAAATCTACCCTTATAGAATGTTTATCCTGTTCAGTTACAGTATATTGCTGGGCCAGTTTTAAATGCCCAACCAAAACTTTGGTGCTGTTTTTTAAATCTTGATCATTACTATAATTAGTTAAGAACGGGTAACTAACCATTGCGATTATAAAAATAACTGCTATAACAACTAAAATCTCAAATATTGATGTTCCTGACTTTTTTTTAAAAAGCATATTTAGCTAATGTGCTGGGTTAAGGTATACATTGGCATAATAATTGCCATTGCCATAAGTGCCACGCCCAACCCCAACATTAAAATTAAGATAGGCTCAATTATATTTGGCAGTGTTTTCATTATTTGATCTATTTCATCTTCATAAAAACTGGCCAGTTCGCCTAAAACCTCATCAACTGTGCCTGTTTCTTCGCCTGCCGCTGTCATCTGAACTATGACAGGCGGATAATATTTGGGGTATTTTTTTAAAACATCGGTTAAGCTTTCGCCTCCTTTTACATTTTCTACCGAATCTAAAAGCGATTGCCTATACCAAAGGTTGCCTAAAATTTGAGCCGTTATCTCAAATGATTTTACAATGGGGATATCAGTTATAATCAGTGAACTCAAAGTTCTGGAAAACTTAGCCAAATTCACTTTTTTCACAATGGGTCCAAAAATCGGAATTCTTAAAAAAATATAGTGGTAAATGAATTTTGTCTTCTTCATCCTTAAAGTAACTACAACAAAAACAATGGCACTAATAGCAGCTATAGCGCTTAAAATGCCATTATTAACAATAAAATTAGAAATATTTATTAAAAATCTTGTAGCCACCGGCAAATCGGCTGACATTTTATCAAACAAGCCGGTAATTTTTGGAACTACAAAAATCATCATGCCAATACCGATTAAAACCATGGCCACGGTAACAATAACCGGATATGTCATTGCAGAAATTATTCTGGTTTTTAACTCGTGCATTTTTTTAATTTGAATATAAATCTGCTTTAAAACATCCTCTAACCTTCCGGAAACTTCGCCTGCTTCTACCATATTTATAAAAAGGTCGCCAAAAACTTTCCGGTGCTTGGCTAAAGAGACTCCAAAAGATATGCCTTTTTCCGTATCACTGGCCAAGTTGGAAATAATTTTTTTAAACCTCATATTACTGGTCTGCTCAGCCAATGTTTTAAGAGATCTATCTAAAGGCAGGCCGCTCCTTATCATTACCTGTAAATTTTGTACAAAAAAAATCTTATCCTTGGAGGAAATCGTGCCAATTGTTTTAATTTTATCTAAAAGAGTTTTAACCTCAAACTTTTTTAAATCTGGCTCCTTAGGTTTTTCTGCTTCTTTTTTAATTTTTGAAATATCAATAACCATAGAACTGATTATTAAAATTAATTTTATTTTAAAATTTTATTATTCCTGTGTTACCCTTAAAACTTCTTCTATGCTGGTTTCACCCTTTAGAGCTTTTATAAAGCCATCTTCTGTTAAGGCCATCATGCCTTGGCTTTTGGCCATCTCAAACAATTGTTCTACCGGCGCTTTATTGGTTATTAAATTGGCCAGCTCGGGCGTAACATTCATAAGTTCAAAAATGCCTTGGCGTCCTTTGTAGCCAGAATTGCCACATTGCTTGCAGCCTTTCCCTTTATAAAAAAGTGCTTTTTCTAGAGATGAATGGCCTTTTGATAAAACATCTTTTTTTATTAAAAAATCCAGAATTTTTTTCAGGTTAAAATGTTTATCCAGTTCAAGTAAAGTCTTTTTTTCTAAGTTGTAGCTATAAATGCATTCTTTACATATCTTCCTAACTAAACGCTGGGCAATTATTAAATTGGTAGTAGATGAAACCAGAAAAGAGGGGATTCCCATATTAACAATCCTTTGGGGTGTAGATGCGGCATCGTTAGTATGGACTGTAGAAAGGACTAAATGGCCTGTCATGGCAGAGTGGGCAGATATTTCGGCAGTTTCTTTATCTCTAATCTCACCGACCATAATAATATCCGGATCCTGCCTTAAAAGTGCCCTTAAGCCTTTAGCAAAAGTAAAATCAATTTTAGGGTTAACCTGGCTTTGGTTAATTCGCGGCATTCGGTATTCTATAGGATCTTCTACAGTGGAAATATTTACCTCTGGGCTGTTTAAATCATTCATTATTGTATACAAAGTGGTGGTTTTTCCGGAGCCTGTTGGGCCGGTAACCAAAATCATGCCATGGGGCTTGGAAATATTAACCTTTAAAATTTCTAAAACCTCCTTCTGCATGCCCAACTCTTCTAAACTTAAGGTTTTATTTGATTCATTGAGCAATCTTAAAACAGCTTTTTCACCATCAAATACCGGAATTATAGAAACCCTAAAAGAAACTTTATACTGGTTTGAAGTTACTTTAAACCTGCCATCTTGCGGCAAGCGATGTTCATCTAATTTTAGGTTGGCCAAAACTTTAATCCTGGCAATTAAACCCGACTGGATTGTTTTTGGCAGAGTCATAACGTCTTTTAAAATGCCATCTACCCTGTACCTGATAACCACATTTTTTTCTGTTGGCTCTATGTGGATATCTGAAGCTTCTTCAAAAATAGCATATTCCAGCAAAGTATCGGCCACCCTAACAATAGGGATATCCTGTGCCAGTTCTTTAAGTTCTTTGCCGTCAAATTTTTCTGATTTTTTTTCTTTTGAAATATCCTCAAATTCAGCCTCTAAACTCTGGTGGTATTGCTTTATAATCTCCTGGATTGTTTTTGGAGTTGTTATATGCAAAATTAAATCCCTGCCCAGCTTCTTTTTAAGAAATTCAATAGTCTGCAGATCGCTTGGGTCGGTTGTGGCAACCTTTATGCCATTTGCCGCTTGATCAAAAGCTATAATTTCGTGAGTTTGGGCAATAGGTTCCGGAATTAAAAATAGGATATCTTTCCTAATAGTTTCATTTTTTAACTCTGCCATCGGCAGATTAAAATAGCTAGACAGTAAATTATATAAAACATCTTCAGAAATAAGCTTTTCTGATTTTATGTAATTAAACAAAGAAGACTTTTCTTTTTTTGCAGCCTTAATAATTTTTTCTAACTTTTCTTTATCAAAAAGATCGTTCTCTATAAGAACATCTTTAAATTTTTTATCATCTATCATAAAAACTGGTTAATATCTTTTAAAACTTTTAAAATTATACCATATTTTTTTAAATTTAGTAATAGAAAATAGAACTCGTAAAGGTTAAGTTAATTTGCTATAATGTTATTAACTATGAGTAAAATTAAAGATTTTCTTAACGTCCTCTTTAAACAGCCAAAACTTTATTTGCCGCTTTCGGCCGGCTTATTTTTAAATGGCTTAATTTGGTTTTTAATTATTTGGCGTCTGCCAGCCTCCGCTACCTGGATACCATTACATTATAGCTCTTACTTTGGCATAGACTGGATTGGGCCCTGGATTAATATTATCTATTATCCGGTAATTTCTTTTTTAATTATTGTCATAAATACCGCTATAGGCTCGTTGATTAATGAAAAATATCCTAATTTGACCGTTTGGTTATTTTGGACTAATCTAATAGTCCAATTAATTATCCTTACCAGCTTAATTTTTTTGATAATCAACTACTTTAGTTAAATTATAACTATGTTCAATAATTTTGTTGTAATAAAAATATTCTTATTCACTACCATCTCTTTTATATTGGCTTTCTTTTTAACTCCCTTGGTTAGCCACTTTCTTTATAAATTTAAGCTAGGAAAACAAATTAGAGAAACCCAGCCCACTTTTTACAGGCTGCACAAAAAAAAGGCAGGCACTCCAACAATGGGCGGAGTGATAATTTGGCTGTCTGTTTTAATTTTAGCCCTTGCCACTTTTTATTTATCAAAAATAATACCTTCCGATCTTATTAGGAACCTTAATTTTTTAACCAGGTCAGAAACCCTTTTGCCGCTTGGTGCCTTGGTTGCTTCTGCCTTAGTGGGTTTAGTGGATGATTGGCTTGGTGTAAAAGGCATTGGAAAAAACGGCGGCGGATTAAGAATAAAACACCGGCTGCTTATCTACACAGCCATTGCCATGGTGGGAGCCTATTGGTTTTATTTTAAGCTAGACTGGGATGTTTTACATATTCCTTTTTTAGGAAATTTTGAAATCGGCTGGTGGTATATCCCGATTTTTATTTTTATTCTGGTAGCTTCTGCTTTCTCGGTGAATGAAACTGATGGGCTGGATGGGCTGGCCGGCGGTGTGCTTTTAACCAGCTTTGGCAGCATGGGTGCTATTTCATTTATTCTTGGCAAATACGATCTTGCCACTTTTTGTGCAGTAATAGTTGGCGCACTTTTAGCCTTTTTATGGTTTAACATTAATCCGGCCAGATTTTTTATGGGCGATACCGGGGCCATGTCACTCGGTATTACTTTAGGAATTGTAGCCATGTTAACCAATACTGCTCTCTATTTACCAATAATTGGTGCTGTTTTAGTAATTGAATCCTTATCGGTAATAATCCAAATGGTCTACAAAAAAATTACCGGTGGTAAGAAGGTTTTTTTATCTTCGCCGATCCACCACCATTTTGAGGCTAAGGGATGGTCAGAACCCAAAGTGGTTATGCGTTTTTGGGTAATTTCCGGAGTTACATCGGTAATTGGATTTATCCTTTTCTTATTAGATAAAGCTTGGTAGTTGATATATACTGCTGAAACGAAATATTTTAAGAACATTATTATATGGAAAATACTAGACTTGAAAATGAGATTATAGAAATAATATCAAAATCACCAGTTAAAACTGATTTACCTCATGCAAAATCAACTAGAAAATGGATTCTGAAATTAAAACCCGACGCAGATTATGCTCTTCAAATTTCTGCTTTGGCACATGATATAGAAAGAGGTTTAGAACCTGATTATCATAATAAAACCAAAGAAAAATTCGATAACTATAAAGAACATAAACGTATACACTCTGAAAAAAGTGCAAAAGTTATAGTTGAACTACTAGAAAAGTATAATTTTGATAAAGAATTTATTTCTAAAGTTAAACATCTGGTTTTAAAACATGAATTTGGTGGTGATTTTGAATCTAATCTTTTAATGGATGCAGATAGTATTTCTTTTTTTGAAGAAAACTTAGTACAATACCATGAGAAATATGGAGAAGAAAAGACGAGAAAAAAGATTAAATTTATGTATAATAGGATGTCTGATAAAGCAAAAAGTTTAGTCAAAAATATTCAATATGATAATTCTAAATTAAATCTCATTCTCAAGGAAGAAACTTCTTAATTTCGTAAGAGATAAATTGAAAAATATTTTTAAACAGAGTACAACACCCCATAAATGAAACTATCTGACTTAAATAATAAAAAAATAGCTTTCTTGGGGCTAGGGATTGAAAATGTATCCCTAGTTAAATTTTTATTATCAAAAAAGATAAAGGCTGATTTTACTATTTGTGATCAACGTTCAAAAACACAGCTTCAATTAAGATATACCGGTTTTTCAAAAAATAAAAAAATAAAATGGCAGCTGGGTAAAAACTATGATTCTAACTTAGAAAGTTTTGATATTATCATAAGGTCGCCCGGTTATCCTTTATTCACAAAAAATATTTTAAAGGCAAAAAAAGCTGGAACGAAAATTACCAGCCCCATTAAGTTATTTTTTTCAATATCTCCAACCAAAAACATTATTGGCGTAACCGGCACTAAGGGGAAGGGGACAACCGCTTCCTTAATCCATTTTATTTTAAAATCAGCAGGTAAAGATTCTTACATTGGCGGCAATATAGGCATTCCGGTTTTTGACTTTTTTAAAAAGCTTAAAAAAAACAGCTGGGTGGTTTTAGAACTCTCCAGTTTTCACTTAGAGGATTTAGATGTTAGCCCAAAAATTTCTGTAATCACAAACTTTTACAAAGAGCATTTAGCTCCAGCCGACACCTACAATCCTAATTTCCACAAATCTTTAGCAGGTTATTGGAAATCAAAACTCAATATTGCCAAGCTTTTAGATAAAAAAAATATTACCATAGTCAATAAATCATTAAAGAAAAAAATTCAAGGCAAAAAATTAAATTCCAAAATAATTTATTTCTCAAAATCTAATTTACCATCTAAGCTAGTAGGGGAGCATAATAAAGAAAATATTGATGCAGCAATTAAAGTTGCAAAACTTATTGGTATTAAAGAAAAAAATATTGCCGATTCTGTTACAAAATTTAAAGGCCTGGAGCACAGGCTCGAATTTGTTAAAAAAACCAAACAGGTTAAATTTTTTAATGATAGTTTTGCCACTACCGAAGAAAGTGCCATTACGGCAATTGAATCATTTAATCAGCCAATAATTTTATTAGCCGGTGGCGCTGATAAAGGAGCTGACTTTAAAAAATTAGTTAAAAAAATTAAGAACAAAGTAAAATATGTAGTTTTGTTTGATGGTGATGCCACGCCTAAGCTTAAAAAGGCTTTATTATCCATTAATTATTCAAAAACCAGCCTTAAAACCGTACACAACATGAAGCAGGCTGTAAAAACAAGTTTCTTAGCTTCTAAACCAAATGATATCATTCTGCTATCACCGGCCTGTGCCAGTTTTGGCATGTTTAAAAATTATAAAGAGCGCGGAAAACTATTTAAAAAAGAGGTAAAACTCCTAAAATAGTATGAGAAAAAAAAGCTTGTCAGAAAAAATAAAAGATCTAATTGCTTATCCCTTGGGACATAAGTTTTATAATCATGGTCCCGATATTATTTTATTGGTAACTTTGGGGCTGATAATTCTTTTTGGCCTAATGATGCTTTCTTCGGCCAGCTCTGTCCAAGCTTTCCAAAAATTCGGCGATAGTTATTATTTTTTCAAAAATCAACTTTTAAAAGGTCTAATTCCGGGCCTGATTGCTTTTTATATTGCCTCCCGTATAGACTATAGAACTTGGAAAAAATATGCCTTTGTTATGCTGATAGTTTCTGTAGTTTTATTGATTTTGGTTTTTATACCAGGGTTTGGCGTAAGTTATGGCAAAGCCCAAAGCTGGCTTAAGATAGGGCCTATTGGTTTCCAACCCACAGAAATTGTTAAGTTAACTTTTTTAGTTTATCTGGCTACTTGGCTAGAAAAAAGAGGGGAAAGGGGATTAAAAGACCCACAATACGGCTTATTGCCATTTTTATTTGCTATGGGCGTAATTAGTTTTTTAATATTGGCCCAACCGGATATGGGCACTTTAATGATTATTATCGCCATTAGCTTTATAATTTATTTTATTGCCGGCGCGCCTCCTAAATATATTCTTGGCATTACTGCCGGCGCTTTGGTTATTTTATTTATAGCTATTCAGGTGGCGCCTTACCGCCTGGCCAGATTTACCACCTTTTTTAATGCAGATGCAGACCCACAAGGAGTTGGTTACCACATTAGCCAATCAAAGCTGGCTATCGGTTCTGGCGGCCTAATCGGCCTGGGCATTGGCAAATCACGCCAAAAATTCAATTACTTGCCAGAAGTTTATGGTGATTCTATTTTTGCCATTATTGCCGAAGAAATGGGTTTTGTTTTTTCCATAATTTTAGTTTTATTATTCTTAACTTTTGCCATAAGGGGACTTAAAATAGGCCGGGCTTCTCCCGATATGTTCGCGAAACTACTGGCCATTGGCATAACCAGTTGGATAACTTTCCAAGCTTTCATTAATATTGGCGCCATGGTAGGCTTACTACCGTTAACAGGAATTCCTTTGCCATTTATAAGTTATGGCGGAACTTCGCTTACAATTTCTTTATTTGCGGTTGGTATTTTAATAAATATTTCCAAACAAACTAAAACTGTTTAAAAAAACTTGTCATTTAACAATTCAACAGGAGGATAGGGGGATGAAAAAAGCCTTCTTTTTTATTTTGATTTTTCTTCTTCCTCTCCAAATTACTGGCCAGGAAGAACGGATTATCTCCGAAGATTTAAGGTATGATGTTTGGAAGATTGTTGTAGTGGCTAAAGCCAATTTTACAACTTCCAGCATTGGCAACGTCCACCAAATCAGCTATAACGGCAAAACCACAACCTTGGGTTGGATTATAAGCAAACTGGCTGGAAAAAAATTAATTCATAAAGAGGGTATTTGCACTTATAATCCTCAAACAGGCTTGCCTTTAGAGTTCCATCACTTTGACCGTGACCTAAACCGTTCACAAACCTGGCTGATTAATCAAGCAGAAAGTGTTTATCACACGTCATTCAACCACGGTGTTTTGCAAAGCAAAACTACGCATTACTTAAACGGCCATAATGTTCATGATATTCTAAGTGCTTTGCTTTATTTCAGAAAGCACTTAATTAATGAGTGGTCGCCCAGCGAAAAAGATGACTCTATCAACATGTTAGTTGTAAATAGTTCTACAGTTATCCAGGTGCCTATTATTTATTTGGGTAAACATGATGTTAAAATAAGGAATCAGAGGTTTAGCACTCAACTATTTGATATTAACATCGGTAGCTTGGGCGAACAGCTTTTTGGCGGAGAAGGAAGCCTAAAGATGTATTGCACAACCGATAGTCTTCATTTACCAGTTAAAATGATGGCTAAAGTTAAAATAAACGGCAATCTCTTAGACATTTCAGCTAATCTAAACCTAGAAAGATCTTTTATTCCCAACTACAAACCTTAAAACCCGTTTTTGAGCAAATTCATAGCGGGTTTTTTTATTTATTGATTTTTAATCATTTTTAAGTTATATTTGCTTCATGAAAATTGTTTTAACTGGTGGCGGAACACTGGGTTCTGTTAGCCCGCTAATCGCCGTTTGGCAACAACTGGTAAAAAGGGATAATAGCCTAGAAACTTTATTTTTAGGTACTTTTTCCGGTCCTGAAAAAAACTTTTTAAATCAGTATTCTGATATTAAATTTAAACCAATTCCATCAGGCAAATTAAGAAGGTATTTTAGCCTTAAAAACTTTATAGATCCGTTTTTAATTGCAGCTGGCTTTTTTAGTTCATTTTTCATTTTATTAAAATTTAAGCCACAGGTAATTTTTTCAGCAGGAGGTTTTGTTTCGGTGCCTGTTATTTTTGCCGGAAAACTTTTGGGTATAAAAATAATAATCCATCAGCTTGATATTGAGCCAACATTAAGTAACAAACTGGTACAAAATAAAGCTGATAAAATTACGGTAACTTTTGAAAAATCCCTAAATGACTTTCCTAAAGAAAAAACAGTCTTGGTCGGTTCAGTCTTACGAGACGAAATTAAAAATTTGTCTCTTGTTTCTTGTCCCTTGTCTCTTTTGATCCTCGGTGGTGGTACCGGAGCATTAAGTTTAAATAAATTAATCCAACAAACCGTTCCTTTGCTTTCTAAAAAAATAAAAATTCACCACGTAACCGGCAAAGGCAAACAAACTAAAATCAAATCAGATAATTACCATCAATATGAATTACTAACTGATGATTATTATCAAAAAATTACTGAAGCCAGCATGATTATTACCAGGGCCGGACTTTCAACTTTAATGGAACTTTCTTATTTAGCTAAGCCTTCAATCATCATACCCATACCTGATTCTCACCAAGTAGCCAACGCTAAATATTTTTCGGATAAAAATGGAGGTATATATTTAGAGCAAAACAAATTATCGCCTCAAATTTGGGCTAATAAAATCAAAGCGCTTCTAGGAGATGAAAATAAAATAAAGGCATTAGGGAAATCAATTAATACTTCCATAAATCATGGTGGTGAAACTAAAATTGCAAATCTAATTTATGAATTCAAACAAAAATAAAAAAGGTGCCCATTTTTGAACACCTTACGCAAATACTCTTTTATTCTTAAAGAGATTTACAAAATAGATAATTGCCATAACCATTAATAGAAAATCAATCGTTGACAATGATACACTGGAAATCTGAATATCAAACAAGTAGATTGAAATTCTACTAATAAACGGCTCTTTAATTGCTACTGAAACTTTGTCTGCATTTCTTAGATAGTTCTCCAGCATAGTTAATGGACAATCACCACAAATTAAATTTGCAGGGAAAATACATAGCATTAAGCTGAAGCTAAGATTCATGAATATAATTGTCCTTTTACTTGCCTGATTAACCAGCCTTCTGAAAACATAATAAACGTAAGTGGTAATTCCTGATAAAATCAAAAATATGTAGATAAGATGAATTGATGCCACTATTCCAGCAAAAATTTTGAGTAGCAATTTACACCTCCCATTTAATGAATAATTTTTAAATGTTATGCAATGATTTTAAAGAATAATATCTAATTAGTCAATTTAAAAATGGATTTAGCTAAAATTAAAAAAGTCCACTTAATAGGCATTGGAGGCATTGGAGTTTCTGCTATTGCCAAGCTTTTTTTGCATCATAAAAAAAAGGTTATTGGCTCTGATGTTCACTTAACAGAAATTACTGATGAACTTACAAACAGGGGAGTAACAATTTATAACAGCCATCAACCAGGCAATTTAGCAGAAGATACCAGCTTAGTTGTTTTTTCACCGGCTGTACCGCCTGATAATCCTGAAAGGGCAAAAGCCAAAAAATTAAATATAGAACAGCTAAGTTATCCCGAATTTTTGGGTGAGCTTTCCCTTAAGTACCAAACTATTGCAATTTCCGGAACCAACGGCAAGTCCACCACTACCGCTATGGTTGGAAAAATTTTTGAAGCCGCCGGTTTTGATCCAACTGTAATAGTGGGCACCCAGGTTCCCGGTTTTGACGGAAACTTAAGAATTGGTAAATCCAGCTTTTTAATAGTAGAAGCCTGTGAATGGAAGGCACATATGCTTAAACTGGCACCGCAAACCATAGTTTTAACCAATTTAGAAGAAGACCATCTGGATTTTTACAAGGATTTGGATGATATTAAACACCATTTTCAAAAATTTATTGACCTTTTGCCAATTAAAGACGGGCTACTGGTTTATAACGGTAATGATGAAAATTTAAAATCTTTAACTAAAGAAAAAGGCTATCAAATTGCTGGCTGGTCAGTTGATGAGGCTAAAATTGAAACTAAAAATAAAAAACAGCACTTTCAATATAATAAAACTGATTTTACTCTGCAAATTCCAGGAAAATATAATGTAGCCAATGCCTTAGCAGCCATTACTGTGGCTAGGCAATATAATATTTCTGATGTAATTATAAAAAAAGCTTTGCCTGAATTTCCCAACTGTTGGAGAAGATTTGAAATTTTGGGCGCTGTAAAAAATAAAGCTAATACTTTATTAATATCAGACTATGCCCATCATCCGGATGCCTTGGAGGGTTTATTAAAAGCAACTAAAAATTTTTATCCAGCCAACAGATTATTTGTAATTTTCCAGCCCCACCACTTTGATAGAACCTATAAATTATTTGGGGATTTTGTAAAAAGCTTTTCCGAAGCTGATTTAATTTTAATAAATGAAGTTTATGATGTAGCCGGCCGTAAAAAGGATGGGATTAGGACTGTTGGCTCGCAAAAGATGGTTAAAGAAGTTCAAAAAATAAATCCGGGAAAAGAAGTTATATTTTCGGCAGATTTAAAAAAAACAGAGCAGATAATTTTAGAAAAAGTTAAAGAAAATGATATAGTTCTAATAGTAGGCGCGGGGGATATAGATGAAGTAGCCAGAAATTTAACAAAAAAATCCTCCGATATATAATCAGAGGATGTTGGACTTACATCAAACTTGTTACCTCCAACGACCAGCATGTGTTGCTGATTCCACTTGTCCGTTGCCAAAATCGACACTTATTTTCCAGTTACAGCCATTAAGGCCAAAATTACAGCTGACCAGACTAATTTCTACATTATTTTCAGCTGATACAGCTTTGATCCTCCTTTGTAAATCTTCCTCGCAGTTTGCTCCGAGAGCAACGTCATCACGGATAGTAAATATTCGAGTATTTCCTGCAGTATCTACCGGCATTTCTCCTCCAAGGGCTAGTTCACGTTCTCGGTAATTTAAACCTAACTATTAATAAACAATTTGTCAATATATGCTAAATCCATTTAATAACCCAAAGGTTTTAGAAAACGAACCATTAAAAAACCATACTACTTTCCAAATTGGCGGTCCGGCCAAGTATTTTGTTGAATTATCTGAAACTGATGATTTAATCAATATCTTAAAAACTGCCAAAGATAATAAAATCTCTTATATTTTTATTGGCGGCGGTAGTAATCTTTTGGTCAGCGACGACGGATTTGATGGCTTGGTAATAAAAATAAAGCCCTATAATATAAAAATTAACGGAACTGGAGTAGAAGTTGATGCAGGTTATCCTTTGGCCGGTTTAATAATGGAATGTCTAGACAACCAACTGACTGGCTTGGAATTTGCCGCCGGCGTACCCGGAACAGTTGGTGGTGCTATAAAAGGCAATGCTGGCACTTACGGTGAAGCTATGGATAAAGTAATTAAAGAAGTAACTTATCTTGATGAAAATTTAGAAGTTAAAACTTTAAATAAAAAAGATTGTAGTTTTTCTTATAGGCACAGTATTTTTAAGGAAAATGAAAAATGGTTAATAATTTCAGCAATTTTGACGCTAGAAAAAGATGGCAAAGAAGCTTCAAAAAAATTAATTGATGAAAGAATCCAAAAGCGGATGGATTCTCAGCCATATGGCCAACCTTCAGCCGGCTGTGCTTTTAAAAATATTATATACACTGATGAAATTGCCAAAAAAATGGAATCATTAGGCTGGGAACTTTCTGATAAATTCAAAAAATATAAAAAAATACCAGCAGCTTTTGTTATTGAACAATTAGGTTTAAAAGGCAAAACAATTGGCAAGGCTCAAATCTCGGCCAAACATGCCAACTATATTGTAAATTTAGGTGGAGCAACCGCTGATGATGTAGTCCAATTGATAAGTTATATTAAACAACAAGTAAGGGATAAAGTTGGCGTTCAGCTCCAGGAAGAAGTGAGGTATTTTGGTTTTTAATAAACCGAGAATAAATTTCTCGGCTTCGTTTTTTTCTCCGAAATAGAACCTTTATAGTTCTGTCTAAGCGAACCATGAAGGTTCGCCTTCGTTTCTTGTGTCCGTAACAGAGGAACTTGTCCTCTAGAATTCATCTGTTTTAAATAAGAAAAAGACCTCCGGTGGAATGGAAGTCTTTTTGGTTTGGTTTAGTAATCGCGAAAGTATTCAGAACTAGGCTCATCATTTACCACCGATGTAATCAGGTCGCCAAAATAACCCGAGGCGTCTACCACAATAAATTTCTCTGGACCGAAATCCAAAAACTCTTGTGGAATCGGATTGGAATTGGTAGTAACAAACGCCGTCAACCAACCCTTATTAAAAGCCTCTTTTAAATTATCATACGTCTTACCGGGGGCCGGATCAAAATGAGGCGCAAAGGCATAAATGCCTTTATTGGTCTGCTGGCGAAGGCTTTTGCAGCCGCCCTTGAGAGTGCCCAGAGTAAGCGCCATGTCATCAAATAATCCAATATTTTGGCCTACAACTTCACCAAAAAACTGCTGCCTGGAAAGTGAATTTTCAACCCGGTGATCATGCTCTTTGGCCGCTAAAACGATCGGCGTTTTAAGGCCTAAAAGGGTGCTAACCTTAATTGCCCTCGGGCTTGAGCCCCAATCAGTTGCCGAAACTTGGTCAATACCCATTTCCTTTGCTTTTTCAATCAGCAAGCTTAGCAAGTAAAATCGTCGCCGGTAGCATGGTGAAAAAAATCCAAGATGCGATGATTGATGCAGGTCAAAACAGTAAATTGACTTTGGCCCCAAGTTTGCAATCTCCCTGGCAATACTTACAGCATTGGGATCATGGCCGTCTGAATGATCAATATCATCTTTAGTGCAAAACCAAGAAAGAATAATATAAATCTCTTCAGCATTCGCGCAAGAGCTGTATATCTGCTTCAGCTCTTCAAGCGGCGATCCAATGCCGGTATACTGCAAACTGGTAACAATAAAAACCTGTTTTCCTTTAAAAGTTACACCATCTGGTCTAACACATCTGGGATAGCCATTCCCCCAAGGCTCAGTGTCAAAAAATACCGGCTCAACACCAATGTATTCACCTATGCCACTAACCAGGGAATGATTTGTCCTGCCTGAAACTATGGCAAAATTCTGATGATTTAGTGCTTTACCTTTACTGTTCACGAGTCCACCCTCCTTATGACCGTTATTTTTATGTGCTTTGATATTCATATATTATAACTCTACCAGAAATTGTCAAAGTGGACAAAATCTGTTAGAATTGGCTTACTTAATTTTTTACAAAATATCTTAAAATATGGGTTTTTTAGACAAATTATTTGGAGACGGTAATGAAAAATACCTAAAAACCCTCCAACCTACAATAGATAAAATTAATTCACTCGAAAAGGATTTCGAGAGTTTTTCTAATGATGAATTAAAGTCAAAAACTAATGACTTAAAATTAATGGTTAAGGATGGGAAAAAATTAGATGATATTTTACCGGAAGCTTTTGCTTTAACCAAAGAAGCTGCCAAGCGGACTTTAAACATGAAGCACTATGATGTCCAACTTTTAGGAGGCATTGTGTTGCACCAAGGCCAGATTGCCGAAATGAAAACCGGTGAAGGTAAAACTATAACTGCCACTCTGCCGATATTCTTAAATGCTTTAGCCGGCAAAGGCGCCCATTTAATTACGGTAAATGATTATTTAGCCAGAAGAGACTCCGTTTGGATGGGGCAAATTTATAATATGCTGGGATTAACCATAGGTTGTATCCAGCATGACAGTGCTTTTATTTATGATGTTAATTATAAAGCTACAGAAGAAGTTGAAGAAGAAAGAGATAGGGGAATAGTGGTTAATGAAAACTATTTAAGGCCGGTGAGCAGGAAAGAAGCCTACGAGGCAGATATTACTTATGGCACCAATAATGAATTTGGCTTTGATTATTTGCGCGATAATATGGTCCAATCTTTAGAACAAAAAGTCCAACGGGATTTGAATTATTGTATTGTAGATGAAGTGGACTCAATTTTAATTGATGAAGCCAGAACTCCGCTTATTATTTCTGCTCCGGATATGGAATCAACCGATAAATACTTCCAATTTGCCAAACTGGTAAAAACTTTAAAGGAAAATGAAGATTACAATATTGATGAGAAAATGAAAGCGGCTACATTAACTGATAAAGGTATTGAAAATATTGAAAAAGCCTTAGGCGTAGATAATATCTACCAATCCAAAGGCATTCAAACGGTTCATCATTTAGAATCAGCCCTAAGGGCCGAAACTTTATTCAAAAAAGATAAGGATTACGTGGTAAAAGAAGGTGAAGTTATTATTGTTGATGAATTTACCGGCCGCATGATGTACGGCCGAAGATATTCCGAGGGCCTCCACCAAGCAATTGAGGCCAAAGAAGGTGTTAAGGTCCAACGTGAATCCAGGACTATGGCCACTATTACTTTCCAAAATTATTTTAGGCTTTATGAAAAATTGGCCGGCATGACAGGTACGGCCGCCACCGAATCGGAAGAATTTTCTAAAATTTATAACCTGGAAGTAACAGTAGTACCTACTAATAAGCCAAATATCAGGAAAGATTTGAATGATTTAATTTACAAAAATGAAATAGCCAAATATAAGGCTGTTATTGAAGAAATTAAAAAAAGAAAGGCAGCTGGCCAGCCGGTTTTGGTTGGTACTATTTCCATTGAAAAAAATGAACTCCTGGCACAGCTTTTAGAGCAAGGCGGTGTTGAATATAATGCTTTAAATGCAAAAAACCACGCTAAAGAAGCGGAAATTATCGCCCAGGCCGGTAAAAAAGGTTCTGTTACCCTGGCCACTAACATGGCCGGCAGGGGAGTTGATATTATATTAGGCGGCAACCCAACTGACGATAAAGAAGCAGAAGATATTAAAGCTTTGGGCGGTTTGCACGTGATTGGTACAGAAAGGCATGAATCCAGAAGAATTGATAACCAGTTAAGAGGTAGGTCCGGCAGGCAAGGGGATCCGGGATCAACCCAGTTTTTTGTCTGCATGGATGATGATTTAATGAGAATTTTCGGTTCCGATAGGATGAAAAACATTATGACCACTCTAAAAGTTCCGGAAGATATGCCCATTGAAAATAAATTAATTACTAAATCTTTAGAATCAGCCCAAAAAAAAGTGGAAGGCAATAATTTTGATATTAGGAAACATCTGGTTGAATATGATGATGTTATCAGCAAGCAACGGGAGGTAATTTATAAAAAAAGAAATCAAGTCTTAAAGCTTTCAGCCGGAGAACAAACTGATGAATATAAATCTACCAAGGAAATGGTTTTGGAAATGCTAGCCGAAGAAATTACAAATCTGGTAAATTTCCATGCTGTTTCTGAAAATAATTCCGGCATTAACTATAAAGAGATTACAGAAACTATTGGCGCTATGTTCCCGCTGGATGATGAGATAAAAGAAAAAATTAACCAAGAAAAAACTCAGGAAAGTTTAACTGACTATTTAGTTAACTTAACTAAAGATAAATACCAACAGGTAGAAACAGATGTGGCTGGCATGCAGGAACTCCAAGGTGAAGCTGATCCTTTAAGAAACGTGGAAAAATCTTTAATCCTAAATACCATTGATACTTTTTGGGTGGAACATTTAGAAAATATTGACCATTTAAGAACCGGTATTGGCTTAAGAGGTTATGGCCAGCGTGATCCTTTAATTGAATTTAAAAAAGAATCATACCAACTGTTCCAATCATTGCTTTCGGCCGTCCAAAACCAGGTTATTTCTACTATTTTTAAAATTGGCAAAGCAGCCCAAGTTACTCTTTCACCAATTGCTACTGCCAATATGAAATTCAGCGGTGCCGCTAAAACTGCTATTGATAATAGAAGCAGCATCCAGAGAATGGCCCAAAATACCAACCAGCCTCAAAAACCAGCTCCTGCTAAAAAACTTGAATCAAAACCTAAAGATGAATCTGGCAAAAAAGTTGGCCGGAATGATCCATGCCCCTGTGGAGCGGTTAAATCGAACGGCACTCCAAAAAAGTATAAGCATTGCCATGGAAAGTAGTCTCTACATTATAATTACTTAGTATTAGCTAAGTTTAAATTAAGTTCATATATAACACGGTGTATACGAAAAAACAGCTCACTTCTTGAGCTATTTTCTGCAAATTTGACTTATTTTTCTATTATCAGTATTATATAAATATACTAATATATTTATATTACTATGCGTAAAATAGATTTAAAAAATGTAATCTGGAAAGAAGGCAAATATTACGTGGCACAATGTCTTAATGTTGATGTGTCTAGTTTTGGTAAAACAAAAAAAGAAGCTCTAGCTAATTTAGATGAGGCATTAGAGTTATATTTTGAAGATGTACAAATATCCAAGGTTACCAAAGTAGAAAGACCAGAGGTGGTAAGGCTATCCCTACGCTATGCCTAAACTTTATTCATCTAGTAAAATTATCAAAGTCCTATTATCTAAGGGCTTTATTTTTATATCCCAAAAAGGCTCTCATGCCAAATATCGCAAATTCAATAGACTAGTTTTAACGGTTATTGTGCCTATTGGTAAAAAAGAAATTCCAATAGGAACTTTTAAATCTATTTTACGCCAAGCAAATTTAATAGAAGAAGATTTCAAGAAAAAATAAGTCAAAATTCGCATCCGCACACAAGTTATATGAAATAATTAAATTTTTAGAACAAAAAAACACCTAGGCCAATAATGACAGCCTAGGTGCTACGAATAAGCTTACCTTGCAGCTCTGAGCTGGGTGCGATACAGTCTCCAGCTAGTATTGTTACTTCTCCCAGTTGGCCTGCTTCTTCTAAAGAAAAAAGGAAGAAAGCTTAAGGTAGTTATTTGATACCAGCCTGGGCACATCATGTTCGCGTAAGACAGCAGAGGTCAGAAGGTGCTAGCTAGCATTTTGCTTATCCGGTTTTGATCCCTTTGTATAAAAAAACTTAAATACTAATATATAATATATTTAATATTTTGTCAATAGTAAGTAATAGCTCAATCAAAACAAAATTAAAAAAATTAAATAAGAAAAACCGCCGAGTTGTGTAACTAGGCGGTTTTGTGATACCTCAACACTCATCATTTTTTTCTTCTTAGAGAATCTATTCTAACTGCACTACCGAATCTCTCGGAATGATCCATGCCCATGCGGAGCGATTAAAGATGATGGAACTCCAAAAAAATACAAACATTGTCACGGAAAATAATTCTTTTTTAAAAAAATCCTGTATCCACCATAATAAAGTGATGAAAACAGGATTTAATGATTGTAATTATAGCCAAGTGCCTGAAGGACTAACTGGTCCTTAGGTTGGCTTGTAGCCAGCGATCCAAAAGCCGGAATCCCAATAGTAACCGAAGATAATTCTCGCTCTGGGCTTACCGCTTAAATTATCGAATCGCGCGTTACACCAGTACCCATCTCTATTCTTCCAGTGGGTCCCGTTGGGGAATTCCTCGGCGAAAATCGGTTTTGTTCATTAAGCGTAGCTAGTGTAAAAGGATCAACAACACGCAGGCCACGTTCTTCACAATAAATGTCAACTTCTTCGTCAGTGGTCATACCAGATTTTAGTTCGAACAAGAAAACATCGATTTCCCCGCCACTACCCCTCGGCATTTGTTCAATCAACCTATGGCCAATAATCTCTCGGCCAGTACCCTCTAGCACATTCAATGAAGTACGGCTACAATCCACACTGACACGACAGACTATCATGTCGCCATGGTCGCTCTGGATAAATTTAAAAGACATGGTATTATCCTTTCTTGTTGTTGAATGAATTGTACGAATAATAAAGCACTGCATCAGATTCCAGCTATATTGTCAATAATCTATATAAAATAAAAAACCACCTTAAGCTATGTCGAAAGGCGGTTTTGTAATAACCAAAATTAGCTATTTAAGTAAACAATAAGATGCCGGCGATTAGTATGCCAATGATTGGGATGCCAAATAGAATTATGCGTGTACGAAGTTTTTGCCTGGCTATCAATACGCTTCTACCTGCCTTACCTTGCCTCTGGCACTTATAGCATACACCGTCTTTATGATGGATTGTATACCATCTTTCGCCACAATGGATGCAATCTTCCATCTCATCCCTTGATCCTTCAGCCAGTTCGGCCATTAAGTCACCTGTATGGTCGCCCATAATCTACCTATGTTTGTTGGATTTAAAAAAACGTTAACATCGAATAATAACATAAACAAATAAACTTGTCAATAATCTATTTAAAATTAATTCATTGGAAAGCTTAAATAATTACGATAACGATTTAAGAATATATAAAATCCCTTAAAAAATTTATCATAAATAAAAGCGTAAATCATGTAGACTTACGCTTGTAATTCAGAAACTTTCTAAATTTTCTACTCATTGATCCTGATAAAAGCCGATCCAAAATACACCGCCTAGTACAAAAAATAATACGTACAAAACTAGGAAAAGCCATTGGTACGGAAAAATAACAATTTTGGTTGGCTTAATAACATGAGAGCTTTCATCAACTAAGACTTCTCGAATCTTCATTAAAGCAATGCCTTGTTCTGATTGCGTTACAGTTAATGAATCAATTTTAAAACGTCTTATGATTGTTGATGTGGTTTGTTTGGCTCCCTGAATTTGTGAATACCAAATAGCAACATCATTACTAGGTCGAAAGAAGGCAAAAGCAGAGTGACCACTAGTCAAGCCTCTCTCTTCGATTTTCAGAAGAGCATTGTTAAGAAACTCATCAGCGCGCTCTATGCTCGGAGCCTCAGCTGCTAACTTAAGCCAATCGCCGATATCACGATCAAAGGTGTAGTCAAGAATGCAGTGGTAAACACTAAGGCCCAGAAAGAAAAGAGTAAAAGCTATGGCAATAAACTGTTTCATCTCTAAATCCTTTCGCCCTATTAAGAGCTTTTCTTTGAATGAATTGTACGAATAATAAAGCACTGTATCAGATTCCAGCTATATTGTCAATAATCTATATAAAATAAAAAACCACCTTAAGCTATGTCGAAAGGCGGTTTTGTAATACCTCAATTCATTGCTTTCTCTTATTGGTGATTTAATTAGAATCTATTCTAACTGCAACACCGAATTTCTCGGAGTGATGCATAATTAGATCACCAACTGCTTTATATGGAACCTTGCCAGCTGCCCAAATTCCAGGCTTTCCCTCAATGCATGCATGATAGTCAGCTGTTCTTTTTGTGACAACGATAACTATGGTCTTTTCTTTGGGCCGCCCGCTAAGGTATATGAAGAAAAAAAGTACCCAAGCCAACAAAGCGCCAACCCCGCCAACAATAATGTAGGTTACCAGGTCTTCCATGACCATCTCCGAAGTTGAATGAATTGTGCGAATAATAAAGCACAATATCATATTCTAGTCATATTGTCAATAGTAGTACAAAAAAACATTAAACAAAACACCCATACAAAAGCTTGCATTTTTTTAGTAATTACTCTAAAATAGTACGCAAGATTATGGCAAATAAAGTAAAAGTAGTTACCAGAAGAAAAATCTGGCTAAGTTTCTTAGCCGTTTTAGTTTTGGCCTTATTTTGCGGCTTTGTTGTTTATCCTAACTTACCCCAATCATTCCCGGGTAAGTCTTTTTTTAGCGGATTTTATCCACATTTGGGCTTAGATTTACAAGGCGGAACCCATTTGGTTTACCAAGCTGATGTTTCTACCATAGAATCCGGTGATCAAGATTCAGCCTTAGAAGGCGTAAGGGATGTTATAGAAAGGCGGGTAAATGCTTTTGGAGTTTCTGAACCTTTGGTCCAGACCAAATCCGGCAACCGCTTAATAGTAGAACTGGCCGGTGTCCATGATGTAAATGAAGCTATCAAGCAAATAGGTGAAACACCCTTGTTGGAATTCAAAGAATTGGATGAAACCATGCCGGAACCTTTAACTGATGAGGAAAAAGCCGAGGCTATTGAATATAATAAAGGTGTTCTGGATAAAGCTAATGAATTAATATCCAGAATTAATTTAGGTGAAGATTTTGCCACCTTAGCCACTGAATTTTCCGAAGATCCTGGAAACAAAGATAACGGAGGTGATTTAGGCTTTGCCAAAAGGACAACTTATGTAGAAGAGTTTGATAAAGCAATTTTTGAAGATTTACGCATAGGCCAAACCACCAGCCAGCCGGTTAAAACCCAGTTTGGCTATCATATAATTAAAAAGGAAGAAGAAAGGGGAGAGGCTGAAAATTTAGAAGTTAGGGCCAGGCATATTTTACTCACCACTAAAAATGAGTTTACCAAAGAAGCTCCTCCGGCTGATTGGAAAAATACCCAGCTTTCCGGAAAAAACCTGCAAAAAGCCCAAGTGGAATTTGATCCAAATACCGGCCAGCCAAATGTTGCTTTAGATTTTGATAGTGAGGGACAAAACCTGTTTGCCGAGTTAACCAAAAGAAACCTGCAAAAGCCAATCGCCATATTTTTGGACGGCAGTGCCATTTCTGTGCCAACAGTACAAGAAGAAATTTCACAAGGCAGGGCTATAATCTCCGGCAATTTTAATATAAATGAAGCCAAGCTTTTAGTGCAAAGGCTTAACGCCGGTGCCTTGCCGGTTCCTATAGATCTTATCAGCCAGCAAACTGTCGGGCCAACTTTAGGCAAAATTTCTTTACAAAAAAGTTTAATGGCCGGTTTAATCGGCCTGATTGCCGTTATCTTTTTTATGCTTTTCTATTACCGCTTATTGGGTTTGTTTGCTGTTTTAGCTTTACTAATCTACGGCTTAGTTACTTTGGCCATATTTGAGGCGTGGCCCGTAACTTTAACCCTTTCGGGAATTGCCGGTTTTATTCTTTCCATAGGTATGGCTGTTGATGCCAATGTTTTAATATTTGAAAGAACCAAGGAAGAATTAAAAAACGGCAAACCGCTGGGAACTTCTATAGAAGAAGGGTTTGCCAGGGCTTGGCCTTCTATAAGGGATTCTAATATTTCCAGCATAATAACCTGTTTAATTTTATTCTGGTTTGGTTCCAGCATTATAAAAGGATTTGCCATAACGCTGGGCGTTGGTATTATTATTTCCATGTTTTCCGCCATTACCGTAACCAGGACATTCTTGAGGTTAACCTCTGGCAATTTCTTCTCCAAACACCTTGCTTTATTTGGCATTAAAACAAAACCAACAGATAAATTTCCTACCTAACCTCCTATGTTCAAAATAATTCAAAAAAGAAAAATTTGGTTCTCATTCTCCGGTCTTTTAGTATTATTAAGTATTTTAGCTTTAATTTTTTGGGGACTTAATTTAGGCATAGATTTTACCGGTGGTAGCCTTTTAGAACTTAAGTTTAATGCCAATAGGCCGGATAACTCCCAAATTCAAGAAGCTGTTGCCGGTTTAGAATTGCCCAATATTTATATCCAGCCGATTGACGATGACGGAATTTTAGTTAGAACTGTTTCTTTATCCGAAGAACAACATCAAGATATTTTAAAAGCAATAGATAAAATCGGTTCTGACGAAACAACCGCTACAGAAGATAATTTACACCCAGAGGCTAAAAATTTGAGTGCTGAAAATTTCGGCATCACAGGCGAAGGACTGGAAAATCTTAAAATAGAAACTATTGGGTCCGGCGGTGAAATGATTGATTTTAATTTAATAGATGATCAGCCAACAGCTGGTAATTTTAATAGCTTCGAAGAGCTTAGATTTGATTCTATCGGGCCAATTATCGGCCAAGAGCTTAAACAAAAAGCTATCTACGCCATTATTATTGTTTTAATTGCGATTATTTTATACATAGCTTATGCATTTAGAAAAGTTTCCCATCCTGTTGAATCTTGGAAATTCGGCTTATCCGCTATTGTTGCCTTGGCCCATGATATTATCATAATCACCGGCATCTTTGCGGTTTTAGGCCACTTTTTAAATATCCAGTTAGATTCTTATTTTGTTACCGCCCTTTTAACGGTTTTAGGTTTTTCGGTCCATGATACCATTGTAACTTTTGATAGGACCAGAGAAAATTTGCGCAGGCACCAAGATAAAACTTTTGAAGATGTAGTTAACTTAAGCGTTAATGAAACAATCGTCCGTTCCCTCAATACTTCCTTAACAACTATATTTGTTTTGCTGGCCATTATTTTATTTGGCGGTGAAACTATTAAATATTTTGTTTTAGCTTTAATGATGGGTGCCATAGTTGGAACTTACTCATCAATCTTCCTGGCAAGTCCGCTATTAATGATTTGGTATAAAATAAAAAAATATTAAAAAAAGAACCAGGGTTTATTGGACCTTGATTCTTATGAGTAAACTAGGTTTTAAAACCTAGTTTTTTTGATGTAGGAAAAAAGTAAAAATGAAGATTATAGTTGGTTGTGAAAAAGTTGAGATAGAGAAAGATGAAGATAAAAGTATTAATGATCTTGGCAAAAACAGAAACTAAAGGATGGATATAAACGGAAAAGATTATAGAGGATAGAATTTCATGAATTTAGATTGGTCAGGGAATTAAGGATAGGAATTTAAGAAAATGATTAATAACAGAAAAATAAGTGGCGAAAAAAGATATAGGCGTCAGAAAAAATAAAGAGATGATTAAAGGAAGTAATGAGAAGTGGAGTAGTGGTTTTAGAAAGTATATCAGAATTAAGGAGAAAAAAGCATTATTAGGTAGTATAAGTAGTAAAGTAAATGGATTTCAGGGAAAAGAGGAATAAGAATGAGGTGAGGATTTTTATCTTCGGGGTATAATTTCACAACTGGCTATTAAATTTTCAATTTACATTTTTTTGAGTCTTCTTCCAGAAAGAACTAAGGTTGGCTTTTCTATCCCGCAAAACTATGGAGGAACCATAGCGCGGCAAGGGATATTTATTGGAGATTAAGACTAAAAATAGTCATAACCTCCACCCCCGCAGGGGACCTAGTAATTTACTTATAGAATATATTTACAAATTAATCAATACTTGACGAATATAAGCTTTTATGCTATATTTTAAATATTATAAAAAAATCAATGATTTTGAGGGGAATTAACCAATATTTTTTATGGAAGAATCAATTTTAGACAAAGTAATAGATAGCCAAAAATCAGCTGTGGTAATGGATTTCAACCCACAGCAAATTTTAAATTCCTTATTTAAACCATTAAACCAAAGGGAGGTTGATGTTTTAACTTTAAGGCATGGCCTGGAAGACAATAAAAAAAAGACTTTAGAAGAAATAGGCAACAAATTTAATGTTACTAGAGAAAGAATCAGGCAAATAGAAAATACCGCCTTAAAAAAAGTTAGAAATAACGAAAACTTAGATGAACTTCTTAGGCCTGTTGAAGTAATTATAAACCAAACCCTAGAGGAGCATGGAGGAATTATGCAAGAAGATTCTTTAGTTAAAAAAGTTCTCTTGATTCCGGGTGAAAGCAAAGCGAGCTTCTCCTCCACCAAATTTATCCTTTCCCAACTTTTAAGCGAAAAATTACACTTTATTTGTACTGATGATAATCTTCATAATTGCTGGAAATTGCCAACTACTTCCATAGAAGAAATACAATCTATTATAAATAAACTTATTGGCCAAATTGAAAAAGAAAATCAGCCTTTAGCAACCCAAAACATTATCCAACATTTGGAAGAAGATATGGAGGAGCATGTAGCTGAATCACTTTTAGAAATTAGCAAAAATGTTTCTACCAATCCTTTTAACGAATGGGGGATGGTTAACTGGAATTCCATTTCTTTAAAAAGAATGAGCGATAAAATTTTCTTAATTCTAAAAAAAGAAGCCAAGCCGCTTCATTTTACCGATATCGCAAAAAAGATTAACCAAGCCGGCTTTGACCATAAAAAAGCCAACCCTGCTACAATCCATAACGAACTTATTTTGGATAAAAAATATATTTTAATTGGCAGGGGAATTTATGCTCTAGAAGAATGGGGTTACAAACCAGGCGTTGTTGCCGAAGTAATTTCGGAAGTTTTAAAAGAAGCCGGCATTCCTCTTTCTAGGGAAGAAATTATAGAAAAGGTTTTAGAAAAAAGAATGGTAAAAAGAAGTACCATTATTTTGGCGCTTATGAACAAAGATAAGTTTGCAAAAAATGAATCTGGTGAATATTTAATTGCTTCAAATTAAACTTTAAATTTTTATTGGCTATATTTGGCCTAAACAAAAACAAAAATGGATATTACTATCGATTTAAGCAGATTTTTTGAACTGATTAATGAAGAGCCAGCTAGCCTTTTATGGTTTTTATTTACCCATGGCGGTTGGCTTGTTTTAATTATCGTAATTTTATCAATCTTCCTTTATCTTCGTTTATATAACCAGCAAAAAAAATATCTAGAGTCTGTAGAACAAACAATCTTGGCCATAGATATCCCTAAAGATAATGAACAAAGTTTAGTGGCAGCAGAACAAATATTCGCCAGCCTAGCCGGTATAAAACGCAGCGGCACTTTGGTTGATAAATACTGGCACGGCAAAACACAGCTTTCTTTTAGTTTGGAAATTATTTCCCTGGAAGGCTATATTCAATTCTTAATCAGAACCCCTGTCCGATTTAAAGATTTGGTAGAAGCTGCTATTTATGCCCAATATCCGGAAGCCGAAATTACCGAAGTAGAGGACTATGTTAAATCTATCCCGGATGATGTACATGAATTGGATTCAGATTATAAACTTTGGGGTACAGAATTTAGATTGGATAAATTCAGCGCCTATCCTATAAAAACCTACCGAAGTTTTGAACATCCTTTAACTCAAACTTTTATAGACCCAATGGCTTCTATGCTGGAAGTAATGAGCAAGCTTGGCCCCGGTGAACAACTGGGCCTCCAGTTTGTAATTGCACCGGTAAATAATAAATGGAAAGAAAGAGGCTACCAGCTTATAAAAAAATTAATTGGTGAAAAAGTTGATGCTAACAAAAATTTAGGAGATAAATTAGTAGAGTCTTCTGTAGAAGGTTTGGGAAAATTCAGCGAATCAATTTATAAAATTTGGGGCGATATTGAAGAAAAAAGAGATGATGATTCTGCGCATCCTAATTTATACCAATATTTAACTCAAAATCAAAAATTTGTGGTAGAAGCCATAGAAAACAAGCTCTCCAAAATTTCTTTTGCTACAACCTTTAGGGTTTATTATTTAGCCAACACTCAGCGCTACCAAAGAGGCAAAGGTGTTAACCCAATAATTGGAGCCATTAACCAATTTAATTCATCCGATTTAAACTCATTCAAAAAAAATAAGAGGTTCACAACCGATGCCCACTATTTTTTTGTGGATAAAAGAATTTCTAGAGTTCAAAAAAAACTGTTAAAATTATATAAGAAAAGATCCAGGAAAGGAACTTATGAATTTTATTTAGGCACCGAAGAGCTGGCTACCTTATATCATTTCCCTATTATAACTGTTAAAGCTCCTTTACTAAAAAGAACGGAATCTAAAAAAGCAGAAGCTCCAACTGCATTGCCTTTGGAGCAGCAAAGAGCCAGCGAGCTTTTTAACCCGCCCACTGAAGATATTTTACCCGCAGATGATGAAGAAAAGTTAGGGGAGCCGGACCATAAAATTACCGAATCTTTGCCAGGCTATGATTTTGATAATGACTATTTTGAAGAAAAATTTAAAAAAGACGATTCTACAATAAAAACTCCCAGCCAGGAATTATCAAAAAAGGAGGACCCTCCCTCAAATTTACCAATTAGCCACTAATTAAAATAATGAAAAATGAAATAACAACTTTTGCCAAAACTAACTTCCGCAATCAGGAAACGAAATTTGGGATAAAAACCGACGACAGGCGTCGGCATATGTATTTGTTAGGCAAAACAGGCATGGGTAAATCAGTTACCTTGGAGAATATGATTATCCAAGATATTAAAAACGGCAAAGGCGTAGCTGTAGTAGATCCCCATGGAGAGCTGGCAGAAAAGGTTATAAAATTTATTCCCAAAGATAGGATAAATGATGTTGTTTATATTAACCCGGCGGACTTGGATTTTCCGGTTGCTTTTAATGTTTTAGAACAAGTGGCGCCGGAGCACCGGCATTTGGTTGCCTCTGGCTTGCTCGGGGTATTTAAGAAAATTTGGGCAGATTCTTGGGGACCTAGATTAGAATATGTTTTAAATAATGCCATTATGGCCCTTTTGGAATACCCAGGAAGTACGCTTTTAGGAATTATGCGGATGTTAACTGATAAAGTTTTTAGGAAAAAAGTGGTTAACAAAATCAGCGATCCTGTGGTTAAAGCCTTTTGGGTGGATGAATATTCAAAATATCCAGATAGGTTCCAAGCCGAAGCAATAGCCCCTATCCAAAATAAAGTTGGCAGATTTTTATCCTCTTCTATGATGAGAAATATCGTTGGCCAAGTAAAATCTTCTATTGATTTAAGAAAGGTAATGGACGAAAAGAAAATCTTGCTTTTAAACCTTTCTAAAGGCAGAATTGGTGAAGATAACTCCGCTCTTTTAGGAGCGATGATTATTACCAAAATTCAGCTGGCAGCCATGAGTAGGGTAGAGATGTCTGAAGATAAACGGGAAGACTTCTACCTTTACGTTGATGAATTCCAAAATTTTTCAACCGAAAGTTTCGCTAATATTTTATCTGAAGCAAGAAAATATAGGTTGAATATTATAATGGCGCACCAATATATTGAACAGCTAAAAGATGAAACCAGAGCAGCTGTATTTGGCAATGTTGGCACTATTATCTCATTTAGGATTGGGGCAGAAGATGCAGAATTTTTAGCTAAAGAATTTAACCCCAGATTTGATGAAATTGATCTGGTTAACTTAAGCAAATACCATATTTATTTAAAGCTGATGATAGATGGAGTTTCATCTGAACCTTTTTCTGCAACTACTTTGCCGCCTGCTACAGAACCGGAAGAATGGGAAGAAAATTTAAAAAAAATAGTTGATGTTTCCAGGGAGAGATATTCTACCAAAAGGCCTGTTATAGAAGAAAAAATTTCCCGTTGGGCAAACTTGGAAACTGATTCTACCGATGATTCTCCCGATAAAGGCACCAGTAAAAATTACCGTGGCAGCAATCCAAGATCAAATAATGATCAAGATCAGCCCAGGGTAGTGGCTACTTGCGATAATTGTGGCAATAAAACCATTTTAAATTTTGAACCTGATTTAAATAAGCCCATCTACTGCAAGGACTGCTTAAAGAAAAAATATAAAACTCCGGCCAAAAAAGAAGGCCTTGGTGAAAAAACCCAAAAACAAGAATCTATTTCACTTAAAAATGCTATGGACCAAAAGGTCCAGGATTTTAAAGGCGGCAGGAATAAAAATTAGTTTATATTACCGGCAAAATATGTTATAATTTTGCCATGGAAAACCCGAAAACAACCGCAAAAAAAATTAAAGAGCTTAATATACAAGGAGCCCGAGCTATTGCCGTGGCTTCTTTATTATCGCTAAAAACATCAAGACGCGAAGGCGCTGAGTCGCAAAAGCGCAAAAGCGCAAAAGCTCAAAAACAATTTATTACCTCAATCAAAAAGGATGTTAATTTGCTAATTGATGCACGGCCCACCGAACCTTTAGTCCAAAATACTCTTAATTTTGTTTTAACCCAAGTTAAACTTTATAAAAAATCAGATGTTAAAGGTTTAATTAATGTTGTTAAAGACACGGTTGATTATCTGCTGGATGTTCTAAAAAATGCCCGCCTGGAAATTATCAAAACAGGGGAGAAGCTGATTAAATCTAAGCAAAACGTTTTTACCCATTGCCATTCATCTACAGTTGAAGCAATTTTGATTAATGCCTGGAAAAATAATAAAAAATTTAAAGTTTTTAATACCGAAACCAGGCCACTGTTCCAAGGCAGATTAACGGCTAAGGCCTTAAGAAAACAAAATATTCCGGTTACTATGGTAGCAGATAGTGCTGCTTCGTTTTTAATTTCAGAAACTTCCGGCAAACAATTAATGATGGATAAAATTTTACTGGGAGCAGACGCTGTTTTACCAGATGGATCTGTGATAAATAAAATTGGCAGTTTTGGCATTGCCCAAAGCGCCCATTTAAATAAAGTTCCGCTTTATGTGGTAACCAACTTGCTTAAATATGATACTGACGGCATTATTCCGATTGAGATACGAGCCGAAGAAGAAGTCTGGAAAAACAAACCTAAAGGTTTAAAAATTATTAACTTTGCTTTTGATACTATTCCAGCAAAATATATAACAGGTATTATTTGTGAATTCGGCGTTATAAAACCTTCTAAAATAAAAACATTAATAAAAACTAACTATCCTTGGTTAAAGTAGCCACTACGAATTACTAATCAATACGAATATACCAATAATTTGTAATTCGTATATTTGTACAAATTCGTAATTAGTAGTAATTAAAACATATGAAAAAAACAAACTATATAAATCTAAAATACAAACCTGATCTTAAAAACGAAATTTTGGCTGAATATTACGTTGAATCAACTTTACCAATAAAACAGATTGCTGTAGAAGTTGCTAAAGAAAGTTCTATTGGAACTTGGACCAAACTGGCCGCTTTGGAAAGTAAATATTTCAACAAACTGGCTCCACAGGTCTATTCAATAGATTCCAGAAAAAAAATCATAAAAATTGCTTACCCGTTGGATTTGTTTGAAATGAATAGTATTCCTCAACTTTTATCCAGTTTAGCCGGCAATATTTTTAGTATGAAGGTAGTTACTAAATTGAGGCTTTTAGACTTACACTTTCCGGAAAAATATATTAACAGCTACCAAGGTCCGGCTTTTGGCATTGATGGCATACGGAAAAAAATGGGCATTAAAAAACGACCACTCTTGGGATCAATTATAAAACCTAAAGTTGGTTTAACCTCTACCGAACATGCCAACTTAGCTTATACCATTTGGAAAAGTGGAGTGGATGTGGTTAAAGATGATGAAAATTTAACAGACCAGCCATTTAACAGATTTACAGATAGAGTAAGAAAGGTTATTAAACTCCGGAAGAAAGTAGAAAAAGAAACAGGCAAAAAAAAGCTTCATGTTTTTAATGTTACCGGCACTTCGGATATGATGTTAAAACGAGCCAAGTATGTTAAAAAAATGGGCGGTAAATGTGTAATGGTGGATATAGTTTCTACAGGACTTGATAATGTTCAATTTTTAAGAAAATGGAATTTAGGTTTAATAATCCACGGCCACAGAGCAGGGCATTCCATGTTTACCCGCGACGAACACCACGGCATGACAATGTTAGTACTGGCTAAACTTGCACGCTTGGCAGGTATTGATCAATTACATACCGGTACAGTTGTTGGTAAAATGGATGGAGATAAAAAAGAAGTAACCACCATTAATAAATTATTAAAGGAAGACTGGAAGCATCATAACGCTCTAAAAGATAATTGGTCTAAGTTAAAACCAACCATGCCAATCGCCTCGGGCGGTTTACATCCTGCTTTAGTTGAAAAGATGATAAAAATTTTAGGTAATGATGTTATCGTCAATTTTGGTGGGGGCTTACACGGCCATCCAGACGGAGCTGCCGCAGGTGCCAAAGCCTGCTTGGATGCAGTAATGGCCACTCAAAAAAAATATACTTTAAAACAATACGCCAACAATCATCCTGAGCTAAAGAAGGCTTTGGAGTATTGGAAAGTCTAATTTTAAGCTGATTTTATTGATATAATCAATTAATTCGCATATATAGTGTTATGTGACATGGTGCTTTTATAGCATAATAAAAACCCGCCGTTCGTACTAAACTACTAAGCGGGTAATAATGAGAGATGCCTGGATCATTTTTCCTCGTATTCAATACAAGCAACGACGGGCCCACCGCGACCAATCTGACCATCTTCAGCAAGAGTCACACGGGTGACAGTCACCTCAATACCCCTATCCTTACGATTCTGAATGAACCATTTTGTAACCAGCATCTCAATCGTGCTTGCCTGAACTGTTGTTGTGTTTTTCACAATCAATCCTCCTGTGTAGGTATTAATATTTTGTAACAAGGAATAATAGCATACAAAAATTATTCTGTCAATAGTAAGTTAACTTAATTATTCTGTAGTTAATGCACCACATCACATAACATCCCATATGCGGTTCTGTGTCCTTTCCCTTTCAGCTATAATTAAAAAAATAACATGAAATCAATTTTAGAATCAAAATCAGCGTTAATAATAAAATCTTATAAAAAATAAACTAACAAATATATTTATGAAAAATTACCATGAGGTTCCAAATATTTCAGTAGATAAAGCCCTGGAAGCTGTACAACATGCAGTTAGTATTGGTGCAGAACTTGGAGTTAAAGTATCAGTTTCAGTTGTAGATAAATCAATGAATTTAATTGCTTTTGCCAAAGCTGATGGCGCAACTCCGCATAGTACTGATACCAGTAGAAAAAAGGCTAATACAGCTTCTTCTACCAGCAAAGCAACAGGCTGGATGAGTTCTGATATTGCAATTACTCTGCCCATGGGAAGCAATAACAGGCTTACCAATGTTAATGGCGGTTCACCACTAATTTTTGACGGTAAGGTAGTCGGAGGCATTGGTGTTGCCGGCGGAACAGTAGATCAAGATCAAGAAGTAGTATCTAAGGTAATTGAAAAAATAGGTTCAGAGTTACCAAAATAAATGAAACAAAATAAATACAGTTTAGCAGTAATAGGTGGTGGGCCGGCAGGCATGATGGCAGCCGGACACGCAGCAGAAAATGGAGCCAAAGTAATCTTGCTGGAAAAAAATGAAAGTTTAGGTGTAAAACTGCAAATAACCGGTAAAGGCAGATGTAACATTACCAATGCCGAAGAAGATTTAAAAAAAATCATTGCCGTCTATGGCAAAAATGGAAGATTTTTATATTCTGCCTTAAATAAATTTTCTAATAAAGATGTTGTAGATTTTTTTGAAAAAAGGGGAATTAAAACCAAAGTGGAAAGAGGCAATAGAATATTTCCGGTTTCTAATAATTCTAAAACAGTTATTGATTGTTTAAAAAAGTATTTATTGGATAACGGAGTTTTAATAAAATTCAACCGTCCGGTAGAAAAAGTGGTAACTGATGGTAAAAAAATAACAAAAGTTATTTTAAAAAATGGTGATAAAGTGGAAGCAGAAAATTTTGTTATTGCCACTGGCGGAAAGTCATACCCAGGAACCGGTTCTACAGGCGATGCCTATAAATGGTTAAAGCAAATAGGACATACTATAGTTGAACCAAAGCCAGTTTTAACACCGGTTATTGTAAAAGAGAAAATTGTAAAAAAGCTTGAAGGCTTAAGTTTAAAAAATGTAGAAGTAAGTTTATTTAATGGTAAAAAGATATGTTCACATTTTGGAGAAGCTTTATTTACCGCTAACGGCCTAAGCGGGCCAATTATTTTAAACTTAAGTAAAACGATTAGCGAAATTGATGAGAAGAATCTTAAACTGATTATTGACTTTAAACCGGCATTAGACTTCCCAACTTTAGATAAAAGGATTCAAAAAGATTTTGAAGAGCAAAATAAAAAGCAATTTAAAAACAGTTTGGATAAACTTTTGCCTAAAAAACTGATTCCGGTTATTATTGAACTTTCCGGTATTGATGAAAATAAAAAGGTAAACGAGGTAACTAAAGAAGAAAGAAAAAAACTAATTAAGTTATTAAAAGAATTTGAGTTGACTGTTGATGGCTTAATTGGTTTTGAAAAAGCAATTGTAACGCAGGGCGGGGTAAATTTAAAAGAAGTTGATCCTAAAACCTTAAAGTCTAAACTGATCGATAATTTATACTTTGCAGGGGAAGTATTGGATATTAACGGTCCCACCGGCGGTTATAATCTGCAGATAGCCTGGAGTACTGGCTACGCAGTTGGAGAAAATAAATTTTAACAAAAAGAAAACCGGGACAGTTTTGTAACCGTCCCGGAAAAAATCATGAATCATTACTAAAACTTCACACACATGCCAGCTTCATTCTCATCATGAGAACATCCAGCACTTCCGGATTGAAAGTGTACACAACCATTGACTTCACAATGACAGATAAATTGCACGTCATCATTAGGTGTGCCAATCTCCTCGGTACTCTCATTAGTACTTAAAGGATCAGTACTAATAGAATTGTCATGAGCTAACATGGTTCCAACCTCCTGAATTGATCTATGAATTTGAATGAAATGTGCTTTTGCTTAATAAATATTTATATCATAAATAAATAATTTCGTCAATAATAAACATAATTAGAATGCCAGGATGTCAGTTTTATTACTAACCTCCTAACCTCCTGACATCCTAATTTCCTAACCTCCTAAAACCTATGGCCTTATTTCTAAAAGCAAAAAAACTGGATTTTGAAACAGGCAAACAACTTATTGCCCTTATGAATGAAGAAGAAGCCCACAACTTTGGCGTCCAGGCAGGAGACAAAGTTTCTTTAACCTGGCGTGGTAATAAAAAAATTAATGTAGAAATCAATTTAAGTGATAAAAAAATCAAGCCGGGCTCTATAGGCCTTTATGAAGATATCTGGAAAAAACATTCAGTTGAGTTGAATGAAATTATGGAAATCCATATTTTAAGCCGGCCTGATTCAATTTTGGCCATTAAAGATAAACTTTTAGGCAAAAAACTTAATTACGACCAAATAAATTCCATTATGCGCGATATCACCGAAAACCGCCTATCCAATATCGGCATAACTTACTTTGTAGCTTCCAGCTTTTTTTATCCTTACTCAGATGATGAGCTGTATTACATGGCCAAGGCCATTGCCGAAAATGGGGAAATTATTAAATTCGGCAAAGGCATAGTGGCAGATAAACATTCAGTTGGGGGAGTGGCCGGCAACAGGACCACTATGGTGGCCATTCCTATTATAGCTTCTCTGGGAATTAAAATTCCCAAAACTTCATCCAGGGCCATTACTTCACCAGCCGGCACAGCTGATACTATGGAGGTTTTAGCCCCGGTAAGTTTTTCTGCCGAAGAAATGAAAGAGATTGTAAAAAAAACCAACGGCTGTTTGGTTTGGGGCGGGGGATTTAACCTGGCTCCGGCTGACGATAAAATTTTAAAGGTTACTTATCCTTTATCTTTAGAGCCTTATGATAAGCTGATTGTAAGCATTATGGCCAAAAAAATTGCCACCTCGGTAACTCATTTGGTAATAGATATGCCGGTTGGAAAAACCACCAAGATTCCCAACCTGGCCCACGCTAAAGATATTAAAAGAAAGTTTGAGGTAGTGGCTAAAAAATACGGCATTAAAATTAAAGTTATTATCACAGAGAGTTCTGATCCGGTGGGCAGGGGAGTTGGACCCGCTTTGGAAGCTAGGGATGTATTAAGGGTACTTCAGCAAAAAGAAAGAAAGCCCTTGGATTTGGAAGCCAAAAGCGTAATGATGGCCGGAGAACTTTTAGAAGTCTGCGGCAAAGCCAAGAAAGGCCAAGGTAAAAAACTGGCTAAAGAGCAACTTACCAATGGCCAAGCCTGGAAAAAAATGTCAGAAATTATTGCAGCCCAAGGCGGAAAAGCAGACCTTGATTCAGAAGATGTAACCATTGGCGCCATAAAGCATTATGTAAATAGCCCTAAAGCCGGCACTATACAAATGGTAAACAACAGGCGCATTAATGATATCTGCAGGATTTTAGGCGCGCCAAAGGATAAACTGGGCGGTATTTTCTTAAATAATGAAATTGACGACATCGTAAAAAAAGGCGACAGGCTATTTACCCTTTATGCCCGTAACGAAGCCAGAATGTCACTTGCTAAAGAAGCCATTAAAAAGCTAAATGTTTTTGAATATTAAGAACTTGCCAAAAAAGCAAATTTAGCTTAAGATAGTTTGCTACAACTAACCCTATGAAAGAAAGAACAAAAATTAGATTTTTTGAAATCCTGCCGGGTTCCATAACCTGGCTGACTTTTATTTTAGCCATTGTGTCTTCTATCTGGCTACCAATTTGGGCCATCTTTTTTATTATAATTTTTGACTTCCTGTGGCTAACCAGAGTTTTTTATTTAGTTATCCACCAGATAACTTCCTGGACCAGGTTTAGAAAAGAAGTAAAAATAGACTGGCTTGATAAGGTAAAAAATTATAGTAAAAAAAACTGGCAGGATTATTGCCATGTTATATTTTTGCCAACCTACCAGGAGCCCCTAAATGTGGTTGATAAAACTTTTGAAAATTTATCCAGAGTAAAATACAACAAACAAAAATTTATAGTTGTTTTGGCCGGAGAAGAAAAAGATAAAAGCAATTTTTTAAGTATTGCCAAAAAAATAGAGGAAAAGTACAAAGGCACTTTTTTAAAAATTTTAGTAACCCTTCATCCACAAAACTTGCCAAATGAAATTCCGGGCAAGGGTTCTAATATAAATTACGCCGGACATGAGGTAAAAAAACTTATAGACCAGCTAAAAATTCCTTATGAAAAAGTTATTGTTTCCACTTTTGATATTGATACTAACGCCCATCCGCAATATTTTGCCCATTTAACCTATAGATATTTAACTCATCCAAAGCCTACTAGGGTAAGTTATCAACCTTTAGCCCTGTACCACAATAATATTTGGGAATCTGATCCCTTAACCAGAGTGGTTGCCAATTCTACCACCTTTTGGCTTATGACGGATTTAGCCCGCAGTGATAGGCTGTTTACTTTTTCTTCCCACAGTATGAGCTTTAAGGCCCTGGTTGATGTTGGCTTTTGGGAAAAAGATATAGTTTCGGAAGATTCCAGAATTTTTTTGCAATGCCTGTTAAAATATAATGGCGATTACAAAGTGGAACCAATGTATATTCCGGTTTCTATGAACACAGTAAGTACCGGTAGCTTTTGGCAAGCCATTGCCGACCAATATAAACAGATGAGGCGCTGGGCCTGGGGAGTAGAGCACATTCCTTATATGATTAAAAATTTCAAAGACCGCCCTAAAATGCCTTTTACTAAAAAACTAAAACATTTTTTTAATCAAATGGAAGGCATGTGGTCTTGGGCTACGGCGCCAATTTTAATTACCATAATGGGCAGGCTGCCTTTATGGGTGGCCTCTAAAGATGTCCATGCCACAGCCATTGCCCAAACTACACCTTTAATTTTGCAATGGCTGATGACTTTTGCCTTAATCGGCCTTATTTTAAATGCCATCTTAAGTACTTTTTTACTGCCCGAGAGACCCCGAGGCAAAAAATCTTGGTATAAATATCCTCAAATGCTTTTGGAATGGATTTTATTCCCTATAACTATGATAGTTTTTGGCTCTATTCCGGCTACTGATGCCCAAACTAGGCTACTGCTTGGCGGTAAATTTAAGCTTGGCTTTTGGGTAAGCGGCAAAAAATAAAAAACCTCAGAAAATAAATTCTGAGGTTTGAAATAAAACACTTAGGGTAATGAAAATGTAGCACTGGTGAATCTTACACCAGATCCAGCCAGTTGCGGCTCCAAAAAATCGCTGATTAAGCGGGAAAAATCTTCCTGCTGTTTTTTGTCCAGTGGATTATAAAAATAGGCCAGTTTCTTACTGCTAGAATCATTAAATTCATAAAGCTGATATTCCAGCCAACTATTTAAACTACTATGGACTAAAATCTTATAGGAAAGATCGTTAACAGTAGTATAGCTATTTCCAAAAGACAGAAATCCTTCACCAAACAAAAGAAAATCTTCAGGTGTACCATTCGCTTCAACAACCACGTTGTAAGCCAATCTTCGAACTTTTGGATTTTCTGTAATCGGACTTACAGACATTTGTACAGTGTGTATAAACGCAGAATAACTTTTAACTTCCCTGCCGCTTATACGAATATCCCATGGCCACAAATGAGAATCTTCAGTAAAAACAGTTGAAACTAAATTATTCTCAGTATCATAGACTAGCGACTCACCAGGGATATTCTCAACGGTGAATGCAAATAATAAGACAGATAAGAGGCCTATAAAAACTGTTGAAATGCCCATTGCATGAAGCCTGTCCTTTTTACTTGCAAATCCCTTCCATCGAGCTAAGTAAAAAATAGCTGACACCAGAATTGTTAAGCTTAAAGCCAGTTGAGCCCAAATAGGCTGATGAATAGCTTGCCAAATCGCTTCCATGATACTTCCTCCTGTTATGTGTTTTAATGTGCTGACGTAATCTTACACTATCTAAAACTAAATGTCAATTTATTTAAAATAGCCGTTTATAAATTCATCTGCTGACATTTCTTTTTTGCCTTCTACCTGAAGTTTAATAATAATTAATGATCCTTTACCACAGCGGACAACTAACTGTCCGTTTTTGGTTTGAAATTCGCCAATTTCTCCCTCAATATCATCGCTAACTTTAGCCGATAAGATTTTAATCCTTAGTCCTTGATCCTTAGTTTTAAATTCAGCAAAGCTACCCGGCCAAGGAGTATAAGCCCTAACTTGACATTCGATCTCATCAGCTGACTTAGTCCAGTTAATTTCACCATCTTCCCGTTTTAAAATTTTTGAAAAAGTAGCTTTTGAATCATCTTGAGGTACTGGCTTGATTTCGCCTGACAAATATTTTGGCAAAGTATCAACTAATAATCCAGCACCTTTTTGAGCCAATTTATCATGCAAATCTTCTGATGTATCGTTATCTGATACACGATATACGATTTGCGATACAATATCACCATGATCCATCTGCTCATCAAGTTTAATAATAGAAACACCTGTTTCTTCTTCACCATTTAATATGGCTTGCTGGATAGGGGAAGGCCCACGGTATTTTGGCAATAATGAAGGATGGATATTCAAACAGCCTTTAGAAAATATATTTAAAATTTCTTGGGGAATAATTTTTCCATAAGCCACAACTACACCAACCTCAGCATTGCAATCTTCTAGTCTTTTAATCTTTAAATCATCCGCAATTTCCAACCCCATCTTTTCTGCCTCAACCTTAACTGGCGATGGAGTTAGTACCTGCTTCCTGCCAACGGGCTTATCCGGCTGCGTAACCACTAAACAAATATTAAACCCTTCGCTATGAAGGGCCTGTAATGTTGGTACTGCAAATTCCGGTGTACCGAAAAAAACAATTTTAGTTTTTTTATTCATATTAAATTTCATCAGGCTGGTCCGCCTTAATGCGAGACAAGCCCTGCTTTTTTAATTCTTCAAGCTTTTTTCTGCCTTTGGTATACTTAATAATTTTATCAATAAATAAAATTCCTTTTATATGGTCTACTTCATGCTGTAAAACTCTGGCCAATAAACCTTTGGCCCTTAAATGCCTTAGCCTGCCTTTACTATCACGGTACAATAAGCGGATGCAAATCGGCCTCTTAACCATACCAAAAATTCCTGGAAAAGAAAGGCAGCCTTCTTCACCGATTTCTTTAGCCCATGATTTGTAATAAATTCTGGGGTTAATAAAAATCTTTGGTTTGTTCTTATAATTTACAGCCAACATCCGCCAGTCTTTATTTAACTGGTTGGCTGCCAAGCCAATACCGTCTTCTTTAAGCATGGTTTCTTTTAGATCAGCAATAAAACTTTGAATTTCTGGATTCTTAATATTAGCCACCTTGTGTGACCTTTTCCTTAATATTTTATTGGGATATTTTATTATATTCATAACTCTTATATCTTAAATGGTGTAGGGTATATCGTATATTATTACTTAAAAAAATTCAAGGATATGTAATATACGATTTATGATACACGTTACATCATTTGTGTTATAATTCTACTATAAATTAACTTAATAATAAAATGGATGAAAATAACGGTTTCCAGAAAATAGGAGATATTAAAAAGGCGAAAACCATTAAACCACCGGCTTACCAGTGGCAGGATTTAGCCTTAAGAATAATAAATGAGCTGAGAGTGCCTGGTTTTAAGCGTAATTCTGTTTTTAAAGTCTGCAAAGAAAACCATAAAACCCATATAGAAAGGTGTTTAAATGACACCAAAGAACTCTGCACAGAGGGTGAAAAATGGAAATACTTTTTTAAATTAATTAATGAAAAAGCCCCTGATTAAAAAATTAGGGATTTTTATTTTTTTACAATCTATGTTATTCAGTGGCAATTTGAATTGCTTTTTCTGTCCTTCTGATATCTGCCAATAAGCCGGATCGTTTTTTATTAAAAAGAATTAACTCCAATACACATTTACCGCCATTTTTAGCGAAATTGCATCTTTCGCCGATTTTTTTATTGGTTTTAGAACCATGATAAGAAGAAAGCTCTTTTATTTTGATTACTCCAAGAAGCTGGGATAAGACACCTTCGTTTTTAGGATAAAATTTAAGCACCGCCGAATAACCTTTAACTGTTTTCCTAACAACGGGCTGTTTAGGAATCCTAACTAATAAATCATTCAGGGCGTGATCAAAATTATAAGAAAGCTGGTACAACTGATGTCTAAAGCCGCCCATTCTGGCACCGGCCTCAATCACTTTCCAGCCAGCCTCGGTTTTCATTAATTCTATATGAACAGTAGTGCTTCTTAAGCCCAAGGCTAAAACTGACTTGGCCGCTATAACCTGGGCTTCTTTTTCTGATTCATTATTTAATAATGTGGGAGTTATCTGAGTGTAGCCAAAAAAGTCATCAAATCCTATTGAACGTCCGGTTTTAACATTCACTGTGGGGCAAAATATAATCTTGCCGGCAGCTGAAACATAGGCATCTATTGAATATTGTTCGCCATCTAAAAATTTTTCCACCAAAACCTTGGGTTCTTCTTTTCTTTTATTCTCTTTATAGATGCTATTTATCTTTTTAAAAACAGTATTTAAAGATTTTTCCAGCTCTTCCTCATGAAAACAAATAGTTACCAGCAAGCTAGAAGCCAAGCCTGCCGGTTTAATAACCAAAGGAAAGCCGACTTTTTCTTTTATTTCTTTGATTGAAGATTTATTACTGCCGGTAGCTACAATAAATTTAGGACAAATTTCTTTATCATAATTAAAAAGATATTGCCTCATCATTAATTTATCAGTAGATCTGATTAAAGAATCATCAGTTGGCGCATTTAGATAAGGCAAATGTGGTATAACTTTTGCAAAATTTAAAATCTGCCTTTCTTCACGGCAACTAACTACCATAATCCTTTCTTGATATTTTGCCAAAGCCTCAGCTATTTTAAGAGGCTTATAAAGATCGCAATCAATGTATAAATCTACGTTGCTGTTGCCATTCTCTTTTAACGAAGGTAATCTAGAATCTCTTATCACAGCCAGCTTTAGCTTTTTCTTTAAAATCTTACCAAGTTTTTTAACTGCTTCAACATTTTCATCCCTTATTTCATTGATAAATAATACTATATCTTTATCCTTATTTTTATCTTCTTTGGTAGGATCTAATTCTTCTGCGAACTTTTTAATTAAGGTTAAAACATTGCTCTTTGGCATATGATTTATTTAAAAATATAAAAAAATATGAAGTCTATATTATACTTTCTTTAAACAAATAATGCAATATAAAGATATTTGAACTGTCGGTGAAAAATGGAAGTATTTTTTTAAACTGGTTAATAAAAAAACCCTGATTAAGAAATCCGGGTTTTTGTTTTCTTTCTGTTGTCAATAAAAACATAGATAATAAGCAAAAAGAAAACTGCTCCGGGACCCAAAAAAATAAAAAGTGCTAGTGATACAAACATAAGGACTATTAATCCCAGAAACTGTGAACCAAACATGGTTTCCTCCGACTATTTCAAAAAACTATTTCTTCCAAAACCTTATCACTTGATTGGGTTTGGGTGTTTAGAATATAACTCGCAGGCCTTATTGATAGAGTCCACTAGGCTCTGAAAAGCAAAAAACTCGGCTAACTGCCTATTGCCAAGCACCTCTTCGCTTGGAGCTTTTGGTCTTGGCAGCCGGCGAAGGCAAACTGGCCTACTAATACTAATTGGCAAGTTACTGCCATTTCTACGAGACATACATACCTCCGTGTAATGTACAAAAACTATTTAAACTTTTATAAACTAAAGTTCGCTGTTAAATAACCTACGCCAAACGGACTCTCATAACTCAAAACTTCTGGTTGATAATTAATTTCCGAAAAAGCACCAAGTAATATTAAAATGGATCTTAGGCCGCATTCGCCGGCTTCTTCTATTAATTTTTTATCTAATTTTAAAATATCTTCGGTTTTTTTGTTTTTCAAAAATTCAATCAGCTTATCGTCAAATTCTTTACCTTTGGCACTGTAGCCTGCCGGTGCATCTTTTGTCAAACGGTGGGATAAATCACCAGAAGCAATTATGGCCACCCGCTTGGTGGTTTTATCCAATTGTTTCCTAATCTGGTGGCCAAAATCAAGATGGTCTTTAAATGACTGCAAGGAGTAACCAATCGGAATTACCTTAACTTCTTTTAAGTGCTGGGTTAAATAATAAAGAGGTACGGTTGAACCATGGTCCAATTCATCTTCAGTAGTTAAAACTACCGGCATCTTAGTTTCCAAACGTTCGCGCAGCTGATAACCCAAGCCCAGATCGTTTTTAAATTCTAAAGTTGTTTCCAAATCACCAAAATCTTTAAAACCGCCTTTTAAAACAGGGGAGTGGTTTATGGTAAAAGCTTCGGAAGTTAAATTGCCATGAGGTGAAACAATAATAATCGTATCAGGCTTTTTTGAATACAAACTGTTTTCCAGCTCTTCTAAAGCTTCTTTGGTTTTAGAAATCTGTTTTAAATTGTCCTGGCCGATAGTCGGAATTAATATCGGAGGATGGGGGCATATGGCCCCAAAAATAAGCGGCATAAACTACGAATTACTAATTTGTACCAATATACGAATAAAATATTTTATCAGGCATCTAAAATTCGTATATTAGTAATGATTTGTAATTAGTAGTTAACTTGGGTTGTCATTCAAACTCTCTACCTCATCAATAACTTCTTCTGTAGCAGTTGGATTTTCTGCTTCTAATGCCTCGCCTTCTTCTACCAGACTTTCAATTTCATCATCATTATCGGCCCAACCGGGTATTAAGGAGGTGTCTAAATATTCCAAGGTTTCTCCGGTTGGATGAATATCTATTGCCTGCTTGTTTGTTTCAATTATTTTATTCCATTGGTAATCCCTGGAGGTAAACGAAGTCTCGTCAGCAATTGGCAGCTTGCGTCCGTTTGATATAACATAAACCACATCACTTTCATCTGACTTCACCAAAACGCCATCTTTAAATTTAACGGCTTCACCCTTGGGATATTTGGCCAGTTCATCTGTATGGCCGGATAAAATCGTTTGGTTTGGATAATTAACTTTTAGAATTTCCTGTGAAAATATTGGGTACTTAATGCCGCTGTTAACATAATATATTCCGCCCGAAGTTGCATCTTTAATTAAAGCGCCAGTAGGATAAGCCGAAGTTAAAGTAATTTCAGCTCCAAAAGAAAGGCCGGCTAAATCTGCATCGGTTACTTCTTCCACTTCTTCCGGGTTAAAGCCTAAAGTTCTAAAAACTTCCATTTCGGCAATTTTTCTTAAAGAGTCATCAACTAACAAATAAATATCTCCGGCGGAATTTTTTAAAAGTGAATATTGAGGAAATTTAATTTCTGCGCCAAGTTCATATTGGTCCAGTTCCGTAGAATCAACCGTAATTATATTTGAAGGGTCATATCTTGTAACTAAAGAACTAAAAGTGGCAAACGGACGCTTTAGGCCATTATAGATTAAATAAACTTTATCACTATCTGCTGACTTTAATAAAGAGCCAGCCGGCCTAAAAACTGATTGCTCAAACCAGCTGTTCCAAATTTTCCAAAAATTATAATTGGCGCCAATTTTATAGCCATCCACTACAGTGCCGCCTCTGTAAGGATTATAAGTATATAAAGCTGCTGTAATTTTATTTTGTGGAATAATTAATTGGTAATCCTGGGTTTCTTTAGGATCGCCTATACACCACTTGGTAAAAGTGCAATAATAATTTTTTTTATGAAGCCCTTTAACGTTAAGGTCGGCAATATAGTTGTTTATGATTTTATTGGCCATTGACCTTATCTGCATGCCAAAGCCTTTGTATTTATCCAAACAAATTCCGCCATAGCAACTGTAGCCTACAGCCCAATCGTATTGGCTTTGCGAAGGATTGTTATCTGTTACCAAACTTTGTTCTTTTTGCAGCATGGTTAAAATAAATTTTGGGCTGATTTTAAATTCCTGTGCTGTTTGCCATATAACCCAATAAGCCGGCAATTTAACCACCGGGTCTATATATGTGCCCAGGGTGCCTCCCTTGGAATCTACAAAATCCCGAATCTGCTCAACAGTCATGGAATTGTAATCGCCTAAAGAAGCATCTGATAGTATGTTATTGGGATTGAAATCTAGGTTGGTTTCATAAAAAGAAACGCCTGCCAAAACAGGCAGGATTGGGTAAAAAAGTAATCCAAATAGAATAGATATAATTATCCTTTTATTTTTCATTTTTATTATTATTTATTAATTATCCATCTCTATGGTACCATTTTTTCAGGCTTTTTTCAATGGCAGCTTAAATTTGCACTTAACACACTTGCCATTTTCATCATGTAAAGTTATTTGATAGCCTAATCTCTTTATTACCAGCTCATTGCATTTAGGGCAAAAACTATTTTCCCTCTTATCACCATAAACATTCCCCACATAAATATAATTTAATCCCGCTTGCTTGCCAATTTGATAAACCTGATCAATTAGCTTATCAGAAGTTTCTTGGCCATCGTGCAATTTGTAAGAAATTTCCGGAGAGAATTTAGAAATATGCCAAGGTACATCATTAGATAGTTTCCGGCTGATAAATTCAGCAATCATTTTCGGCTGGCCATTAATATCAGTTAATCCGGGAATTAGCAAAGTAGTTACCTCCAGTAATACATTTTGCCGGCTTAAATATTTCAAATTTTCCAAAATCGGTTCCAGTTTACAGCCACAATTTTTTAAATATATTATATTATCAAAAAATTTCAAATCAATATTAATGGCATCAAGATAGGGGAGAATAGCTTTAAAAGCAATCTGGCTCATGTAGCCATTAGAAACCCATACATTAAACAAACCTTCTTGTTTTGCCAGCTTCATGCAATTTAGGGCAAAGTCGGTAAAAATTGTCGGCTCGGTGTAAGTGTATGAGATCGACTGACATCCAAAATCAACTGCTCTTTTAACAACTTCTTCAGCTGTCACTTTATAGCCAGGCAAGCTTGTCCCCCTTCCCTTATCCCTTGTCCCTAACTTAGATCCTTGGCTTATTTGCCAATTCTGGCAGTTGTCACATCTTAAGTTACAGCCGATAGTGGCAATGGAATAAGTTTTGCTGCCGGGTAAAAAATGGAAAATCGGCTTTTTCTCAATTGGATCCACCTCCTCAGTGATCAGACGGCCATAATTCAAACTCATTAGTTTACCGTTAATATTTTGCCTAACTCCGCAAATACCTAAATCACCGTCACCTAACAGGCAATAATGATTGCATAAAAGGCATTTAACTTGCCGGGTGCCTTTTTTTTCATAAAATTGGGATTCTATCATAAATTAATTATAGCAAAATTAAAACCGTCGAGCGAAAGCCCAACGGTTAGGTGAGAAAAAGAGCCAAAAAATTAACATTCATTTTGTCTTTTACCTCCAAAAATCCATCCGATATACGCTAAACAACCCAGAGTTATTAGGCTATAAAAAACAAAATAACCTCCAGCGTTGCCTGCTAAACCTGCTCTAGCGATAAATTCTTCCCAAATCATGGCATCCTCCAGTAAAAACAAGTTTGGCAACTAACTTAAACTTAAATAATATTTTTAATTATGTCAATTGAATATTAACCTTTAAAATGTTAAAATAAGCCCATGAAAAGAGTATTTTTAGGTATTGATTTACCGGAAAAATTAAAAGAAAAAATTCAAAAATTAAAAATGGAAAGCGGGCTTAAAGCTTTGCCAATTAAACTGGTAGAGCCCGAAAACAGCCATATTGCCATTAAATTTTTAGATGAGCTTTCTGATGTGCAAATTGAACAACTGGATAACATAGTAAACCAAACAATTGCCGGGTTTAAAAGCTTTGAAATTAAAATTGAAAATGTCTTGGCTTTCCCTAATTTCTTCCAGCCGCGGGTGTTGTCTTTAAAAATAAATAGCATCAACTTAGAAGGCTTGGTAAAAAAACTTTCCAGTAATTTTAGCCAGCTGGATTTTATTTCTGATGAGGAAAAAAAATACACTCCCCACATTACTTTAGGCAGGATCAAAGATAAGCTTTCTAAAATTGATTCGGAAAAAATTGCAAAAATTATTTTTGAAGATGAAGTTATTATTAATGAAATTCATTTATTTGCCAGCCAGCTAACTGCCGAAGGTCCTATTTACACTATTTTAAAAACTTACAACCTTAGATAACCATGAAAGTAGATATTCTAGGAACTCAAATTGATTCTCTTACTCAAGCCCAGGCTCTTGATAAAATCGACTTATTTCTTAATCATCAGCCATTAGCCATCCGGCCTCAACGGCAGGCAGGTAGTCATCAAATAATCACTGCAAATCCGGAAATTATTTTAGAAGCCTGGGCTAACAAAAAATACCGGGAGCTAATCAATAAAGCAAATTTAGTTTTGGCTGACGGCATTGGCGTATTATGGGCTGCTAAATTTTTATCTTTAAAATCTGATTCAATTTTTACAACTGTAGCCCAGCTGATTGTGAGCTTATTCAGTTTAGTTTTCCAACCGGATTATTGCAGGGAAGTTTTGCCCCAAAGAATCGCCGGCGTGGATATAATGGAAAAAATTTGTGAACAAGCTTCTAAACAAAATAAAAAAGTTTATTTACTGGGAGCAGAGGAGGGGGTGGCTAAAAAAACTGCCGATATTTTAAAAAAGAAATATTTAAATTTGAACATAGTCGGTTCAGAACCTGGACCAATTTTACAAACTACAACCTACCCACTACAACCTACAAATAACATCCAAGAAACAATAAATAAAATAAAAGATGTTCAACCCGATATATTGTTTGTAGCTTTTGGCGCCCCTAAACAAGACTTTTTTATAAACCAGTATCTTAATCAAATACCTTCGGTTAAAGTAGCCATAGGGGTGGGGGGCGCCTTTGACTTTATTTCCGGCAAAGCCAAGCGGGCTCCGCAAGTTTACCGTGATCTGGGCTTAGAATGGCTGCACCGGTTTTTTCATGAACCAAAAAGAGCCGTTAGAATTTTTAACGCCACTATTAAATTTATTTATAAAATAGTAATATTAAAAAATTATGGACAAAAAAATTGATTGGAAACTTACTTTAGGAATTTTAGGCTGGTTTTTAATTGTCTTGGTCTGGATTTGGCAAACCCAAAGGTATTTTGAAAAAGATGACTTAGTTGGTGGAATTCTGCACATTCTAGTCGCCTTAACTTGGACTATTTTTGGTTTTGTTAGTACTAAAAAATATTTAAACAGTAAATAAATTTAAATAAAAAAGCCCAGATTTTTAATCTGGACTAATTGATTCCTTACACGATTAACTTTCTTGGACTGAAATAAATGTGCCGCTGGCTTCACAAAAAGAAGCTTCATGTCTATGAGATCGCAACATTTCTTCCCTTGGAATTTCACCGTCTTCAACCAAAAAATTCCTATCGCATATAAAGCATTTAATAAACTGTAGCCTAGGGCCGTTCCGAGTTTGAATTCTGATTCTAAAAAATGGCCACTTCGCGAAAGTAATCAATTGAAGTTTCACAACACCCTCCAAGGTTTTTGGTACAATTTTATAAAAAAAATATATCACCTAATTAAAATTCAGTCAACATCTGCTATAATAACTTTATGACTAAAATTAAAACCAGATTTGCGCCTTCACCAACCGGTTACTTGCATATCGGCGGTTTAAGGACAGCTTTATATAATTACCTTTTTGCCAAACAAAATAAAGGCCAATTTGTTTTAAGAATAGAAGATACTGACCAGTCCAGGGAGGTAAAAGGAGCTACCCAAGATCTGATTCAAACCATGCAAAAAACCGGCCTAAATTGGGACGAAGGTCCATTTGTGAATAAAACCCTGAATATCACGGAAAAAGGCCAAAATAGCCCATATTTTCAGTCAAAAAGGCTTAAAATCTACCAAGAATATGCTGAGATGCTGGTTTCTGATAAAAAGGCTTATTATTGCTATTGCAGTCCGGAAAGATTGGTCAAGTTACGCAAGGATCAGGAGGCTAAAAAACTGGCTCCCAAATATGATGGCTGTTGCCGAGATAAAAATCAAAAACCAAAATCTGGCGATAAATATGTTATCAGGCTTAAAGTTCCTAAGGATGGGGAAGTAGTTTGTGATGATTTAATCAGGGGCAAAGTTAAAATTGACTACAGTGAAATTGACGACCAGGTTTTAATAAAATCTGACGGTTTTCCAACTTACCATTTAGCTAATGTTATTGACGACCATTTAATGGGCATTACCCACGTTATCAGGGGAGAGGAATGGCTGCCTTCTACACCTAAGCATATTTTATTGTATGAAGCTTTTGGCTGGGACAAACCGATTTTTGCCCATCTGCCGCTTTTATTAAATAAAGATAAATCCAAACTTTCTAAACGCCAAGGTGATGTGGCAGTGGAAGATTATTTAACTAAAGGTTATCTGCCGGAGGCTTTGATAAATTATGTGGCCCTGCTTGGCTGGCATCCTAAAGATGATAGGGAATTATTTAGCTTAAAAGATTTGATAAAACATTTTTCTTTAAATAAAGTCCAAAAAGGTGGAGCCATTTTTGATACTGAAAAACTAAATTGGTTTAATTGCGAATATATTAAACAAAAACCTGATAAAGAATTAATAAAATTGGTTAAAAAATTTCTACCTAATGCTGATGATAACTTTTTGGGAAAAATTATCAGAATTGAAAAACAACGTATTAATTCTTTGTCAGAAATTTGTGAGAAAACCAGATACTTTTTTTCACAACCAAACTTTAACTCAAATATTCTAATATTTAAAAAATCAGATAAAGCCAAGACTTTAAATAGTTTAAAACTGGTTTTAGCTCAACTGACCAAGTTAAAAGAAGCCAAATGGAAAATAAAACATCTTCATAAAATTTTAGAAAAGATAGTAAAGCTTAACCAACTGACTAACGGCGATGTTTTTTGGCCTACAAGAGTAGCCGTTTCCGGATTGGAAAAGTCACCTTCACCGGAAGAAATCATAGAGGCCTTAGGCAAAGAAGAAAGCTTAACCAGAATAAAAAAAGCTATTGATAAACTGACATAGATCACTTTTGTTCATTACATAAAGAAACAGGGGTTTGAAAGTGGAAAAGAAGAGCGAAAAAACTGCGACAGATAGTATTGATATTAATTGGACTTTGATTATAACTTTCGGTATCGCGATTATTATAGGTACACTGGTAGCAGTTTATTTTCCTGACTCTCATATTTCTACAAATAATCCAAATATTGAAATTACAGCGAGATGCCTATTTGGCTTCGTGGCATGTATTATTTCGGTGCCAATAATTGGTGCCTTGGCCGGTGCCGTGAATTAACCCCACTAATCCTTAACTCCGTTTAATCATAACGACGGAGTTTTTATTTATATTGACAAAATTCTTAATATTTTATAGAATAAATTGATTTGTTCATCTGATTAACAGGAGGACCAAAGCCATGACAAGCAATAACTACCCGTGCGTTGGTAAAGTTGTTGCTGAAACAGGTCTACACATTCAAAATCAACCAAAATCTAAAAGGCAAGGGCAGGCCACTAATCATCCAATGATTACTACTACAGAAAAGGAGAAAAAAAATCATGATTTTGGCTGTTTTTTAGTTTATCTGCTGCATGACCGCCCGGATCATTGGCCAGGACACCAACCTTCATTCAGTAAAAAATAATAGACTCCGGTTAGTATTAATAACTGGAGTTTTTTATATTGACAAAAGCTTGCATATTTTATAGGATAAATTGATTTGTTCATCAGATTAACAGGAGCACCAAAACCATGACATACTTAAAGAAGAGGTTAGTAGATAACTTTTCTACTTGGTTAGTGGCTGTACTGATATTATTGGGGGGAATATTATCAACAGTTTTTTTTCTCAATAGCTTTATACTGTTCCTAAAATATCCAACTTGGGCATCGGGCGCACCAGTATTTAGTTCTTTATGTGCAATGATATTATCCTCGGTAGTTTCTTTTGTATACGGAATAAAGAAAAGCTCGAGCGAACAAAGAAACAAACACAGACCGATGCCAACTTTCTAACTACTTGGAATTTATTCCAAAAAGACCTTGTAACAATTTGAGGTCTTTTATTATTCAAAAATGATTTATGGTATAATGTAGGGTAGATGAGAAATAAATTTCAAAAAATTAGCCTAACAATTTTGGCTCTATTTATAGCAGTCAATTTTTTGTTACCCGCGTCACTATTGGCTCAAGACGGGCAGGGGAGTACTGATGAATTTGTCCAGCAGTTTGATCCGGAAATCCAAAGGTTAAAGGACGAAATCCAGGATTACCAAGACCAGCTGGATGAATTAACTAAACAACGCCAAGCTTACGAGCACAGCATTAATGCCAAACGGCAAGAAATAAATAACTTAAGGAACCAAGTTGGCATTTTAGAAGATAGCATGGCTAAATACGCCTTGGAAATTCAATCTACAGAATTACAGATAGAAAAAACCAATTTGGAAATAGAAAACACCCAGTTGGAAATAAACCATAAAGAGCAAGAAATTGTAAATCAGCGCCAAAAAATGTCCGACGTGATAAATACTATCAATAAAATGGATAGGAAGAAAAGTTATTTGGAAGTATTAATTTTAAAAGGTGATTTAGGCAGTTTTTTTAAGGAAGTAAATGAACTTCAGGTATTAGAAGAAAGCTTAAATGAAGATTTAAATATTTTAGCCGAACTAAAAAAACAGTTAGATACTAAAAAAAATATTTTTGAAAAAAGGCGTGATCAATTAAACAGCCTTAAAGATAAGCTGGAAGCCAATAATGAACGCTTAGTAATAGATAGAAATGTTAAAAATCAAATTGTTGCACAAACATTGGGACAAGAGGCAAATTTTCAACAGCTTTTGGAAGAAGTGAAAGCCGAGCAATCCCAAATAAATGCTGATATCCAAAATTTAGAAATAGTAGCCCGAAAAAGGCTTTTAGAAACCGAGGGGGTTTTACCCAATGATGACGGTTTTATCTGGCCTATTCCTTCCAGAAGAGTCACAGCTTATTTTCATGATCCGGATTATCCTTACCGTTACATTTTTGAACACCCGGCCATTGATATAGGTAGTACGCCGCAAGGCACGCCCATTAGGGCAGCACGTTCCGGTTATGTAGCTAGAGTAAAATTTGATGGAAGTTCTAAGTATGGCTATATTTTAGTGGTTCATACAGATGGGCTTTCTACTGTTTATGGCCATATAAGTAAACCATATATAAATGAAGATGATTTCGTGGTCCAGGGCGAAGTAATAGCTTTATCCGGTGGCAGTCCAGGAACTTCAGGTGCTGGCAGTTTAACTACAGGTGCTCATTTACATTTCGAAGTAAGATTAAATGGTATTCCAGTTGACCCGTTAAACTATTTGCCTTAATATTTTGCGACACTAAAAATATCAACCAAATAAAAAACAGGGGATTAAAAGCCCTATTTTTTAATTTTTATGATACTAGTCGTCCAAGATATTCCAGAAGGCCAAGATGCCGATTATAAAAAATATATAAACCCAAACCGAAACATTATTTTGCATCAAAATAAATAAAACAACAATTGAAAATAGAAGTAATATTATTTTTTTACCCATTTATATATTATTTTAATTATTATTAATAACTACGGTAGGGAAAAGGGCTTTTTTAGTATATTTTAAGATAGTAGATGTGTCGCACAATATATCTTATACGAACCTATAATATAGGCTTTAGCCTTTACTTATATATAACCTGGTTTTCTACCCTTAAATTAATATAATTTACTTTGTTTAAATCTATCTTGCCTACCAATAAAGATTGTTTAAGTTTATTTATTTGGCTGCCAAAACTTGTAAGATAATTAACGTGGATTTCAAAACCTTGTTTTGTGACAATTTTTATATAATTACTATCTGGGCTATCTACTTTAAAATAATCTAAATCAATAACCGGCAGCTCATAACTGGTAAAAGTTTGATAACTTTCCAAAATTAAGTCTACCAGCTGCTTATTTACCAATTGTTGGTTTATATCAAATAAAACATTGGATGAATCATATATAACCGGCACTTCTACATTTACCAGGTCCTTTATTGGAAGTTGTTTTTCTATAATCCCTTCTAAATTAAGTATATAAAATTGTTCGTTAGAAATCCAGATCATCTGGCCCAGCTTATCAGTTAAGTTAATATTTAAAGTATGCGGAAATTTCTTTTTTATTTCCAATTCAACCAACAAGCCTTGTTCATCAAATTTATCTTGGATTCTTTTGGTTTTAACAAAAAAATAGTTATCGCCAGGGAATAAACCAAGTCTTGACTGTTCCAAGGCCTGCCAAACGAAATTTTCCACTTCTTCTGTTGCCACTTCCGAATTTCTGGAAATGTTTAAATATAAAATCCTAAAATATTTAGAATAAAAAAACAAGTATCCCAAGTAGGCCAAAATTAAAATAAATGCAATTACAAATACTTTTTTTCTTAGCCTAACCGCAGATTCAAAATCAAACTCATGAGTCCGCTTGCTGCGGTTTCTTAATAATTGGGAAGGCCTTCTTTTACCATAAGAAAGCCTGGAAAATTTATTAGACATTTATATTTGAACCTAATTCAAACGTGGTTTTTAACCTATTTTTCTCCTGATGGCGTTCTACAGCTAAATTTATTAATTCGTCCAACAATTTTTCATACGGCAAACCAGAGGCCTCCCATAGTTTTGGATACATACTTATTTTTGTAAAACCGGGTATGGTATTAACCTCATTTATAAAAATTTTATCTTTATTAATTAAAAAATCTACTCTGGCCATACCGCATAAATCTAAAGCCTTAAATGCCTTTATAGACATTTCCTGAACGTTTTTAATTATTTTGGCAGAAAGTTCGGCTGGAATTACTAACTTGGTCTTATTATCTATATACTTATCATTATAACTGTAAAAATCATCATCTGGAATTATTTCACCAAGAACCGATGCTTTAGGCTCATCATTGCCTAAAACTGCACATTCAATTTCATTACAGTTTTCTATGGATTCTTCTATAATAATCCTTCTATCATATTTAACTGCTTCATTAATTGATTCAACAAGTTCTTTTTTATTATTAACCTTATTAATTCCCACAGATGAACCTAAATTGGCCGGTTTTACAAATATTGGATAGTTTAAACTTGATTCAATTTGATCTATAATTTCAGATTGATTTTTCTGCCAATCTTTTGACAAAAAATGCTCAAAATTTACATTATTTAAGCCAGCTGTCTCAAAAAGCTGTTTCGCAACTATTTTATCCATAGCCGCAGCCGAACCAATCACACCAGCGCCAACATAAGGCAGATTGGCCATTTCTAATAAACCTTGAATTTTTCCATCTTCGCCGTAAGTACCATGCAGGATAGGTAAAATCACATCAAAACTCTGCTGGTTTGGATCTGCTGATATAATATTGTTGGACCATTTGCCGTCTTTGGTAATTGTTATTGGTACAGCATCATATTTATTTTTATCTAAGGAGTTAATAACCGACTTACCTGAAACCAAAGAAACTTCGTATTCCCCACTCATACCTCCCATTATTACCCCTACCCTCTTTTTTGATGACATAGTTCTATGCGTCGTAAAATATTAATCATTAATTATCAAATCTTTAATTTTACATTTTTTTATTTCTCCATCAACTTTAAGAATTATCCAGGTTTCTGCCCCATAAAAATTTATTAACTCTTTACAAGTTTGGCAGGGCGTTATAATAGTTGGTTTTTTCACGTCCCTCATTTGGATTGAAACTATTGTATCAAATTCTTTTTCTCCATTTGATGCTGCCATTCCTATTGCTACATGCTCTGCACAAACATCAACATTTTGAGATTCAAGGTGAACTCCGGCATAAGTTTGCCCAGATTTTGCCCTAACAGCAGCGCCAACATGATGCTTGCCTAATAAAAAATTATTCTGGATAACTTTTGTAGCCACATCAATCAACTCTTGATCTTCTTCTGTGATATTAATAAATTTCATTTTTTATAGCACCAATTTCTATTTAATTAATAAAGTTAAGGCACTTATAATTATTACAATAATAAAAGCTCTTTTTATCCAAACATTCCCTAGCTTAATTCCTAATATAGCACCTACCCAGGCACCCAGTCCAGTAGCCACAAACATAGTTGCAGCTACCTGCCAATCAACTAATCCAGCAAATATCAATATTACAACCGAAACTAATCCTACTGATAATGCTGCTATTTTCCTAGTTGCTGCAGATTGTAAAAATGTTAGACCTAAAAAAATATACAAATATGTAAACCATAAACCGGTTAAAGCAAAGAGGCCTCCTAAAAAACCAGCTACTATCGCTAAAAACCAACCTATTATAAATCTAATTTTAGTGATTTTTATCTCTTTAATTCCGATTTTAGATTTATAAAATATTAAAATCAATGAAATAATAATTACTAGGCCGATTAGCTTCTCAAATAATTCCTGATTTATCTCAATGACTATATAAGTCCCGAGTATTGTTCCAATTAATGTTGGTATAAGAAGTAAAACCCCTAGCTTCCATTTTACTAAGTTAAACTGATTGAATTTTATTAATGAAAAATTATGAGAGAGCGCTCCAAATCTATTTGTGGCAATTGCTTCGGACGGTGACAGACCAAAAAATATTAGTAATGGCAATAGTATCATTCCTCCGCCACCAACAGTAACACTTATAATTCTCACAAGAAAAGTTATAACAAATATTATTGATAACTCCAAAAACATAATTACTTAATTATCTTCCTTGGCAACAACGGATTTATCCTGGTTACCACTTCGTAATTAATAGTATTTAATTTATTGGCCATTTCATCAACCGTAATTTCCTCTATCCCACGTCCCGAACCTTGTTGAGGGGCCTGCCTGCCTATTAAAACTACTTCATCTTCCACTTTTATATCATCTATATCAGTAACATCAACCATGCACATATTCATACAAATTCGGCCTAAAATTTTAGCCCGCAGGCCTTTTATTAAAACATTGCCAATATTGGAATATCCCCTATCCAGACCATCCCAATAACCCACTGGCAAAATGGCTATCTTAGAATCTCTGTTTAATCTTTCGCTGCAGCCATAACCGATTGGCATATCTTTTTTAATAGTTTTAATTTGAGCAATAAATGTTTTCCAAGATAAAACTTGCTTTAGGGTTAATAGCTTCCGATGTTTTTCGGCTGTTAGCCTGGTTTCGTTACTGCTCCAAAGGCCATAAGTGCTTATGCCGGGCCTTACCAGATCAAAATGAGTCTGTTTATATAAAATTGTGGCTGCACTGCAGGCGGTGTGCTTTAAAGGGATTTTTATTTTATGCTCATCAAGTAAATAGATAGTATTATTAAAAATTTCTAATTGTTTAAAGGCAAAACTGTGGTCCAGAGTATCTTCAATATTAGCAAAGTGGGTATATAAGCCTTCAATTTTAATATGAGAAAACTTTTTTATACTGTTTATGAAATCTAAAATATCTGCCGGGTCTATTCCCTGCCGGCCCGTTCCGGTTTCTAGTTTTAAATGAACCTTAATTGATTTTTTTAACTGGCCTAATTTTTTTATGGTAGCCAAATTATAAACCACCAAGGCAACATCTTTTAATTTAACTAAATCGGATAGTTCATCCAGCTTAACATAGCCTAAAATTAAAATTGGTTTTAAAATTTTATGGCTTCTTAATATTTGTGCCTCGGCCAAAGAATTTACGCCAAAAAAATCCACACCGTCTTTTACTAAAACTTTAGTGGTTTCAACTAAGCCGTGCCCATAAGCATTGGCTTTTACCGGCACCATAAGTTTAACCTTTGTGCCGATTAATTTCCTGAATTGTGCTAAATTATGAATTAAGGCAGGCTCGCTTATTTCAACCCAGCTATTTTTATATATCATTGACAATAACTTATTAATATATTATGATAAGATATCATTGTTCATCAACGAGGCACAAAATGTCCGGACAAACCATAGTCGTAAAAGGAAACGATATTATTTCACACCTATTGAGGTGGTACTTATCAATCTCAAACCGTGAAATTGTATTAAGAATTCCCGTTGGCATTTGGACTGTTGACCATTGGTCACACTTTGCCACTATACGTCGATACTAACTATCGGCGTTTTTTATTTTTTCTAAGCCTAAAAATTTTTGTAGAACTTTAGGAACTTTTACTGAACCGTCTTTTTGCTGGAACTGTTCTAAAATTGCCGGAATAAGTCTGGATGTTGCCAATCCGGATGCATTTAGAGTATGAACAAATTCTTTTTTACCGTTATCTTTAAATTTGACGTTGCCTCTTCTTGCTTGATAATCCAAAGCATTGGAAACGCTTGATACTTCTTTATAAACTTTCATGGAAGGAATCCAAACTTCCAAGTCAACAGTTTTAGCCATAGCGGCACTGGCATCCCCGGCAGCCAAAAGCGATGTTTGGAAATGCAAACCCAAACCCTCAACAAGTTCCTGAGCTTGTTTTAGTAATTCATCAAAGGCCTGCCAGGAATCTTCAGGCTTGGTAAACTGGAACATTTCTATTTTGTTAAATTGATGCCCTCTGATCATACCTCTTTCTTCTGCCCTATAACTTCCTGCCTCTCTCCTAAAACAGGTAGAAAAAGCAAAATATTTTAACGGCAGCTTCTCCGCATCTAAAATTTCATCCCTATGATAATTGCCCAACATCATTTCAGCTGTGGCATTTAAACAAGTTTTGTCCTGGGTCCAAAACAGATCATCTTTAAATTTTGGCAGATGTCCTGAAACATAAGCTGACTCCTCGTTTAGTAAATATGGAGGAATTAAAAATGTATATTTGTTCTTCCTATGAAATTCAATAAAATAATTTAACAGTGCCCACTCCAGCAAAGCACCATTGCCAGTGTAAGCCCAAAAACCTGTGCCGGACATTTTAACTGCCCTTTCGTAATCAATTAAGCCTAAAGTGGTTGCCAGTTCTATATGGTCTTTGGCCTTAAATTTAAACTCAGGTTTTTTGCCAAAAGAATCATCCAAAACTTCATTTTTTTCCTTGCCACCGGCCGGAACACCATCAGCCGGGATATTTGGCAAAGCCGACATTAACTTATTTAATTTACCTTGGACATCTAAAACATTAGCATCTGCATCCTTAATCTCTCTTTTTAAAGTTCTCAATCTTTTAATAACCTGCGGTTCCGGTTTAGATTTAGATAATTTATTTTGTTCTGCTTTTAATTCTTCAGCTTTAACTATAAATTTGCGACGCTGTTCGTCCAAATTTAAAATTTTATCTAAATCCAAATCAGCTTTGGGCATTCTTTTTAGTAAAGCCTTGGCTACTTCATTTTTATTCTCTTTGATTTTATTAATGTCTAGCATATTTTGAAAATTAAGGATTAAGGATTAAGGAAGAATTTAATCAATCCTTAGTCCTTAGTCCTGAATTATAGAAACTTCACAATCTCTTCTATATTTTTTCTGCGATGGTTAATTTGATTATATTCATCATCAGTAAGTTCTGATAAATTTTTATTAAAAACTTTCTCTATAAAAAATGCGCGGTACGGGAAGCCTTCCGGGTAATTATCATTATATTCATCTGTTAAAAAACCTTCTATGGAATTGGTTGAACAATGCAAATCGCTATTTGATTTTGCCAAACACAGAGTAGCGGTAAATTTAGCCTGGCGTTTATCCTCTGGAATTCTTTTTACTACCTTCTGCAAATGATCCACAATTTCTTGGTCTGTTGCCTCAAATCCCATCCATCTGCGGGATTTCACGCCCGGTTCACCATTTAGATAATCAATAGTAAAGCCTCCGTCTTCAGCTAAAGTTGGCATTTTAGCTAAATTATAATAAAAGCTGGCTTTATCTTCTGCGTTGGCTTTAAAAGTGTCTTTATTTTCTTCAAACTTATCAGTTATGCCCAAAGTGTTTAAGGTTTCCACTTTAAAGTCTTTTTCCACCAAAATCCTTTTGTAATCTTTTATTTTAGCAGGATTGTGAGTGGCAATTAAAACCTTCATCTAATTAAATAATTTAAAGTCTTTGGTTAATTTTTTAACTGAATCAATCTTGCCATAAACCAGAGCACCTAAATATTCAACTTCTTCATGTTTTTTTTGTGAAGTTATTTTGGCAATTTTTTTATCATCAGTGGTTTCTAACATTTCTCTGGTGAACTCTGCAATCTCCAATTCCTTTTCTTTAGCTTTGTTAATTAGTTTTAAAATATCTTTGTTGGATTTTGCCTCTTTTATCATTATGGCATGCTGAATATTGAGTTTAATTTCATCATTATCTTTTGTAAAAATTGAATCTTGTTGCAATAAATCTTTACCTTCTCTGGCGCCAAAAGCTGCAGTTAAATGAGCCACTGTATTCATTTCTTCCCAATCCTCTAAATCTAATTCTTTATTTACAAGAATCACCGCCATCATGGTTTCTTTAGATTTGCCTGCTTTACTAACTTTTTGGCCTTCTGGTTTTAGGGTTGGGAACAAAATTACTTCTTTAATATTGTGTGTGTTTGTAAGAATATTAACCAGCCTATCAATCCCCATGCCAAGTCCGGCTGTTGGCGGCATGCCATATTTTAAGGCTTCTATAAATTCATCGTCCTTACCCATGGCTTCTTCATCACCTTTGGCCGTTAAGCTCTGTTGGAACTTAAACCTTTCTTCTTGGTCTATTGGATCATTAAGTTCAGAAAAAGCGTTCATTAGTTCAATTTTGCCCCCAACAATAAGTTGGAAACGTTCTACATAATTTTCTCGGCCGACAATTTTTTTTGCCAGTGGTGAAAGCTCTATTGGATGATTAATTATATAAGTTGGGTTTATCATATTAGTCCGGACAAACTTCTTAAATAATTCATCAGCTATTTTACCTTTGCCCCAAAACTCTTCTACTCTTAAACCTTTTTTCTTAGCTTCTTTAGTTAATGATTTGGCATCATGCTTATCTAAATCAATCTTTGCTTCTTTAAGCAAAGCTTCTCTAAAATCCAATCTGGGATACGGCCCTTTGAAATCAATTTTATGTCCGTCGTACTCCACTTTGGTTTTACCGACTACGTTTTTTACCAACGCCGGCATAAACTTTTCCATAAACTTCATTAAGCCTTCATAATCCTGGTAAGCCCAATAAAATTCTATTTGGCTAAACTCCGGATTATGGGCATAATCAACCCCTTCATTCCTAAAACATCTGGCAATTTCAAAAACCTTTTCGTAACCGCCAACAATTAATTCTTTTAAATACAGTTCCGGCGCAATCCTTAAATACATATCCGTATCCAAAGCATTATGATGGGTTTTAAACGGCTTTGCTATAGCCCCAGAAGCCACTTGCTGCAAAATTGGCGTATCAACCTCTATAAAACCTTCTTTAATGAAATAATCTCTAATAAATTGGATTAACTTGCTTCTTACGCTGAAAATATTTTTTACTTCCGGGTTTGAAATAAGGTCTAAATATCTTTTTCTGAATCTGGTTTCTACATCAGAAAGGCCGTGCCATTTTTCTGGCAATGGCAAAATTGACTTTGTTAACATTTTAAAGTTTTTTACTAAAACTGACTTCTCTCCCCTCTTGGTGGTAAAAGGGCTGCCGGTTATTTCTATAAAATCACCAACATCAAATGAATTTTTGAAGAATCTGTAATCTTTATCGCCCACTTCATCTTTTTTAAAGTAAGCCTGGATTTTGCCCGATTCGTCTTCTAAATTCACAAAACACGAACCACCATGCAACCTGATTGACCTTAGCCGGCCAACAATGGTGAATTTCTTCAATTTTTTAAAATCAGCCAAAACCTGGCCAATTTGATGAGTTCTTTTTACTTCTTTGGGATAAGGATTAATACCATTTTTTTTGATTGTTTTCAGACGATTTAACCTAATTTTGTTTTCATCTGAATAGTTTATTTTTTCCGTCATAATAGAAAAATTATAGCTAAAAATTGATTATTTTACAATAGGTTATTGAATTGTCCACAAATAGTGTTTGACAAAAATAAGATGATGTTTTAAACTTTAGATTCTCCTCTCTCCATGTTCGCATGGAGTTCCGCGCCCGCCCGGTCTTCGGACCGGGCTCCTACAACAACAGGTTCAGAAACACATCTCTGAACCTTTTTTCTTTGTTTTAAAAAATTGCTAATTAATACCTTTGGGATGCCTTGACAAAAACTATAGATTAATATATAGTAATTTTTGCCTCCTGTTTATCTTTGTCTTCACCCAAGCATGAGGCATCTTCACTATATGTGAAGGAAAACTTGCCGGTCACTTACATCAGTAAGTGACGGAAAGGCTCAGAAGCGCAACTCTGGGCCTTTTTCTTTGGTAAAAAAAATATAGAGCCATTAAGCTATCTTGACAAAAATAAGCATTAATGTATAATGTTTTTGTCTCTTAATCAATCTCCACCCGATTTTGAGACGCCTCCCCAATTCGACCTGGGGAACTAACTGAGTCGCTTTCATCAGAAAGTGGCGAAAAGGTTCAGAAACACATCTCTGAACCTTTTTTTATCCACTTGTTGCAATTTTACTTTTCAAGATATAATTAAACTAATCATAGGAGATTTTAATAACATTCGGTGAACCCACTCCCTTTTAGTTTTGTCAGACTGACCACCCCTTATTGAGCCTTCGGGGTTGACAATTCATACGCATACCGGGTACACCGAAACAATCAAAACGAGCCTGGCACTTTCCCCGTCAGGCTCTTATATTTGACAACAATATTAAATCTTTTATAATAAAAATACCCTGGAATCATGTGCCAGGTTTAGTGCGAGTTTGGTAGGCTTGCGCTATCGCGCCTGGGTTGTTATCTGGCGGATTGAGTACCGTCAAATAACTTGCTGGTTGTGGGACCAACAAACCCGTGCGTGAACTCCCTCACTGCCCGTCAGCGTCCTGTTGACGGGAGCAAACAACTTACTTCTAATACACATCAACTTCAACCAAGGAGATTACTGAAGGTTTCCATATCATCTACAAAAGCTTAACATCAGTTAAGCTTTTTATTTTTGTACTTAAAATAATATTTCAGCCAACTCAATAAATGGGTTCTGGCTGACTTTGAAAAAATTGATGAAAATAAATTGCCTTCTGCTGAGATCCTTTGATGGTAATGGATAACACTTGCTTCTGCCACATACCACACTTCCCATTTTTTTTCCCAAAACCGCCGGCACCAGTCTAAATCTTCCATATATAAAAAATATCTTTCATCCAATAAGCCAACTTCATCAATGGCACTTTTTCTAACCATCAAACAAGCGCCAAATAGCCAATCAACTTTGGCATTAGACATATGGTCCCAATCCATCATTAAATAGTGTTCGTTCCATTTTTTCCCTTTCTTTGTTCTGGATAAAAATGTCCTCCTATAAAAAGGCAGTTTCCAGTCTGGGAATCTGGAGCAAGTAAACTGGATAGAGCCATCCGGATTTTTAATTTTTGGCCCGGCAATGCCTATCCGCAAATTAGCCTCCATAAACTTATATAATTTGGTAATTGCATCTGATAAAATAGTAACATCGGGATTTAAAATTAATATATATTTTCCTTTGGCAATTTTTATTCCTAAATTATTTCCTGCCGCATAACCCCTGTTCTCTGCAGCTCTAATAAATTTAACATCAATGAATTCATTTTTAACCATCTCTTCTATATTATCTCCGGAGTTATTATCAACCACAATAATTTCATAATCTAAAGGAATATTTAAAGACCTTAAACCTTTTAAGCTTTGTTTTACCAGCCCTTTTTGCTTATAGCTTAATATTATAATTGATAAATCTTTACTCATACCATTTTTCTAAACTGCTTGGCTTTATTTTAACCATATTCTTAAAAATATATTTTCGTTTTTTCTTATTGTTTTTCCGCTGTTTTAAAAACATTTTTAAACCCTCCAATGTTTGCTGTTCAAATAAAAAAATAAAGATTATTTTTTTAAACTCATACCAAAATATATGAAAAAAGTACTTAAGAAAATTTGCCCTGAATTCATTTTTAAAAAGCATTAATAAATGATTTTTGTATGAATAAATTTTTACCATCCTGTCTTTGCGTTTTCTGCTTTCTTTTACTGCCTTATCGCGTAAATCTTTGCCAGCTTTTATTGTCCTATCATGATAAGCCTTGGCTTCGGGCAGATAAAAGGAATTAAAGCCGGCCAGGCGTAATCTGAATGATAAATCAACATCTTCTTTGTAGGCAAAAAAATCTTCATCAAAATATTCTTGGTGTGAATAGTTTTTAGATAAGCTGATCTTTATTTTTTCCAAAGCTGACCTTCGGTATGTTGGCAAAGCTCCGGAAAGCCCAAAAACCTCTTTTGTTTTATCATATTGGCCCTTATCTATCTCCCCCTGCCCTACTTCTATTACACGATGATTTTTAAAAATTTTCAAACCCAATGAATCAATATATTTAGTCTTGCTGTTGGTGCCAAAATCCCATCTTAATATTTTACCGCCAACGGCTGCAGCTTCTGGATGATTTTCTAAATATTTTATTATTTTCTCTAGATAATCCGGTTCCAATATAATATCCTGGTTTAGCAAAGTTATATATTTACTATTAGACCAAGAAATTGCCTGGTTATGAGTTTTAGTAAAGCCCAAATTTTTTGGATAGCTAACAACTTTAACTTGAGGATAATTTTCTGCCAAAAAACTCAAGGTATTATCAGAAGAACCGTTATCAATAACAAGCAGGTTAAAATCAGTAAAAGTCTGCTTAAAAACAGAACCCAAACAAAACGGCAAATACTTTTCCGCATTATAAGTAACTAAATTTAAACTTAGTTTAGTTTGCTCTTTCATCATTTTTCTCAATTAAACAAAATATAATTGCGCTTGCCAGCATAATAAAACCTATGCCTAAAGGATGGTTTAAATATGGGCTAAATGTATTGGTAACAACCAAGGCAGTAAGCGAAATGAAAATTATCACGCCTGTTGCACCTATATTCAAGCTGTCTTTGGCTATTTTAATCAATAATCCAAAATAAGCAAGCAGGCCCAGTAATCCAATTTTAAGCCAAATATCCAGATAACCCCATTCAAAGGCATAAGTTGTGTAATTGCCGTCTGGATGTTGGTTCCTAATTCTTGGATCATCACTTACATAAGTAACTTCTGTGCCAAAGCCTGAACCTAAAATAGGCTTTTTAAAAATTGCAGTTGATAATGGTTTAAGCTGCTGCAACCGGCTAGCAGATGCGGGCCCCTCTTTCAACTGAGCTCCTCTTCCGATACTAATAGAGTTGAAGCCATCAAAAATAACTGAAAGTAAGCCAATTTCTATTACGATTACAATAATAATAACCAAAACTGTTTTAACAATTTTTTTTATAGAAAATTTATATTTAACTATTAATAAAATAAACAACATTATCAATCCGCCGATTATACCCAGCCAAAAACTTCTGGATAGGCTAATTAGAATTACCAGGCTGGATAAAACCGAAATAATTATCAAAGGCACTTTATCTTTTTTTGAATATTTCTTTAAAATAAGCAAGGTTAAGGTAAATAAAAAACCAATCATCACATAAAAATGGGCTTGGAAAAATATTCTATAAAAATTATCGGTAACTTGGGTAACTTCGGCCACTCCACTATCTCGCAACCATTTATAAAAAACTTCTCCTATTTCAACGTATTTAAAAGCAAATAAAAACAGAAAGCTGATGGTTTTTAGGCATAAATAAAAAACTGAAGCCAATAAAATGATAAAAATATTGTTAACTACCCTGCCCTCTTTTATTACGGCATAAAAAACAGGGACCATTAAAAAATATATCCAGCCATTAGCATCAAAAATCAGATTGCTTAATCCATTATTTAATAAACCATTGGTTGTTCCCAAAGTAATAAAAATAAAAATGGCTAAATAATAGGTCAGCCACTTTGTCTTAAAAAATTCTAAGGATTTGCCCCGTAAAACATTAAACAACCAAACTGCAAATATTACTGAAAATAAACCAATCCTTATAGAAAACCTTTCATCATCTATATCCAAAAAAAATAGATGCCCTTTGGAACCTATAAAAAGTTCGGCTAAAAATATATATAGTCCATATTCCAATTTTTTTAATGATAAAAACGCCGTTAAAGAACATATTAAGACAAAGGTGATAATATTAACTACTGTAAATTGGTGAGCTAAAAATGAAAGTATTTCAAAAATCAAAATTAAAACAAAGGTAATAGCAAATTTTTTTTCGAAAAGATTATTTAACATTCTTAGATTTTATTGAAGATAATAATAAACTAACGGGTGAAAGAATTAAAACAATAAAATAAATAAATGGATTTTGGTGCTTAGCTATATAGCGTAACCTGCTTTTATTATAGATCCACTGTTTTTTAAGATTGAATAACTGCCTAAAACTTTGGCCTCCATAATGAATTATACTAACCTGGCTAAAAAATAAAATCTGGTAACCGGCTTTTTTAACACGCTTACAATAATCTACTTCTTCAAACCAAATATAATACTTTTCATCTAAATATCCAACTTGTTCAAAAACCTTTCTGCTAATTACAAAAAAAGCGCCCATAACCTGGTCTACCTCGGCAGTCTTATTATAGTTGAAATCTTTTGCTAAATATTTTTTTAAAGGGAATAGATGGTGCAGCTTAAACATCATTACTAAATGGTCTAAAAACTTAGGAAACCTACGAACCGAAGCTTGCAGAGTTAAATCATGGTTTAATAATTTACAGCCTAAAACACCCACCTTAGAATTTGTATCCAAAAAATCTATAACTTTCTTTAATGAATTATCTTTTAATTTAGTATCAGGATTTAACAACAATAAATATTTTCCGGAAGATTTTTTAATTCCTAAATTATTGGCTTTGGCAAAGCCTAAATTAATTTTATTGGCTATTAATTTTACCTGCGGAAAGCTTTGCCCTGCCATTTCTACCGTGCCATCGCCTGAATCATTATCTATTACTATAACTTCAAAATTAATCTGACTGGTGTGTTCAAAAATAGACTCTAGACATTGCTTAAGTAAATCCTTTACCCTCCAAGATACAATGATAATTGATAAATCCTTCATATTTATTATTTTATAATTTTTGTAATATCAAATCCATAATTCTCTCTACTCTTTTTAACCAACTATGATCCTTAATTATATTTAACCTCTTCTCCCTCAATTTTTCATTATCTTTAGAAATAGACTGGTTTATTAATTTATTAAACTGCTGGAAATCATCAGTAATTCCAATAAATTCTTTAAACATTTCTACGCCTGATCCTTTGGTAGAAACTACCGGCTTGCCGCAAGCCAAATATTCATATATTTTCATGGGATTAGTTGATTCAACAAATTTATCTACCTTATGGGGAATTATTCCGACATCAAACTGCTGAATATACATAGGCACTTCTTGATAGCTTTTTCTGCCTAAAAAATAGATATTTTTATAAATTGAAAATTTATTTTTAATTTCTTTGTACCAAACCGGACCTACCATTACAAATGATTTATCAGGATTTGTTTTTACCAAATATTCTAGCAGCTCTTGGTCCATTCTATCCTGGATTGTACCAACATAACCGATAATCGGTTTTGCTATCTCACCAATATCCCTGTTAACAACTGGGTAGTCTCCTTGATAATGCTTAAGGTCTACCCCATTGGGAATCCAATGGACTTTTTCTCGGTTAGCATAAAGGCTTTGAAGTTCATCAGCCACTGTTAAAATTAAATTAGCTTTTTGGTCAATAATTTTATAATTTTCCTGTAACCTCTGTTTAAATTTTATATATGAAGGATGTTCAGACCAATTATCAACTGTATCAAATACAAACAGCTGGGGTTTGAGTTTTTCAAAATAATCCACCTCTAAGGGGTAATAAGACCAAACTATATAATCTTTAAAATTCAACTTTTTCAAAAACTTTTTTAATTCCTCATAAAATTTATTTTTTGAAAATATTGAAAGCACGGATGAATAAACAGTCAGCTGTTGATCAATCTCTATTGCTTTAGAAAAAGGGCTTCTAAAAACAACTTTGCTGTCTGAAATTTTTAAAATATTCTCTTTATAATTTTTTAAGCTTCTTTTAAAATTATGCGGCAAATAATCAATAGCAACAATCTTGCCAATTTTGCCATTGGCTCTTAAATTTTTCAAAATATGGAAATTGCGGTTCTGGATTCCCCTTTCCCATTCCGAAAAAGCGGACATATTAAATATTACGATATTTATTTTTTCATTTTTTTTCATAGTTTTTTTGTCTGAGACTAGCCTGCGCCTGTCCGTGTCGTCCGTGGGTGCCTGTGTAAGTCCGTGACGGACAAACACGGACGACGCGGTCTTACACTGACCAACACGGACTTAACTTAATTTATTATTTAATTTCTCCGCTTGAATTTCCCAATTAAATTTTTCCTTAATCATTTTTTGTCCATTTGAAGCAAGTTGATTGCCTTTTTTTTGATCACTAAATAACTCAAAAATCTTTTGTGATAAATCCAAAACATTATCTGGAACTACCAATAAGCCGGTTTGATTATCAATTACTACCTCTGGAACGCCACCACTATTTCCGGCAACCACAGGCAGCCCAAAACTTATAGCCTCCAAATAAACCATGCCAAAGCCTTCAACATCGCCATCAATATCCCTAGAAGACATTACAAACACATCAGCCAACTGATAATAAGTTGGTAACTCTTCGTCAGAAACACTTTTAATGATTTTTACATTGTCTTCTATTTTTAATTTTTGACTTATACTTTTTAAGTTTTTTTCGATTGGACCACTGCCGATAATTAAATATATCAAATTTGGGAAACTTTCTAAAAGCCGTGGCATAGCCTTAATAACCATATCCTGACCCTTTCTTTCTACCAATCTGCCAACTGTAAGTAAAACCTTTTTATCTTTAAGATTTAACTTCTCTTTGATTAACTCTATTTGATTATGGTTTATGGATTTTGGATTATTACTAATATGACAACCTGGATAAACTACTTCAACTTTATTATCATCAATATTGAGTTTTATTAATTCATTCTTTGTAAATTGACTGTTGCTGGTAATAAATTTAGCCTCTGCTAAAATCTTCTTCATTAACTTTTCTTTTTTTAAAGACTTTTGTGGCAACATAATATCCATACCATGGGTTGAAACAAAATAAGGAATCTTAAATTTCTTTTTAATTAAATAAGCTACGGTTCCAACAGGAAGAATTTGGCCAACCCAAATAATATCAGGACGATTTTTTTTGACTATTTTTTTTATCTCAAAATACAACTTCAGCCATTTTGGCCAAAAAAATTTGTAAAATGACTTTCCACTAGCTTTAAAAACTTCAACTTGATGATTATCAAGGTTTTTGACTAAATTATAATAATAATTCCCTACTCCACCCTTATCTGGCGGATATTCCATTGTTATCAATAATATTTTCATGAAATCTTTTTTACCCAACCCTTTAAAATTTTCTTTATTTCATCTAAATGATTTTTGTCAACAAAAGTATGTGGCGCATCTTTAATAATATACATTTCTTTTTCTCCAATTAAATTATTATATAAATATTTATTTGCTTCCATAGCTTTATCATTATCTCCAACTATTATTATAACCGGCATCGTCAATTTTTCTATTTCGGGTATTAAATCATATTTTAACTTGTCTTCCATATGCGACCATGGCAATTTCGTTATTAGGTCTGGTCTAGTTGTACTTTTTCTACTTTGCCAACCCGTTTTTTTCCAATTCTCTATTTCTTCTTTTGCTCTTTGTTTTAGTGACAATTTACCAGAAACAGTAGTTGATATTGGTGCTAGCGCCTTTACACTTTCTGGAAATTTCTCTGCATATAAAGCCGTACAAATTCCTCCCAAACTATGTCCAGCCAAAATAAATGGCTCCTGATACCATTTTTGCTCTTTTGACCAGCTAATAACATCTTCCAAATCTTCATAATAATTTGTTATAGTAGCATCTTCGTATTTACCGTCGCTTTCACCGAAAGTGTTAGTTGTATCAAATCTAACAACTGTATATCCGTTTTCAAAAAATGCTTCAGAAAAAACTTGTATATGATTCTGCTCTTTATAGCCACTGAGTCCATGCATAACAAAAGCCAAACCTTTTTGTTTATCATTTAGTTCCAGTAAAACAACAATATTTTGCCCCTTACGATTTTTTATTGATATCTTCATAAACTTCTTTCCTTTTTTACAAAACTTCGCCACAACAACAAGCAATCGTCTTTAGTGTAGCCTTTTATTAAATATAGAATTCCAAAATAGATTAAACCTCCAAGTGGAATCAATAAAATAAAATTAACGAATGATAAAAGATAAATAATAGCCAAATACATTAGTAAGCCGGAGAAAATGATTTTAGTGAATTTGCCAGCCAAAAACTTGCCGGAAAATGGCGTAATTTGTTTGGCCACATAAAACTGCAGTAAAAACATTAGAAATGTACTAATTGATGAAGCAATGGCCGCACCAACATAACTGTATTTAGGAATTAAGATTACATTAAGGATTATGTTTGCCAGCATTACGATTCCAATATGGATAGTGTTTCTTTTTTGCCTGTCACAGGCATTTAAAAGTGATCCCAACGGAAAATTTAAAAATAAAAACATTAAACTAACTACCAAAATCTGCAAAGTTAAAATAGAGGGTTCATATTCCGGAGTGTAAACTTTTAAAATTAGCGGCTTAGCTAAAGCTATTGCTCCAAGTGTAATAGGTACAGCAATTATACCTAAATAAACCATAGCTTTTTCAAAAGTTTTCCTTAATAAATCTTTTGAACTAACAAAGTAAGATGCGAAGGCCGGATATAATGAGGCCACAAAAGCCATAGGAATAAACTGCAGAGAGAAAACAATTTTATAAGGAATACTGTAATAGCCTACGGCCGTTTCATCTATCATTTGGTTTAGTAAAACCGTATCCAGATAACCGTAGACCCTAGTAAAAATAGCAGCCAAAGCAAATGGGATTGTAATGATGATGATTGACTTAATTATTGGTTTTTCTGCCTTCTTAAAAAATTTAAGTTTGAGTTTGGTTTTTATTAAAGTAAAAGAATAGATGAAGTTGAAACTACTGGCCGCAAGTATTGCCAACATTAAAATTCTTAAATCACCGGTTAGATTTACTATAGTAATACCAATAACGGTAACAATTAGCTGGAAGATGATGGTACCAATACTTTCCAATTTTAAATTTTGGTGTCCACGTAGGAAAGCATAAAAAGTTAAAGTAAATGAATCCAAAACCATTATAATGCCGGTGATATAAACTAATTGACGAACCAGTTCGGGATTATCTAAAAAGTTAATTAAAACTACAGCCAATAAATAAGTGAAAATTGCCAAAGGTATTTTAATGGCCATGGCTGCTGATAAATACTTCTGGCTTTTTTCTTTGTATTTAGATACTTCCCTTACTAAAACGTTGGAAATGCCAATATCTATTATTACCGCCAAAATGGTGGTAAAGAATAAAGCAAAAGCATATTGGCCCAGATTAGCCGCCCCGATTTTGACTGCAATATACGAAAAATATCCAAATGAAATTAGCTTTTGGATAATTAAGGCCAGCGTAAAATAGCTGGTGTTTTTAGCAATTTTTTCTTCGTTATACATAGAAAAAGTGGGCTTATTATACCAAAAATAAAGGTATTTGTAAAAAAATACCCTTTCCACAATTAGTTGTGTACTCGGGTATTAAGTTTAGGCTTCAAAAGACCTGGTGCCAGAAAGGAGCAGGCCGATTTTCCTTTCTACCTCGTTAAGTTGAGTAGGAATGAGTTCATATCCTGCCTGTTGGAATTCTTCCACTAAATCATCCAAGTTAGGCAAAGAAATGGTCTCGTTCCCAGGGACCAAATTTGGTTTGTAAGGAGAAAGTTTTACCATGAACAAATCTGGAGAAAGCACTTGAACAATTTCCTCCACCCGGCAGTGCGATGTTGTGGTTAGAGTAAAAGCTAAGGTTGGTTTTCTGCCAGTTTGCTCCAGCCATTCTTCGGCCACCTTTCTGATTTTCCAATCATTCATCAAGGCCTGCCGCCCATACTGTTGCCGGATATCTTGGCTGGTACTAACCATGGAAATCTGCAGATGGATTATATTGCTGTAAAGTTGGTTAAAGCTTATCAATGAATCCAAATTCTCCCTAACCAACTCACTATCCGGCAAAACTGTTGAAACTTTAAGATAAGCCGGCAGTACTTCCGTTAGTTTTCCAATAATTTGCATGCAATCTGGGTTTAACAATAGTTCCCCTCCGTCAGTAAAACTAAACTTAAACGGAGGCCTTATTTGGGCTCCTACTTTTTGTGCTTGCTGTACCAAAATTGCTACCTGTTCTACAACTTCACTTACTTCCAAATTTCTACTGAACCCTGGTACGCCACAAAACGGACAATTGAATCTACATCCAATCTGAGGCGATAACTCAAAAGTTGACCCTCTGTCTAAAAAATCATTTGGAAATAAAGTGAAGGTAGTTATTCTTCTTGGCTCTTGATTCGCATAATTTACAAAGGCCGTAACAAACTTATCTCCAAAAACGTTAAACTCACCCGACCTGACTTTTAAGACATTTGTTAGGTTAATGGCAGTTTCTGCAAAAGATTGAACAGATTGCCTGCTCTGGGCTAAACACATAGTATCTCCTTTTTTGAAAAGAACAAACAAAAAAGATCTCCGTTGTAGGAGCTCTTTGTAATTTTTTATCTTATATATTTAATCAAAGAAGTCCCACAACGTTTAATCGAGGTTTCTTGATTTTCTTTGAATTTAAATATATATTTCTCATCCTGAGATAATATTATCACAAACCATAATTTTGTCAAAACTTGAAAAAATAGCCAACAAAGAGTAGAATTCTTAGTATGTCTAACTTCTGGGAAAAACTGAATAAGCCTTTTACTGTCCTCTCCCCTATGTGCGGAGTGACTGATTTGCCGTACCGTCTAATCTGCCATAAATACGGTGCTGATGTGGTTTATACTGAAATGATTATGGTCCAAGCCTTAAGCCATGGTGGTGAGAAGACGTTAAGGCTGGCAAAAATTGATAAAAAAGAAAAGCCGGTCGTTTTACAACTGGGCGGCAAAGATCCGGAACTTTTTTATAAATCTGCCAAAATTGCAGCTGATGAGATAAAACCGGACGGGATTGATATTAACTTTGGCTGCCCTGCTAAAAAAGTAGCCGGCCATGGCAGTGGCGTGGCCTTGCTTAGAGATTTAAATTTAGCTAAAGAAATTACCCAAGCCACTATAGAGGGTGCCAGCGGACTTCCAGTTTCTATAAAAACAAGGTCCATGATTAAATCTAAGGACAAAAGTAAAACAATTACCAGTTTGGATTTACTTGATAAGATTAATGACCTGCCTATTGCTGCTGTAATGATCCATGGTCGGAGTTTTGAAGCACCTTGGATAGAAGAAGTTGATTATGATTATATAAAAAGTGTAAGGGATTATTATAAAGGAATTTTAATTGCCAATGGTGGCATTAATGAACCAGCTAAAGCCAAAAAAGTTTTAGATATTACTAAAGCTGACGGTGTGGCTATTGGCCACGGTGTTTATGGCCGGCCCTGGATTTTTAACCAGATTAAACAATACCTCAAATCCGGTAAATTTGATGAAATGAGTTGGCCTGAAAAAAGAAAAATTGCCATAGAACATGCCAAGCTGGCTTACAAACTTAAAGGTGACCACGGATTGATTGAACTGCGGAAACAACTGTTGTGGTATGTAAAAGGCCTGCCTAATGCCACTGATTACAGATCTACTCTAGTAAGACTTAAAGCTGTTGATGAAATAAAAAAAGCTTTAATGGATATTAACCTTTAGAGCTTTTGATCTTTTTATCACCTTCTTTTTTAGTCTTATTATAAGAATCAATTAGAATTTTATGCATATATAAAACTCCTTCAATATATTTACCTTTATCAGCCAAATTTAAACTATCTAAATACTTATTTTTATTTTTACTAATAATAAAATTTATTAGTACCGGGAAAGATATTTCTGACAACCCTTCATATCTTAAAACAAGGCACATTAATAACCTAGCCATTCTTCCATTTCCATCTACAAAAGGATGAATAATTATAAATTTATGGTGAATATACCAAGCAATGAAAATTTTATAGAAAATTCTTTTATCTATTACTTTAAGATTTTTATAATTCTTTACATTTTTAATAAAATGTTTCCTATATTTCGGTCCCCATTTATGCTTATTATTAATAAAATCGATTAAGTCAATAATTTCACTTTCAATTTTCCATGCTTTAGTTGGACTAAATGTTTTCTTTGCAATTTCCAGTTTATGTAATTTAGTTCTATACTTACCTGCATCTTTAGGCTTATGTGCTAATAAATCTTTATGAATCATTAGAAAAAAACTCCCTCTTAAGCGGAGTTTATTTCTCTTAAATCTATCTAAGTAGAAAGCTGCATTTTGAGATGCCTTATATAGATTTTTTACCTCTTTAATAGGTAAATTCTTAGACATACTTCTAATTAGAAATCTTCTGACTTTCAATTTTTACAGAGCTTTCACTTTCAATATAAAATAAATCTTTAGTTATACTTTTACGTTTTTGTTTGCCGAGCTTTTTAAAATCATTAAAAGACTTCCTATAACCATTGTAGGCACTGTGAAATTTTTCTAATTCTTTCTTATTTAAAGCGACCATTTTAATTTTTTAATAGACTTTTTAGTAGCTAAAATATTATACTATATATATCAAATAAACTCAAGCAACAAAAAACCCGCCAATTTGACAAGGTTTTTTATATAAAATTTTTGATACGTGATATACGATACAAGATACACAATTTACCTCTTTGCCCACTGTGGCGCACGTCTGGCTCTTTTTAAGCCAGGTTTTTTTCGTTCTTTTTTTCTGGAATCTCTGGTTAAATAACCTTCGCCTCTTAAAGTTTTCTTTAGGCTTTCATCCATTTTTAGTAAAACTCTGCCTATGCCATGCCTTACAGCTTCGGCCTGGCCTCTTTTGCCGCCACCAGTAACTTTTACAGTAACTCTGTATTTGCCTAAAAAATTTAGTTTTTTAAATGGCGCTTCTACAATTTGTTGATATTCAAAAAATGGAAAATATAATTTATAATCTTTTTCATTAACAATAATTTCACCTTTATTATCTTTAGTATATAAACGTACTCTGGCAGTTGAAGTTTTTCTTCTGCCCACAGCATAAAGATAAGGTAATTTTTTTACCCGCTTTGCCGGAGCCGAAGCGAGGCGAGCCACCTTTTTAGGTTTTACAGCCTCTGACTCTTTTTTAACAAGAGGTTTTTTTTCGCCCGAAGCGGATCTGCCTTTGGCGGAAGCTTTTGGTTTAGCAGGAGCTTTTTTCTCAGTTTTCTTCTTTGGAGTTGTTTTCTTAGTAGTTGGCATATTAACTAATGGTAAGTCTTTTTATCATTTCTTTTCTTAATTTATTTTTTGGCAGCATTTGGAAAACCATTTTTCTAAATAACTTATCTGGATTTTCTTTAAAAATTTTAGATAAAGGAGTTGTTTTTATACCACCCGGATACTGGGTATGCCTGTGATAAACTTTTTTTTCTAACTTTTTACCTGTAAATTTTAATTGGGAAATATTTTCTATAGCCACAAAATCACCCTGGTCTAAATGAGGTTGGTAATTAACCTTATGCTTGCCCATCAATAAAATGGCCACCTCCGAAGCTAATCTTCCGGGCACTTTGCCGGTTGCATCTATTTTATGTTTTTCTCTGCCCGCCGGATTGGAGGGACTGATATTTTCTGGAGTCATATAATTTAAACAAATTCAATTTGGGCCATTTTGGCACCGTCGCCTTTCCTGGGTCCCATTTTAATTATTCTTAAATAACCGCCCTTTCTTTCTTTATATCTTGGCCCTAATACCTCAAAAGCTTTTTTAACGGCATTCTTAATAGGCAACCTAGAAATTATTAAACGCCGGTTGGCCAAAGTGTCTTTTTTAGCCCTGGTAATAATTTTTTCTACAATTGGCTTAACTGTTTTAGCCTTGGCTTCAGTTGTTTTAATTTTTTCGTACAAAATTATTTGGCAAGCTAAACTGCCCAGCAAGGCTTTTCTGGGAGCTTTTTTTCTATCTAAAATTTTCTTTTTATTCCTGTGTCTCATATATTAATAATTGAAAATTGATGACTAATGACTGATTATAATTTATTAATCATCGATCATTAATTTTTATTTATCAGTTTTTTTAGGTCTGCCTCTTTTTTTCTTAGGTTTATCTTCTTTATCCTCCGTAGCCTCAGCAGAGGAAGATTCCTCTTTTTTTATTTCTTCTTTCTCTTCTTTATCGTCTGTAGCTTCCTGACTGCCGGCAGGCACGGCAGTGGAAGAAGATTTTTTGGCTTTCTTGGTTTTCTTTTTTGCTTCTTTAGGAGTGCTTTCTTCAAAAATAAATTGGAATTGTTCCACTAAAATTTCACTGGCCTTGGCAATTGCCTCTTGTGGAGTGATAGAACCGTCAGTTTCCAGTTTTAAAACAAGTTTTTCAAAGTCTGTCCTGTCGCCAACACGAATATTTTCAATTTCAAAACCAACACTAACCAATGGAGAGTAAAAAGCGTCTACTAAAATTGTGCCTGTATCAATTTTTTCTTTAGACCTATCATCAACAGTTACATATCCCCTGCCTTTTTCTACAATAAGTTCCATTTCTAAAGCTGCATCTTTGGAAGTTAAAGTTGCAATTTCTGCATCACTATTAATAATTTCTACTTGGGCGTTCTTTTCGATATCAGCGGCAGTAACTTTTTTTTCGCCCTTGGCATTAAGCTTTAGAATAACCGGCTCATCAGAAAAAAACTTAAGCCTTATTTTTTTAATGTTTAAAACCAATTCAACCATATCTTCTTTTATATTTGGCAGTGCTGAAAATTCATGTTGAGTGCCTTCAATTTTTACAGCAGTTATGGCAGCGCCTTCTATAGAAGAAAGCAAAACCCTTCTTAAAGAATTTCCCAAAGTAACACCATAGCCGGAAAAGCAAGGGCCAATACTTACCTCGGCTTTATTGCCTTTGGCTTCTTTAATTTCTAAATTTTGTGGTAATGGTATATTCATATAACCTCCGTTGAATTTTTAATTTTAACTTTTGAAATTTATAATTTATAATTTATTTCTATCTTGAATAAAACTCAATTATTAACTGCGGATCAAATGGTGCTTGGAGTTCTTCTTTTTTGGGCAAGGCCACCATTTTACCTTGAAAATTTTTAGCATCTAAAGTAAGCCAACCCGGCACTTCTGAAACTTTTTCCAATTTAGGAGCTCTGGTTTGCCAATATGTTTTCTTGCGATAAGAATCTTTAACTTCAAAAACATCACCAACTTTTACCTGATAACTGGGAATATCCAATTTTTTGCCATTTACAACAAAGTGGGCGTGGTTAACCAATTGCCTAGCTTGGTCTCTGCTATCGCCAAAACCGCATCTATAAACCACATTATCCAAACGGGTTTCTAAAAGTCGTAGCAGATTTTCTGAAGTATCGCCTGCCTGCTTATTAGCCTTAAGATAATAGTTATGAAACTGTTTTTCTAAAATCCGATACATTCTTTTAGCCTTCTGTTTCTCTCTTAAACGGATTCCATAGCCGGAAAGCCTATTAAACTTTTTCATGGGTCCATGAACACCCGGCGGATATGGCCTTTTTACAATTGGATTTTTAGAAGAAAAGCTTTTTTCACCCTTTAAAAAAAGTTTGGTTCCTTCTCTTCTTTCTATTTTACCTTTTGGTCTTAAATCTCTTCCCATATATTAATTAATGATTGATAATTGATGATTAATTATTTAAATCTTTCCCTACCTGCCTCGCTCTGCCTCGCCGGCAGGCAGGCGGCAGGCTGGCTAGCTAGCTACTAGCTACTCGCTAGACTCTTCTTGGTTTTCGTGGCCTGCAACCGTTATGAGGAATAGGCGTCATGTCTTTAATTGATAAAACTTCTATGCCGTTGGCATGTAAAGCCCTTACAGCCGATTCCCGACCAGAACCCACGCCTTTAACAAAAACTTCAACCTGTTGCATTCCGGTATCTTTAATTTTTTCAACAACGTTTCTTACAATAATTCCGGCAGCATAAGGAGTAGACTTTTTAGGCCCTTTAAAACCGTTTTGGCCAGCGGATGAACTTGCCACAACGCTGCCATTTTGATCGGTAATGGTAATAATAGTATTATTATAAGTTGCTAAAATATGCGCCTGTCCGCGCCTGATATTTCGCTTTACTTTCTTTTTTCTTTTTTTAGTAACTTTTTTTACAGTTGCCATTTTTTTAATAGAATAATAGCTTAATAGTGTAATTGTGAAATTGTCTATTTTATTAATTCGTTTATTTGTCTGATAATTTTCATCTCAATTAACCTATTATACAATTACACAATAAGTCAATTAATTATGTTTTCTGAGCAGTTGGTTTTCTGCCACTACCCATAGTTCTTCTTTTATTACCTCTAGAAGTTCTGGAATTAGTTTTTGTTCTTTGGCCCCTAGCCGGTAAATTTTTAGAATGCCTGGCGCCTCTATAACTTTTAATTTCCTTTAATCTTTTAATATTTGATAAAACCTCTCTTCTTAATTCACCCTCTACTTTGAATTCCTTTTCAATATAATCTCTCAAATTTTTACCTTCTGTATCAGTTAAATCTTTAACTCTGGTATCGGGGCTAATATTTAATTCAGTCAAAATCTTTCTGGCCCTAGTTGAACCAACGCCATAAATAGCCAAAAGACCTGCTTCTATTCTTTTTTCATTTGGTAAGGTTATGCCTGCTATTCTTAATGCCATAAAATTTAGTAAATAGTAATTAGTAACTGGTAACTAGTTTATTTTTGATTACTGATTACTAGTTACTAGTCCCCGACTTATCCCTGCCTCTGTTTATGTTTAGGATTTTTGCATAAGCAAACCAAGCGGCCTTTTCTTCTGACCACTTTACAATCTTTGCACATCTTTTTTACTGAAGCACGAACTTTCATTTGTTTATTTAATCTTTTTAATAATTAATATTTATTCTAAATCAGTCCTGAGCTTGCCGAAGGGCACATCTTTTTTACTGAAGCACGAACTTTTATAAATATTTAGGTAATTTAGGATGCTAGGAGGTTAGGAAATTAGTTAAATAAAAAATTAGTTAAAAATATTAATCTTCTGTTATTCTGTCATTCTAACCTTCTGTCATTCTAAAAACTTAAAGCCTAAAAGTAATTCTTCCTTTGGTTAAATCGTATGGGGTCATTTCTACCTTAACTTTATCCCCGGGAACCAGTTTAATATGGTACATTCTCATTTTTCCGGAAAGGTGGGCCAAAATTTCATGGCCGTTTTCCAGCTTTACCCTAAAACTGGCTGCCGGCAGAAGTTCTTCAACAGTACCGACCACCTCAATAAACCCCTTTTTATTTGTTTTTGGTTGATTATCCTCCATTTTAAGTAACAAAAAAGGAATTCCACATACTCTTTGTCAGGTTTTTAACTAGAACTCAAAAATATGGGGAATTTTCCAATAATTTAAGGAAAATTAAATTGTTTTACTTATAAATATTACGTAAGGCTTATTTTACATTAAAGGCTAAATATGTCAAGGATATTACTGTTAATATTTATTAAACTTGACATTTTTCATAAAATATGCTATTATTAAATATTGTTCTTTACTAAATCAATTGTATTCGTAGCAGTGAAAAAAGTGCTAAATTAAAGTTCTCTTTTCGTTGCTACGGATGAGCCGTAGCGACAAAACCTTACGTTTATTCGGGTACTCCACCCTGAATGAACTCATCTGCCTACAACGGGCAAAAGGAGTGTTGTATGATTGCGACCAAGTTTAGCAAAGGTGTAAGGTTAGCATTGGCTTTCCTTATAAGTATCCAATTTGGTGAAGTAAACGGTTTACCAAAACCAAACTGGGAAAACTTCCACTTTTTTTACAGGATTACCGCGACTAAACCAGCCAAAGGCAGAAAGAGAACAGGCGAAGGATCTCCCTATCAAGAATTAACTCGAAGAGTTCGATTCTATGGATATAAAGGTGAGCTTCTTGCAGTAATTTGGCTTAAAGGCCATCAATTTACTTCTACCCCAGTTACCTATTGGCGGGTAATGAAGGTTGAGTATCGCCGGCAATATTTTGAAGGCAATATAAATGTTGAACCTGATTGGTTCGAAACTTCTATCTCAGCAGTTCAATCTAGTTTGGTATAAGCTACCAGATTACTCAACATTACTCAACCCTTACAGAAATTATTCTGTCGGGGTTTTTATTTTATTCTAAAACAGCTTTTATTCTTCTAATGCCGGCAGATGAAGCTTGTTCTTTTTTAATTTTGAACTTACCTAAACTTCCAATTGACTCCACATGAGGACCGCCACAAATCTCTTTTGACCAGTCACCAACTGAATATACCTTTACTTTGTTGCCATATTTATCGCCAAACAATCCAATTGCTCCTGCCTTCTTAGCCTCATCAACACTCATTTCTTCAAAACTAACTGGTATATCTTCTTTAATTTTTGTATTGACGATTTCTTCAACTTTAGTTTTTTCCTCATCTGTTAGTTTTTCCGGATGAGAAAAATCAAACCGCAATCTTTTTTCGGTAATGTTACTCCCCTTTTGTTGAACATGATCGCCTAAAACTTCCCGCAAAGCCTGGTGTAACATATGTGTTGCTGTGTGATACCTTATAGACATCTCGGAGGTATCAACCAAGCCTCCCTTAAACATTCCGGCTGAAGAAGTTTTAGAAAGGTCTTGATGCTTTTTCATTTCTTCACGAAATTCATTTTTAATTCTTTCTAGCTGAGGAATTACAAAATGATAACCTCTACTTTTTAATTCTTCTATTGATAATTCATAAGGGAACCCAAATGTTTGATATAAATCAAATAGCCATTTTCCATCAATATCATTAGGGTCTGAAGGTGTGAATCCAATATGTCCTTCGACTGGACTTAAATCCTGAACAACAACTTTCTTACCTGAAATTTTTGTATTAGATTCCATAGATTTATTTAAAACCTTCAAACCTTTTACTAAAGTTTTTTCAAAACCCTCCTCTTCTTTATTTAATTCATCAATTACCTTTTGCTTATTCCTTTCCAATTCAGGATAATTTTTTTTATATAAATCCACGACAATATTTACGATTGGAGTTGTAACGTCTTCTTTTAGCGGAATACCAATTTTTTTAGCATGCCTTATAGCCCTTCTGATTAATTTTCTTAGCACATAGCCCTGATCTAAATTTGAAGGTGATATACCGTGGTCATCGGCCATAATAAAAATGGCAGCCCGTAGATGGTCCACTATAATTCTGCCGGATTCTTCGTTATAATCTTTAGCTTCTAATTTTACTTGATTAATCAGTTTTGATAAATTTTCAGTTTCGTAAATATTACTTTTATTTTGCATCACTGCCGCAACTCTTTCTAAGCCTAAACCTGTATCAACATTTTTCTTTTTGAGTGAAATATATTTTCCTGTCTTAGTTCTTTCATATTCCATAAAAACATTATTCCAAATTTCAAGCCACCTATTGTCGTCCGGATTAAAAACTTCGGGTACATCCAGCTCAGCTGGACCGGTCCAATAAAATATTTCTGTATCCGGGCCTTGTGGTCCAACAAATTTACCACCGGCTGGCCACCAGTTTTCATCTTTATCCAATTTAGCAATTCTTTTTTCTGATATACCTAAGTCTTTCCATAAATTATATGACTCCTCATCAAACTGACTATCATCATCACCTTCAAAAACAGAAACGGCCAATTTATTTGAATCTAAACCCAACCAATTTTTATCAGTTAAAAATTCATAAGACCATTTTATAGCCTCTTCTTTCCAATAATCACCAAGAGACCAGTTGCCCATCATTTCAAAAAAAGTTAAATGCGAGTTATCACCTACTTCATCTATATCGCCGGTTCTGATACATTTTTGAAAATTGACCAACTTGTTGCCTGCTGGATGTTTTTCGCCCATTAAAAAAGGCACCAAAGGGTGCATACCGGCAGTAGTAAATAAAACTGAAGGGTCATTTTCCGGAATTAAAGAAGCAGAAGGGATTATACTGTGCTCCTTCTCCTTAAAAAAATCCAAGTATTTTTGCCTGATTTCGTTTGCTTTCATGATGTAATAATAAACCAACAAAATATTGATGTCAATTTAAATCAAAAAAAGGCGGATTTATTAGAAAATAGATAATGTAATTAGTAATAATCTTGACAAAATTTGTAATCAAGTCTAAGATACGGCAAGTAAAAAAATGTATGTCCTTTTAAAAAATTTTAACAGTAGATATTTGGAAATTATAAACTATAAATTTTGAATATCTGCTGTTAAATTAGCAGAAAACAGAAAGTTGTCAGGCAAGAAGTCTGGCGTAAAACAAATCTTTCTAACTCATTTGGGAGGATGTACCATGAAGACCGCAACTACTATATTTATGTTATTGATCCTTCTGTTTTTCATCTCTGGGTCTATCGCTTTGGGACAAGTTTCAATTACAATTACTCCTCATGATCCGCCAGTTACAATCCCAAACGAGGGAGGCGATATCTACTACGACATATTGGTTATAAACAATACAGCAAACGAAGTTCAGGGTGATGTTTGGACCGCAATCGGTTTTCCGGGCGGTGGCTCTGACTCGCCTGTCGCACGGTGGCTAGGTTACTCAATTGATCCCTACGACTCCCTCGGCTTTACAGACTGCCTGTTAGTTATACCCGGCAGCGCCCCAACCGGATGGTACACCTACCGCGCTAATGTTGGTCAGTTAACTGCTCCTCCCACAGTTGTAGACTATGACCAGTTTCAGTTTTTAAAACTAGGTCCTTTCGGACCTTCCGACATCTTAGGGCAGAAATTTTCGCTACCAACCGAGTTTGGCCTAGTGAACATCTTCCCCAATCCGTTCAACGCGCAAGCAACAGTTGAGATCTCGCTACCGAGTGAATCTGAGTTAACGCTGAACGTCTACAATTTACAAGGACGTTTGGTGGCAACTTTAGCCGAGGAATCATACCCGGCCGGTGAACACCAATTCAGCTTTAATGCCAGCCGTCTGGCCAGTGGCATGTACATCATCCACGCACAGGTTCCTGGACAGCTAAGCGCAACCCAGCGAGTTACCTTGCTGAAATAGTTTCAAATTCAAAAACCGCAACCAAAACAGCCTTCTCTAAATCAGAGGAGGCTGTATTTTTATACTTCAATTAGTTTACTTAACATCTGATCTCATTTGCTTTCATTATGCCTATATTCCAGCGTATTTTTTAATATATAACCATAAAAATATCTATAAATTAATAAGCTGGCTGTTAAACCACCGGCAAAATCTGCTAATAAATCATAAAGCGTATCGTAATATACTTCACCAAATTTACCCAGCATATCAGCTCCTTCAAAAATGGAATCTATGGCATATTCATAGAATTCCCAAATAAAAGAACCGAAAATTATTAAAACAAAGTTTGCCAATAAAACAAACCACAAATTAACTCTGCCAAAAAAATGTTTTTGGAAAAAAATCGGTAAAATTGGAGTAATGGAAAAAATTAAAGCCGGATTTATAAAATGGGTAAATTTATCGTAGCCGGAATATGTTGGATCATAATAACCTGCCAGTGAGCCGAGTAAATTCAAAAAACTAACTATAGCGGCAACCAACTGAATTAAATTAATATATTCCAGGCTTACATTTTTTCTTATCCTGGGAGAACGGGAATAAATATAAAAAGGTAGCATTATTAAAACCATAGAAAATGCATAACCGGCAAATTTTAAATAATCCCCAAAACCAAAAAACATTAGGCAAGAAATTCCTAAAAGCCAAAGTATTAATGATACTACGAAATGATGCCTGCCTCTTAATGATGTTTTCATAAAATTTTACCTCCTCCTAAACATAGTTTATCTTTATAAAAAACTACAAATTGGCCGGGAGTTATAGCCCGCTGTTTTTCTTTAAATTTGACATTGATTCGTGCTACGTGATTCGTGCTACGTGTTACGTGACACTCTTGATCTTCCTGGCGATAACGGATTTTACATTTACATTTTAAAGGGAGCTTGGGTTCTGCTCCGTCAATCCAATGTATTTCATTAGCTACCAGCTCATTTTTAAACAAAGCTTCATCCTTATCGCCTCTGGATACAATTAATTTATTGCTATCCAGATTTTTGTCAACCACATAATAAGGAATCCCTCCGCCAACGCCTATGCCCCGGCGCTGGCCGATTGTATAATACCAAACCCCTTCGTGTTCCCCTATTTTTTTTCCTTCGGTTGTAATAATTTCACCGGTTTTTGGTTTTATTCTTGATTTTAAAAACTCTTTCATTTCAACCTCGCCTACAAAACAAATTCCTTGGCTATCTTTTTTTTCGGCAGTTGCCAAGCCATATTTTTTTGCCAACAAACGAACCTTGGTTTTTTTGAACTCGCCGATCGGAAAAAGGCATTTTGATAACTGTTCTTTGGTTATTTGATATAAAAAATACGATTGGTCTTTATTGCTATCTTTTCCCTTGGCTAACTTATTATTTTTATTTCTAACATAGTGGCCGGTGGCCACAAAATCCGCTCCACGATCTAAAGCATAATCTAAAAAAGCTTTAAACTTAATTTTGCTGTTACATAAAATATCCGGATTAGGCGTTCGGCCATCTTTATATTCTTTAAATAAGTATTCAACAACCTGTTCTCTATATTCTTTTTCAAAACTTACCACTGATAAGTTTATACCCAGCTGGCTGGCTACCAAGCGGGCATCTTTTTCGTCTGCCTTTAATGGGCACATCATTAGGCCTTCAGCTGCCGATTTTGGCGTCCAATTTTTCATAAAAACCGCTTCCACCTCAAAACCCTGCTCTAAAAGCAGGGCGCAGGTAACGGAAGAATCTACTCCCCCAGACAATGCCACTATTACTTTCTTTTTATCCATTAGCTTATATTATACAAAATAACCAGATTAAATAAACCTTTTTTAAAAATATATGGTATAATTAAGTTAATAAATTTGAATTTTTTGGTTATTTTATGAAAAAAAGACATAGATTCGGAGCTATTATGATAATTATTGTAATAGCTTTTTTAGTTTTAGTAAGCACTGCCTACATTGGTCCTGTCAAAGATTACGGTTGTGCACAACAATCCCTTTACAATCATAAATGGAAAGATGCCTTTGAAGCTAAATACGTTATTTGCCAAAGATCTAAGCCAGCAGGTTGGATTTATCCTGGCGCCTTTGTCCAACATAATACCAAACAAGTTACCCGAGGCATTCTTATTGAAGGCAACCTAATTAAAGGAAGCAGCAATTATATTCCTATTTTTAGATTTGATAATTATTTATTAGCTTTTAATTTAATCGAAAATAAATCTAAAATTATTTTTATAGATGAAGCCGGTTTGCATCTAACAAAAAATGATGTAAATTTTATTAATTTAAAAAATGTCGTAAGGTATAGCGATGGAAAACTTTTTTTTGTTAAAAATGATAAATCATTAAACACCTACGATCTAACTAACAATAGTATAAAAACAGTTGATGATGCAATTAATGGTTTAGTTAACGGTTCATCAAAAAAATATGGCATTATTATTCCAAGTGATCCAGAAAATGTAATTGTTAAAGGCGACCCTTCGGATTTTGGACTTAAATATAATTTTGATTTTTGGTTTAATGTTCATCAATCAATGTTTTATTTTAAATAAATTTAATTATTAATATAATCTCAATGAACTATTTAATAGTCGTTTGCCTAATTGTTTTATCCGGTTTGTTTTCTGGATTAACTTTAGGCTTATTAAGTTTGGATAAAAATGAATTAAAAAGAAAAATTTCCTTAGGCAATAAAGAAGCTAAAAAAGTTTATCCTGTAAGAAAAAAGGGGAACCTCTTGTTATGTACTTTGCTGTTAGGAAACGTGGGGGTAAATTCCGCACTTGCTATTTTTTTAGGAGATTTAGCCAGCGGAGTTATTGCCGGTTTTACCGCTACCGGTTTAATTGTTATTTTTGGTGAAATTATCCCCCAAGCTACCTTTGCCAGGCACGCCCTTAAAGTTGGTGCCAAAACCGCCTGGTTGGTTAAAATATTTATTTTTATTTTGTATCCTATCTGCAAACCTATTTCCTGGATTTTAGATAAAACTTTAGGCGATGAAATGCCCACAATTTATTCAAAAAAAGAATTAATTAAAATAGTTGAAGAGCATGAAAGCAATAAGGAAAGTGATGTAGATGCCGACGAAGAAAGGATTATTAAAGGCGCTCTTTCTTATTCTGACGAAACAGTAAAAGATGTCATGACTCCTAAATCAGTAATTTACGCTTTAAATATTAACTCTGCCTTAAACCAAAAACAATTAGACGAAATCAAAAAACATGGCTTTACCAGGATTCCGGTTTACAAAAATGAAATTGATAATATCATTGGCCTTTTATATGTTAAAGATATTATTGATGTAAAACTGGGTACTAAAGTAAAAAATGTTTATAGAAAAGAAAAGTTACTATTTGTCCCGCCAAATTTAAAACTGGACCGGCTGTTAAATTTATTCATAAAATCAAAAAAGCATTTAGCTTTTGTAAAAAACAATGGCCAGACTTTGGAAGGTGTAGCTACCTTAGAAGATGTTATTGAAGAAATTCTTAAAGTGGAAATTGTTGATGAAACTGATACCATTACTGATATGCAAAAAGAAGCTAAAAATAAAAAATAGTATGGAAAAATGTCCAAAAATAGGTGTTGGCGTAATAGTAACTAAAGACAACAAAGTTTTATTGGGCCAAAGAAAAGGCTCTCATGGTAATGGTTATTGGTGTTTTCCGGGAGGGCATTTGGAATTTAATGAAGAAGTTGAAGCCTGTGCTAAACGTGAGGTTTTGGAAGAAGCCGGTATAGAGATTGATAAATTAAAAATAGGCCCTTATACCAATGATTTCCATCTAGATGAAGATAAGCACTATATAACTTTATTTGTGGTTTCTGAATATAAATCGGGTGATATCCAAATCTTAGAGCCGGATAAAATGGTTAAATGGGATTGGTTTAGCTGGGACAATCTGCCGGAACCACTGTTTTTACCCGTAAAAAACTTACTTAAACAAGGCTATAACCCTTTTAAATGTAACTAAAAACTGCTAGATTCTATCGCCTCTCGACAAGCTCGAGACTCCCCGCCTGCCGTGCCTAGCACTGGCGGGCAGGCAGAATAACAGCAGTTTTTTTTATAAATTAAGATTTGGCAAAACCTTTCTCCAATTCTAACAGCCTTCTATCGTGCTCCCATAATGAAGCTTTGACTTCTTTACGTTCATGATCATAACTTTGAACAATATTAAGAATTAACTGCAATTTTTTATCTTGCTCATCAAAACGTTTATCTACCCCATCAAAACGTTTATCTACTTCAATAAAACGCTCTTGAATGGCTGTAAAATACTGTTCTAAAGTTTTTTTACTCATAGTTTCTTTATTTTTTGACATAGGATCAATTGTTAATAGTAATTGACCCCGGACTTATATTTTAATTTATTAATATATTAGTGTCAATTAAAAAACCGCCCTGCGCAGTCGAAGGACGGTTTTATTTTTACTTATTTTATTTTTCATAATCTTCCGGTTTGCCCGAAGCCGCAACTTCATTCATAGATTCACCTTTCCCGACCTTGTTTAATAAATCAACCAATTCTTCTAGCTGACCATCATCAAGGGTAGACAAGTCGGCGTTTTCCCAATCAACCTCTTTTAGTAAATCTCTTACTTGCTTCTCAAGAGCTTCCCTGCCCTCACTATCCTCATGAAAATCTCTTTCTTGGTTTTCCATATATTTTTTATTAATTATTATAACCTTTGCTTATTTTACCTTCAATTACCTTTAAAGGCAAATTTACTTCAGTTGGCCTTTTTTATAGGAAATGATAACTGATATGATGGCCAATAACCATAAAGCTATTTCCAGATACCAAATCCAATGGTGGAAATAATTTTCTATCATTAAGCCGCCGGTAAAATTAACATTATAAATGCCGATCATTTTATCATAAAACGGCCAAAGCCATTTAATTCCAACAAAGGTTGTATCTAAAATCAGATGAGTAAAAAAATTGGCAAATACCACAATTATGCCGTACTTTAACCATGGCTTTTTTACAATAAAATAAATGATAACTAGGATTACTAATAAGGCTAAATATAAAATGGGATAATTAGTGTAATAATTCCTATGGCTACCAGTGCCGTATTCATCAAATAACATCCAATAAACAATATCAAAATCCGGGGCAATGGAGGCAACCAAGCCAGCTAAAAATAACCATTTCCCCATGGTATTATTGATGGGAATTTTTAGTTTTTTTAAAATTGATTTAGTTACAAAGTAGCCGGCAGGTAAATGTCCAATTAACATATTTGACAAATAGTTAAATAATTAATAAAGTACTAATGTTTTTGAACTTAAATTTAGATAAATACAGGAGGGTTTCAGGATGAGTGGTTCAAACAGATGGCCCGGATTAAGTACCAAGCACACTACCGCACTGGCCAATATATTCAGGGCCATAATACAGGCAGATGGAACAATCCCAAATGGCATCACTGCCGATAATGTCAGTGTAACACCTGGTGATATACTGCTTGACGCGGCTGAAGTTATGATTGATGACGAAGCTTATTGGGATGATTTTCCGCCTGAAATCGATTACCCAATCGGGGAAACATTGGCACCATCTCAAATGAGGCAACGATTACGGAACACCGTTGATGAAGCCAAGCGGCCCAAACAAACCTAACATCAACTCTCAAAACATTCGCCATCTTATAAAACAGGTGGCGTTTTATTTTAATATTATACCACTATTGACTTAATTATTAAAAAAGTATAGAATAAACCTCGTACTATTTACCAGTTACTAATTACCAAATTATATGGCACATAAGAAAGCGGGCGGATCTACAGGCTTGGGCCGTGATTCTAAATCTAAAAGGCTTGGCATAAAAAAACACAGCGGCGAGGAAGTAAAAGCCGGCATGGTTTTGGTCAGGCAAAGAGGCACCAAATACAGGCCCGGCAAAAATGTTAAAAAAGGCAAAGATGATACTTTATTTGCCGTGATTGCCGGAATTGTAAAATTCACTCAAAAAAAGATTGTAAAATTTGACGGCTCCAGAAGACTAAGTAAATTCGTCCACATAGAAAAAAAATAAAAAGCCGCTGTCATTCTGGACCCTAGAAAACGAAGTGAATCTAGGGGATAGAATCTAGCGGTTTTTTTGTTTATCTAAACTTTTAAATAACGCCTGACTGCAATAAAACTGCTAAGGACTGTTATTACTATAGCCACTAACAGCTGGGTTCCAAAAACTTTTATAAAATTATTATTTAAAAGCTGGACTAAATTGGTGGTGTATTCTTTAAAAAAGCTATCGGCATAAGGCTGTAAAAATGACAAAATTGGATATAAAAGGGCCACCAAAATAATTACCGATATAATGCTATAAACTGTTCCTTCTATTAAAAAAGGTGAGCGTACAAATCTGTTAGAGGCCCCTACTAGCTTCATTATGCCGATTTCTTCCTTATGGGTATAAATTCCTACCTGAATTGTATTAAATACCACCAGAATAGAAATAATAATAAATATTAAACTCACAAGCAAACCTGCATTTTGAATTTTATTTGAATACTCAGAAATACCCTCTATAAGCAATTTTGAATCGGTAAATTCCTTATCTTCTATTTCTAAATAACCAGCATATTCTTTTTTAGAAAGCTCCGTTAAAATTATTGGGAACTCTTCTATATTATGGACGTTGAGCCTAATGCTCCCTTGGAAAGGGTTTTCTTCCAAAGAATCTAAAGATTGAATAATCAATTCATTATCCTTGTGGCGTTCTTTGAATGTTTCTAAGGTTTTTTCTGGCGTTATAAACTCTACTTTTTTAACGGCAGAAAGTTTGCCAAGTTCATCCACTAAAATTTCTGCCTGATCCTCGTTAGCTTCTTTGGTTAAATCTATATAAACATCGGTTTTTGTTTCTACAACAGTAAGAACGTGATCGGTAACCAAATTAAACATCAATAAAAAACTGATAGAAAATAAAGCCAAGGATACAATGGTAATAGTAACTACCGAAAGCCAAATGTTTCTAAACAAGCTTTGGATGGCAAATTTTAATATTCTGGTAAATTCTACTAAAAACATACTTAATAAATTTTAAAATATAAATTTTAAATGAAATTCTAATTTTAAATTTTAAAACATTTATAATCCATAGATTAAACTCCAGCAAATAAAGTTTTACTAATTTAAAATTCTTTCAAAATTTGAAATTTCTACTTTAAAATTAAAGTACGTATCTTCCTTTTGATTGATCGCTAATTATCTGGCCTTCATCAATTGTTACCACCCTTTTCTTTAAACTGTTTACCACATCCCTATCGTGCGTGACTAAAATAACGGTAGTTCCCAACTGATTTATCTTTTTTAATAAATCAATAATTTCTCTGGTATTTATTGAATCCAAATTTCCGGTTGGCTCATCAGCCACCAGCAGTTTTGGCTTATGAACCAAAGACCTGGCAATAACCACTCTTTGCTGTTCTCCGCCAGAAAGTTGGAATGGATAGCGGTTCTCTTTGCCGTCTAGGCCCACTATTTTCATAACCTGGGGCACAATTTTATGGACCCTGCCCTTGGGCGAGCCACAAGTTTGCAATGCAAAGGCAACATTTTCAAAAACTGTTTTCTTCTGAAGCAATTTAAAATCTTGGAAAACCACCCCAATCTGACGCCTTAAGTAAGGGACTTCTTTATCCCTAATGCCTGTTATATCCCAGCCGCCAACAATAATTTTGCCTTCTGTTGGTTTTTCTTCAGCAATAACTAAACGGATAATGGTTGTTTTACCTGTTCCACTTAAACCAACGATAGAAACAAAATCACCGGGCGGGATATCAAGGTTAACATTCTTAAGCGCCACGGAATTATTTCTATAATACTTTGATACGTTTACAAATTTTATCATATATTGGTAGTTTGTAGTTGGTAGTTTGTAGTTGGTAGAAAAAGCTTTTTAAAAAAATACTACCCACTACAACCTACTCACTAATCAATAACCTCAATTTTAACTGAAGTTACTCCAGCCCTTAAATTACTTATGGCATTAAAAGCCACTTTATCTAAATCAATTATCCTGCCTGTCCACAGTTCTGGACCGTAATCATTTACTTCCACAATAACTGATTTACCCCTATTGGAACCGGCTGACTGATTGGTAACCTTAAGCTTGGTGCCTTTAGGGAAATCCCTGGAAGCTGCATACAGGCCGCCCTTCCAAGAATACCAACTGGCTTCGCCCACCCATCCATCAGTTTCTTCAAATAAAGAAATTTTTTCTTCTTGGCCTTTTAAAATAGCTGTTACTGTTTTATTTCTATAATCGTCGAATGATTCTAATTTTTCCCAATCCGTTCCGTTTAAAAAATAAGCGCTCTTAGCTTGCTTGCCGGATTCTGAATATGGGATAGAAACTTCATAAGAATAACTGTCTGGAGTTTTAGCGCAGTAAACCTGGTTTATTTTTTCCAAAGTGGTTCCCAAAACCCACCCGGTGCCGGAACTTAAGCCCCAGGGCGCCAAAACCTCAGCTGCATATTTTTCCTGAAATTGCTTTACCGAACCATAAGTTAAGTTGCCGTAATAACCGGTAGAAGGCAGCTCAGAAAAACCTTCGTACTCTCTTAAAAAAGTTTGGAGTTTTTTAACTTCTTCTTCGCTATTGGTTTTATTTGATTTAAAATAATTTGTTAAATACGGCAGGCAAACTTCTTTATATTCTAAATCGCTAATTGATTGGTTAACATCAAAATTAAAAGTATCTGATACCTTACTTTTATCTTCATTATTTGCTGTTAGAGCTAAATTAGTGCCCACCACCACCAGCTTATTTTTTTTACCCGATAATTTAAAAGTTAAATTATTTAGGAAGGCCCGGTTACTGGCCATCTGCCATTTTTTTAACCGGCTATTGTAATAATAAATCGTTTTACCACTTGCATGATCATTCTCATGATAACTAATAGTGATAGTAAATTCTGAATCCTCATTTACTTCTGATGAATAAATATAATAAGAATATATTTCTGTTAAGCTGTTAATATCATCTTTAATTTCTGCAGACGGTAGTTTATAAAGGTATACATCTATTGGCTGCGTATATTCTTCCGCTGGAATACTTAATTTAAAAGTTGAATCCTGACTTACAAATTCACTACCAAGCTGAACCTCTTCTGGATTAAAATGCAAGCTTTCGGCTCTTAAGCCACTAATTGGCCATAATAAAAAAAGGCTAAAAAAAATAACTAAAATAGTGTACCTAAATTGCATATTTTAATAATTTGTTTATAATGTTAATCTACAAACAGGTATAGTTTAGCTGTAACTATGTCCGCCGAAATCTGAAAGACGAAGGCGGAACTTCTGTTACCTGCTCCATTTGCCAGGATAGCTCAGTTGGCTAGAGCAATGCTTTCGTAAAGCAGAGGTCGTGGGTTCGATTCCCGCTCCTGGCTCCACTCAATTCGTACAGATAAACTGGATTCACATGTGATTTTATTACTGATTACCAGTTACCAATCCCTATATTTTTATTAAAGTCAAAACCTTGGCTTTTTTAATTTGCTGATCTAAATAATCTTTAAACGAAGGCGTTTGCCTAAAAATATGGCTGGCTTTAAAAGTTGTCTGCCCATCCGGACTTATAACCCTTTCTTCTAATTTTATAATATGCAGGCCAAACCGGGTTTCTATAATTTGGCTAATTCTGCCTTCTTCCATATCCAGAATGGCCAGTTCAAACTCGGGTACCATATCACCTAAAGAAAACCAGCCTAAATCACCACCTACAAACTTAGTATTATCATCATTAACCCCAGAAGCAATCTCAGCAAATTTTTCTGGACTGATTTCTAACTTATTTAAATAACCTGCCATATCTGCTTCTAAATAAGACATAATATCGGAGTTATTAAAATCTTCTTCCACTTTTTGGGCCAAAAGAAGCGGTGCTAAAACATTTTGGGTATATTCCTCAATATTCCAATCATACAATTGTTTTATTAATTCTTCCACTTCCTCCCCTTCTTCAACTTTTAAAAAATCTATCATCTCATTTATTTCTTGATCGCTAAGGCTGATGCCTTTTTCTTGTGCAATATTGTAAATAACATTCTTTTCTATTAAACTTTGAATTACCTGTTTTTTTAACTGGCTTTGGCTGGCTGGAACGGCCAAGCGTTCCATATATTTCTCCAAAGCATCTAAATCATTTAAAAAAGTATAGGCTTTTACCATATTGCCGTCTACATATAAAGCTGGAAATGGAATTATCTTGGCTACTTTATTAACTATACTGCCCCGCCAGCCGCCTAAATATATTCCGGAAATAAAAATAACAATTAAAATAACGATTGAAACTACAACCGTCTTTAAAAATTGGTGGTTATTTATGCCCTTGGCTTTTTTTGCCACTTTTTCCTTATTTATGTTTATAAGTTCTTTTCCTTCCTTTTTTTTTATAATACTCATTTTTTTTGTTTTAGGAAAAAATGCCTTATGGGTAATTTTTTTAAGTTTTTTTTGTGAATAAAAAGATACTTTTTCTTTCTTTCCTGATACCTTTTCTTTAGGCTGCTCTTTTTTAACTTTTTTGAATCTAAACTTTGGTTTTTCGGGCAGTTCTTCTTTTCTTTTTAACTCATTTAAAATAGCTTCCCTAATCGCCTTTAAATCACTGCTTAATTTGCTAATTACTTTTTTTTCCTTTTTTAGAGGTTGGCTAGCCGGTACCGGTACTTGAGTAGATTCTGGCTTAGATTTTTCTGAAGTAACCAAAAAGCCATTTACTTCATTTTTTAATTTATTTTGGTACTTTTTTTCTTGAGCCTTTTTTGTATTTGCTGTTACTGGCTTTTTTTGATTATTTGCCATTGTATGCTACTTTAAAAAAATAATTCCACCATCTTTGGGGGTTAGATAAAGAATCTACTTCAGTTTTAAGAATATTTGAATAGTCATCAGTTTCTTCTGTTAAACCTTCTGCTTCTTCTGGAACAATAATAATTTTTTCTCCGGGCTTTCTTAAATTTAGCTTGGTCCTGGCTTCATTTTCCACAAAATCCAAGCTTTTAAAATAGTTTATCAAGCTGGAAAGTTCTTGGTTACCACTTTCTAATTCGTTTATTTCCGCTTGTAAATTACTAATATCTTCCTTTAAATCCTTTCTGTTTATGAGTTCTTTAACTAAATTTACAGAAAAGAAGATTAGAATAAACAAACTTACAAAAAATAGAATCTTTGAAGAAGCTAAAAATCTTCCAACAGATTTACGATTATACTGAACCATAGAACAAAAAAATTATAACATAAATTAGTCATTTTCGCTAGCGGACTCGTTCTTTTTTATTCTTAATAAAAGCTGCTGGATATTCCGAGGTTTAGGGATCTTACTAACAATAATTGGAGTTTTAGTTTCAGCTATCTGGAGCCTAACAGAGCCATATCTAAATACTGTTTGCCCGGCACCTTTAATCCGATAAGAAATATCCTGGATTGTTCCATGCTCTGCCTCCGAAACCCTTTTATTAAATAATCCAAACTGCCTGCTTAAAATTACCCTGTGGCTGGTTATTAAAAAAACATTATTGCTCCACATAACAATTAATCTAACTACAGCGATTATTCCAACAACTAAAAGTATAAAAAATAAAACCAAGCCTATTACTTCCCACTTAAATAATAAAAACATTAAAAAGAAAGGTAGCAACAATAAAATGATTGATACTAAACCGGACTTTAAAAATACCAACGGATGTTGCCTGATTAACCTGATTGGCTCTTCATTATTTTTTAAATATTTGCTATACTTCATAAAGTTAAACTAATTTTAAGCTAAGAAGAAAAGCCTGTACTATGTCCGTTCTTGTCGGTGTCGTCCGCGTGAGTCGGTGAAAGTCTATTTACGGTCTTACGCGGACAATTACTGACGGCACGGTCAGGCGCTGACCCACACAGACAATTTATTTTCAAAATATGAGAAGAAAAACAATTAAAATTATTTGGATATTCTTAAGTGTCTTTATTATCTTTTCCATGCTTGTCTGGACACTTGGAGCTTTCTATTATTAATTTTACAGGATTACTTGATTTTAAAAAACTGAGGATAAGTATCATCAGTTTTTTTAATTATAATAATTCAATAATACTTCTGGGAACTTCAATATCTAATTTTCTAACAATCTTAATATACTCTTTCAACTTTTTTTTATTTTCAATCCAACTTTCTGGGTGATTCAAATAATCAATATAGTATTCATATAATTTATCGGGGATAGCGTCATTTTTATGAATACCTTCAACTAATTCTAACCAAGTGTATAAATAATGAATCTTAATACCTTCTTTCTTGAGCCAAATTCTGGCGGGATCGTTTTGAAAAAATTCAGCCATAGCAGCCCAAATTACAAGTAAATCATTAACTTTGATTTTACATTTCTTAAGATTCTCAACCATTAATTTCTTAGTTTTACCATTAGCCATTAAATCATCAACTAGCAAAGCAGTCATGCCAGGTTTATAATCCCCTTCAATATAATCCATTTTACCTGTTTTTTTAGGTTCTTTTCTAATATAACAAAAAGGTATATCTAATTCATATCCTAAGGCAGCGGCTAAGGGAATGCCAGCTGTCTCAATACCGCAAATTATATCAAAATTTAAATCTTTAATTTTTTCGGATAGAAATTTTACTACTAACTTAAAAGCCACTGGATGAGAATATAAAACTCTGTTATCAGCTCCCATTGGAATAATACCTACCGAAACTAATCTTGGCTTGTAATTATTATGGAAACTTTCAGCGAATTTAGCACACTCTTTAAAAATTTCTTCCTTATAATTCATAAAAGCTTTTATCAAAAATTAAATTCTTTTCCTTAAAGGCTAATTCCTTGAAACGTTTCCTATTTTCTAAAACACCTGTCCAGTTTGAATGGAAATTCTTAATCATTTCCAATGTTATATCTGTAAACCCTTGGCTCCAAAATCCGGTTTTGCCATAATATTCAATAATTTCGGCCCAACTCAAAACATAGCAATAACCCAATTCTTTAAGCCACTTAATTTTTTCTTCAAAAACAGGATCGCCACCTAAAGCATTTAAAAAAACGGCCACGCCAACTACTTCGTGCCCTAACTTTTGCACCGCCTCAACAGTATTTTTTTTGCTTTTAGAACTTGAAGTTGCATCATCAATAATTAAAACCTTACTATTTTTAGGAATTTCCCCTTCCAGTTGCTTGCCAAGCTGCATATCTTTAACCTCGCCTCGCATATAGCCCATGCCTATATTTAGTTCTTCGGCTACACCGTGGGCCCAAACAATGCCGGCAGTAGCCAAGCCAACAACAAAGTTGGGTTGCCAACCTGCACTTTTTACCTCATCAACTAAGGCCTTAATGATTAATCTTCTTTTCTTGGGATAAGAATAAAGTGCCCTAAGATCAGGATACAAAACTCCATTTATACCAGCTCTGGTTTTAAAATCACCAACATACTGGAATGTCGGGTACAATAATTCTTTTAAAATTTTATCTTTTTCCATAATTAAAATTTTATCCCGTCGGGCAATTCATGATACTTGCCCACTGTTTTTGAATCTTCTACCAGCATTTCCCAAGTTAATGATTCATTTTCTATAGGCCAGCCATCTTTTTTTGCAACTTCTAAAACTTTCATGAATTTTTCTTTATTAATAGACCAGCGTTCTATATTATAATCAGCATAACCATCCCAAACTAAATTATATAACTCTTTAGAAATATAGCCGACCTTTAAAGCATAATGGAAAAATTCTTCTATTAGCATTACTTGATGATGTCCAATATTATTTTCTTGGTACCAAGGAACTAAAGGATGGCCAGTATAATAAATAACTACCATATCGGTAACTTTTATACCTTCCTTTTCCAGATGTTCGGCAAATTTATTTTTGCCTTCGCCGGCACCGGTAGCGTCATCAATTAAAATGGCTTTCTTCCAGGATTTATTGACCTGCCCCATTACAGCCGACTTTACTCCATAACCTTTTACTTCTTTCCTTAAGTATAGAATCGGCTTATCCATTTCTAAAGAAACTGCTGTGGCCACCGGAAAGCCGCCTAACTCACAGCCAGCCAAAAGATCTACATCCAATTGGTTAACTATATAAGCAATCTTTTGAGCTATCAGTTTAATTGATAAAGGTTCAGAAAATAACCATCTGGTTTCCGGATAAAAAGGCACTGCTCCTAAGGCTGCAATTAAATAGCCAAACTTAAGTATTTTTTTATCTATCATTAACTGAAAAACTTCCTCCTTGTCTTTTTGTGAAATATCAACTGCCATAATTATTTAATTAATTCTTTATTGTTTAACAAATCTTTACCTAAATTCCTGACTTTTTCTTCCACTTCCTTATCCTTAACATACGAACCGTGCTTGCCGTCTACTCTGGATAAAAGGTAAATTCCCAGCCACTTATTTGACCTTTTAATTATACCGCCCAGATGATCTGCTGAATCACTCACATGCCCAAGCCAAACCTTTTTATATTCTTCTATAAAATCATCAATAAACTTTTTTGACCCTTGTTTGATATCATCATCAGCTTCTTGCGACTTAATAAACCAGTGAGAAAGAAATATTCCTAAATCTATAGCCGGATCTAAGTGCAGGCAAAATTCAAAATCTATTAACCTAAAATCGTTTTTACTCACAAAAATATTCCGATGAACCGGATCTATCCAAATTAATGAAGGATTAGTAAGATAGCTTTCCTTAACAATCTTTTTTATAACTTCTTCAGGAAAATGTTTTCTTGCACCCCAGGTTAAATGTAATGGAATATAATAAGTTTCCATTAACTCCCTTTCAGCAGTTGAAAGGTCTTCATCTATTTTATAAGTTCTGGCATGAAACCTGCCAAAGAATTCACCAAACTGTTTAGCTAAATTGGCATGCAAATTATTTTTTTCCAATTCATCTACTAAACATTTTCTATCTTGTTCAACATCAGACATTATTAGAACAAAATTTTCCTTATCTAAATAAAATATCTCTGGAACAAAATTTTCTCCAATCCATTCCTTAATTTTTTCCAGAACTTTAGCTTCAGTAATAATTCTTTCTAAAGGCATTTCAATATCTTCATCTTCCCTCTTTATCTGGCTTAAAACCTGTTTTAAAACTAATTTATTTATCCCAGAATCTGATTCAATTTCTACAGCAAAAACATAACTAACATTGCCTCCGGAAAGCTCTTTTATTTTTTTTATCTTATTGATTTTAAAAGACAGATGTTTCTTAACATCTTCTAAATAATCCTTAATATTTTCTAAATATAAGACTTTTTGTACCATTATCCATATCTTAACCCATTTTTAACAAAAAGAAAAACCGCGATCCGTAATGGTCGCGGCTATATTGATCATTGTCCAAAAGTAATCAAGCGGATAAATTTGTCGCCCAAATTACTGCCTGTTTGGCATCTTCAAGAGAAAAAAATCGAATATTATCACTGTTGGTGTTTCTTATAAGGGTTTTGAAAGATAATTCCTCCAAATAACCCCAACCAACAATGGCAACTCTGACTGTTTGCTTCTTGGAAGCAAAGGCCAAAAACGGAAATAGATGAGCCAGCGTACCCATTTCTCCCGGAAAAAAAATGACTCCGTCGGCAGTGTCAACCAATGAGCCCAAGCGACTACCCCATGAATATGCAGGGTACCCCTCATGATATGTGCTGATAGAATGGCCATGGCTTGGAATTTTTCCCTTATCACTCTTACAGAAATAGCTAACAACTTTCGCGCCTGACTGATGTGCCAATTCAACGATATTGCCGTGCGAGCCGGTTAAAACTTTAACTTTATTTTGCCGGCACCACTCAAACACTTTCTTAAGCATGTCTGCTTCTGAATTGGAGGTTTTAGCACTGCCTTGAAAAAAGATTCCCTTTTTCACGAGATTCTCCTTTACTCTATAGAGCTTTGCGTTGTTTTTAAATTTCAAGAATAAATCATCATATCATATTTACAAAATTTTGTCAATATTAAAACAGAGTTCATATTCTCTGTTAAATTTTTCATATTTTTCTAACAATACCTTTATTTGCATCAACCTCAACTAAATCTCCATCTTTCAAAACTTCAGTGGCTATTTTAGTTCCAACAATACAAGGGATCTTTAATTCTCTGGAAATTACTGCGGCATGAGATAAGACACCACCGGTATTAGTTATAATGGCTCCACTCTTTCTAATGGCTGGCATATAATCAAGCGAAGTGCTAACTGTAACAATCACCTGGCCTTTTTTCATTTTTTTTATCTCATTATTAAAGGCTCTGCCCACATGATGAGGAATAATCTTAACTTTACCTTTAACATTGCCAGGAAAAGTAGTTTTGCCTCTAATTAAATTTAATTTGGGATTATTTTTAACTTTTGGCTTGGGTTTAGTAATTTTAATATTAAAATTACTTTTATTATAGACAAATTTATAATAATTTATTCTTTTATTTACTTTATTAATATCGGGTAATATATTTTTTAATAATAAATTACTTACCTCACTATATGTGCAATTTACAATTTGTAAATAATTTAATGAATTTCTTTTAGCAATTTCTCTATAAATCTTTCTGGCTTTTAAAAATGAATTTAACCATATTTTGTGCATTCGCAATCTTTCTTCTCCAATTTCTATAATTTTTAAAAATGTATTTTTGATGTCTGAATTTAAATTAAAATTTAATTTATCAAAATTTTTACTCAAAATATATTCTATATTTTTATTTTTTGGTGCTGGGAAATCTTTTGCCAATTTTTTTAGCGCTAATTCATAATTCTCTGGTCGTATACATCTATATATTCCAAGTAAACTAGAATAGTTATTATAAAATCTTGAATAATAATTAAATAATTCTTTATTATTTGTCTTCTTAAAATTTAATTTATCAATTTTTCGAATAAATTTAATATTCTGTTCTTTTATTTTTTTGATGTTCTTTGTAAAATCATTTAGAAGTTTTAAATTTGAATATATTTTTTCTCCCTTCTTGGCTACATACTTTTTTGTCTTAATATCCATAAAAAAAGTAACTTTTTGATTTTCAGAAATAAAATAATGATTATTAAAACTATGGGCTAAAATTTCGCCTCTCTTTACAACATCACCAAACCAAACCATTTCAACCATGGTAAGAGGTAGATCTTCCATAGTCCATGTTTTTTCATATTTTTTTGACATATAATTCTATCTTTTTAAAACTGCCATAAAGGCTTCTTGAGGAATGTCCACCTTAGCGCCTTTCATCATCTTCTTTTTACCTTTTTTCTGTTTTTCTAACAGTTTGCGCTTTCTGGTTACATCACCGCCGTACAGATTAGCGGTAACATCTTTTCTTAAAGCAGAAAGGCGTTCAGCAGCAATAACTTTTCCACCAAGAGCTGCCTGAATTTTTAACGGAAACTGCTGTTTTGGTAAAACCTCTTTTAATGACTTAACGATCTTCTTGCCGGTGTTAAAAGCAGTATCACGATAGACAATTGTAGCCAAAGCTTCTACCGGCTCTTCGGCAACTAAAATATCCATCCTAACCACATCTGCCAGCCTATATTCTAAAAATTCATAATTAAGTGAAGCATAGCCAGAAGAAACAGTTTTTAATATATCGTAAAAATCCACAAGGATTGATGCTAAGGGGATTTCATAATGTAAAATTACTCTGTTTTGATCTAAGTATTCGGTATTTTTATATTCACCTCTTTTATCCTGAACCAGCTTCATAATTTCACCAATATAATCTTTGGGCGTTATAACATCTATGGTTACAAAAGGCTCTTTAATTTCTTCTATATAATTTTGGTCTGGAAGTTCTTGCGGGCTATGGATGGTAACTTCTTCCCCTGATGACTGCTTTACTTTATAAGCAACTGATGGGGTGGTTATTACCAAGTCTAAATCATATTCCCTACTTAGCCTTTCTTGGAAAATTTCTAAATGAAGCAGGCCTAAAAAGCCGCATCTAAAACCAAACCCCAAAGCCGGTGAATTTTCCGGTTCATAAAATAAGGATGAATCACTAAGTTTAAGTTTTTCTATGGCTTCCCTTAATTTTTGATATTCATCCCCCTCCTTGCAAAAAATACCGGCATAAACCATGGGCTTTACTTCTTTATAGCCGGCCAATGACTCTGCCGGATCTTTAGCCAATGTTATTGTATCGCCTACTCGGACATTTTCCAGATCTTTAAGGCCGGTAACAATATAACCGATTTCTCCGGCCGATAAGCTTTTTGATTTATGGTAAGCCGGATTAAAAAAACCGACTTCAAGTACTTCTGACTTGGTTCCGGTAGCATTAAAAAATATTTTATCGCCCGGCTTAACCTCACCATTTACTAGCCTGACATAAGCCACCACTCCTTTATATTCATCAAAAGTTGAATCAAAAATTAAAGCCTGAACTTTATCTTCTACTTTGCCCGATGGATTTGCAGTTTGACTGATGATAGCTTTAAGGACTTCTTCTACATTATTTCCGGTTTTAGCAGAAACTTCTATAATTTCCTCTTCCCTGCAGCCAAGTAAGCTGACAACTTCTTTTTTTACCTTTTTTGGGTGTGCTGCTGGTAAATCAATCTTATTAATAACCGGAATTATGGTTAAGTCCTGATCCAAGGCTAAATATAAATTAGCCACTGTTTGAGCCTCTACCCCTTGGGTGGCATCAACCAATAAAACGGCTGATTCAACTGCGGCAAGCGACCTAGAAACTTCATAGGTAAAATCTACATGTCCCGGAGTATCAATTAAGTTAAGTTGGTAACCTTGATATTCCATTCTAACTGGCTGAAGTTTAATGGTAATGCCTCGTTCTCTTTCTAAATCCATAGTATCTAAAACCTGGTCCTTCATTTTTCTTTTATCAACTGTATTGGTAATTTCCAAAAAACGGTCAGCTAAAGTTGACTTGCCGTGATCAATATGGGCGATGATACAAAAATTACGTATGTTTTCCATTTTTTTGAAATATTGGTTTTAAATATTTACCCGACCACTTCTTTACCATATCCACTTCTTCACATTTAGTAAGTAAGCTGATTCCCAAATAAAATAAGATGCCAATTGTTCCAGCAACTAATCCTTGCAGAAAAACACCCACAAAAGTCTGCATATCTACCATCGTTGCCATAGCCCTAAGCATTAAATAAACTACCCCGCCGGATAAAAGTGAATTAATACTTATTTTAAAAGTGGACCAAATTATTTTCTTATCATCTAAATATCCCACCCTAAGGCGCAGTACCACCATAAGCAGTATCATATTTAAAATTGAAGCAATAGAAAAAGCTAAAGCCAACCCAACAACTCCATATTTTGAACCTAAAAAGATAGTGCCAATAATATTTATTACTATGGCTACAAAACTGATAATAACCGGCGTTTTAGTATCTTCTAAAGCATAAAATGACCTGGCCAACATAGGAATTAGGCTTTGGGCAAATAAAGAAATGGTAAACCAGCCTAAAGTTTGAGCTGTAAAATAAGTGTCAGACCAGTCAAAATTACCTGATCCTAATATTACTCTAACCAATTGAGCTCTCAGTAAAAGGATGAAAATTGAAACAGGAATTATTAAAAATATTACTCGCCTAAAATGAATAGAAAAAGCCGTAACAAACATTCTTTGATCATGCCGTGCTAAAGCTTCAGAAAAAACCGGGAAAACCGCAATGGCTAATGAAACACCAAAAATAGATATGGGAAAACTTTGCAAGTTATTGGCCAAGTTAAAAATAGCAATAGAGCCAGCCATTAAAGTGGAAGCTACCATGGTTATAACTAACTGATTAATCTGGCCGGCTGCCAAACCAATTGTCCTGGGCAACATTAATTTTAAAACTTTTTTTACTTCTGCTGTAAACTTCCAATTAAACTTATATTTCCAGCCTGATTTTATAACTTCCGGCAGTTGGATTAAAAAATGTAAAAAAGAACCAAAAACCACTCCCCAGGCTAAACCATTAATACCAAAATTTGGATAAAAAACAATAATACCCAAAATAATTCCTAAATTATATAAAACTGGAGCTAAAGAAAAACTAAAAAACTTCCTTAAAGAATTTAAAATTCCACCAACCACATTGCTTAAGCCAAAAAAGATAATGGAGATTAGCATTATCCTGGTTAAATCAATGGTCTGGTTAAGTTGGTCGCCACTAAATCCGGGCACGATTACACCCACAATCCCTGGGGCAATTAAAATAAAAACTGCGGCCAAAACAATTAGAGTAGTAACTAAATAATTTAAAATAGCATTAGAAAGCCTTAAGGCTTTAGTTTTATCTTCCAGCCAGATCCTGGTAAAAACCGGAATAAAAGCCGAAGCCAAGGCGCCAAGAACCAAAGTGTTAAAAATTAAATCTGGCAGTTTAAAAGCGGCATAGTAACTATCTAATAAACTGCCTGCACCAAAATGGCCGGCTAAAAGCCTATCTCTGTAAAAACCTAACAGTTTGCTGATAACTGAAAAAAAGGCAATCAAAACTGCCCCTCCGGCTGTGGTAGTAACCAATTTATTCCAAAATGACTTTAGCATAAGTATACAAATAATCCTCAAATATTAGTTTGAGGCATGGCAATAAAATTATACCAGAAATGATAGTTTTTGACTAGAATAGAAAAACCCCGCACTTTATAAGTACGAGGTTTGAATTACTACCAAGTAATCCTTAAGTTAGTAGCCGATAGATAAGGATGCACACTACCTTCACCATCAGCGATTTCCCAACCGAATACTACACCTTTATGACGTCCTCTAAAATCCTGCGGCCTGATAATAGACTTCCCCGGCCTGCTATAGCCTTTATCATCAAGATAAACGGCATTGAACTTTTCATCATTTATATCATGGTAAACTCCAACCCCCCTCAACTGCATAAGAATTGTTTTGTAAAATCCTTCCAAAAGTGTTGAAGCTTTCCAGCCTTCTGGTAAAAGTTTTAGTTTGTTTTCCCAATGCATGGATCTTGTTGTAGAACCTTGTGAACCGGGAACACCATCCAGCCTAACCAAATACCAGCCCCGTTCAAGGAACGGCCAATCGGGTATGCCGAATAGCGCCTGGAAAAAATATTTTGATGTCTCTTTTTTAAAAAGTGACTTCACAATATCTTTTTCTATAGGTGGATTTTCCCAATCCAATCTTCCGGGTGAATAAAATAAAAAAGTATAGTGTCCTAAAGTCACGGATGACTTGTTATCTCCTTCGAAGGGTGATTCTTGATGAAGAAGATCCAAGATATTATCCGGGAGATGGGAATATATTTCCGCCAACTCCTCCTCGCTAAACCATAACCCAAAATATTGCGACCAGTGAAAGGGTAAAAAACAATTACGCTGTAAAAAATTCATCAGCTCATCTTCAATTTCTGGGGCTTTTTCTCCGCACCTGATTATAGCTTTGGCGATCTGATCAGCTGGGTAGTCAGTATGACCAACACCATCGCGGTTGCGAATGCTTTTTAAATGAAATGTTTTAACTCCGCGTCTCGCTAATTGTTCCAGTGTGGCATTCAACTCACTATTAGGGGTTTTTACAACACTTTCTACACTTGAAACACTTTTAGGCTCACTCATGATGAGTTCTCCTTTTTCCTTGGTTGTTGGCTCTCCCTTTTTGGGCTCGCCGATGAAATGAACTAAACGTACTTTATAAAAATTATTAACTTTTGTCAAAAACCAAAAAGCTGTGCCCTACTAGGCAATGTATAGGTTATAAAATCTTGAGGAGAGAGATTTTCCTTGGAACAACACAGGGTTGCCAAAGAAAGATTTTATAGCCTAACATCTAGCAATGGGCACAGCTTTTTGGTTTTAAGCTTTAGCTTAAAGAGCAAATATTGGAGGGCGAACCGGCCTGGTGGGCCAAAGGCCCACATTATGGCCGGCAGTGGCAATAAATTCCTGGAAAACCCGAGCTTACGCCAAGGTGATATATCTAGGTTTTACTGCCTTAAGCTCTCCTTTTTATTGAAAAAAATCGCTAATCGATTAATTTATAAGGTTAGCTCTCTCTCCCTCCAATATCTGCTCTTTTTTGCCTATTTTTCAAAGAATATATTAGTATAGCATATATTTAATATCTTGTCAAGCTTCTTTAAATTAAAAGAACTCTACTATTTATTTTTAGTAAAGTCCCTTTGTGTTTGCTTAATTTTAAGCAAAATTTTAAGGGCACTCGTTACTTCTAATACAACTGCCTACTACTGTTCACTACAAAGCTCATTTAAGAGCGGTCTAATCTGCCATTCCAGCAATAGATTTAAGCCGTCTGGCAACCTCTCAATACTCCTTAGAGCAAGCCTGATATTTTCGATAAGTTGTCTTCGAAACTTATCTTGTACTTCAGGAGAGCACTGGTTAAACAAATCAACCAGTTTACTCCATTTAACTACCAGTCTAGCCAGTTCCAGAGAGCCATCGGCCCTACCATCAGGACTTACTGATGAAGCATCTCGAATTGCATCGCCAAATTCGCCACTGAGCGGGTAGAAGCATAATTCTCTAAGCTGAATTTCAGCCCGCCATGTTCTGTACCGTGCACGAATCCGACGATAGCGCTTTCCTGTTGATAAAGCCTTATCGAAAGATCTTCGAAAAGCCCAGACTGCATTCGTAAGCATAGCTCCTACCATAATGCCAAGTATGTCGCTAAGCAGTTCTGCATCCATCTTCTTGCCCTTTCGTGTTGTTTACCTCCAACGTCTTGTTGGAAGCTATGAATGATCTTAATATAACAATATAACATATATTTATTACTTTGTCAAGCTTACTTAACAATATAAAAAAGCCTTACCTAAATGTACGAACGCGCCTCGGCGCGTTCCGACAAAATAGGAAAGGCTTTTTACTTGCTAATTAAAGCGCCATATGAATAATCTTTATCTAAAGCAGTTTCAAATTTTAAGAAAATATCGCCCACTTCCATACCTTTATTGGTTGATGAATTATACCATTCCAAATCCATATTCTCCGGCAAATACAGCCGGCTTTCAAAACTGGAATTTATGACGCCTGATTGGTTTTGGACAAGCAAATTATAAGTATCTTGAGCTAAACTATCTCTAAAACCAATTGAGCCTAAAAATTTTTCAAACTCATTGGCATCTTCCACAAAATTCAATCTAAAAGGCAGTTCATAAGAAAAAGTTAAAGTCTTACTCTCCCCTACATCCAGCTGTAACCAATTGCCAAAAACTGTTTTACCAAATTCGTTATTAATACTGGTATTTGATTTTGCCTCAATTAAAGGCAAGCCGCTGATTCTTAATAAATCTCCATCCTGCTTAAAACCTGGGTAAACTTCTTTAAACAATTCAGGATCTATAACATCATAACCCGTGGCTTCTATTAACTGGCTGCCTAAAGGAACATATACTCTAATGTATGAGTTGTTTCTGACTCTTTCAAAAACATCTTCTGGATTGCCATTATGAGTTAATGTAATAGCCGCAGTGTTTACTAAAGAACCATCCTCTTGGATGTATGAAAAATGCTGGATGTTCTGATCAATCACCAAATCGGTTTTGCCACCGGCAATATTTGTCCTAACCACCATTAAATAATCTTTTTCATAATCTTTAAGCTCGCCGGTCCAGCCAAACTTTTGAGCTTGGTTTTGTAAATTTTCTTTTGTGAAAAAAAGTTGAATATCTTTTTTACTGAAGCTTTCATTAAAAGTTAACAAAGTTGGCAAAAGCTGATCTGTTGGGATATCCAATAGCCTATCAATTAAAACTGGCAATAGATCACCAATAATTTTTTTGGGTCGGTTTTCTTCCCTGTCGTATTCAAACTCTGCTTCGTGCTGTAAGGCTAAAATAACATTATCCGGTGTTAAAAGCTGGTTATAAGCCGGTAACTCTATATTACCTACCACTTCTAATATCTTAGGGAGTACCGTAGCATTAATTGCAATTACACCATCATAAGTCGGCCAGCCCGATTTTTCAAATGACCACAGTAACTTTTGTGCTGAGGTTGGAAAATCCGGCCACCAGTTATGATCCCAAGGCATCCAAGGTGTTCCCAAAAGATGCATTGGCTGGGGTGAAATTATTTTTTCTAAAAAGTCATGTTTTAAATCATAAAGTCCACCACCTGGAACTTCCATGTTGGCAATCTTTCCATCATCAACATCAACTAAGGCAAAGCTACCCAAAAAACCGCCGGTACCTCTTAATTCGTTATTGTTTTGGAAAAGAAATAAATATCTTTTAGGAAAGTCGTAACCGAGTATGGCAAAGGTTGAATCAATAAGTTGGTTAACCACATTTAAACTTTCTAATAATTCCGGCAACCTGTTTTGAATTTGTTCAAAACTTTTCTGGTATTCACTAGGTAAGCTAGAGTGATCTATTTCTGAAAAAAGTTTTAAAGCGCTTTCTAAATCAATTATGGTAGAATGCAGGCTTTCTCTTACCTGCGGTAAAGAATCTGCTATGGCATTTTCTAGATCATCTGATTTATTTAAACTGGCAAAAGTTACAGAAAAATTGGTAGCGGCACTGGAAATTAATTCGCCTGACTCTAAAAGCTTCTTACTATCAGCAACTTTTTTGCCGGCCACAGGCAGGCTTTCTAAAAATTCAACTAATGACTGGTTATACTGGAGTAAAACATCTTGTGCCTGTGAAAAATAGCTGCTTGCCTGGCTGAAGTTTATACTGGCTGAATTCCAATCGGAAAAAGAGATGGCTTCTACAGCCTGTTCAAATTCATTAAAAGCTTCTTCGGTTGCACCCAGTACCTGACCCTTGGTTTTTACAACTCTATCATATAAATAAATCCCTCTAATTGGTAAAACAATCAGCAACGCTATTAAAGCAAAATTAAGTGCAGTTTTTAAATTCTGCCACCGTAAATCAATAGGCGCTGATGGCGATTCAACTTTTCTTTTTTTGATCCTAGGTTTTGGCTTAAAAAAATCAACCACCACAGCTAAATTATCTTTGAAAAAATTCCTTTTTATTAAGCTAGGCTTAGGAATTTCTAATTTTGAACTTTCTATTCTAAATTCTTTAAAAAGATGGTCGCTTTTATTTAATTTTGACTTTGCCTTCTTACCCTTGCTTAGATCTAAAGTATATAAAGAATTATTCAAGGATTGGAAATTAACACTTGATTTGTTTTTAGCCCTATTGCTGTAAGAGATATTAATTGAATTACGGTTTGTAACTTGTTTTTCGGATTGTTGGGGTTTAATAATTTGATCAGAATCTACTTGGCCATAAATAATTTCATCCAATTCATTAATAACTGGCTTTATTTTATCCTGATTTCTTTTTAATTCTTTATCCAGTTGTTGTGAATAATAAATTTGTTCATCTATTAAAAGATTATCCACTTCTAAACTAAGGGCCTCGGACTCGTTTTTATTCAGATTCAAACTGACATCTTTTTTAGTTGTTTTTTTCGGCCTGCCTCTTTTTTTATTTTTTTGTATCATTAAAAAAATTTATCAACAGTTTTGTTAATTTATCCATTACCACTTTTTTGATTTATCAAGAAAGATACTCTTAATTTATCCGCAATCTTAAAAGAATTTATAAAATCCAAATGTATTTTAAAAGTGGTAATGGATAAATTATAACACAAATTTAACTTATACGACAATATAAATTGTGGGTTTCTTTTATCATTTTCTGCCAACTGAATCTTTTAATATTTTCTCGGCCTTTGGCAATTAAAATCTTCCGTAATTTATCATCAGCTATAACTTGCTCAATTGATTTTTTAATCTCTAAATCATTTTTAGGATTAAAGTAAATGGCTGAATCAGCTAAAACTTCCGGCAAACTTGAAGTATTAGATGAAACAACCGGCAAGCTATGGGCCTGGGCTTCTATAGCGGGTAAGCCAAAGCCTTCGTGTAAAGTGGGATAAATATAAGCCACAGCTTTAGCATACAGCCCGGAAAGCTCACTTTCCGAAACATAGCCGGTAAAAATTATATCCTTATAATCTTTAACAATCTTTTTTAACCTTTTATAAAAATAGTCCTGCCAACCAACTAAAACCAATTGGAATTTATTAGACGAGTTAAATTCTTTAAAAACATTTACCAGCCTTTCTAAATTTTTATGAGGATAAGCTGCGCCTACATATAATAAATACGGCTTAGAAATATTAAAATGATTAATAGCAGTTGGTTGATGTTTATCTTTAAGAAAATAACCTTCGTAGGTAACTTCAATTTTTTCTGCAGGAACTTGGTAATAGCTTAAAATATCTTTTTTAACGAAATTTGTTGGCACTATAATTTTTTTTGAAGTTTTTACAGCATGCTTTAATATTGTTTTATAGCCCCAAAGCTTAATTTTATACTGCCATTTTGGCAAAGTGGTTGAACGGGAGCTCGGAAAATGATTAATAATTAAATCATGAATGGTAACAATATATTTATCACTGAAAAAAAGTGGTACATTAAAATGAGGAAAATGAACCAGATCCAGTTTTTCTTTTTTAATTATTTTTGGTACTAAAAACTGCTCCTTTAAACTATACCATCTGGCATCTAGTAAAACCTTTTTAGCTTTGCTATTATTAAATTCGTCAAAATTATCTTTGCTTAAAAAAATTACGTATTTATTTTTTTTATCATACTCAAGCAGGCCGTCTACTAGCTTTTTTACGTACCTGCCCAAGCCCCTATGTTTAGTGCCATATAATCTGGCATCTATGCCTATTTTCATATAACTACTAGTTTACGAATTAATACTAATATACAAATTGGATATTCTCTATAATTATTATTTTATTTTCTTAATTATACCTTTATTAGTCCCGATATAAAATCGGGACGTCGCGAGGTTAATATTTATATTTTCCTTACGATGCCTCGCTCCGCATCAACTTCAACTAAATCACCGTCTTTTAAAATTTTTGTTACAGCTTTAACACCGATTATTGTCGGAATCTTCAGTTCTCTGGAAATTATAGAAGCATGAGATAATACCCCGCCCTCTTCGGTTATAACTGCCTTGACTTTTTTTAATACAGGCAAATAATTTGGCTGTGTTGAACTTGCCACTAAAATATTTCCAGTTTTAACTTTTTTAAAATCATCTGGGCCGTTTACAATCACAGCCGATCCGGAAGCCTTGCCTTTATATGCTGTTTGGCCTTTTATGATTTTATTATTTATAGTATAAAATTTAATCTTTTTTGCAATTTTTTTTGATTCCTTGCCTTCATAAATGGTGGATTGGCTAAAATTAGTAATATAAATGAAAGATTCCTTTCTTCTCTTTAGTAAACTTTGATCCACTTTTTTATTTTCTTCTAATAAGCTTATTACCTCAAAGACTGTAAAATTAAAAATTTCTTTATAATTTTTTATATTGATTCTCTTAGATATTTCCTTCAATAAATTCATTAAATAAATTCCCGAACGATAAAACTCCTCGCTGCGAAAACTTCTAAAATAAATGGATTCATTAATAGTTTTTATTAAATAGATTAAAGATTTTTTATTTTTGTATTTACCCAATATTTTATTAAATCTTTCTTTTTGCTTATTTTTCTCATTTTGCGCTTTGGAAAGACTTTTTTCAGGATCTAATTTAGCTTGTCTTTTTATTCTATTTAAATAATAGCTCCCATTATAATAATCGCCGTAGTAACCAGTGTCTTTAAGCCAAGAATAATTAAAAATATGCTTTTCTAAATCTTTCTCAATATTTTGATTATTCTTGAATTTAATAGAGATTTTTAATAATGAAATTTTTTCATCTAATTCACGAGAATTTTTTACTGGTGACAAAATCGTGCTTAATTCATCGTTATTAACCTGCTTAATTATCTCGTCAGTTATTTTATCCTCAACATAAAGAGGTAATAATGCGTAAGCGGCAAAATTTGTCATCCTACTGATAAAATCCTTAATTAGTCTTGATAGTTGTTTGTTAGAATAACTACTATAATTTTTAATTTTATAAACTCCCTTTAAAAAAATAATTAATTGTTTATGCTCTTTATAACAATGTGATAGTTGCTGATAAAGGAAATTTGGACTTTTTTTTAAATAATTCCATAATCTATTTTGCATTTCTTGCCAATCTTTTTTAGAAAAAACTACCTTATTATCAATCGCCCCAACATGCCTCATCCAGTATTTAATATTTTCCATTTTTACTGATTGAATGGCAAAACTTCTAAAAACAACATGGACATACCATAAGCTCCTTTGTCTTGTATGTACATAATGCCAGTTTATTTTAGACAGATCAATCATTTTATTTTCTTAATTATACCTTTATTAGTCCCGATATAAAATCGGGACGTCGCGAGGTTAATATTTATATTTTCCTTACGATGCCTCGCTCCGCATCAACTTCAACTAAATCACCGTCTTTGAAAACTTTGGTGGCAACTAAAGTATTTACAACACAAGGCTTGCCTAATTCTCTGGAAACTATAGCAGCATGGCAAGTAATGCCACCAACTTCCGTAACCACAGCCACTGATTTTTTCATAGCGGTAACAAAATCAACAGATGTAGAGGGAACCACTAACACTTCGCCATCTTTCATTTTAGATAATTCAGAGATGCTGCTTATTACTCTGGCCTTGCCTTTAGCTTTACCAGGAGAAGCACCTAAGCCGCAAAGTTCTTTTTTATTACCTAATGATACTTTTGGCTTATCTTTTAAACATTCTTGATTAATCTTAGAGTGCAAATTTTTAGCCTGCTTGCCGGTGATTATCTTTTGTTTGTCTAAATTTATAACTTGAACAGCAAACGACTGCCTTTCTTTAATAATTTTTTTAAAATTACTATTACTGATTTTACCTACAAGGCCTTTCCTGATTTCCTGGGGTGTTAAGAATTTAAGCTCACTAAAAGTAACTTTAAATTCCTCAGCGATTCTTTCATAAATAGGCTTGGCTTTATGAACAATATAACTGGTATGCAAATCCACTCTGGTTCTGATTAAAGTAAAATATCTTAACATATTAATATCTTTAAGTAATCTACCTGAAAGGCTAAGCTCTTTTATGGTTTTTTTATTTAATAACTTTGTCTTATTTGAATAATTTTTTATGTCAGACATCCTTTTTTTAATATCTTTAGCCTTTAGTTCTTGGTTTAGTCTAAACATTAGATCTTCCATTTCCCACGGTTCATTGTCATACCATACAGGAATCCATTCAAATTTCTTAAGATGTTTTTTGAATATTGGTTTTATATCATCAATTAAGCCACCTTTAAACTTGCTGACAATTTCTAAAAAATTAAGCTCTTCTTTTTGCGTTTCTAAAAATTCCCAAGGCGTGGTTACAGCAATCAATTTGTTAGTAAACTGCTCTTCCTTTCTTTGTTTCTTTAAAATATCTTTAAACTTTTTACTAATTCTTTCTAAATATATTTCATCAATGGCATGATTAATATCACCAATTGGTTCAGCTAAAAACAATAGGTTCCAATATTTGTTAAATGATTTTAAAAGTTTTGCCCGATTAATATTTTTGATATCGGCTAAATTATTATTAAGAAATTTATTAAGATTTCTAAAATTCTTTTCATGATTTTGGCCGTATCTTTTGATATAATATGGATCTTTATCAATTCTAGTCCACCAAATTTTATGCATCCTCTTATAATCAGAAGTATAAGTATAATAATGAGCCAATAAATCCTTATGTACTCTAATTACTCTCTTAAAAACCACTTCTCGCCTGTCCCAATAATAAAGGCTGTAATGAAGTATGCTGATAGACCATGATCCAAACTTATGATATTTTGACATATTTTAAATTGTTGATTCAAATATATTTAAAATCTCTTTAGCTGTGTTTTGCCAATCAAACTTTTTAACTTGCTGATAGCTTTTGTTAATCAAATTTTGACGCAACTGATCATCGATTAGTATTTGATTCATTGCTGACGTGATTTCTTTAACATTATACGGATCAACAAGTATGGCTGCGTCCCCTACCACTTCGGGTAAAGATGAATTAGTTGAAGTTATAACCGGACAGCCAACACTCATAGCTTCCAATGGCGGAAAACCAAAACCCTCATAAAAACTGGGCCAGATAAATAAGTCAGCCAGTTGATACAAGGCTGACCTATCTGCCGGATCAACATAATCTATAAACTTGATTTTATCTTTGGCTGATGACCTGCTGGCTTTTTTATAAATCTTCCTATAAAGCCAGCCTTTGCCTCCGCCAATTACTAAACTATAACCTGAATCAGTTATTTGTTCAAAAGCAGATATGATTCCTTCTACATTTTTCCTGGGTTCCAAGGTTCCAAGGTAAAGAATAAATTTATGAGGTAAACTATATTTCTCTTTAATTAGTCCCTCGTCCCTCGTCCCTCGTCCTACATTCACGCCTGAATATATAACACTAACTTTATTCTCAGGAATACCATAAACCTCAACCAGATCTTTTTTAGTACTATTAGAAACTGCAATAATTTTATCAGCTGACTTTAATTTCTGGCCGGGCTTTACAACCTTATGCCAAAAACTCATTTTTTTTGAATAAGCCCAAGGAATTTTTTTAAAGGATAAATCATGAACTGTAATAATCGATTTACAATTTTTAGAAATGGACCAAAAGTTTAAATTAGGAAACCAAAATAAATCACAACCGCCAACCATTTTATCCAACTTTGGCCAATTAAAAAAAGTTATTGCTAAATTCAATAACTTATTGGGATAATTAAACTTATATATTTTTACATTAGGAAACTTTTTTAGCTCTTCAATTTTAGTTTGATCTGATGATCTAGCTGAATTAAAAAAAAGTTTATATTGATTTTTTTGATCAATTTCTAATAAATTCTTTAAAACCTCATAAGTATAAATACCAACTCCGGTTAAATTGTTAGCCAAAAGCGGCCTAATATCAATACCAATTATCATAGAATTGATTGTATTATAGAAAATCTATGCCATTTAGAAAAGCCCTCTTTAAAATAAGGGCCTTTCTATATATTATTGCCTTTTACTTTGTTTTACACCCGCAACTGCAGTTTTCATCGTGGTCACAGCAATGGTTGCAGCAATTTTCATCGCAATTGCATTTGTTATCTTTATCCAAAGACATTTGGCACTTTGAACAATTCATAACTAATTTGATTAATAATTAGCCAAAAACTCAAAATATTGAACCCTTGTTAATATAATATATCAAAAAATCTGTTTATTGTAAATTCATGGAACTGCCTGAAAATTCCTGCCAGGCCTTTCCAACAAAATCTTTCATTTCCTTTTCAAACCTGGCTACTGAAAACTTTTCGGCATGCGCTTTAATATCTTGCGGATTGAACTGCTTTAATTCTTGTTGGAACCTAATTACTGTATTAGCCAGCTCTTCCCAGCTTTGTTCGTTAATGAATCTGCCGGTTACCCCGTCTATAACAGTTTCTATGGCTCCGCCAGATTTATAAGCAATCACCGGCCTACCGCAGGCCATAGCTTCTACAGCTGCAATGCCAAAGTCTTCTTCCTGCGGATGGATAAAAGCTTTAGCTCCGGCAATCACTTTATTCCTTTCAGCATTTGGCAGTTCACCCAAAAATTCAATATTACTTTTAGCAATCTTTTTAAGTTTTGCCCCTTCTTCACCTGTTCCAATAATTTTTAAAGGAATTCGTAATTGATTGAAAGCTTTAATGGCAATATCCACTCTTTTATACGGCCTAAGCCTTGAAACAATCACGTAGTAATCACTTATTTCTGGTGAAATGCTGAACTGTTTGGTAGCAACCGGCGGATAAATAACTGTTGACTCCCGCTGATAATACTTTTTTATTCTTTTGGCTACAAACTCTGAATTGGCAATAAACTTATCTACCCTTTGGGCTGAAGTATAATCCCAAGTTCTAAGTCTATTTAAAATTAACGGCAAAATCTTTTTAATAATTTTAGGCTGGTTAAGCTCTTCAACATACCTATGGGCATCGGACCATAAATATCTGGTTGGTGAATGGCAGTAGCTGATGTGCAAAGTATTTGGCGGAGTTATGACTCCCTTGGAAAAAGCAGAGGATGATGAAATGACTATATCGTAAGCAGAAAAGTCAAACTGTTCCCAAGCAATCGGCATAAGCCCCAGGTACCATTTAAAATGCCGTTTGGAAAATGGCATCTTTTGCAGGAATGAAGGTTCAATATTGAAATCTTTAAATAAGCCGGACTTTTCCGGATTATGGATTAAAGTATAAACCGGGCTTTCCGGAAAAATTTTATGCAATTCAAATAAAACATGCTCGGCTCCGCCGATTTGGAATAAATGATCATGTGTTAAAGCTATTTTCATATTAAATCTAAATAACTTTTATTTTTACAATTAAAAATTGAATCTAACGCGGAGTTTATTATTTCTTCCTTAATCATATCTTGTTTGATAATATTCTTTAAATTATCTAGCTGGCCTGATATACCATAATTAACTAAAGTTTCATCAACAAATGATATACTACCTCTGAAAATATCAAGTTTTTCATAATAGCTATTTATATTTTGAGTTTTGTCACATGATTTTATAAATTCTAAATCATCACTGTTTATTGATTTCCATCTATAATTAGGAATCATATCTAAATTACTATATGTTGCTATATGATCATCATCAGCTTCTTTTATTAACTCAAGAGATTTTTTAGTAGTATTAATTTCTCCTTTTAACATCTCTAATAAATTATTTTGATGATTTAAATTATTTTTCCATAAAACAATCTCACTACCAATATAGCCTGAGAGAAGTGGAATAATAATTATTAATAAAATAAATTTCATAGTTTAATATTTCTTTTAGAAAAATTTTAACTTAGCCTGTCATTCCGAGCCTGCCGAGGAATCCCGTATTAGATGGTACATACCAGGATAACGGGATCTCTCCGCTTCCCCACCGAATCGGTGGGTTCGGTCGAGATGACAAAGGAGTTAAAACTTTTTCATGAAGCCTTCCTTTTCCCCAACACCGCTCTTGGTGTTTTAAATAATATTTGAATATCCAAGCCTAAGCTCCAGTTTTCTACATAATAAGTATCTAGCCGCACCTCTTCTTCCCAAGCCAGATCGCTTCTGCCTGATACCTGGGCCATGCCGGTTATACCGGGCTTTATGGCTAATAATTTTTTATGACGAACTTGATATTGGGCTACCTCTTGCGGTTCATGGGGCCTGGGCCCAACCAAGCTCATCTTGCCAAAAATGACATTAACCAGTTGAGGAAGTTCATCTAAACTCCACTTTCTGATAAATTTGCCAAACTTGGTTACCCTGGGATCTGTTTCCATTTTAAATAATGGTCCGTCGGCTCGTTCATTTTGAGTTTGCAGATCAGGTTTTAAGCTATGGGCATCTTTAACCATTGATCTGAATTTATACATTTTAAACTTTTTACCGTGCGAACCAATCCGTTCCAGCTTAACAATCATCGGACCTTTGGAAGTAAAAATAACTATTAGACCAATCATTAATAATAATGGTGATAATATGACGAGTAGAGTTAGTGCTAATAAAAAATCAAAAATCCTTTTTAAAATTCGGCCCCAACCGTCTAATCTGGTCTGCCTAACTTCTATTAAGGGTACCCCGCCGATAGTGGAGAGGTCAAAATTAATCAGCTTAGTTTCTAAAAGTGATGCAGCATACTTATAATTAAGATTATGTTCTACGCAAAAATTAACTAAATTGGCTTTTTCACCATTAGGTAAATTTGAATCGGCTAAAATAACATCATCAATTTTATTTTCCTTAATTAAATCTGTTAATTGGCCTTCTACCTGTTCGGTAAAACCAGAATAAACACCAACAACCCTAAAACCAAAGGAAGGCTTATGTTTAAATTCATCTATAATATCCTGAGAATTTTTGCTGGCTCCAATAATTATAACTTGGCGAATCCCGATGCTTTTTTTATAAAAAATCTTTTTTATGTAATGAATTATAACTCTTTCAAAACTAATAATAATTATGGATAAAAGCCAGCCGGTTAAAATAATTAATCTGGAAGAGAATAACTGAAAATTAAAAAAGAAAGCTACTACGATAATTAAGGTAGCAGCGCTGCAAGCCACAAAAATTTTAGAAAAATCACTCAGCAAGCTGGTCCGTTTAATATTGTATAGGCCGTTTAAAGCGAAAATCGGCAGCCAGGCAATAGCCACAACAATAATAATCTGGAAAAAATCCGTATAGCCCATTTCAAACACTACCGGCCTAATTTCGGTAACAAATGATTCAAAACGTAAAAAATAGGCCAAACTACCAGCCAATAAAAGGGCCAAATAATCCAAAGGGACTAAGATAGCGGTAAATGTCAATTCGAGCTTTTTCATAAAGATATAATAGCAGATTTTAGCCTATTTTAACATAAAACTCAAATAATCATATTGACAATTGTTTAAATGTGTGATATATTCATTTTGCTCATTCAAATTTAGATGATCGCCCCGACGTTACCCTTATCGGGTAAGCCGGGGAGGAAAGTCCGAACACCAAGGTTTCCCGCTCTTAAGTGGGAGGATAATTGGTAACACCAACCGTTTGATCTGTGAGGATTAAATAGGACAAGTGCAACAGAAAATATTTCTATTTGTGGGCCAAAGAGTATACTCTCCGCAAATTAAGAGTGAAAAGGTCAGATGATTAGCTGACCCGTTCCTATAGTGATATAGGAAAAGAGGTAAACTTCTATCCGGTGCAATCCCAAATTTGGTAGGGAGCATGATCCCGACGGCAACGTCGGGGCTAGATAGATGATCATCCTTCGACTCACTTGAGTTCGCTCAGGACAAGTCGTAGACAGAATTCGGCTTATTAATTTGAGTGGGCAATAAAAAACCGTTGTTATTCTAGAATTCAGCTATGCTGAATGATAGAACCTAACGGTTTTTTGTTTTACAAATATTTAAACTGATTCTATAACTTCCAAAGTTTCTTTAGCACATTTTTCCCAGCTAAACTGTTTTGCCCTTTCTAAACCTTTATTAATTAAATCTTGCCTTAAATTTTTATCCTCAATAACCTTTTCCATGGCTTCGGTAAAACTTTCAATATCATGGGCATCTTTTATAATTCCTGCCTGGCCTACTATTTCTGGTAATGAACCGGAAGAACTGGCAATAACCGGAACGCCGCAAGCCATTGCCTCTATTGTGGGCAGGCCAAAACCCTCATAAATAGAAGGGTAAACCATAGCTTGCGCTCCACTAACTAAAATCGGTAACTGATCCATTGGCACCCAGCCAATTTTTTTTATTTCGTTAGTAAAAGGAGAAGCTTTTATTTCAGCGTCTATCTCGTTTTGGAAAGGCGCCTGACTACCTACCAATATTAAATTATGTGGCCTTCTTACTTTTTCTCTAAAGCGGTTATAAATTCTTATTAAGCCGGTTATATTCTTTCTTAAAGCCAGCCTGCCCACAAAAATAAAATATGGCAAAGTTATATTTAACTCTCTTAAATAATTTTTAATTTCATTTTCTGGCGGCCGATACCAGCGGTCATGGTTGCATCCGAGATAAATTACTTTAATTTTCTCAGGATCAATTTGATGGCGTTCAATAATTTCTGATTTAGTATAATTAGAAACAGTAATAATTTTATCAGCTATCTTAAAAGCTCTTCTGGCACCCTGTTTTAAAGAAGCCAGTTCCCAGGCAGTATAAGTTTCTGGATATCTTTCATAACCGATATCATGCCAAGTAATTACATTCTTTTTACCGCCAAACAAAGGGAAAGTATGCGAAGGAATAAATAAAACATCAGGCTTGTTAACTAATATTTCTATACTCATCCTTCCTAATGTCCATAATTTAGAAAAAGGCCACTTTAATATTTTTTCTTGAAAATTATTGAAAGATGGCCTTAAGTATTCATTTAATTTTTTATCTGTATATAAAATAAATTGATTCTTACGATCAAGTTTAAAAAAATTACTAATAATATGGTGTGAATACCACTCTACTCCACTTTTATTAAGTTTATTGCCCCTGGAAGCATCCACTCCTATCTTCATAATATTAAAAAGATTATTTGGCAAATAAAATGCTTCTTTTATAAGACTCAAGGTTATCCAAAGCTACGCCCGTGCCCTTGGCCACACATAATAAAGATTCGTCAGCTACATACGCCGGCACGCCGGTAACCTGCGAAAGCAAGTTATCCATATTCCTTAAAAGCGAACTGCCGCCGGTTAAAACCATGCCTTTATCCATAACATCAGCAGAAAGTTCTGGCGGAGTTTTAAATAAAACTGACTTCACAGCTGAAATTACGCCCTGAAGTTCATTTTGCAGGGCCTCTGTAACATCATCAGAATTTACTTCAATAGTTCTAGGTAATCCGGAAATCATATCCCGCCCCCTAATATTCATTTTAAACTTTTCTTCATCATCCAAATACATGGCTGAACCTATTTTAATTTTAATTTCCTCAGCTGTGCCTTCGCCAATTGCCAAACCATACTTTTTACGGATGAATTCAGCTATTGCAGCATCAAACTTGGTGCCGCCAATCCTGATAGAAGTATTGGCCACAATTCCGCCTAAAGAAATAACAGCGATTTCTGATGTGCCACCGCCCATATCCACCACCATATGCCCGGAAGCAGAACCAATAGGGATGTTTGCTCCAATAGCGGCAGCAATAGGCTCTTTAATAATATAAGCGGCCCTGGCACCGGCTGCTACCGTAGCATCTATTACAGCCCTTCTTTCTGTAGAAGTAATTCCGGCCGGTACAGCAATCATTACCTCTGGCCTAAATAATTTTGCTCCGCCTACCGCTTTATTAATAAAATACCTTAACATGCTTTCGGTAGTTTTATAATCGGCAATTACTCCATCTCTTAAAGGACGTTTGGCTACAATTGTATCTGGTGTTCTCCCTAACATTTCCTTTGCTTCATCGCCCACAGCTAAAACCTTCTTATCTAAAGAAGAAATAGCTACCACCGAAGGTTCATTAATTATAATTCCCCTTTTGGGAATATGAACCAAGGTATAAGTAGTGCCTAAATCTATGCCGATCTTTTTATTAAACATATATCAATTATTTGTTTTGGATAATTTAGTTAGTTAAAATAATCCGTGAGCTATCTGTGATCCATCAGTGAGCTATCTGTGCCTATCCACGAAAATTAATCTATCTTTTTCACTTTATAAGTATTGGTGCCGTTTGGCGTTTCTACGCTTGCTATTTCGCCAACTTTTTTGCCAAGCAAAGATTGGCCTAGTGGTGAATCACAAGAAAGCATTCCTAGGGTTGGATCCCCCTCATGAGAACCTACAATACTATAGATAATCTCTTGGCCATTAAATTCGGCAGTAACTTTTGAGCCAACCTCAACATGGCCCTTGCCATTACTTTTAGCCATAATGGAATTTTTAAGGATGTTTTCAATTTCCAAAATTCTGCCTTCCATAAAAGACTGCTCATTACGGGCTTCTTGATATTCGGCGTTTTCACTTAAATCACCGTGTTCTTTTGCCAGCTCTATTCTTTCGGTAATTTCTTTACGCTTAACATTTTTTAAATTATTAAGCTCTTCTTCTAATTTTAGCTTCCCCTCTTGGGTTAAAATTGTTTGATCTGTCATATAAATTTTATCGTAAATTAATAATTTTTTTATGTCAATATATACACTGCTAATATAACACTTATTTACAATCTATTTTGCGAATACCAGCTTAAAATATCTCTGGCAATAGGCACAGCAGCTTCTGAGCCATCTCCTCCATTTTCCACCAAAACCGTTAAAACTAGCTGGGGGTTATCATAGGGAATAAAGCCGGTAAACCAAGCGTGGGGGGCTTTATTACCGCCAACCTGGGCAGTGCCGGTTTTTCCAGCTGCCTGCGCCCCTATTTCATATATGCCCCTGGCACTTCCGTTTGTAACTGCCTCTTTCATTCCATTTCTAATTATTTCTATATTTGAAGTTGAAGCTAAATTCTGGCTAATTATATCTGATTCAACGTTAAATGATTCACCAGTAGATGAATCCACTATCTTATCCAGCAACTGGGTTTTATATAAAGTTCCTCCATTGGCCACTGCGCTTGTAAATCCAGCTACCTGCAGTGGCGTAACTAAAATATCTCCCTGGCCAATTGCCAAATGAAGTGTATCTCCAGGATACCAAACTTCTCCCTTTGTTTCTTCCTTCCATTCTTTAGTAGGTAAAAAGCCTTCTTTTTCTCCTTCTAAATCTATGCCCAAGCTGCTGCCCAAACCAAATTTATCAAAATAATAAAGCATTTTATCCAAACCCATGCCTTTTTTATCTTCAAATTCTTCTAGAGCCAAATAATAAAAATATGTGTTAACTGATTCTGCTATTGCCTTAATTATATTTGTATATCCGTGGCCTCCGGCCTTCCAATCAGGAAAAAACCATTTATCATACCAAATGCCTCCTGTGCTATAAAAACTGGTATTCCTAGTAATTAAGCCTTCTTCCAGGCCGGCCAACCCCATAATAAGCTTAATGGTTGAACCGGAAGGGTATTCTCCGGCTATAAGCCGGTTAAATAACGGTTTAAAGGGATTGTCTATTAAGCTTTGGTAATCTTCAACCGAAATTCCCTGGCTGAATTCATTGTTATCAAAAGTGGGCCAAGATACAAAAGCCCTAACCTTGCCGGAATTAGGATCTAAGGCCACAACTGCTCCTGCCTTATAGGGCACTCTGCTTTTTAAAGTTTGATAAATTTTTTCCTGCAAACCTGCATCAATACTTAAAAATATATCTTTTCCGTTCCTGGATTCCTCTTCAGCAATAATTTTCATTTCCCTTCCTAAAGAATCAACTTCAATCTGCTGTCTGCCTGGTACGCCCCTTAATTCTTCTTGATAATAACCCTCTATGCCCAAGCGGCCGACTTTCTCTGTGAGCAAATAACCTAAATCTAAATAATAATCTTTTTCTTCCTGATTAATCCTACTGGTATAACCCAAAAGATGGGCTAAAGCCATGTTTTCTTTATAATTCCTCTGCTGGTCTATTTCTACCTTTAAACCACTGAGATCTTTAATTTTTATTAAAAGGTCTATAGCTTCTTGGTAAGGCAAATTTTCTTTAACTGGAACCGGCAAATAACTTCCTCTGGCTATGATTTCCTCAATAACCTTTTCTTCTAAACCTATTTCTTTAAACAAATTAATTGTTGGCTCTGTTTGTTCCGGATGGACCTTTAATTCATTATTACTTAAAAATAATGTAAAGGTTGCCATGTTTTCAACTAAAGAAACTCCAAACCTATCAAAAATAATTCCTCTGGCAGGCGTTACCTGCTCTAACCTTAAACGATTTCCTTCTGCCATTGTCCTAAACTCATTTCCTTTTATAAACTGCAAATAAAACAATTTACCAAAAAGTATTACAAAAATTAATAACAAAAACAATAAAAAATATCTTACTTTTTTTTGAACTATTAAACGGCCCAGCCATAAAGAATGGCCTTCGCCGACCAAAAAAGATCCGCTGACTTCATTTAGGCGGCTATTATGATCCATTTTACTTTCCTTTAAATTATTAGCCCCATAGCGCGAAATAAATGGGTTGTTAGAAAGTTTCATAATTTATTTTTACTGCTTTTTTATCAAAAACAGATGATAATAAAATAACTAATAGGCTATTAATTACAAAATAATTTATTAAATTTATTATAGATAAATTAAAACTATAAAAAGCTACAGAAGTAAAAAACAAGCTAAAAGCTATAGTAATAAAATAATTAATTAACAGGGATGACAATATTCCGCCCATGGTTGATAAAAATTTGGCAAAAAAATTATAACTGGAAATTTGGGAAGTAAATAAATCTAATAAAACAATCAATAAAAGCAAACTTAAAAGGTTAACTCCAAAAGTACCATACGCTAAATCTAATAATAAGCCTCCCCACCAGGCATAAAACCATCTTAGATAAGAGCGTTTTAAACTTAACCAAACAATTAAAACAACAAAAAGGTTAATTATTATCGGCCAGCCAGAGAAAAAACTCTGAAGTAAAAAAACAGCCAAGCTTATTATAAAAGTAGCAATAACTTTAAGCCACATTTGTTAAAAAGATTTAATTATTGATAAAGTCTGCAGGCCCTGATAATTAATGGCTGGTGAAACTCTGGCCCGCTTAAATATTTGTCCAACTAAACTTTCTACCTCGTTTATTCTGCCAATAAGCAAAGCTCTGGGTATTTTCTCTTCTAAGCCGGAAGTGATAACAATATCATCTTCTTGAATATCTTTATCTTGAGGGATTAAATCCACCAACAAACTGTTGCCTACCCGTCCGATTAAAAGACCATTAGTGCCTGTTAAATGGCTTAAACTAACAGCCAGTTGGCTTTCGATGTTTGTTAAAAGTTCAACATATGCTCTATCTGGCTCCGCCTCCATTATTTTACCCACAATAACCCCTTGGTTAACAGTAGCCGCCAAACCCACTTCCAAACCATCATTAGTTCCTTTATTAATTATTATTATCTGGTCATTATACGGCTGCCTGCCAATCACGCTGGCAATTTCAAAAGTAAAATCTTTTTCTTTTAAAAAATTTAATTCTTTCCTTAAAAAATCATTTTCTGCCTCTAAATTAGACAGTTTAATATAATCTACGCCAAGCCGGGAAATTTCAATTCTCAACTTTTCGTTTTCATCCATAATTAATCTATAATTCCTAAAACTGGTAAAACCAATGCCCCACTTATAAAAAGTTGATTGCAAAGGTGAAATAAAACTAATCACACCTTTCTCTACTGTTCCAAGCCAACCCACGCTATGAAAAAAAATAAGTAGCACAATTACTACTAGGGCGATTAAAAAATAACCTTTTTTGGGCTTTCTCATATCTACTACTAATTACGAATTACTTACTAATATACGAATATACGAATTACGAATCATTAGTATGCTTATACAGATTAGTAACTCGTAGTTTTTTTTGATGCTTAAAACTTTATTTATAATTAATCTTCAGAGGCAGAAGGCAATAAAACTTCTTTTAGATTTTCTAAATCCTCTAAAACAATCCCCGTTCCCCTTACAACAGCAGTTAAAGGATCATCTACTAAATGAACCGGCACTCTGGTTTCTTGGGCAATTAATTTATCCAAGCCTCTTAAATTAGCTCCTCCACCAGATAAAATTAATCCCCTTTCAAAAATATCGGCAACCAGTTCTGGAGGGGTTTTTTCTAAAGTATCCCGGATAGCTTCTACAATCTGCCTAACTGACCTTATAATAGCTTCTCTTATTTGAATATTAGAAACTATTACTTCTTTAGGCAGGCCGGAAATTAAATCCCTGCCTCTCATATTTGTTTCTTGTTTATTATTATCCGAAGTAACTGTGGCAATCCTTATTTTTATTTCTTCAGCTGTTTTTTGCCCCAAAAGTAAATTAAAATTTTCCCGTGCATACTGGATAATGTTTTCATCAAGTTCATTGCCGGCAATAGTAAGTGAATTGGAAGTAACCACTCCGCCTAAAGAAATAACTGCGATTTCTGTGGTGCCGCCACCAACTTCTACTATCATAAAACCGGATGGCTCTTGAATCGGTATTCTGGCTCCAATAGCGGCTGCCAATGGCTGTTCTATCAAAAATACTTCTCTGGCACCGGCTGACTTAGTGGCATCTTCTACTGCTTTCCTTTCCACCTCTGTAACATTTAAAGGGATGCCAATAACAATCCTAGGCCTTGGTATTACACTAAAGCTTTCTTGGTGAATTTTATTAATAAAATGCTTTATCATTTTTTCAGTAACTTCAAAATCCGAAATTACGCCATTTACCAAAGGAGTGGTGATTTTAATATGGGGAGGCGTTTTGCCTACCATTTTTTTAGCATCTTCACCAATGGAAATTATCTGATCGTTTCTGGTATTAATAGCCACTACAGAAGGTTCAGAAATTACGATGCCTTTATCCTTAACATAAACAAGAGTATTGGTGGTTCCTAAATCAATACCTATATCGTGTGAAAATTTTCCAAAAAGTTTGTTTAACATTTATAAATTTTACTTAATTCCCCGCTTACTTTATCATAGTTAATTTCTTTAGCAATAGAGCCATCTCTTAGCCTGAATTCAACGCTATTTTTGGTTTTTTTACCAACTATCAGCTGAATTGCCAAGCCCATTAAATCAGCATCCTTTAGCTTAACCCCGGCTGATTCTTCCCTATCGTCATATAAAACCTCAAAACCTGATTTTACTAATTTTTCATACAGCTTATTTGTTTCAGTTTTTTTGCTTTCATCCAGTAAAACCAGATGGGCATGGAACGGACTTATTTCTTTAGGCCAGATAATGCCTTTATCATCATGATAAACTTCAACAACTGATCCCATTACTCTGGAGGGTCCAAAACCGTAGCAGCCCATAATTACTTCCTGATCTTTTCCGCTTTCATCTGTATAGGTTAACTTCATATCATGGGAATATTTACACCCCAGTTTAAATATGTTTCCCACTTCAATAGATTTAATTAAATTTATCTTTTGGCGGCATTTAGGACATTTACCTCCGTCTTTTAATTTACTGATCTCGGTATTTTCTGCAAAATCACATTTTTGGCATACTAAAACTTCATCCTCACCATAAGGCGTTGCTACCTGGAACTCATGGGAATTTTCATCAGAAAAATCACCACCCGAGGCTTCAGTTACTATAGACTTAAGCCCTAAACGCTTAAAAATATTCTGATATGCCCCAATGGCTTTTTGGTAAAAATCGTTCAAGTCTTTTTCGTCCTTATGGAAGCTATATAAATCTTTCATGCTAAATTCCCTGCCCCTAAGCAAACCGGATTTGGCTCTGGGTTCATTTCTAAACTTATCCTGAATCTGATACAAATAAACCGGCAGATCACGGTAAGATTTAATAAATTTCCTGGCAATATCTACAACAACTTCTTCGTGGCTTACGCCTAAACCGATTTCTTTTTCTTCTCTGCCTTTAAACTGGAACATTATCTCCTTTAATGTATCCCAGCGTCTTGTTTCCTGCCATAATTCTTTAGACTGTAAAGCAGGCATATATATTTCTTGGCTGCCAATGGCATCCATTTCTTCTCTTACAATATTTTGGATTTTTGTTAAAACCCTAACACCCAAAGGCAGATAGCTGTAAACTCCCGCCAGCTGCTTATTAATGTATCCTGCCCTGGCCAAAAGCTGGGCATTGGTTGAAACTTCATCCTTGGGCGCTTCTCTTAAGGTTTTGGAAAATAGTTGTGATTGTAGCATAATATAATGATTGATTATTAATGACTAATGATTAATGACTAATGATTAGTTATCAATCATTAATTATTAATTTTATTCTCTCTGCTTCCTCTTCTACTGCCGGCTCATCATAATCGGCGCTATGTGCTTTAGCCCCTTTATAAATTTCTTTTTTTTGATCTAAATGAAGATTGAATCTATAATCTGTTTCGGTATCATCTATATAAAGATGAAATCTTGGGTAGTGCTGATTTTTAGATAGCCTTCTTACATAACTTATCTTACCGGTAAATCTGTCCTGAAGGCCAAAGTAGCCGCAGTTTCTTAAAGTGTCTCTTAAATTTCGGCTGAAACTTTCCTTATTTATATTAAAATTCATGACTCAATTAAAATAAATTCTTTACTTTTTCTATTAGAGTAGAACTATATCTGGCAAAATCCCTATAAGTTATAACTACTATAAAAAGCATTAGTAAGCCAAAACCTAAATTATGAATAACATTCTCAATTACCCTATTATTAGGCCGGCCTCTTAATTTTTCAATAATAGTCCCGATAAATCTGCCGCCATCCAAAGCCGGGAATGGGAAAAAATTTAAAACGGCTAAGTTTATGGATAAAATAGCGGTAAAACGCAAAACATACCTAAAACCTAAATCAACCATCTGGCCGGTAACAGCTGCTACACCAACCGGGCCGGCAATATCGGGAGACAGGCCTTTGCCTACAATTAAATTAACAATTATAGAATAAAATGCAGAAATAATAGCAAGTAAAAGGCTGATGGTAGTTTTAAAACCATAATATATGCTTTCAAAAAAACCGTGCTTTACTATGCCAATTTGGATTAAATTAACTCCCATGGCCTTTGTTTCTAAAAAATTTTCTATAGACGCCTGAGTAACAATAATTTCCTCAATTTTTTCTTGCCTCCTAAATTGTATTAAAAGCTCTTTATCTTGATTTTCCCTTAAATACTGTTGCATCTGATCAACACTTTTTATTTCTTGCCCATCTATTTTTAAAACATAATCTCCCAACTTTAATCCAGCCTGATCAGCCGGTGAATTATCTAATACGCCAGCTATTTGGACCTGAACTGCTGAAACACTACTATTATCCGCTACATTACTATCTACCACGCTTGGCATGCCGATCATAAAGCCAAAAGAAATTAATACAAAGGCCAAAAATACATTCATAAAAACTCCGGCCGAAAGAACAACAGATTTTTTCCAAAAAGGCTTATTGGCAAAACTATCAGTTTCTTCTCGGCTACTGCCGTCTTCTCCTTTAATTTTTACAAAACCGCCCAAAGGTATCCAATTAATAGAATACATTGTTTCTTTCTTTTTAAAGCCCCAAATTCTGGGAGGAAAACCAAAACCAAATTCCTCAACTTTCATTCCGGACTTTTTGGCAGTAATAAAATGTCCAAATTCATGGACAAATATCAATAAGCCTAAAATTATGATAAATACAATTATTGTTATAAACATAAAATTTCTAAATTCTAATATCTAAACTCTAAATAAGTTCTAAATTCAAATTTTATTAACTTTTTATTATTTTAAATTTTGGCTATTAAAATTTGTTTAAAATTTATTATTTAGTGCTTAGAATTTAATTATATGGTCATTATTTCTTCTTCTTTGTTTTTACTTAACTCCTTAACCTGCTCATTATAACTTTTAACCAATTCATCCAACTCTTCCAATCGCTTAAACTTATCATCTTCAGAAATTTCTTTGTTCTTTTCCTGATTAACCACTTGGTCTTTAGCTTTTTCTCTTTGGTTACGGATGCTCACCCTGGAATCTTCAGTTTTTTGATTCAATTTTTTACTAATCTCTTTCCTAGTTTCTTCTGTAAGCGGTGGAATGTTAATAATTATCAAATCATCTTTAACCACCGGACTGGCGCCAAGCTCTGCTTGCTGCAAAGCTCTTTCTATTTCTTTAAGCAAATTTTTATCCCAGGGTTGAATAGTGATTGTTTTAGGATCAGCGGCCGAAATGCTGGCCAGATGAATAATTGGCGTAGGAGTACCATAAGAATCAACCTGGATATTTTCCACCAATGAAGGTGTAGCCCGGCCAATTCTTAAATTATTAATTTCTTTTTTATAATACTCAATTATCTTCTCAAAATTTCCTTTAAAGTTATCTATGAAGTCGCTCATAATATTATTAATTATTGGTTATGGATTATAGTTTTTAGTTATTTTATCTGTTTTACGCCAAGATATAAAATATTAGGATTAATAGGATCTAAAAATATATATTTAGCTGCCCTGGATGAAGGCAATGACCTAGTAATCCAGTTTTCTCCATTATCTAAAGATCTATACAAGGTTGAAGAAATGCCATAATAAATTTCCTTATCATCTTGGGGGTTTATGGCTAAAGAATAAATAGTAGAAGTACTGGGAGGGGTTAATAGTTTAATATCCTGCCAGCTGGCTCCACCATCTCTGCTTCTGAGTAATCCATATTGAGAAGCATAAAGTAGTCCATCATCAACTGTTGGATCTAAAATGATATTCCTATATGTCATAACGTTTTTCTTTTCCTTTTTTATTTCATCCGAAATAATTTGGTTCCAGCTTGCTCCAGCATCGGTAGTTTTAAAAATACCTTTACTATTGGTAGCTACATAAATTATCCTAGTATCAGTATTATTTACTAAAACCTTAGTTACTCTGGAATCAAAAAACTTAACGGCATGCCAGGAAAAGCCGCCATCTTCACTCTTAAATAAACCATATCCGGAGGTTCCGGCATATATTATATTAGTGTTATACGAATCAACAGCCAATGAAGTAATTTGATTCTTAGGATCCTTTCTAGTTTCTATTAATTGATAAGTCCAGTGCCGGTTACAATCAGTGCTTTTATAAACTCTGTTTCCAATGGCTGCATAAATAACACAGCGTTCTTGAGGGCTTACTTTTATATCATTAATTCTGCCCAAGCCAGTTAAGGCTTGATGCCAGCCAATGCCGCCATCGTAAGTGTAATACATGCCTTGCTCCTGGGTGCCAATATAAATGGCCTGGGTATCTGTTGGATCCATGGTCATACTGGTTAAATCCACTGTACTAAAGGTTTTCTTTAAATCTCCAACGCGATAAACCAAGGTAATTTGTTCCCAGTTGTCACCATAATCTGCTGTTTTATAAACTCCGCCATCTACACCTCCTCTGGTTTTAAAGCTAATGGAACAGCCTGTTAAAACTAAAATACCAAGAAGCGGGATAATAAAAAGTTTTTTCATAAGTTTAAGAGTAAATTTTCTAAAATCAATTTTGGTTGAACATTGCCTTTTAAATCACTTTTGGCCTGGTCGGTTAAATAAAGTAAGTTTAAGGCTTTTTTTGATGAAATATTAATATTTGAATTTATTGATTCCTTTGGATTTAAATAATCTATTTCAATATTTTTTAAAAGCAAGCTTCTGGCAACTGATTCAAAGTTATCTAAAAAAGTTAAGGCGGCCTTGGCTTTTGATTGCAGATCTTTTAAAGAATCCAATAATTCGGCAATTACCTGCCAGCGTTGGTTAATATCAGCCTTAAATAATTTAAAAATCAATTGCTGATACTTATCATATTTGCTAAACAATTCCTCATCATCAACTAAACCAGATGCTATGCCCGGGCGTCCATTAGACAGGCCCACTATCTGATTTAATTTATCTTTATCCTTAATTTTATCTGCTAAATCTTTTTTTATCTCACTGGACGGTACCGGTAAAAATCTGACAACTATACTTCTGGAAATAATCGTATCCAAAAGCTTTTGCCAATCGGAAGTGATTATGATAATAACTGTTTTGTCAGTAGGTTCTTCTATAGTTTTAAGTAAAGCATTGGCTGACTGGCGGTTTAGTTTTTCCCCCTCATAAATTATTCCTACCTTATACTGATCAGAAAATGACTTTAAGGAAAGGGCCCTGCGCCACTGCCTTACTTGTTCTATGCTAATATCTTTTTTGCCTTCTTCCACCTTTAGCGGGTAAAGCTCGGTGGTGGCTGATTTACCACTGCCAATAATCTCTTGGGCAAATTTTTCAGCTACAGCTGTTTTACCTAAGCCTTCTATGCCATAAAAAAGATAGGTACTGGCCAACCTATTTTGTTTAATGCTGCTTATTAAGAATTTTACTATATTTTGATGTCCAATGATATCCCAATTTTGCTCCATAAGTTAGTAAATTATAGCAGTTTAAAGGCTAAATTGTCAAAGAAATTAGCTATCTTGACAAAATATTCAATATATGCTATACTAATCTATTAAGTTCTTCACAAAACCCGGAGGAAGTGATGAAAAAGGTATGGATATACCTGCTTATTGCGGCCTCCCTTATGGATGAGGTCGTAGTTATTATTGTTAGTTTTTTAACCAACAATGATAAGATTCTTAGTCCAGCTATGGGAATCAGCCTTTTAAGCACAATTACAATCATTTGGTTAGTAATTCTGATTAAGCGTAATGAAAACAAGAGAAGACTTTGGGTGGGATTTACCGGAAAAGGCAGTGTATTAATAGGCCTTCTCTCAATTCTTATCTCAATTTTAGTAGTTCCCTTATTCTTCTCAATTTTAGAAAGTACCATTGGCTTAGCTGATGGAGCTGGGTATCTTGGAATTATATTTGGAATGGCATTAGGTATGATGCCTGCTACTCTACTGGGGATAAGACCTTCCCTAATTGCCAGTTTAGCTCCAGCCTTAGTCAACTTCCAATTGTGGCAGTTGAGCCTGGCAACATCGTTTGATCAGTATCTTCCAGTAACTATGCTTCTATGGGCCACTGCGGCAATCTTGTCGGTTGGCACCAAGCATTACGTTGCTACAGGACGCTTAGCCCGTTGATATTCAGTACATCAGCGGGTTTTTCTTTTATCTAATTCCAAATTTACTAACCTATCGGCTGCTTTGTTCATTTCTCTGGAAATATGATTATATTCTACCTTTTTAATTTTTTGAGCCAGATTCCAAATTTTAACAAACAAACTTTGCAGTTCCAGATTTTTTACTTTAAAATTTCCGCCCAGCTGATTAACTATCAGTTCGCTATCTAAATAAAAAACTACTTCTTCTGCTCCCAGCCTAATTGCCTCTTCCAATCCTAAAAGTGCGCCCTGGTATTCTGCCTGATTATTGGTTGCTTCACCCAAATATTTTGAGTGCTCCGAAATAACTTGGCCAGATTCATCTTTAATAACTGCCCCGCAGGCAGCCGGACCCGGATTGCCTCTGGCTCCGCCATCAGAATAAATTAGAACTTTTTTATATTTTTCCATATTTTTTTTAAATCAATCTTTTAGTCCTTTATATAAAGATTATAAGATTAAAAGACTGGATAATTAACTATTTTTTCTGTTTATAATATAAAACTTCAATGGCTCTAAGATTATCAGTTGGCTCGTCATTAGTAACTGATTCTATGATTTTATTTTCTTCAGTATCTTCAAATACTATAGTCCATTTGCCTTTATTTTTATTAAATATGCAATCTGGGAAAAGCATATGATGATGCCAATGAATATTTTGTTTATTAAAACTTTTAGCTTTTTCAAGTATTATCTTGATATTTTTATCAGTTATTTCTAATTCTTTCTCTTCAACTATTTTATCCCCGTGAAGTAATTGTACTAATTCCTTCCCTTCTTTCATATACCTTTTATCAGAATAAACAACAAATACCTCATCATCTATTTCATTTTCTAAAATAAAAGCCTGTTTATCTTTATTCTTATTATACATGCAGTCAGGAGTCAGCATATGGAAATGCCACCTTTTACCCGATGTATGTATTTGCTTGGCAATTGATATTAATTCCTTAATTGATATTTCTTCCATAGTTGAAAAATATTTTATTAATCCAACTTCTTAATATCAATAAGTGATAATTGTATCTCTTTACTGCCATTCCATTCGTTAACACCGATTTCACACACGGCATCAATTTTATCACCGGGATTTAATTGGTCGCAGACTTCACCAAAGCCAAAGCAGATAATCTTTTTTTGCTCTGCCCCCTGCTTTACAATAAGCTTTAAATGATTTCCCTTAGCACCTACAGTTTCACTTAAACCTACTTCCAAATTTTTTATTAAAAACCTGGGTTGGTAATTACCCATGCCAAATGGCCTAAACTGTTCTAAAATTTCTATAAGTTCCCAACCGGCTTCCTTTAGGCTAATCTCTTTATCTATGGTAAGCGAAGGGACTAAATCAGCTTTTTTTAATTTTTTATTGCCATATTCTATAAATTTCTGCTTAAACTCATCAAACTTATCTTTAGTTATACTAAAACCAGCTGCGCCTTTATGACCGCCGTATTTTATAAAATAATCGGAAAAATCATTTAAAGATTCAATTAAATTAAAGCCACTAATGCTACGGCCGGATCCAACATATCTGCTGCCATCAAAACTTAAAGCAATAGCTGGTTTGGCATATTCTTGAGTTATTTTTCCAGCCACTAAACCAATAACTCCTGGGTTCCAATCTTCACCCCAGGCAAATAAAACTTTATTATCTTTCTGCTTTTCAACTTGAATTTTAGCTTCATTAACCAGTTTTTCAGTTAATGATTGGCGATCTATATTACTTTTATAAAGTTGGCTGGCTATAGTAATGGCTTCTTCTATATTTTCTGTGGTCAGTAATTGGTAGGCGTTATTGGCGTGGGCCATCCTGCCGGCCGCATTAATCCGTGGGGCAATCTGCCAGCCAATGGTTTTGGCATCAATTTTTTCTGTATTTATAGCGCCAACTTCAAATAATTTCTGCAGTCCTAAATTTTTAGTTTTAGCCAAGACAATAATGCCATGCTTAACTAAAGTTCTATTTTCACCAATTAAAGGAACCATGTCGGCTACGGTACTTATGGCCACTAAATCCAGCAACCATTTTTCAAAAACATCCTTTTCTTCGTCCCTTGTCCCTGATCTCTGATCCCTAATTATTGCTTGGGCCAATTTAAAAGCTACTCCCCCGCCAGCCAAATCATGAAAAGGATATTTTTTATCTAACCGTGGGTGGATAATGGCTACCGCTTTTGGCAAATCATCCGGAATATGGTGATGGTCGGTGATTACTACATCTATTCTCATTTCATTTGCAATATCCACTTCTTCTTTATTGCTGATTCCACAATCAACGGTAATAATTAAATTAACTTTTTTTTCTCCAAATTCTTTAATAACTTTACTGTTAAGGCCATAACCTTCTTTTTCTCTGTCTGGCAGATAAGTTTCAAAATCAAGGCCTATTTTATTAAAGACCTTGGCTAAAATGGCTGAACCACAAACTCCGTCGGCATCATAGTCGCCATAGATAATTACTTTTTCATTTTTTTCTTTAGATTGATAAATTCTTTTAACTGCCTTTTTCATATCAGTGAACAAAAAAGGATCATGAATATCCTGCGAATAATCGGGATGTAAAAACTCGTCAATTTGATCTTGAGAAGTTAAACCTCTATCAAATAAAAGTTGTAAAGCAGCCGGATTTACCTCCGGGAATTGTTTTATTTTATCATCTGTTAATGGCTCTTTTACCAGCCATTTATATTTGTTCATATTTATTCTAAATAATCAATATTAATAATTTCTTTCCCTGTATTGTGATGATTATGATAAGAAGAATAAAGCCAATCAATCGGATCATCAACTATTCTATGTTTAGCTGCGTTTTGATCAATGTATTCCAGTTTATTGAATAGTTCTTCATCTGAACGGATTATTCTATCGTGGAATGATTTTTGCCAAACCGGTTTGCCAAGAATAAATTTCTCGGCTACGTGGGGTGATTGGTTGAATTTCTCAGCTTCGTTGAGGAGCGCCCTCCTGTACTTATTGGCAAATCTACCTCTTCTTTATTACTGATTCCACAATCAACGGTAATAATTAAATTAACTTTTTTTTCTGCGAATTCTTTAATAATTTTACTATTAAGGCCATAGCCTTCTTTTTCCCTATCTGGTAAATAGGTTTCAAAATCAAGGCCAATTTCTTTAAAAACCTTTGCTAAAATAGCTGAGCCACAAACTCCATCGGCATCATAATCACCATAAATAATTACTTTCTCATTTTTCTCTTTAGCCTGGTAAATACGGCCTACGGCCTTTTTCATGTCAGTAAACAGCATTGGGTCATGGATATCCTGCGAATAATCGGGATGTAAAAACTCATCAATTTGTTCTTGAGAAGTTAGACCTCTATCAAACAACAATTGTAAAACAGCCGGATTAAGTTCCGGGAATTGTTTTATTTTATCTTCTAAAATTGGATCTTTTACAATCCATTTATATTTTTGCATACTTTAGTATTCTAAATAATCAATATTAATAATTTCTTTCCCTGTTTGATGATGATTGTGATAAGAAGAATAAAGCCAATCAATCGGATCATTAACTATTCTATGTTTAGCTGCGTTTTGATCAATGTATTCCAGTTTATTATATAATTCTTTGTCTGAACGGATAACTCTATCGTGAAATGATTTTTGCCAAACCGGTTTGCCAAGAATAAATTTCTCGGCTACGTGGGGTGATTGGTTGGATTTCTCGGCTCGTCCGTAGCAGAGGAATTTATCCTCTGCTGACCTTCCGAGAATAAATTTCTCGGCTTCGGTGAGGGTTATTTCTTTATACTTATTAGCAAATCTTCCTTTAATATGGCGCATGGTATCAGAAATGGTATTCTTTCTATTTGGTCTAATCAACAAATGTACATGATTAGGCAATACCACAAAAGCAAATAACTCAAAATTTAGCTTTTGATGTGAATAATTTAAGACTTCTAAAAATAACTGGCATGCTTGATGATTTGTAAAAATCTTTTCATTGTTATGTGTTCTGGTGGTTACAAAATAACTGGCACCATCAAGAAAAATCCTTTTTTGAGGCATACATCGCTTTTCTTATTAATTATCTTACTATTTTAAAACAAAAGGGTCAAAAAATATGACCCTTTTTATAATATAAATTATTTTATCAAAAGCTTTAGTTTTCAACTCTGGCAACTATAGAACGTAATGCCTTATCTTCATCATCTGATAAACTCCAGCCTGGTTCATTATCTTCATCTTTTGGGAGTTCATTATAAATTATAAGATTCTTAGCAGTTTCAACATCCTCAGGGCTAATAACAGCCGTTTCATCGACATTTCTTTCTATTAGACCTTTAACTGCCTCCCTAAAATCTTCAGCCGTTTTAATATTCAAATCTGCCATAACTTTTTGAGCTTTTTCTATCCAGCCCCCAGCTTCTTCAGCACTTACCTGCTTAAGTTCTATTATCCCTTCGTCTCCCCCTTTAGATTTTGGTTCAGATTCAAATGACATATTTTTTTATTAATTAATAAATTTATTTCTTTTTATTTAAATCCTTTAAATTAATAACATTAGGCGGCAGCTTCCTTTGAACTTTTTGAATTGGCATACTTTTTTTAGTTTTCTTTAAATTAAGAGCTTGAGCCGGACGGGCAACTTGAGCTTTTTTCTTAGCCATTGAATCTATTGGTTTAGCGCCAGACTTCTTTTGTTTGATTATTAAAAATATAATAGCTGCCAAAACCAAAATAATAGCTATCACCATCCACATAAATAAATTATTTAGGCTAAAAAAGCTGCCGGTTTTTTTGGAAACCATCTCTACCACATCGCCAAATTTTTCTACTGGCTGTTCATCTATTTTTTTGGCTGTTTCTTGTGAATTAGAAATTTCATCCAACTGTTGTTGAAGATCCTGCAAGGTATCTATATCATCATCTCCATTATCTTGATCTAAATCTTCTGGATCAGTTTCTGGTTCTGGATCTGGTTCTGGTGGTTGGAAGATATTCCTGGGCTCTTCTTTAACTGATTTTGAAGGATCTAAAGGATAATAATCTTGCGGATCATTTACGCCATCGCCGTCGGTATCTTTCCTTAAAGGGTCCGTGCCTCTGGATTGTTCCTGGCTATCGGACCAGCCGTCGTTATCGTCATCTATATCGGCATTATCTCCTTGGCCGTCGCCGTCGGTATCCAGCCATTCATTTGGATCTAAAGGAAAAACATCTACATTATCATTATAGCCATCGCCGTCGGTATCTGCTTTTAAAGGATCTGTACCTAAAGACTGTTCCTCGCTATCTGTTAGGCCGTCATTGTCATCATCATTATCCAGCCCATCAACAGTGCCATCACCGTCGGTATCTTTATCAGGATAAATTAAGGTAGTTTGGCTTTCATCATTGGCAGAATTTTGGTCAGCTGGATCAGTACCCTGAATTTTAGCTTGAACATTAAATGAATCTTCCGGAACCACAAAATCTACAAAAACATCGTCATTACTTCCTGGTAAAACTGAAACTGCCTGGGAATTGCCAATTAATTCCATGCCTCTAAAAAATGAAACATAGCCAGTAATATCTAAATTGCCCACATTCCTTACTTTGGCATATATTCTTACAGTTTCACCTGAAATTAAGATATCTTCAGAAAAAGTTATATCATCATGGTTGATGGCCAAATCATAATCATATTCGGCTGCCAAAGCATTGCCTACTATTAAAAAACTGCCTATTAAAAAAAGGCAGACGGCTAAATAAATACTAACTTTAGCTTTAAAAATCATACAAAAAGTATACTGGATAATAAAATGAAAGGCAAATGCTTATTAATTACTAATTTAGAATTTAAAATTTTTAATTGAATTTCTAAATTCTAATTTTAAAATTTATTCAAAATTCAAAATTAAAAACTAATTTTCTATATTTTATGTTTCTTTTTAACTTGGTTTAAAGAAAGTAGCCCCTCCTGTGCACCAACCCTCCTAACCACATAGTTAGCCCTAATGATTGCTAAATTTAATGCTTTTTTTAAACTATCCTTGTATAATATTAAACCGCCAACCAAGCTTGAACCGAAAGCATCGCCGGCACCAGTGGTATTTACACCCTTTACAGCTAAAGCTTTTTTGAAAAAAAATTCACCTTCAGAAAAAACATAAGCCCCCTTAGAACCATCAGAAATACTGACTGTTTCTGGCCCGATATCTGATAAAATTTTTAACAACTTCTTGATATTCTTGGTTTTTTTGCCCGAATTGGCCACCAGCTCTATTGCTTCTTCTCTATTTAAAATTAAAACTGATGTTTTGGACAGATACTTCTTTAATTTTTTATAACCGGACTTTAGCTGGGTACTGCCTGGATTCCAAGCAACTTTTATTTTATTATTTAAAGCGGTTTTAAAAATAACATCTAAATTGTGCTGCCAATTAGGTCCGGAAAGTGAGGTTAGATAAAACCATTTGCTGTTTAGCGCTAAACACTCATTTAAACTTAAATTCAATTTTTCGTTAGCGGCCCGGTGGGTAAAAATAACATGCTCGCTTTTGCTTCCGCCGGTAATAACCAAAGAAAGGCCACTCCAGGATTTCTTTATCTGTTGAACGCAGTGTAAATTAACTTTTTCCTTTTTTAAACGGGCAGTTAATTCAGTTGAAGCAGTATCGTCTCCCACTGCGGCTATAATGCCTGTTTTTAAACCCAATCTTGCTAAACTAATAGCGCTGTTGGCTCCGCCGCCTCCGCCCGTATAAACCACTTTCTTATCACTAATAATTTTATCGCCAACTTCAAAAGCAAACAAAGTTTTGCTGCCAAAGCGCTGTTTGTTCTTTATTACTTGCATATCATCAGTGTAAAACATGATATCCTCGGTAATACCGCCTACTGTAATAATATCGTATTTCATTTTTTAGGTAATTAGCTATTTAGGATTTTAGGTAATTAGCAAGGAACCTGCCCACCTAATCACCTACCAACCTACCTTCCTAAAATTAATTATACTAAAAAACCGGCCTAAAAGCCAGTTCCTTAACTAGCTACCCCACCGACTCCGCGAGCGGAGCAAGCGGGGCGCGGCCAGCTACTCGATAATAGCTATTCCTTATTATAAATCTCTTCCTTTTTTTCCCGCAGGAAAGCAATCCAATCTTCTATAACTTCTAAAAATATTTTAAACGGGGCTTCTATAATAAAATCCAGGATAAAAACAAAAATGTTTATTTTAGAAAACTTTTCCGAAATCCAATGCCCGGCCTTTAAAAATGGCAAAGTGAATAAATTTATTAAAAGAACTAAAGGATTTTCTTTTCTATCTACCACTATCAGCTCTCTGGTTTTCATCCTTAATTTAATGCCAAAAAAGCTGACAATGGATAAAAAGAGCAAGAAGATTGCCATGCTAAAATAATTAAAGCCTAACCTGCGCAAAATATAAACAAAAACTCCGAACGAGAAAACAAATAATGCTAGATATAAAATGTTAAATATAAAATTAAATACATTCCTTCTTTTTACATTAATGCCAAAACCTTTTTTAACATCAGAAATGGTATCCTTATACACTATTTCACCCGATAGTTTAACAACCTTATTGGTATTTTTTTTGGAAGGAATCCTAATAAATAGCCCTAAAACAATAATTAATAGCGGTGGGAAAATAGCATTAATTGCTAAGGCTAAATAATTAACCTCGTGGGCAATATATTTATCATAAGGAAGTTCTAAAAGCAGAATTAAAAGCATTTTAGTTAAGAAAATATAAAGGGTAACTCTAAAAATACTGCGCCTTAACTTGGTTTTGGAAGATCTATAGGATTTTTTACATACATCTCTTATTTGATATTCCAGCTCTTCTGCGTTGCTAAAAATCCTTTCGGCTTCTTTGTAATTATTTATAATTACATCCCTTAAAACGAAAAAGGCAAAGGTATATTTTTTGAACATCCTAAACAGCTTGTCGGCCACATAATACTTCTTTTGCTTTTCAATCTCCAATTTTAAATTGCTAATTTTTTTGGCCACCTGCATTACCATAGTTTTATCGGCCTTGGTCCAGCCCGGCGCATAATATTTTAACAGCAGAAAATCCATCATGCTATCGTCAGACTTCACCAAAGCCCGGTAAACAGCCATGTAAATATGAAGGTCTTTTAATTTATCAGTTAGATTTTTATCTACAATATTTACTTTGGGGCTCATTACTTTATACATAAACTCCACCAAAGCGCGGTTAGCCACCGGTGGCACAATGCATTCTTCTACCTCACAGGAGCAAACTTCTAAAATCCATTTAAACAGCTTATTGCCTTTATCGGTATTCCTTTTAGCCCCGCTTAAATTAAACAAAGTTAAATATTTATCAATGATATGGTGGACTTCATCCACTTTAGTTGCCGGAATTAAATTATTTTCCAAATAACCGGCCCTAATAAGTTCTTTTATGAGGGATGAAGCAATGCCTTCAACAGAAACTTTAATAATCATTTTACGCTGTAGGATTCTAAAAATGGCCGTCTTCCTTAAAAGATGGTCTTCTTTATAATCAATGGCGTTCCTTACCTTTTCATAAATAGTGGCGATTTTAGTAACCAGCATATCCACCTGAATTCTGGAAAAATCATCTCCCCGGTAAATAACCTTTAAATCGGAGTTTTTAATGCTATTTATGAATTTTTTGGTATTAGCAGTCATCATATTTATGCCATAATCTTACACCAATTTTAGCATTTTTGCCAACTGGATAATTGACTAAAACAAGATTTTATAATATCATTTCTGATAATATTAAAGGATTAAACTTTATCTATAATCAATAAATTTTATAATTAATTTAAATAGCTTGTCTTAAAGGCAAATAAACCAATCCAGCAAAGCTGGATTGGAGAGGAAGAATTTGATTGATGCCGAAGCGGATCTCGCTTACCGGGAGACGCGCAGGCTATAAAGCAAATTCTGACGATCGGGGATCGTCTAATGGTAGGACACTAGGTTCTGGTCCTAGGAATCGGGGTTCGAATCCCTGTCCCCGAGCCAGGTAACGGAAGTAATACATAGCTCTGGATAACTAAAAAATTCGGCTTAA